>NZ_VFML01000001.1:2614166-3255000 GCF_006715045.1 Amycolatopsis cihanbeyliensis | reverse complement strand
GGAGGGGCAGGCCGGTCAGGGCAAGCTGACCCAGTACACCCGGTACCTCACCATCGGTCTCGCGATCCTGCAGGCGACCGGTGTGGTGGCGCTCGCCGACCGTGGTGCGATGTTCCAGGGCTGCCCGGAATCGGTCATCCCGGACAACAGTGTCTACGCGCTGGCGATGATCGTGCTGACGATGACGGCCGGTACCGCCGTGATGATGTGGCTCGGCGAGCTGATCACCGAGCGCGGTGTCGGCAACGGCATGTCCGTGCTGATCTTCCTGAATATCGCGGCCCGGATCCCGGCCGAGGGCGCCAACATCCTCAGCAGCCAGGGCGGAACGGTGTTCGCCTTCGTCTGCGTGCTCGCACTGGCGATCATCGCCAGCGTGGTTTTCGTCGAGCAGGGGCAGCGTCGCATCCCGGTGCAGTACGCCAAGCGCATGATCGGGCGCCGGATGTACGGCGGGACCTCCACCTACCTGCCGATCAAGGTCAACCAGGCCGGTGTCATTCCGGTCATCTTCGGTTCCTCTCTGCTGTACCTGCCGGACCTGATCAGCCGGCTCATCGGTGACCCGACCGACGCCTCCGGGTGGCAGGCGTTCATGCAGCGTTACATCGTCGATCAGTCCAGCTGGCTGCACATCCTGCTGTACTTCGCACTGATCATGTTCTTCACGTACTTCTACATCTCCATCACGTTCAACGTTGACGAACGTGCCGAGGAGATGAAGAAGTTCGGTGGCTTCATCCCAGGTATCAGGCCAGGGCGCCCGACAGCGGAGTACCTGCGCTTCGTGCTGAACCGGATCACTCTGCCGGGGTCGATCTACCTCGGTCTGGTGGCGATCCTTCCCAACTTCTTCCTGTCCGTTACCGACCCGGGGCAGAACCAGAACTTCCCGTTCGGCGGCACGGCTGTGCTGATCATGGTCGGTGTCGGTCTCGACACCATGAAGCAGATTGAAAGCCAGCTGATGCAGCGCAACTACGAAGGGTTCCTCCGATGACGCGTCTGGTTCTCGTCGGTCCGCCCGGTGCGGGCAAGGGCACCCAAGCCGTCGCGCTGTCGGAGCGGCTGGGCGTGCCACACATCTCCACCGGTGACCTGTTCCGCGCCCATGTGGGTGAGCAGACCCCCTTGGGCAAGGAGGCGAAGCGTTACCTGGATTCCGGTGAGCTGGTGCCGGACTCCGTGACCAATGAGATGGTTCGGGAGCGGCTTGCCGAACCAGATGCGAAGGTCGGGTTCCTCCTCGACGGCTTCCCCCGCAACACCAAACAGGCCGAGGTTCTCGGTCAGATGCTGTCCGAGGTGGATACCACTCTGGACGCGGTTATCCAGCTGGAGGTCCCCGAGGAAGCGCTCGTGCAGCGGTTGCTCGGTCGTGGCCGGTCGGACGACACCGAGGACGTCATTCGTCGGCGCCAGCAGGTGTATCAGTCGGAGACGGCACCGTTGCTCGAGTACTACGCCGACATCCTGATCAAGGTGGATGGGGTAGGCGAGGTCGGTGAGGTCTCGACACGGGTCGTAGAAGCGCTGCGCGATCGCAGGTGAACCGCGGTGGACTTCATGTGCCGCGACTGTTCCGCCGTGGACGCATGATCGAGGTCAAGACGCAGGGCGAGCTGGAAGCCATGCGTGCCGCCGGATTGGTCGTGGCTCGAACACTGCGGCTGCTGACCGACGCCGCGCAAGTGGGAGTCAGCACGGCTGAGTTGAACGAACTCGCCGAGCAGACCATTCGGGACGCCGGTGCGGTGCCCTCATTCAAGGGGTATCACGGGTTTCCCGCCTCGATCTGCGCCTCGGTGAACGAGCAGATCGTGCACGGCATCCCGTCCGGCTCGCAGGTGTTGGCCGCGGGCGACTTGCTGTCGGTGGACTGTGGCGCGATCTTGGAAGGCTGGCACGGTGACTCGGCGGTAACCATCGAGGTTGACGCGGCCTCCGATGCGGACCGGGCGCTATCCGCCGCTACCAGGGCCGCCATGTGGGCCGGGGTGGATGCCGTTGTGCCGGGCGGCCGGTTGACCGACATCTCCCACGCCGTGCAGAACGCGGCCGAACAAGCGAGCCTGGCCGATGGCGTGGAGTACGGCATGATCGTCGAGTACGGAGGCCACGGCATCGGCACGTCCATGCATATGGAGCCGTTCCTGCCGAACGTCGGTAAACCAGGACGGGGGCCGCGCCTCAAGATCGGGATGGCGCTCGCGATCGAGCCGATGCTGACCGGCGGAGGTGGTGAGACGCGTGAGCTGGATGACGGCTGGACCGTCGTCACCACGGACGGGTCACGGTCCGCGCACTGGGAGCACACCGTGGCGGTCACCGCTGATGGGCCGTGGGTCCTCACCGCGCCTGAGTAACTGACACCTGTCGCAGATTGTAACCAGTCTAATGCTATCAGTAACTACCCTGCCGTTCCGACAGTGCGTTTAGCGGGCTAAACGCACCCCGCGTGCCCCGAGAAGGTGCGGTTAGCCCGCTAAACGCGACGAGGGGGACGCGGGGCAGGTGTAACGTCAGGTAACATGAGTGGCCCCCGTTTGGGGGGTACGACACGGGTTGCGTACACTGTCAAGTCGGCGTGCTCATCACGCCGATTCCATCGCGCTCGTGAATTCTGGCGGCATTGGAGTCGGGGTGACGTGCGTGCCAGCACGACCGAGGCAAGCACTCACCACTCAACCCATCACGAAACGCGGAGGATATGGGCAAGAAGGACGGGGCCATCGAGGTCGAGGGCCGCGTAATCGAGCCGCTTCCCAACGCGATGTTCCGCGTCGAGTTGGAAAACGGCCACAAGGTCCTTGCACACATCAGTGGCAAGATGCGGCAGCACTACATCCGCATCCTGCCGGAGGACAGGGTCGTCGTGGAGTTGTCCCCCTACGACCTGTCTCGCGGTCGCATCGTCTACCGCTACAAGTGATGGTGGTGGGCGTGGCGAGTGCGGGCCCCCTTCCGGGGGCCGGTAACCACCCAGCACAAGCAGGAGAGCAGGAGACGTGAAGGTTCAACCGAGCGTCAAGAGGATCTGCGACAAGTGCCAGATCGTCCGGCGGCATGGCCGGATCATGGTGATCTGCGACAACCTGCGGCACAAGCAGCGGCAGGGCTGATCACGAGCACTCGTTGACGAGTGAATTGACAGCAGAATAGACCTCTCCGAACCTGCCGGTCGCCCAGCGGCCCGGTTCACCCCCGGACTTCAGGCCGGGGCCGGGACACCACCCGCGCAAGCGGGTGGCATGACAGCGAGTCGGTCCCGGGATGGGCGGGGAGCAGACCTGAAGGCAAAAGAACCAGATAGGAGCACACGCGCCCATGGCACGACTCGCTGGCGTCGACCTCCCCCGCGAGAAGCGGTTGGAGATCGCGCTGACTTACATTTTCGGCATTGGCCGGACCCGTTCCAGGGAGATGATCGTCGCTACGGAGATGAGCCCGGAAACCCGGGTGAAGGATCTGAGCGACGACGACCTCACGAAGCTGCGGGACTATCTCGAGGAGAACTTCAAGGTCGAAGGTGACCTTCGTCGCGAGGTGAACGCCGACATCCGCCGGAAGATCGAAATCGGGTGCTACGAAGGCCTGCGGTGGCGCCGTGGCCTCCCCGTCCGCGGGCAGCGCACCAAGACCAACGCCCGAACCCGTAAGGGTCCGAAGAAGACGGTCGCCGGCAAGAAGAAGGCTGGAAAGAAATGAGCGTCCGCAACAGGAGGGTGGTGCGAGTTGCCCGTGGTCAGCGGCACGGCACCACGTCCTGTGTATCGCCGAAGGCGCTTTACGCCCGCCCGATGGCGCTGCGCCAGCTGTACACCGACGCCGGTTCCGTGATCCGGCGCGGGCAGCGGGAAGCCGCGGCAGCCCACTCCGAGAACTCGCGCTAACGAGGAGAAACACCCAGAGATGCCACCGAAGTCTCGCGCCGCGGGGACCAAGAAGGTCCGGCGCAAGGAAAAGAAGAATGTCGCGCACGGCCACGCGCACATCAAGAGCACCTTCAACAACACCATCGTCTCCATCACCGACCCGACCGGGGCGGTGATCTCCTGGGCCTCCTCCGGCCACGTCGGTTTCAAGGGCTCGCGGAAGTCCACGCCGTTCGCCGCGCAGATGGCAGCCGAGAACGCCGCCCGCAAGGCGGCCGAGCACGGCATGAAGAAGGTCGACGTGTTCGTCAAGGGGCCTGGTTCCGGCCGAGAGACAGCGATCCGTTCGCTGCAGGCCGCCGGTCTCGAGGTCGGCACGATTCAGGACGTGACCCCGCAGCCGCACAACGGTTGCCGCCCGCCGAAGCGGCGTCGGGTCTGAACCACGGGGAGGAGTAGGAAGAAATGGCTCGTTACACCGGCCCCGCGACCCGTATCTCGCGTCGTCTCAAGGTTGACCTCATCGGCGGCGACCAAGCCTTCGAGCGTCGCCCCTACCCGCCGGGCCAGCATGGCCGCGGTCGGGTCAAGGAGAGCGAGTACCTCCTGCAGCTGCAGGAGAAGCAGAAGGCCCGGCACACCTACGGTGTCCTGGAGCGGCAGTTCAGCCGCTACTACAAAGAAGCCGTGCGCCGCACCGGTAAGACCGGCGAGAACCTGCTGCAGATCCTCGAATCGCGGCTGGACAACGTGGTCTACCGGGCAGGTATTGCCCGGACCCGGCGGCAGGCTCGGCAGCTGGTGAGTCACGGTCACTTCCTTGTCAATGGCAAGAACGTGAACGTCCCGAGCTACCAGGTGACGAAGTTCGACATCATCGACGTGCGGCCCAGGTCGCTGCAGATGCTGCCGTTCGTGGTCGCGAAGGAGTCCTTCGGGGACCGTCCGATTCCGGGGTGGTTGCAGGTCGTGCCGTCCAATCTGCGCGTGTTGGTGCACCAGTTGCCCGAGCGCGCGCAGATCGACGTTCCCGTGCAGGAACAGCTGATCGTCGAGTTCTACTCGAAGTGATCCGAGCTGGGCTGGAACGGCCCGGCGGGATCGGGCGGCGGCGCCCGGAGTGCGCCGCCGCTACGCCACACCTTTCGGCGTCATATGGCGGGCGTCGGCAGGAAAGGAAGAAAGAAAGTGCTGATTTCCCAGCGGCCGGCTCTCGGCGAGGAGACGGTCAACGAGACTCGTTCCCGGTTCACCATCGAGCCGCTCGAGCCCGGTTTCGGTTACACCCTCGGCAACTCGCTGCGGCGTACACTGCTGTCGTCTATCCCGGGCGCAGCCGTGACGAGCATCCGCATCGACGGCGTGCTGCATGAGTTCACCACCGTGCCCGGGGTGAAGGAGGATGTCACCGACATCATCCTGAACCTCAAGGAGCTGGTCGTGAGCTCCGAGGAGGACGAGCCGGTCACGATGTACCTGCGCAAGCAGGGCCCGGGTGACGTTACCGCCGCGGACATCGTGCCCCCGGCCGGTGTCACGGTGCACAACCCGGACCTGCACATTGCCTCACTCAACGGCAAGGGCAAGCTCGAGATCGAACTGGTCGTCGAGCGTGGCCGCGGCTACGTGCCCGCGCTGCAGAACAAGCAGGCGGGTGCCGAGATCGGCCGGATCCCGGTGGACTCGATCTACTCGCCGGTCATGAAGGTGACGTACAAGGTCGAGGCGACTCGTGTCGAGCAGCGTACCGACTTCGACAAGCTGATCCTGGACGTCGAGACCAAGCCGTCGATCACCCCGCGTGACGCTGTCGCTTCGGCCGGTAAGACGCTGGTCGAGCTGTTCGGCCTGGCTCGCGAGCTGAACGTGGACGCCGAGGGCATCGAGATCGGGCCGTCGCCGCAGGAAGCGGACACCATCGCCGCCTACGCGATGCCGATCGAGGACCTGGACCTGACGGTGCGGTCCTACAACTGCCTCAAGCGCGAGGGGATCCACACGGTCGGCGAGCTGGTCTCGCGGAGCGAGGCCGACCTGCTCGACATCCGGAACTTCGGGGCGAAGTCGATCGACGAGGTGAAGCTCAAGCTGGTCGGTCTCGGCCTCGCGCTGAAGGACAGCCCGCCCGGATTCGACCCGACGGCAGCCGCCGCCAGCTACGACGGCGAGGGTTGGTCGGACGGTGTCGACGGCATCACGAGCAGCATTTCGGACAACGGCCACGACGATGGCCAGGACTACGCAGAGACGGAGCAGCTGTAAGGCTCTGGCTCGTCCGCCACGGAGCCGTGGCGGACGAGCCGGTCTTCGGCTGACCAGCTGAACGAGGAGAACCGATGCCCACCCCCACCAAGGGAGCCCGTCTCGGCGGGTCGCCGGCCCACGAGCGGTTGATGCTGGCGAACCTTGCCACGTCGCTGTTCGAGCACGGCCGGATTACCACGACCGAGACGAAGGCGCGCCGTATGCGGCCGCTCGCCGAGAGGCTGATCACCAAGGCCAAGCGTGGCGACCTGCATAACCGGCGTCAGATTCAGCGCGTCATCCGGAACAAGGACGTCGTGCATAAGCTGATGGCTGAGATCGGTCCGTTCTTCGAGGACCGCAACGGCGGTTACACCCGTATCACCAAGACGTTGCCGCGCAAGGGCGACAACGCCCCGATGGCAGTGATCGAGTTGGTGTCGGAGAAGACCGCGGCTGCGGAGGCCGAGGCTGCCCGGAAGACCAAGTTCGCCAAGGACGCTCCGAAGCAGGACACCGAGACGGCGACGGACGCTTCCGGCACGACGGCTGTCGAGGTGCCTGCGGAGGCTATCGAGGCTGCGACCACTGAGGCCTCCGAGGTCGAGGAGAGCGCCTCGACCGAGGACGCACCGTACGGCGAAGGCAGCAATGCGCCGCTCGACGACGGTTCGCAGCCTGAGGGTTTCCCGGTCAAGGGCAGCGAGGACACCAAGGTGTACTACGCCCTGGACAGCGCGGACTACGAGCAGGCCATCGCCGATGTGTGGTTCGCCAGCGCCGAGGCTGCCGAAGCGGCCGGTTTCGAAGCGTCGCAGGCCACGTCGGAGGACGACTCCTGACGGCTGTAGATCCACCGAACGAGCCCGTCACTCCCGCTTCTGGGGAGGGCGGGCTCGTTCGTCTGCGCCTCGACGTCAGCTATGACGGCACCGATTTCTCGGGTTGGGCGCGGCAGCCCGATCGGCGGACGGTGCAGGGGGTTCTCGAGGAGGCGCTGGCGAGGCAGCCCCCGGGTGCGGCGGTCCCGCGTTCCGTCGTTGTCGCCGGGCGAACCGACGCCGGTGTACACGCCACCGGCCAGGTCGTCCATGCTGACACGGCGCCTTTAGCGGGCGAAACGCGCTCCGGACGGCTTGCGGTCGATGCTCGCGGTATCCCCGAGCTCGACCGTATGCGCTACCGATGGAATCGGTATCTGCCCGCTGACCTGCGAATCCTTGCTGTTCGGGTAGCTCCGGCCGGATTTGACGCACGGTTCTCCGCCGTGCGCAGGCATTACCGCTATCGGATCTCAGACGCCCCGTGGGGCGTCGACCCGTTACGGCGGCGCGACACCCTCGCTTGGGGACGACCACTCGACGTGGATGCGATGAATGAGGCGTCAGCGGCGTTACTGGGCCTGCATGACTTCGCGGCGTTCTGCAAGCAGCGTGACGGCGCAACCACCGTCAGGGAGTTGCAAGAGTTCAGCTGGTGGCGCGCGGACGAGTACCTCGTGGAGGTTTCCGTCGCGGCGGACGCTTTTTGTCATTCTATGGTGCGCAGCCTGGTCGGTGCCGTGCTCATGGTCGGGGACGGCCGCCGTTCGATCGAAAGGCCCACCGACCAGCTCAACAGCGGTGTCCGGGGCAGCACCGTAGCCCCCGCGCACGGTCTTACTCTTGTGGGTGTCGAGTACCCGCCCGATGACGACCTGGCCGCACGTGCCGAGCAAACCCGCAATCTGCGAGTCCCCGGAGGCGGTCGCTAGGGGCTGCCCATCGCGCGGCGAACCAGGTCGAGGATCTTCTGGTAAGAACCGGCAAGTAGCTCGGCGTCGACGATGACGAAACGCCAGCCTTCCGCCGTAAGCCGTCTTCGTCGCTCGCGGTCATGCCTGATCTGATCGGGTTTCAAATGCCAGCGTCCGTCGTACTCCACAGCTACTTGGTGCTCAGCTATGGCCAGGTCTAGGCGGGCGATCACTCTACCGTTCTTGCGGATTTTGTGCTGCGGCGTCGGTGTGAGACCACCGGCGGTCAGGACGATACGCAGCTCGGATTCCGGAAGTGACTCGGCGCGCGGGTCGGCCAACGCCAATGCGTTCCGCGCGAGCCGGATCCCGCGGTTTCGTCGTCGGAGCAAGGCGTAGGTCAACTTGTGTCGCCTGACGAGGCCGGTTCGCAGGAACGCGTCGATATCAGGGACGGCAATGCGCAGCCGTCGTATCCAGTTGTGCGTGCGAGGTGACAGCCTCAGCATCAGGTCGAGAGCTATTCGTGCAGGCCGTGCTATTCGCACACCTCTCCAGGGCCGAGATTCCTTCTTGGTGACCTTGGTGCGACGGACGTGCATTCCTTTGATCGGCCCGAATCGGAATTCCTCCGGAACGACAAACTCGACCGGATCGTGGGTCTTAGCCAGTTGCACTCCGCGTACAGTCGCGGCTGACCTGCCGGTCAGAACTGCTTCCTTCGGAACGATCAGTGCCGCACCACGGCAGCGCAACTCGTGAGTCACCGGGATGCCCGACGGGACGTATACGTCCTGGAACAGGCGACGAAATGCCGGTCCGCGTAGTTGTCCCTCGGTGACAAGGCCTTCCCGGCGCGCTTCGGAGCCGCGGAAGACGTCGGTGAGCTCGTGAGGTCTGGCATGCACAACTACAGCGTGCCGCAAATATTCTGGAACGCGACAGCTTCAAATTCATTCTGTGGATAACTCCCAGAGTGTGACGAGTTGTCCACAAGTCTCCCGACTACGCTTGATGTCACTTGAGCCCTTCAGGCCCGCACGTTTCGCCTGCTAACCGCGCCTACGGGGGCGCGGTTAGCAGGCGAAACGTAGTACGTGGTGCGTCAGTCGCCCCGGCGGACGGGGCCCAGGAGTTGCTGCTCCTTGCTGGTGGTGACCAGCCGGAGTGGGCGCCACAGGTTGCGGCCCAGGGCGACCACTTGGTCGTCCTTGAGCGTCGTCAGTTGATGCATCATCTGCGGCGGAAGGCGCCAGAGCCGGGCGGCCAACTCGGCCTGTCCTGCCGGTAGGCGTTGCATGAGCACCAAGTCGGCAGCGTTCGCGATCGCGCCTGCCTGCGGGTGCAGATATGGCAGCACATAGACCGTCGTCTGCCATGGCGAACGTGGCGGGAACAGGTCCGGCGGCGTTGGCCCACCGTCGTTCACCACAAGCAGGGGGGCATCCTCGGACGGCCTTGGCAACTCCACCGGCGACAACCGCCGAATCTGCACCAGCGGTGACGGGCGCCCGTTCGGCTGGGTGCCGGCGGCTTTCGAGAGCACCTGCCACGCAGCAGGCCTACCGGTGGCGATCACTGCCCAGGCGCCCACCGCCATCGCCCGCAGCGCCACCTGGCGGGCCAGATACAAGCCGCCGACCAGCACGATCCGGGTCGGAGTGGATCGCAACGCCGAGATGGTCAGCGGCTCACCCTGAAGTCCGGATCCTAGGACGATGCCCCCGCGATCGCCGGACGGGCTGATCGCGTCCAGCAAGGCGGGGTCCACGGTGAACTCCGGCGCGACACCGGTGTTCCGGTTCGCGTCGCGAACACGTGACGTCATGCGGTGCCTCCCATCGGAAGGGTGGCGGCGAATCCGTCAACCTGCCTGCCCCGCAAGGGAGTCAAGGTCACACCCAGCCGGTCGGAGATGGTGCTCAGCCGCGAGTCAGCCGCTTCGAGTTCCCGAGGGTTACGGGCGCTGACCCGGACGATGCCTCGCAAGCCCACGTTGCCCTCGTCCGCGGCAGGCGAGATCGACATGGCCACGGTGGCCGACAGCGCTCGGACACTTGTCAGGACGTTGAGGCTGTTGCTGATCTTGCCCTTCGGCCATCCCGTGATCGCGTAGCTGGCGTGGCCGATGCCGGCCGCTGTGACACCGGTCCATCGTTCCTTCAGCCCGACCTGGTTGCCCGAGCCGGCCACGCCGGTCAGTTCCGCGGCCGAGATGCCCGCCCGCAGTAGCTCGTCCGGATCGAGAGGCCGGGTGGGGACGCCTCGTGACTCCAGCGCGTTGCGGACCCGTGACAGCGCGCCGATCAGGGCGCGATGCGCCCCGACCACGCCGCCGCCACGCTCACGTACCGCGGTGGGGCAACGCCGCGGATCCAGGCGGATGGCCACCCAGGTCGTCCGGCGTGCGGCCGCAGGCAGGGGCCCGAGCACCTCCATGTACGAACTGAGCGCGGGAGAGTCGGACGGCAGCGCCGCGCTGCCCGGGTAGCAATGCCAGATCATCTGAATCGAGTCGAGGACCACCCCTCGGTCCTCGAGGCAGGGCGCCAGTGCCGAAAGCGGCAGGCTGGGAGCGCCGCCCGCCTGCGTGATCAACGCCGGTGCCGGTTCGACCAGCAACACCGCAGTCCAGGTGCCGTCGTTCCAGGCAAGCCCAACTTGTTGCCCCTCATGGTCGACGCCGTGTGCCACGACGAGATCCGATACGGCCAGCCGGAGCAAGTTCACCCGTGGGTCGTCCGGGCCGGTGACCGCCTCCTCGTCGGCGGCGATGGATTCAAGGCTGGTTGGAGCTATCGGTTGTGCGACCCGATCGTGTGAACGGAACATGTATCGCGCCGTAAGACCAACCCATTGGGTGAACCACTTGCCGTTCCAGCGCAGGAATGCGCACACCAACAGCACTGCCAGTACACCGATCGCTACGTAGACCAGTTCCGAATTGATCGCGATCAGGACCAGGCCGATCGCAAATCCGACTTCCAGCAGTATGAGGTTCGCCACGGGCAGCGGCCCGAGGTTCACACCGACCGCACTGCGCCGCGCCGGCGGCGCCACTCTCGGCGCGCCACCCGCGGGACCGGTTCCACCCGGCCGCGGTGGCTGCTGTCCGGGTGGCGGACCACCCGGACCACCGGGCCCTCCTGGCCCGCCCGGCCCCCCGGGGCCGTTCGGCCCCCCGGGACCTCGGGGCCCACCTGGTCCTCCAGGACCCGCAGGACCTTCGCCACGCCCTCCCGGGCGCGGAGGCGGGCCGGGAGGGCGGCCCGGCGGGCGGGCTCCCGGCGGAGGACCTCCCGGACGTGGAGGAGTGGTGACGGACATCCGCGCGTTCTCTTCCCTCGTTGGTGCTGCTGAGCTGGAAAGCCGGTCCCGAGGAGTCAAACACTAACCGGAGTTGGTAGAAAGCCCACACCAGACGGTCCCCGTACGACTATCCTGCGGAACCGTACCGCGACTGGGAGAGCTGTAGGTCGAGAATGCCGTCAACACCGACAACCAAGTCTCAGGTCCAGGCGTACCAGTTCGTGCTGCGGCGGATGCAGTCGGCGCTGGTGCGCAGGGACGCCGTGATGCTGCACGACCCGATGCGGACGCACTCCCGCGCGACCGTGGTCGGTGTCGTGATCAGCGTTCTCGGCCTGCTCGGCTTCATGATCTTCGGCTTGTTCAAGCCCAAGCCGACCGTCCCGAACTCGGGAAACATCGTGATCGGGAAGGAGTCCGGCTCGATCTATGTCGTGACCGGCAATCCGAAGACGCTCATCCCGACGTTCAACCTGGCGTCCGCGCGACTCCTGCTCATGGCGCAGCAGGAGCGGGCCCAAGAGGGCGGTGACGGTGCTGCTGCAGGTGGCGGCAATGTCGAGGTGAAGGAACCGAACTTCGTCTCAGACGAGCAGCTCAAGGACATTCCGCGGGCTCGACAACAGGGCATCCCGGACGGCCCTCCGCTACTGCCCACCGCCGAACAGCGGATTTCGGACAATTGGGCGGTCTGCGATGTGATCGGTCTCAATATGAGCCTTCCGGACCCCACCAGCGCGAACGAGAACACGACCACGGTGGTCGGGGGTGTCGAGAAACTCGGTAAGGAACTGACCCAGAACGAGGCCTTGCTGGCCACCGCGGAGAACGGTAAGACCTATCTGATCTACCGCCTGAGCGGGGACGCCAACCGTCCGCATGCCGACACCGTTCGTGCCGAGATCGACATGGAGAACCAACGGTCCGTGCGTCGGGCGCTCAACCTGAGTGGCAAGCCCCGCTACATCTCGATGAGCCTGCTCAACGCCATCCCACCGGTCGGTGAGATCAAGGCGCCCACGGTGCCCGGCGCGGGGTCGCCGAACAACTTCGGTTTGGACGGCATCGAGGTCGGCCAGGTTTTCTCGTCATCCCGTGTGGACAGCACGTTGTACTTCGTGGTCACCCGGGAGGGCGTCCAGCAGGTGTCGAAGGCAGTGGCCGACATGGTCCGCTTCGAGCGTTCCCCGAACAGCGGCCCACCGCCCGAGGTCAGCGTCGACAGGCTGCAGGGACTGTCCGAGGTCGGGCCCGGTATGGACTCCTACCTGGACGTGGCCGACTACCCCAAGGTGGTCCCGACGGTGCTGGACCCGGTGCGGTATCCATCCAGTTGCCTCGGTTGGACGATCGAGGGTGAAGGGCAGAACCGCGACGGCCACACCAAGGTGTTCGTCGGTGCGGACTCGCCGGTGCCGGCCGATGCTCAGGGCAATTCGGAGGCGGTCGAGGTCGGTCAGCCCGGTCCGAACGGTCTGCCGCTGGACAGCTTCTACATGCAACCCGGCTACGCCGCCGTGGTGCGTTCGGCTACTGGGAAGGACAGCTTCGGCCGTGGGCCGATTCAGCTCGTCTCGGATCGGGGCATGCGTTACGGGGTGCCAAGTGAGCGGACGGCCGCCAGCTTGGGTCTCAACGATCCACGGCCAGCTCCGGAGTCGATCCTTCGGCTGCTGCCGACCGGGCCCTCCCTGAACACGCAGGACGCGCTTCGTACGTTCGACAGCGTGCCGGTCGAGCCGCCGGAACCAGGTGACTTCGAGGTGCAATCGCCGGAAGCCGCTGGAGCACCGGGCGGCGGCTGAGCCTGTCGATGTCCGTTGTCCCCGGCAGGAGCTGAAGGTAGATCTCAGACCTCTGCCGGGGACACTGCTGTGTCCGTTTGGTCGCGATCCCCGTTCCCTTGCTCCCGAGCGCCCCGCCGCTCGCCGAACCGCACGGTTAGCCCGCTAAACGCGCCGTGGGCGGGGCGGGGAGGGCCGCCGAGAGTGGGTGGGGTGTTGCACTGTGTAGGGGCCCCGGGGTTAGGGGGTGCGGCGGTTGCGGCGCACGGTGTGCACCACGAACAGCGCTATCAGCAGGGCCACCACGGCTCCGCCGGCGCCGGCGAAGGCCACGATCACTGGCAGCGGGTCGCGTACGTTCGGCGGCGGCATATCCGAGGGAAGCTGCTTCGCCTGCGCGGGCGGCACCCCCTCCTCCTCCGGCACCATCGAGGTCAGCGCGGCCATCGGGTCGATAATGCCGTGGCCGATGAAGTTGTCCCGGCCACCGGGCGCCGCCGGGTGCTGGGCGGTGCTGACGATGCGTCGCATGACTTGGCGCGCGGTGAGATCCGGGTGCACGGTCCGGACCAGCGCGGCCAGCCCCGCCACGTACGGCGCGGCGAAGCTGGTGCCCTGGATCGGCATCGGGTCGCCGCCGCCCTCGACCATCTGGTTCGCGAGCTTCGAGGAGTTCTTCACGGGATCCAGTGAGATGATCTTGGTACCCGGCGCCGCGACACTCACCCACGGGCCGTGCACGCTGAACGGTGCCGCGTTGCCGCTCTCGTCGACGGCCGCCACCGACAGCACATCCTCGGCGAACCACGGCGGGGTGACTACCGAGCGTGGCTTGTTCGGGGCGAGCTGGTCGTTCTGCTTGCACTTCTCACCGGTGTTGCCTGCCGCGGTGACCACGACGACATCCTTGACATCCACCGCGTAGCGCACGGCGGCCTGCAGGCGGCGCTCGGGCTGGCTGATCTGCCCGGTGGCCTCCCTGCAATTGTTGATGGATACGTTCATCACGTCGACGTTGCTGTTCGCGGCCAGCACGACGGCCTGCGCCAGGGTGTCCACGTTGCCCGCGGTCTCGCTGTCGTTGAGCTGCCTGGTCGGGCCTTCCTGCGCAGGCCCGGTGGACCCGCGCAGCCCGTTCGTCTGCCCCCCGGCAGGCAGCTCGCTCGATTCGCCACCCTCGGGCTGGCCCTCCTCGCCGCCGTCACCCGCCGGAGGTGGCTGGTTCTGCTGCTCCGTGTCCTTCTTGTAGTTCTGGCTGGACTGCCGGATCGACAAGATCTCCGCCTCCGGCGCCACGCCCATGAAACCGATGTCCGGGTCAGCCGGGTTCGCCGCGATGATCCCCGCCACCTCGGTGCCGTGCCCGTCGCAGTCCTCGAGGCCGGGCCCAGGCGTGACCTCCTTGACGTAGTCGCCGACCCCCTCGAGCCGGTCCTGGAGAAAGGGATGCGGGGTGACCCCGGTGTCGATCACCGCGACCTTGACCCGCCTCCCGTCGCGGAACTTGCCCGCCGAGCCGGTCGAGGAGCGGGCCAGTGCCTGCGCCTGCTCGATCCGCAGATACTGCTGGCCCCACGGCTTGTCCGGCAGTTCGAAGTCTTCCTCGAGGTCACGGGTGACGCACTCGGTGTCCAGCGCGAACGTCTCCTGCGGGGTACCGCCACCATCCGAAGGCTGCTGGGTACCCGGCGGCAACGGCGGCGGCTCGGCGTAGAATCCCCCCTCGTCGGCGGCGTCGTCCTGCGCCATCGCCGGTATCGGGGTCACTCCGGGGGCGAGGACGCCGATGGCCGCCGCCAGCAGCACGGCGCTCGCCCGTCGCACGGGCCCGGTCAGCCGTCCGCGTGCTCTGCTGGATCCCATGCCTGCCAGCCCTATCCGCCGAGCTCGATGCCCCGCATCGCGGAGTACAGATCCATCACCGCGAGCGCGAGCGGCAGCACCGTCGCGACGCAGATTGCCTCGATGATCTCCACCGTCCGCCGCATCGGCGGGGAGAACCGCTGGTTCGGGAAGATCACCCCGAGTACCAGCGCCGCGGCGGCCAACAGGATCAGCGAGCCGAACACCCACAGCAGCCTGCCGAAGGTGTCCTCCGTCCACAGCCAGCCGATCAGAATCCCGCCCGCCGACACCATGCCGGTGGTGAGCAGCGCGACCGCCTGGCTCCCGTTGGCGTAGGTGCGCGCCCGCAGCAGCAGCGCCAGCGTGGCCACCACCCCGGTGATGATGCCGAAGATGCTCGACGAACTCGCCGTGATGATCGCCGCGATGGCCGTCGCGGCGCCGCAGCCGATGAGCAGGCCGGTCATGTAGTTGTGTGCCACCGTGGTGCGCCGCTCGATTGCCGTGTAGTCCGGGAAGCCGGAGTCTTCCTTGAGCTCCTCCGCGGTGCCGGGGACATGCGGCAGTGGCAGCTTGGCCAGCCAGATGGTTGCCCGCGGCAGAATCGAGATGCAGCCCAGCGACACCGCCGCGGCGCCCGCCGCGATACCCGCGGCCGGGTGCGCGACCAGTGTGGCGATCGCGAAGGCGATCAGCCCGAGCGTGCCGGCCGTCGCGGCCGCGATGAACGTGGTGATCCCGGCGCCGATGACCACGATCGCCACCGCGGCGATGACCACGACCAGCGCCGATGCCAGCAGCAACCTCGCCCGCAGTGATCCGTCCGGCACGATGTTGAGGCCGCTCACGAAGGCCATCGGCAGCCCCCCGGCCGCGGCGATCAGCACCCCGGTGGCCTCGGCGCTGTACGCCTTGGCCAGCACCGCCCCCAGGGTCACGCAGGCGACGGCGCCGACCCCGCCGGCGATCGCGGCGGCCAGCCCGCTTCCTCCGAAGAGGGAACCGCCCATGAACAGGGCGAAAGCCGCCACGAACAGCGCGAGCCCGGCCGCGATGTGCCCGATGCGCTGGGCGGTCTCCTTGGTCCACGGCCGGAAGCTGCCCGGGTCGGACTCGGCGATCGCGTCGACAACGTCGTCGTAGAGCGGGGGCGGCGGGTTCTCGTTGCGCCTGCGCAGCTGGAGCAGCTCGCCGTCGATGACGCCGAGGGAGGCGAGCGTGCGGCTCGGGTCCAGTGGTGCGTCCCCGAGCTTGGCCAGCGCCCATCCGCCGTGCCGCGCGCCGCCGTCCGGGGTGGCCTCCCGCGCCATCTCCAGGAGCATCGGCAGCAGGTCGGCCACCGCGACGTCGGCGGGCAGCGCCACGTCGATTCTGGTCCGCGGGGCCACCACCGTGACCCTGCTGAATACCGTCGTGCCCGTCGCCACCTGCTCGCCCCCTACCTGGAGAGAATGCTGTATTGCACCCGGGGTACTTATACCTAACCACCGTGGCGGTCCGGCAACCTGGGCCGAATGGACCCACGCTGTCGGTGACCGGCCTTAGTATTAGCGCACTGGGAGCAGTCGTGGGGTCAACTTCACCCAACCCGCGTTCGCTACCGTGTGGGTCGGCCGTGACCAGGGCTGACCGACATCGCCGAGTTGAAGAGGGGTTCTCCGGTGAGCACGCTGCAGTTCAAGCGGTCGCCACGCCTTGCCGCGCCGCGCCCGCCGGGCGGTGAGGTGCATCTCGAGCCGCCGCCCGAGGTGCCGAGGCAGATCCCGGGCAACATCCTGATGAAGCTGATGCCCGTGGTCATGGTGGTCGCCATGCTGGGCATGGTCGTCTTCATGTTCACCAGCGGCGGTGCGATGTCGCGCAGCCCTATCTTCTTGATGATGCCGATGATGATGATCATGTCGATGGTCGGCATGTTCGCCGGGGGCGGCAAGGGCGGTGGCCCGAAGAAGGCCGAGATGAACGAGGACCGCAAGGACTACCTGCGCTATCTCGGCCAGATGCGGGACAGGGCCCGCGAGGCGATGAGCGACCAGCGGGCGGCACTGGAATGGGTGCATCCGGACCCCCAGGCACTGTGGCCGCTGGCCACCAGCAGGCGGATGTGGGAGCGCAGGCAGAGCGACCAGGACTTCCTGCACCTCAGGGTGGGCCGCAGCTCGCACCGGCTCGCCACCAGGCTGGTGCCGCCGCAGACCGGCCCGGTGGACGAGCTGGAACCGATCGCCACCCTCGCGTTGCGCCGCTTCGTGCGGGCGCATTCGATCGTGCCCGACCTGCCGACCCAGATCACGCTGCGCGGGTTCGCCGCGGTCAGCATGCAGGGCGATCGCGAGCTCACCCGTGGCCTGACCAGGGCGATGCTCGCGCAGACGGTCACCTTCCACAGCCCCGACGACGTGCTGGTCGCCGTGGCCAGCGCGGGCCGGGCCAAGCAGGAGTGGGAGTGGATCAAGTGGCTGCCGCATACGCAGCACCCCACCTTGTCCGACGGTATCGGCCAGCTGCGGATGATGGCGGGCTCGCTGGCCCAGATCGAGCAGTGGCTGGAGGAGGAACTGCGTGACCGGCAACGGTTCTCCCGCAACGCCACGCCCCCCGCCGACCAGCCGCACATCGTCATCGTGATCGACGATGCCGACATCACCAAGGAGGAGCAGGTCATCCTCGAGGAGGGGTTGGTCGGCGTCACCCTGATCGACCTCTCCGATTCCATCGGCAACCTCGCCGCTCGCCGTGGCCTGCGGCTGGTGGTCGAGCAGGAGCGGCTCGGCGCGCGCAGCGCGGGCGGGGTCGAGTGGTTCGGTAAGCCGGACACGCTGAGCGTGGTGGAGGCCGAGGCACTCGCGCGCAAGATCTCCCCCTACCGCATCGGTTCGGCGGCGGCCGATTCGGGTGAGGAGGAGCCACTGCTGTCCAACCCTTCCTTGCTGGAGTTGCTCGGCATCCCCGGTGACCCGATGACCTTCGATGTTCAGCAAGCCTGGCGTCCCCGTCCCATCCGGGACCGGTACCGGGTGCCGTTCGGCGTCGGCGAGTACGGCCAGCCGGTCGAGCTGGACATCAAGGAAGCCGCGATGGAGGGCATGGGCCCGCACGGTCTGTGCATCGGCGCCACCGGTTCCGGTAAGTCCGAGTTCCTGCGCACGCTGGTGCTCGGCATGCTCGCCACGCACTCCTCGACCACGCTCAACTTCGTGCTGGTCGACTTCAAGGGTGGTGCGACCTTCCTCGGGCTGGACGAGTCCCCGCACGTGTCCGCGGTGATCACCAACCTGGCCGACGAGGTCACCCTGGTCGACCGGATGAAGGACGCGCTGGCCGGGGAGATGAACCGGCGCCAGGAGGCGCTGAAGAGCGGCGGCAACTTCAAGAACGTCTGGGAGTACGAGAAGGCCAGGGAGAACGGGGCCGACCTCGACCCGCTGCCCGCGCTGTTCATCGTGGTCGACGAGTTCTCCGAGCTGCTGTCGGCCAAACCCGACTTCATCGAGCTGTTCGTCGCGATCGGTCGGCTCGGCCGCTCGCTGCAGATGCACATGCTGCTCGCCTCGCAGCGTCTGGAAGAGGGCAAGCTGCGCGGGCTGGACTCGCACCTTTCCTACCGGATCGGTCTGAAGACGTTCTCGGCCGCCGAGTCCAGGGCGGCGATCGGTGTCCCGGACGCCTTCGAACTGCCCTCGGTGCCCGGCGGGGGCTACCTGAAGTACGACACCTCCACCCTGGTGCGCTTCAAGGCCTCGTACGTGTCCGGGCCGTACCGGCCCGCCGGGATCAAGCAGGCGGCCACCGGCGCCACCGTGGTGCGTGCCGACAAGCGACCGCAGCTGTTCGTCCCGGACTATGTGGAGCTGCCCGCCGAACCCGAGCCGGAACCACAGCCCGCCGAGCCACAACAGCCACAACAGCCACAGCAGTCCCAGTCGGAGGAGGCCGTCGAGCCGAGCGAGCTGGACGTCATCGTGTCCAGGCTGATCGGCCAGGGCCCGCCCGCCCACGAGGTGTGGCTGCCGCCGCTGAAGGAACCGAACTCGCTGGATACCCTGCTGCCCAACCTCAACCCGACCGAGGACCGCGGGCTGTCCCCGGTCGGCTTCTTCGGCAACGGCAGGCTGCAGGTGCCGATCGGCATTGTCGACCGGCCGTACGAGCAGCGCAGGGACCCGCTGTGGGCTGACTTCTCCGGCGCCTCCGGGCACGGTGTGGTCGTCGGTGGGCCGCAGTCGGGTAAGTCGACCCTGCTGCGCACCCTGGTGATGTCGATGGCGCTCACGCACACCCCGGAGGAGGCGCAGTTCTACTGCGTCGACCTCGGCGGTGGGACGTTGGCCGGGCTGAACGACCTTCCGCACGTCGGCGGCGTCGCGGTGGCGCGAAGGGAGCCGGACAAAGCCCGCCGGATCGTGGCCGAACTGGTCACCCTCGCCAACGAGCGGGAGGCCCGGTTCGGCGCCATGGGCATCGACTCGATGGGCGAGTTCCGCAATCGCAAGCGCCGCGGGGACATATCCCCGGAACAGGACTCCTTCGGCGACGCCTTCCTCATCGTGGACGGCTGGCGGGCGCTGCGGGACGACTTCGAGGAGCTCGAGCCACAGATCACCAAGCTGGCCACGCAGGGCCTGTCCTACGGGGTACACGTCATCGTCGCCGCCAACCGCTGGGCCGACATCCGCCCGGCGATCAAGGACATGATCGGCACCCGATTCGAGCTGCGGCTCGGCGACCCCAGCGAATCCGACATCGACCGCCGGGTCGCGGTGAACATCCCCGCCGGGCGGCCCGGCCGCGGTCTGACCAGGGACAAGCTGCACATGCTCGCCGGGCTGCCGCGGATCGACGGCTCCAGCGACGGCGAGACCGTGGGTAACGGCGTCGCCGACGGGGTGGCCAAGATCAAGGCCGCGTGGAAGGGGCGGCATGCTCCGCAGGTGCGGCTGCTGCCCGAGCAGATGCCCTACGACGAGCTGCTCGCCCAGGACCACTACCGCAACAGCAAGCTCGTCCCGATCGGCGTCAACGAGGATGAGCTGGCCCCGGTGTACCTGGACTTCGAGTCCGAGCCGCACTTCATCGCCTTCGCCGACGGTGAGTCCGGCAAGACGAACCTGCTCCGGCAGATCGCCCGCGGAATCATGGACCGCTACACCAAGAAGGAAGCGGTCATCATCCTGGTGGACTACCGGCGCACGATGCTGGGTTTCGTGGACAACGACCAGCTGCTCGGTTACGCGGTCTCGGCCAACCAGCTCACCGAGATGATGAAGGACGCCGCGGGGTCGATGACCAAGCGGTTGCCCGGTCCGGATGTCACCCAGGAACAGCTCAAGACCCGTTCCTGGTGGACGGGGCCGGAGCTGTTCCTGCTGGTCGACGACTACGACCTGGTGGTCACCCAGACCAACAACCCGCTCAAGCCGCTGGCCGAGTTCCTGCCGCAGGCCAAGGACGTCGGCCTGCACGTGGTGGTGGCCCGGCGGACCGGTGGCGCGTCCAGGGCGACCTTCGACCCGATCATCGGCAAGCTCAAGGAGATCGCGGCCCCCGGCATCATTATGAACGGCTCGAAGGACGAGGGCCAGCTGCTCGGCAACGTCAAGCCGGCGCCGATGCCGCCCGGCCGAGGGATGTTCATCAGCCGGAAGGTCGGCAAGCAGCTGATGCAGGTCTCCTGGATCGATCCCGAGTAATCTCCCCGGGCGCTACGTTTAGCGGGCTAAACGTAGCGCCCGGGGAGATCGGCACGGTGGCGCACGACGGCATGGCGAGCAGGAGCGACGGGTGACCTTGCGGGTGGCGGTGGACTTCGGGACCTCGAGCACCTGCGTGGTCGCCTCGGTGAACGGCCGGGAGCCGCAGGTGGTGGTGATCGACGGCCAGCCACTGCTCTCCTCGGCGGTATACGCCGCCCAGGACGGCACCCTGTTCGTCGGGCAGGAAGCCGAGCGGCAGGCCGCGGTCGACCCCTCCCGGTTCGAGCCGAACCCCAAACGCCGGATCGACGAGGGTGAGCTGCTGCTCGGCGACACGGTGCTGCGGGTGCTGGACGTCGTGCGTGCGGTACTGGCCCGCGCCGTCGCGGAGGCCCGCAGGCTGGCCGGCGGTGTAGCGGTCGACTTGCTCGTACTGACCCACCCGGCGGACTGGGGCGCCGTGCGCACCCGCCTGCTGCGGCAGGCCGCGGGGCGGCTGGCGCACGAGGTCGCGTTGGTACCCGAGCCGGTCGCCGCCGCGGTGTTCCATGCCGCGACCCACGCCTCCACCGAGGTCAACCAGGACCGTACCGTCGAGTTCAGCGGCCAGATCGGGGAAACCATCGCCGTGCTCGACCTCGGGGGCGGCACCGTGGACGCCAGCGTCGTGCGCAGGCTGCCGGACACCGGGCCCGGTGCTCGGCGTGGCGGGTTCCGGGTACTGGCCACCCGGGGTGACCCCAGCTTCGGCGGTGCCGACATCGACCAGGCCTTGCTCGAGCATGTGGGTTCCCTCGTCTCGGCCGCCGACCCCAAGGCGTGGCGGCAGCTGGTCGAAGGGCGTGAGCTCACCGATCGCCGTCGCAGACGGGTGCTGCGCCAGGACGTTCGCGGTGCCAAGGAGACTCTCTCCCGGCATGCCTACACCGACGTGCCGATGCCGCCACCGTTCGCCGATGCGCACGTGACCAGGGAGGACCTCGAGCGTCTCGTCGCCACCCCGCTGGGTGCCGCGGTCGAACTCACCTCCGCCACGATCGAGGCGGCGGGGCTACGGCCGCAGCAGCTCACCGCCATCTTCCTGGTCGGCGGGTCAAGCCGGATCCCCATGGTGTCCCGGCTGGTTCATGAGCGGAGCCGGGTGGTGCCGACCACACTGGACCAACCGGAGACCGTCGTCGCTCGCGGCGCGCTGCGCGCGGTGCTGGTCGATCCGGACCGCACCGGTGCGCTGGCCGGGGCTGCCGGTATCCGCCCGGGAGCCCCGCGCTCGCCTGCCGACCAGCGAACCGATGTCGTCGGGCCACAGGATGTTCCACACCGTCCGCCGGCGCCCGCACCGCGGCAGACCCCGCCGGTACCGCCGCGGCAGCGGGCCGTGCCCCAGCAGGCGCCGGCACGTGGACAGCCGGTCGCGGTGCCGCCCGCGTCCGGGCAGGGAACACCGGCCCGTCGGCGACGCGGAATGTTCTGGCTGGTAGGCGGGGCGGCCGCGCTGGTGGTCGTCGCGGTAGCGGGCCTGTTGATCCTGCTCGACCAGGGCGGGGAGGAACCGGATGGGCGCACCTTCGCGCAGTACAACTACCGGTTCACCGCTCCATCCGACTGGACCCAGACCGAGGACGTCGTGGCCAGGAGGCAGGTGGTGGTCAAGCCCTCCGCCGCGGCGGAGGGCGACGACCTCGTCTCGGTCCAGGAGTTCGTGCTCTCATACGACGGAGTCGCCGAGCATGCCCGCCTTGTTCGCGAGCTGCGGGAGGAGATCGAAGCCGAAAGCCGGTTCGACTACCCGGTGTTCGAGACCGAGCACCGATATGCCGGCCGCGACGCGATCTATTACCAGCAGGTCAAACCGGCCGCCACGGTGGACTGGTACGTCGTGGTGAGGGGCACCACGCAGATCAGCGTGGGCTGCCAGCGAGCGCGGATCCCGGAGCAGGTCGCGTCGGCCTGCGAACAGGTCGTGCGTACCTTGGAGATCATCGAGTAGTGCAGGGTCCACCCCATCGGGGGACAGTCAGGTGGGACCTTCGCAACCGCGAACGCGCCCGTCTCGGCGGGACGCGAAAAGCGTTGTCGCACAAGGATATTCGGTGCTGTGAGCGGGCTCCGATGTGGCGCGTGGGACGGTTGGTGCCGACCGGTTCCCTCGGCTGGCGTTCACGCTAGCAACTACTTGCGGGGAAACAGCGACAGCGCGGAACCAACCATGGCAGGGTCTCCGTCGTAGGCACGAAACAAACGAACCATGGCAACCACCAAATGAAGGGGGTCACTCCCAATGGCAGGCGGTTTTAAGGGCGATGTCGCGCAGTTCACGCAGGCGGAGAAGGACGTCACCGACGTCAAGAACTCGATGGTGCTGAACCTGAACACCCTGCGGGACAACATCGAGGCGACCCGCGCGGGCTGGTCCGGCAAGGCGGCGGAGGCGTTCAACAACGTGATGATGCGCTTCGACGAGAACTCGCGGAAGATGTACGACTCGCTGCAGAACATCGGTGAGCTGCTCCAGCAGGCCGGTAGCCAGTACGAGGCCGCGGAGCAGGCCCAGTTGGACGCCGTGCAGAGCGCGTCGCGCGGCCTCGAGGGCCTGTGAGCCCGATTCGGTTCTTGTCGGAAAAACACACGCACTTTTATTCGCTAAACGGAGGGTGACATGTCCGAGATTCTCGTTGATTACAACACCATCAACACCGCGGCCGAGGACTGCAACAAGACCGGTGGCGAGCTGGGTTCCCTGTTCGAGGACCTCAAGTCGAAGCTGAACCCGCTGGTCACCACCTGGGAAGGTGAGGCCCAGGCCGCCTACCTCGAGCAGCAGAGGCAGTGGGACAATGCCTTCGAGGACATGAAGCAGCTGCTCGCGCAGATCGCGGCCGTGCTGCCCCAGATCGCCGACGGCTACCAGGGCACGGAGTCCGGCGTCACGAAGATGTTCTGAGCCACACCGGCACTGCCATCAGTACTGTGCCCCCGGTGCCGGAATGGCGCCGGGGCACAGCTTTGTGGACGGCGTTCTCCTGGGGACTCACGGACCGACTGCTCGGTACGCTCAGCGCGGCATGCCGACCTCGACTTCCGGTTTGTCGTTCAGCACACGAATGGACACGGTCTTCTGCTCGCCCGCGACATCCACAGTGCACTCGAAGGTCGTGCCGTTGCGCGCGGGCTGGTCCACGGGGCACCGCGGGTTCCGCACATCCTGCTCGCCGTAGCTCTCCCGCAACACGGCCAACACGCCGTTCTCGAGGGAGTTCGGCTCGATGACGTCGCCCGCCATGCCGCGGAAGGCGCCGAGCAACCACGCGGTCACCACGCCCCCGGCGAGTACCACCACCGCGAGCGCGGTGATCAGCAACGGCCGCTTCGACCGGCGGCCTTTCCCGCCCGGCGGCGTCGAGGGCTGAGCGCCGAAGGCACCGAAGCCGCCGTACTGCGACTGGAACCCGGCGCCGTACTGCCCGGGCGGGCCGTACTGGCCAGGCTGCGCGGGCGGTGCCGGCGGCGGTGGATTCGGTGGTTGCCACCATCCGGGCTGTTGGTTGGGCGGTTGGGTCATCGAGGCTCACCTTGTGTCGTCGCCGTCCGGTGTCGCGGGTGTCGGACGCCCGGTCAACCGCCTTCCTGCAGCTCGCCCATCCGGTCGTAGAAGTCCCGCACCGCGGCCCGGTCCGGCAGCACCGTGACCTTGTCCTTCTCCGGGACCTTCGGCAGGTCGGTCTCGGTCGGCGGCTCCTGCTGGACCTGGTATTTCATCCGCACCTCGAACCGGGACTCCCCGGTGACGGTGCCGTTCATCTCGATCGTCCGCAGCTTGCCCGCACCGTCGAGGCCGATGCGGGTGTCGATCACCTCGGACTTCATCTTCTCGGTGACCTTCTTCAGTAGCCGGTCCGGGAAGATGATCACTCGGTTCTCCAGGAAGACCCCCAGCGGCACCTCGGCGATCAGTTCGACGGCGCCGCCGGGGAGGCTCTTCGCCTGCTTGGTCGCGTCGCCCTGCTCCACCGCCTGATCGACCGCACTCAGCATGGCGCAGACGTCCCGGTACCCCTCCCAGGCGCATGGGCCGTACTGGCCGCCGGTGTGCGGTGTGGACACCCACGGGGTCGGGGCCAGGCTCTCGTAGGCCGGCCCGAGCAGGAGATACTCGACCGGGCTGCCCGCGGGGTGGAAGACGTCAAGGTACTCGGTCGAGTCCTTGTTCGAGTGGTTCTTGGACACCCGAGCCGGCGGCCTGCCCACCTGCACGGCGGTGATGGTGGAGTCCATCCACTGGTCGTCGACCCTGGCGTACTTGTCGGTCGTGCTGGCCCGGTCCTCGATGCCCTGGAAGTCCTCGCTCAGCGTCGTCAGGGTGTCCGCGAACTTGGCACTGACGTAGGCCGCGGCGTCGTCACCGTCGGGGATCGCGGTGGCCGTCAGCTCGCTGCCGCAGCCGGTGGTCATGCCCCCGGCGAGCACGAGGCAGGCGACGGTCCCGGCCAGCCGGTGGTGGTGCCTGCGTGGCATCGTTCGGACGGTCATCGGTGGGGTCCCAGGGTTCGAAATGCGGTTGATCCGGTCGGGACCCTAGTATGGTCGTGCGGTCCCCGACCCCGCTTTCACCCTCTCGGGACCGAGCGGGTATCTTCGTAAGCTGTTGTGCGCGCACCAGCGTATGCGCCAGGCCCGCACGGAACCCACAAGCAATGTTGACGACGAGGTAGACCCTTGCCCACGTACAGTCCTAAGCCCGGCGACATCACCCGTGCCTGGCACGTGATCGACGCCGAGGATGTCGTGCTCGGCCGGCTCGCGACCGAGGTCGCCACGCTGCTGCGCGGCAAGCACAAGCCGACCTACGCTCCGCACGTGGACACTGGTGATTTCGTCATCATCGTCAACGCCGAGAAGGTGGCGCTCACCGGTCACAAGCGCGATGAGAAGTTCGCCTACCGGCACAGTGGCTACCCCGGTGGGTTGCGCAAGCGGTCCTTCGGTGAACTGCTCGACACCCGCCCCGAGCGGCTGCTCGAGAAGGTCGTCAAGGGCATGCTGCCGAAGAACAAGCTCGGCCGTGCCCAGGCGAAGAAGCTCAAGGTGTATGCGGGCCCCGAGCACCCGCACGCGGCGCAGCAGCCGAAGCAGCACGAGATCGCCAAGGTCGCCCAGGTGACCAAGTGAGTGAGGAACAGTCTGTGACCAGCACCGAGACCGAGGCCGTCGAGGCGGTCGTGACCAGCGAGACGCCGGCCGCCCCCAAGCCGTCGCGCGCCGCCGGTGGCGCAGCGCAGACCGTTGGGCGGCGTAAGCAGGCCGTCGCCAGGGTGCGGCTCGTCCCGGGCACGGGCGAGTTCAAACTGAATGGCAAGAGCCTCGAGCAGTACTTCCCGAACAAGGTTCACCAGCAGCTGATCAAGGAGCCGCTGGTCGCCGTCGAGAAGCCCGAGTCCTTCGACGTCCTTGGCACTCTGCGTGGGGGTGGCCCCTCCGGCCAGGCCGGCGCACTGCGCCTGGCACTCGCCCGGGCCCTGGTCGAGGTCGACGGGGACGACCGCCCGGTGCTGAAGAAGGCGGGCTTCCTCACCCGGGACGCCCGATCCACCGAGCGGAAGAAGTACGGTCTCAAGAAGGCCCGCAAGGCGCCGCAGTACAGCAAGCGCTGACGCGCCGGCAACGCAACCACCGGAAGCGCCCATCCGTCCCGTCGGATGGGCGCTTCCGTTTGTTGTGCACCCATCCCACCCCACCGAGAAGTGCGTTTAGCCCGCTAAACGCACTTCTCGGTGGGGTGGATCCGAGGGGTGCGTGGGGGCCGGCTCATGGGGCCGCTAGGTTGTCGGGGTTGTTCGGACTAGGAGGTTGACGAGAGATGGCTCGCCTTTTCGGTACCGATGGGGTACGAGGTCTCGCCAACGCCGAGCTCACGCCGGAACTCGCGATGTCGGTGGCCGCCAGCGCCGCCCAGGTGCTCGCCGCGCACGACCGGTCACACCGTCCGGTCGCGGTTGTCGGTCGGGACCCGCGAGCGAGTGGTGAGATGCTGGAAGCGGCCGTGGCCGCGGGCCTGGCCTCGGCTGGGGCCGATGTGCGGCTACTCGGAGTGCTGCCGACTCCCGCTGTGGCTCACCTGGTCGGTGCGTTGGAGGCCGATCTGGGTGTGATGATCTCCGCATCGCATAACCCGATGCCGGACAACGGCATCAAGCTGTTCGGCTCGGGTGGGCACAAGCTGCCCGACGGGATCGAGGACGAGATCGAGGCCGCGCTCGGCGAAACGGGCACCCGACCCACCGGTGCCGAGATCGGCCGCGTCGCGGACGCCCCGGAAGCCCTCAACCACTACCTCGACCACCTGCGCACCGCGAGCCCGCAGCCGTTGGACGGATTGCGCGTCGTGGTGGACTGCGCCAACGGTGCGGCCGCCACCGCCGCCCCGGAGGTCTACCGGCGGGCGGGCGCCGAGGTGATCGCGGTGCATGCTGAGCCGGACGGGGTGAACATCAACGACCGTTGCGGTTCCACTCATCCGGAGGCGCTGTGCGAGGCCGTGCTCGAGCACGGTGCCGACATGGGGATCGCGCATGACGGCGATGCCGATCGCTGCCTGGCCGTCGACGGGGATGGCAGCCTGGTCGACGGCGACCAGATCATGGCGGTACTCGCCATCGCGATGTCCGAATCGGGTGAACTGGCGGGCGACACCCTGGTCACGACGGTGATGAGCAATCTCGGTCTGCACCTCGCCATGCGTGAGCACGGGGTGAACCTGCGCACTACGGCCGTCGGCGACCGGTATGTGCTCGCGGACCTGCGTTCGGGTGGCTACTCCCTTGGTGGCGAGCAGTCCGGGCACGTGGTGCTGCCTGCCCACGCCACCACGGGTGACGGCCTGCTTACCGCGTTGCGGCTGATGGGCCGGATGGCCGCCACGGGCAAGCCGCTCGCCGAACTCGCCGGGGTGATGCGGCGCTTGCCGCAGGTGCTGGTCAATGTTCGAGTCGCGGACAAGGCGGCGGTGGCTGCTTCGCAGTCCGTGCGCGATGCGGTAGACGCCGTGACCTCCGAACTCGGGGAGGAGGGGCGCGTGCTGCTGCGCCCCTCGGGTACCGAGCAGTTGGTGCGGGTCATGGTGGAGGCCCCGGCCGAGCAGATCGCGCAGGCCGCCGCCGACCGCCTCGCCGGAGTGGTCTCGGCCGCCTCCTGAGTGCGTTTAGCGGGCTAACCGTACCGGGCGAGGTGCGTTTAGCGGGCTAAACGCACTACGTGGGTTGGGTGAACTGCCTGCGGTTCGGCGGGGGCTACCGGTACATTCCGGATGCGGGTGTGACGGATGAGTGGCCGAGCGGGGGCGACGTGGGTGACGGTAGTGGGGTGAGTCCCCAGTTCCAGCGGGCGTTCGCGCGTCTGGACGAGGTACGTGCGCAGTACCACGCCGACCGGGAACGCGTTCTCGCCGAGGACGAGGCACGACAGGCCCGGCTGCGCACGCTGGTCGAGGAGAACAAGGCCAAGGACGAGCAGACCCTCGCGGCCGTCGCGGCGCGGGAGACGGTGGCGCCACCACCAACGAAACCCGAGCCGGGGAACGCCTGGGCGACGCGGCGTACCGACACGGTCGACGATGACGACTCGTTCGGGTTCGAGGAGGACCCGCCCGCCGCGCAGGCGCCACCGACGACACGGACCGCACCGGCCGCGCCGCCCGCTCCAACTCCGCCCCCACCGCGAACCGGCGGGTGGGACGAGGACGACTTCTCGGGCACGGACTGGACCAGCGACGAGCCGGGCTGAACAGCCGCGGAGGGAGGCCGCCATGGCGGGGGACATGCGCATCGAGCCGGAACAAGTGAAACAGGTCGCGAAGGATGTGTCATCGGTCGCGACCTCGCTGACCGAGATGCAAGGGTACGCGGAGCAGTCGGAACTCGACGCCCAGCACTTCGGCAACATCCGTGCCCTGTCCGAGGCGGCCGCGGAGTATCCGGCGAAGGCCCTGGAGCTCGCCGAGTCGGTCGGTAGGGCCGCCGAGTTCCTGAACGACTTCGCCACTCGACTGAACAAGTCCGCGACCATGACCGAGGAGGACGACCTCAACAGCGCGTGGACGATCAGCTCCACAGAGGACGGTGCATGATGGCTGTGGACGGCCGTGCGGGAGACGCGATCATCGAGCCGCTCAAACCACCGGCCGACGTGCACCTCGCGGACACCTCGGACGCGATGATCGATCAGCTCGCCGGTTTCCGGGACGCGATGACCGGCCCGCTCGGCGAGCTGTACAAGCGTTGGTCCGGACATCCGTGCCGGGGCCGGGACTGGAACGCTGTTCAACTGCCCTACGGCGAGGGAGACCACGAACGTAACCTGTTGCAGCAGCTGCGCGGTTTCGGCTTCGGTCACCTCTGGGGCGCGGGTGGGCGAGCCGGCAATCTCGGTGCCGCGGCCGAGGCCGCGAAACAGGTGGACGAGCGGGTCAAGCAGGCACTCGCCGCGGCGTGGAGCGGCAGGGCCGCCGAAGCCGCCAGGGAGAAGCTGGACGAACTCGACCGGGCACTCGAGGAGTACACGGGCTACGTCAACGGCTTCGGCGAGGCGCTGCGGCGCCTGTGGTCCACCATCCGGCCGCCACTGGTGGACCTGGCGAACGTACCGAACGAGGGCAGCGCGAAGGAGTTCGTCTCCCGGCACAACCCGGACGACTGCCCGGGACAGAACATGTTCGTCGACCGGCTCACCGATGCGATGAGCTGGGGTCGGCACGGTGTCGGCTCATCACGTGTGGCGGACAACCAGGGGGTGGGAACGGGGCCGATCGCGCCGCAGGATCTGCGTAACACCCCTGGCCTTGTCGACCTGGACACCGGGTACGACTCCAAGTGGGCGGACATGTTCTGCCGCGAGATGGACGAGTTCGCGCAGGGTTACGCCAACGCGATGGGCCAGTACCGCGGCGCGATCGAGGCCGCGTACAACGCCGCGCAGCAAGGGCTGCGTGCGTTCGCGGACGTGCTGAACGTACCCACCGACCCCTTCGGACCACTTCAGCTCGGGACAGAAGCCACCGCAGGCCAGGACACCACCGTGCGGCCACCACCCGGCGGCGCGGGGGACAGCGGTCCGCGCCGGCCGCAGGCGGCCGAACCAACAGGCCCTGAGGCCGTCTCGCGCCCCACCGGCCCGGCCCCGGCGGAACGGTCGCAACCGGAGCCGGAGCCGAGCGACCCGGAAACCGACCGGACGACGCCGCCCGGCACGGACCAACCGGGCAGCGTCACGATCCGGGACGGCGAACGCGAGATCACCCTGACCGTGCCAAGGGCCGACGGCACCCTGCGGCTCACCATCGAGGACGGTTCCGGTCAGCCGCGGGAGTACGCGCTCGACTTCGGCGACGAGCGGCCCGAACCCGCCACGCCCACCGGCCGGTCGGAACCGGAACCGGAGCCGCGGCCACCGGCCGAGCCACAGCCCCGACCCGAACCGGCCGAGTTCGGCCCGCAACGGCGGACCGCGACACCGGACGGTGTGGACGTAGCGGAACCCGAGCAGGTGCACCGGCCTGGGCCGGACGGGCGGATCACCATCGCGGACGGGCCGGTGACGATCACCGCCGAACGCCAGGAAGGGCCGGGCGGCCCGACCACCGTGACCCTGGACGACGGCACCGGCGACCCCACCACCTACACGCTGGAAGGGGAAGCCGGGCAGCAGCAGACCACCACGCCGCAGGCGTTCACCGGCATGGAGGCGATCGCCACCGGCATGTCCAGCGGCGAGCAGCCGCCGGCAGCCGCCGATTCACCCCTCTCCGGGGCGGGGGTGGATGCCGGCATCGTTCCGCCGCGCTCCGGCCAACCCGGCGGCGCCGGCCTCGGCACGGCACCCGGTGGTGTCACCCCCACCGCGGAGACCACCGAGGACATGCCCGCCGCGGGGATGGGCACGGTCGGCGGCGGTATCGGCGCCGGGGCAAGCGCGCACGAACGCGCTCAGGGCGCCTACCGGACCGAGGACGACCTATTCGAGGTCGGTACGGATGGCAACCGGATCAGCGGCACCCTGGACACCGGCGAGGACCCGGCCGCGGACACCCGGTCCGCGGGTCGCTGGAGCACTGACTGAGGACGTTCATGGCGTACGCATCGGCCCGGTGGCGGTCGTTGATCGGTCATCTGCTGGCGCGGGGCGACTCCGCGGAACCGGCCTTCACCTTCGTCGACCGGGACCGCTCGGCATCTACGCTGCGCTGGTCCGAGCTGGCGACCAGGGTCGGAGTGCTGTCCACGAGGCTGCGCGCGGTGGCCGGACCCGGGGACCGGGTCGCCGTGCCCGCCAGGCAGGATCTCGGCTACGTCATCGGCTTCCTCGCCGCGCTGCACGCCGGACTGGTGGCGGTGCCGCTGACAGCGCCGCGGTCACGGGCACAGCGTGCCCGGCTGGTCGCCGCGCTGCGCGATTGCGCACCGGCGTTGTGGTTGACCACCGAAGCCGGTCTGCCGAGGCTGCGCGAGTTCGCCGACGCCGAACCGGTGCCCGCGCCCGCACGCATCATCACAACCGACACCGATACCGGCACCGATGCGGTGGCCCCGGCCACCGAGGTCGGTCCGGACAGCCCTGCCTACCTGCAGTACACCTCCGGCTCCACCCGCGAGCCGGCGGCGGCCGTGATCAGCCACGGCGCCCTGATCGCCAGCGTGGACCAGGTCGCCACCGCGTACGAAGCCGGCCCGGCCACCACCTGCGCAGGCTGGATCCCGTTCTCCCACGACATGGGGCTCATCCAGTTGCTGTGCCTGCCGCTGTACACCGGGGCGCGTTCGGTGTTCATGGAGCCACTGGAGTTCGTGCGTGCGCCACGACGGTGGCTGGAACTGCTGTCCGACTACCCGGAGGTGTTCACGGCCGCGCCCAATTTCGCGTTCGACTTCGCGGTGGACACCGTGCCGGCGGCCACCCGCACCGGTCTCGACCTCTCCGGCGTGCGGGTGGCGCTGAACGGTAGCGAACCGATCCGGCCCGCGACGATCACCGCGTTCGCCGAGGCGTACCGGCCGTACGGGTTCCGTCCCGAGGCGCATCGTCCCTCCTACGGGCTGGCCGAGGCCACGGTGTACGTGTCCAGTGCGGGACCCGAGGGGCCCACCGTCACGGCCTTCGACCGGGCGCGGCTCGCCGCCGGCAGTGCACTGCCGGCGGCGAGCGCGGAGCAGGCGGGCGAGCTGGTCTCGGTGGGGCGACCGGTCGGGCAGCTGGTTCGCGTCGTGCATCCGGAGACCCATCGGCTCGAGCCGAACGGAACGATCGGCGAGATCTGGGTGCACGGACCCCACCTGGCCAGCGGCTACTGGCGGCGGCCGGAACGCACCGCGGAGACCTTCGAAGCCCGGATCGCGGCCGCTCCGGCGGACCTGCCCGAACATGGTTGGCTGCGCACCGGCGATCTCGGCGTCGTCCACGACGGCCAGCTGTACATCACCGGCAGGCGCAAGGACCTCATCATCGTCGACGGCAGCAACCACTATCCGCAGGACATCGAGAGCACGGTGGCCGGCGCCGACCCGACGATCCGGCGGGATCGGGTGGCCGCGTTCGGCGTCGCCGATGCGGAGGGCGAGGGCGTGATGGTGGTCGCCGAGTACGGCCGCGACTCCAGCGACGCCACGCTCGACCCGGACCGGATCGGGCGCACGGTCCGGCGTGCGGTGACCGAGCAGCACGACATCGTCCTGCGGGAGTTCCTGCTGGTGGCGCCAGGTGAGGTGCCGCGAACCTCCAGCGGCAAGGTGGCCAGGGCCGCCGCGCGGGCGCGCTTCTGGCCGGCGCGATAATGGTCGGATGGCAACGGACGAGGCGGCCGGCGTCGGGCCGCACCTGACCGAGCTCAAGCGGCTCGTCTGCGACTCCTTCCTGATCGACCCGGACCGGCTGGACGCCTCCACCCCGCTCGCCGATGTCGGGATCGACTCCAAGAAGCGGGTGCAGCTGCTGGCCACGTTGGAGATCCACTACGACGTCCGGATCGACCTCGAGGAACGCGAGCGGATGCAGGACCTGACCGGCGTCGCCGAGGTGCTCACCGAGGCCCTTCGCGGCAAAGCCACCTCGGAAAGCGGCTGATCAGGGTACATTCTATGTGCAAATGCGACGGCACCGAACAACGTTCGCCTGCGTCGTAGCTCCAGGTACGGAGCAAGACGACCTCGATCAGGAGGAGGGTCCACGGTGGCCGGACCGGGGAAGGGTTACAAGAGTGATGCCGACGCGATGGAGGCGGCGTCCACGAAGATCACCGAGCTGGCCGAGGACCTGTCGGAGGACAACAAGGAACTGGGGCAGAGCAAGGTGAACGCGGAGGGCTTCGGGCAGGCACATGGTGACCATGCCCAGGCTTACACCAAGGGGGTACAGACGCTGGATGCGGCGGTGAAGGGCCTCGGCACCACGCTTACCAGCTTCGCGAGCCAGATCAGCGGCGCCGGCCAGGCCTACACGGCGGGTGACGAGCAGCGGCGGGATGACATCAGCCAGGCCGGAGGGCAGTGATGGCCAAGACCTGGGAGGAAGTCAAGGCGATCTGCGACGACCCCGGTGTCTCACCGGAGGCCAAGCAGGCACTGCTGTCCTCGTGGATGTTCAGCGACGAGGCCGGGGACGCGCCCGACGAGGCGAGCAGGTACTACGACGCGTTCAACGCCAACCCGATGTTGGCGCAGAAGGATCCCGACGAGGCCTACAACGACGCCAAGCAGGAGGCCGAGCAGGCCAGCTACAACGATCGCGAGCAGGGCAAGCTCGTCGACGAGGGCAAGGCCGACCTGGAAGGGGCGCAGCCACCGACCCCCAGCGGCGGCGGTACCGAGACCTCCGACGAGCTGTTCGACGCGGCCGAGCCCGCGCTGCGGGTGTTCCGCAACTTCGGACCGCTGCTGGAAATGCTACCCGGGGACTGTGTCGGCCGGACCAGGCCGCTGGACTTCGGCAATGACATCAAGAAGCGGTTCGACGAGCAGCGGGGAATCAGCTTCGCCAACTTCATGGCCGACGCGGAGCGGTTCGGTAGGGGGGCCGCGACGGTCGACACCACCATGCAGGACACCGCGGGCCAGCTGAACACGTTGTTCCAGAACTGGTCGGGCGATGCGGCCAACGCCGCCTACGACCACTACACGGAGAAGATCGACCCGAAAGCCAAGCAGCTCAATACCTACCTGACCGACTCCGAGGAGGCGACCAAGGCCGCCGCCGAGGCGGTGTACCGGCTGTGCAAGGGCAAGGCCGATTCGGTCATGCAGCTCGACACCACACTGGTCGGCCGAGCGGACCGGCCGATGGCCGAGAAGGTCATCAAGCTCGCCAACGGGGAGGCCGCGGGCAAGGACGAGATGGCCGACGTCGCGGGCTGGATGGACGTCAACTTCGGCACCAACATGACCGAGAAGCTGAACGACGACGGCTGCTGTGATGACGACGAGGTCATCGAGGAGGGCAAGAAGCTCGCCAAGCAGTGGATCCAGAACCAGTTCAACCCGGACATGTGGGACCGGCTCTACAAGGGCTTCGAGAAGATCTGCGATGACACCAAGGAACTCGTGAACAACGCCTACGACCAGCTCGATGGCGTGATGAACGAGGTCGAGAACGAGTTTCAGGGCACGGGTGAACAGCAGCCGTTCCAGCCGCCGCCGGGTTCCGGTCCGGGCCCTGGCGGTAACGGGGGTGGCGGCAGCGGCGGCGGTGGTACCGGTGGTGGAGGCATCGGTGGTGGAGGCGGTGGCCCGAGCGGTGGGATCGGCGCCGGCGGCGGAGGCACCACACCCTCGGTCAGCGAGCCGCCGGAGACGGGGGACACCGGGCCGGGTACCAATCCGATCACCGGTAAGCCGTTGGAGGTCGATCCGGGTACCGGGAAGCCGTACCCGATCGACCCGGAGACCGGTGAGGCGATCACGGACACCGGGGACGACCGGGACAACGTCACCGTGGAGAAGGGCGACCACAAGATCTCCATGGAGGAGCCCGACGAGCAGGGCCGGATGGGTATCTCGGTGGATGACGGTTCCGGTGAGCCGAAGGAGTACAAGCTCGACTTCGGCACCGACCCCGAAGGCGAGCCCGGCGAGGAGTCCGAGCCCGGCGAGTTCGGCCCGGAGGGCAGTGGCGCCGAGGACGGTGCCGCCGGCGGTGAGCAGGTCTACCGACCGGGGCCGGACGGCAAGATCCACATCGAGGACGGCAACCTCAAGATCACCGCGGAGCAACCGGACGGGCCCGACGGGCCGACCACGATCACGATCGATGACGGTTCCGGTGAGCCGACGGTGTACACCCTGGGCGAGGAATCCGAGTCGGCCGAGGAGATCAGGGGTGGCCCGGAGCCGTTGCGTGGTGAGGACATCCGAGCCAGGACGGACGGCCCCCCGCCGGCCGGCGGGGATGGCGCGAGCCTGGACGGCGGTGGGTCGGTGGCCGCGGGTCCGGCCGAGGCGAATGTCGACCCGGACATGGGCGGGGACTCCGACGGCTCCGTCGGCGCTCCCGCCGGAGGTGAGCCGGGGACCGGCGACGCCGCGGGGACCGAGCCGCAGGCGGTCGGTGACGGTGTGGCCGCCGGCGCCGCGTCCGACGGTGGCGGTGGGGTCTCCGCGCTGGGCGGTGGCCTGGACGATTCGTCCGCGATGAACGCCGGGGCGCAGAGTGGCGCGTCCGCGCAGCCTGCGGGTGCCGGCGCGGGGCTCGGGGCCACGCCGGGTGGTCTCGGCGAGGCGCCCGCCGCGGCGTCGACCGCGCAGTCGGGTGCCACGGGCGGCGCCGGGATGGGCATGATGGGTGGCGGTATGGGCGCCATGGGCGGCGCCGGTGGTCAGGGCGGCGACCAGGAGCGTGGCGGGAACCAGTACCGCATCGACGGTGGCATCTTCGAGACGAACGGTGGAGGTGGCCGGATCAGCGGATCGCTGGACGAGGAAGGCGACCGTTCGATCCGGTTCGACCGGTGATCCGTGGATCGCGGGCGTGAGGAGGGCCGATGGACGGCGTAGGACGGGTCGAGCGGATGCGAGCCGCGCTGGGTGAGCTCGTTCGGGAGCAGGCCGACCGCAGCGCGCTGCGGGAGCGGCAGGGCGAGGAAATCAAGGCCAAGTCGCACGAGTACATGACCAAGCAGGTGCAGGCGGCCGAGCGGTACGTCGAGCACCGGCGGGAGCTCGGCAAGCGCAAGGAGGAGGCCGGCGGCTGGGCGACCGAGAAGACGCTGGCGGACAAGAACAACGTGATGGGTTTCGGACCGGAGGAGGAACCCGAGGAGCCCGCCGCGAGTGGCTACGCGCGGTTCGAGGCGCCGGCCGCCGCACCGACGGGCATGTGGCAGGAACCGAAACCCCCGGTGGAGCCGGCGCCGCCCGCGCCGGCGTCTCCCGAACCGTCCCGGCCTACCCACCGTGCCGGCCGGCACGCCCGCGACCAGGGAGACTTCGACGACGAGGACTTCTCGAACAACCAGTGGATGAAGTGAGGGCGCTCAGGAACCGGTGCTGAGCTCGGCGTCCGCCTGCTCACTGTCCAGCGTGATCGCGGCGTGCTTCAGGTCGGCCTCCAGCAACGGGCGGTAGTCGTCCGTGCGGGTGAGGTGGGTCAGGAAGAACGCGGTGAACAGTGCTCGGACCAGCCGCTGGGTGGGTCGGTGCGGCTTGCCGTGCAGGAGCAGCCTGCTCCAGTGCGTGCCCTCGGCGAGGGCGAGGTGGGAAACCTTCGGGACCGTCCGCAGTTGCGCCTGCCCGCGCCAGGCCCTGGTGATCGCGTCCGCGTTCCCCGCGGCCGGTGCGACCATGTCCTCCGCCGCGGCGAGGTGCAGGCCCGGCGCGTCGATGTGCCGGGCGGCCTCGGTGGCGGCCGGGATCGTCTGCGCCGCGGCGAAGGTCGCCACGGCCCTGACCCGCGGCGCGCCGTCGGCGGCCGCGGCGAGCACCGCGGCCCCGCCGCCGACCGAATGCCCGGCGAGGCCGAGCCGCTCGGGGTCGACGCTGATCCCGGACGGCCCGAGCCGAACACCGGTCGTCACCTCGAGCGCGGTGCGCAGGTCCGCGGCGAGCTGCCGGTGCGAGGGCAACGGGCCGCGCTCGGTCGCGGGAGCGGCGGCGACCACACCCCAGCTCGCCAGGTGGCGGAGCAGGCCGCGGTAAAGCCCCGGCGGCTGCAGCCAGCCGTGGCCGAACGCGATACCGGGCAAGTTCAGGCCGGTGCGCGGCGTGTACACCACCCCGGGGAGCCCGACCAGTGCGAGGTCGCCGCGTAGCACATCGTGCGGCCCCGGATGGGACAGCTCCTCGAGGATCCGCTTGGGCTTGCTGGCCATGCGCGTGACCTTACTGCCCCCCGCCACCCGCGGCCCGCCCGGCGCGTTTAGCAGGCGGACCGTAGTCAGCGGGCACCCTGGAAGTGCGTTTAGCGGGCTAACCGCACTCGCCGCGGCCCCCGCACGCTGCGTTTAGCGGGCTAACCGTCGCGTGAGCGTGCCCGGCACAGGGGTGAACGGGGGCGTCGTTAGGCTGACGGCCGTGTGCGGAATCGTGGGATACGTCGGCCATCGGCAGGCGCTCGAGGTGATACTCGGCGGGCTGCGACGCATGGAGTACCGCGGCTACGACTCGGCGGGCGTCGCTGTGCTCGACGGTGCCGGCGCCCTGACCGTCGAGCGCAAGGCGGGGCGGCTGGCGAACCTCGAGATCGAACTCGACTCACTCGGACGGGGTCATTTCACCGGTACCGCGGGCATGGGACATACCCGCTGGGCCACGCACGGTCCGCCGGTCGACCGCAACTCGCACCCGCACCGCGATGCCACCGACCAGGTCGCCGTCGTGCACAACGGGATCATCGAGAACTTCGCGACCCTGCGTGCCGAGTTGGAGCAGGCGGGCGTCGAGTTGACCAGCGACACCGACACCGAAACCGCCGCGCACCTGATCGCCCGCGCCTACACCGACGGAGCCACGGCTGGTGACCTGCCCGCGAGCGTCCGTTCGGTGTGCCGTCGCTTGGAAGGTGCGTTCACGCTGGTCGTGACGCATGCCGATCAGCCAGACCTGGTCGTCGCGGCCCGCCGGTCGTCACCACTGGTAGTCGGTGTGGGCGCGGGTGAGACCTTCGTCGCCTCCGACGTGGCCGCGTTTATCGAGCACACGCGCGAAGCCGTCGAACTCGGCCAGGACCAGCTGGTGGTGATCACTCGTGCGGGTTACGAGGTGACCGACTTCGCCGGTGAACCGGCGGGGGGCAAGCCGTTCACGGTCGACTGGGATCTCTCGGCCGCGGAGAAGGGCGGCCATGACTACTTCATGCTCAAGGAGATCGAGGAGCAGCCCGAGGCGCTGGCCAACACGCTGCGTGGGCATTTCGACGGTGGTCGCGTCATCCTGGATGAGCAGCGTCTTTCCGACCAGGACCTGCGCGACGTCGACAAGGTCTTCGTCGTCGCATGCGGCTCCGCCTACCACTCCGGTCTGGTGGCGAAATACGCCATCGAGCACTGGACCAGGCTGCCGGTCGAGGTCGAGTTGGCCAGCGAGTTTCGCTACCGCGACCCGGTGCTCGACCGGGACACGCTGGTGGTCGCGGTCTCCCAGTCCGGTGAGACGGCCGACACCCTGGAAGCAGTGCGGCACGCGCGGGAGCAGAAGGCCCGTGTACTCGCTGTCTGCAACACCAACGGCGCGCAGATCCCTCGCGAGTCCGATGCCGTGCTCTACACCCACGCCGGGCCCGAGATCGGAGTGGCCTCGACGAAGGCGTTCCTGGCGCAGATCGCCGCCAACTACCTGGTCGGGCTGGCGCTGGCGCAGGCGCGCGGCACGAAGTACCCGGACGAGGTAGCCAGGGAGTTCGCCGAGCTCGAGGCGATGCCTGCCGCGGTGCGTAAAGTGCTGTCCACTGTGGATCAAGTGCGTTCGCTCGGGCAACGGATCGCCGAGTCCAAGGCGGTGCTGTTTCTCGGCAGGCACGTGGGATTCCCGGTCGCCCTCGAAGGTGCGCTCAAGCTGAAGGAACTCGCCTATATGCATGCCGAGGGTTTTGCCGCGGGCGAGTTGAAACACGGCCCGATCGCGCTGATCGAGGACGGGCTCCCGGTGATTGTGGTGATGCCGTCCCCCAAGGGACGCGCGGTGCTGCACGCGAAACTGCTGTCCAACATCAGCGAGATCCAAGCCCGCGGTGCACGCACGATCGTGATCGCCGAGGAGGGTGACGAGACTGTGCGGCCGTTCGCCGACGAACTCGTGGAGACTCCCGCGGTCCCGACCCTGTTGCAGCCACTGGTGTCCACCGTGCCGCTGCAGGTGCTGGCAGCCGAGATCGCGCGCAGCCGCGGGTACGACGTGGATAAGCCACGTAACCTGGCGAAGTCCGTGACCGTCGAGTGAGGTAGAGCCGGAGGAGCCGCGTGCAGGGCATCTGGACCACGGATCGGATTCGCGCGGCCGAGGAGCGGCTGCTTGCCGTCACTCCGGAGGGTGCGCTGATGCGTCGCGCCGCCTTCGGCGCTAGCCTGCGTGCGGCCGACATGCTCACCGAGCATGCTGGCAGGGTCGCTGGTAGCCGGGTGGCCTTGCTGGTCGGGGCAGGCAACAATGGTGGCGACGCCTTATGGGCCGGCGCGTTTCTCCTTCGCCGCGGTGTCGGCGTGACGGCAGTACTGTTGAAACCGGAGCGTGCGCACCCGCGGGGACTGGCTGCGTTGCGCAGGGCAGGTGGCCGTGTGGTTCCGGTCGAGGACGCTCCACAATGGCTCACTCGCGCCGACCTCGTGATCGACGGCATCGTCGGAATCTCCGCCAGCGGACCGCTGCGCCCGCAAGCCGCCGAGCTGCTCGAGCACGTCAGTGCGCCGGTGCTCGCGATCGATCTGCCGAGCGGCGTCGATCCGGACACCGGCGAGGTAGCAGGCCCAGCCGTGCGCGCGGCGTGCACGGTCACGTTCGGTGCACGTAAGCCGGTGCATGCGCTCAACCCCGGCCACTGCGGCCCGGTCGAACTCGTGGACATCGGTCTCGGCGATGAGCTCGCGGATCCCGATCTGTTCCGGCTGGACGCCGGGGACGTGGCGGCCCACTGGCCGCTGCCGGGGCCCGAGGATGACAAGTACAGCCAGGGGGTCGTGGGCATCGCCGCGGGGTCGGCCACCTATCCCGGCGCTGCGGTGCTGGCGACCGGCTCGGCGGTGCGCGCCACCGCGGGCATGGTGCGCTACGCCGGGCCCGCCGCCGATGCGGTGCGCGCGCACTGGCCGGAGACGGTGGCGACCGGGTCGATCACCGACGCCGGGCGGGTGCAGTCCTGGGCGGTTGGCCCCGGCATCGGTACGGGAAGAGAAGGTCGTGAGGTACTGGAACACGCCCTGGGCCAGGGTGTTCCACTCTGTGCTGACGCCGATGCGATCACGATCATCGCCAGGGCACCTGCGGTTCTCGACGCGCGTGATCCCGGCACACCGCTGGTGCTCACCCCGCATGCGGGTGAGTTCGAACGTTTGACCGGTACCAGGCCGGGCGCGGACCGAGTGGCGGCTGCCCGGGAAGCGGCGGCGCGTTTCAACGCGGTGCTGCTGCTCAAGGGCCACTGCACGATCGTGGCGGCCCCCGACGGGCGTGTACTGGTGAATGTCCCGCGCGGATCATGGCTGGCTACGGCCGGGTCGGGCGATGTGCTTTCCGGGTTGGTGGGTGCATTGCTGGCAGCCGGGATCGACGCGTGGCTGGCGGCGGGCATGGCGACCTACGTGCACTCGCTGGCGGGCTTGCTCGCCGCGCGGGGCGTGCCGACGTCCGCCTCCGCCGTACTGGCGGCTATCCCCGACGCGCTCCGCCAGGTCCGCTCCCCGGCCCCGTCCAACTGCGGTTAGCCCGCGAAACGTACTCCCGCCCCACCCGTACCTGCTCGGTGCGGTTCGCCCGCTAAACGCATTCCGTATGTCTCCGGCGGGCGCGGTTAGCCCGCTAAACGCACCGCGTCGGGTGGGGGACGGGGGAAAGTTATCGGTTTATGTGTTAACAAGCGAGCAGCGTTCTGGTAAGAATGCGGCAATGGGTGAGGTTCCTGACACCATGCGCGTCGCCGTGCTCCGTGGAGTGCACGACGTGATGCTCGAGCAGCGGCCGGTCCCCGAACCCGGGCCGGGTGAGGTGCTGGTCCAGGTCCTCGCGGTCGGCACCTGCGGCTCCGATGTGCACTACTACGAACACGGGCGGATCGGTGACTTCGTCGTGCGTCAACCCCTGGTGCTTGGCCATGAACCGAGCGGCGTGGTGGTCGCGCGAGGGCCGGACACCACCGGGCACGACATCGGCCAGCGGGTCGCGCTTGAACCGGGTGTGCCCTGTGCGCGCTGCGCGCAGTGCGGACTCGGCCGCTACAACCTGTGCCCGGGGATGCGGTTCTTCGGCACGCCGCCGATCGACGGGGCCTTCTGCGAGTACGTCACCCTGCGAGCTGAATTCGCGCATGCCGTGCCCGACCGGCTGACCGATGAGGCGGCCGGTTTGCTCGAACCGCTGTCGGTCGGTGTGTGGGCCTGCCGAAAGGCCAGGGTGCAGCCGGGGTCCCGCGTGTTGATCACGGGCGCAGGCCCGATCGGCCTGGTCGCCGTCCAAGCCGCCCGGGCGTTCGGCGCGTCCGAGATCGTGGTGACCGATGTGAATGCGCGGCGCCTGCGGGTGGCCGCCGAACTGGGGGCGACCGGCACGATCGACGTCGCCGCATACAGTCTCGCCGACGCCGGGTACGAGCCGGACGTGCTGCTGGAGTGCTCCGGCGCGCCGGCAGCCACCGCCGAGGCCATTCGTCTGGTCGGAAGGGCTGGCAGGGTCGTGCTGGTCGGCATGGGTGGCGACGAACTCACCCTGCCGTTGGCGCACCTCCAGAGGTACGAAATCGAGCTCACCGGCACCTTCCGTTACGCCAACACCTGGCCGGCCGCGATCGCGCTGGCCTCCGGGGGTGACGTCGACCTCGACCGCCTGGTGACCCACCGTTTCGGGTTGGCCGAGGTCGAACAGGCGCTCACCATCGGTAACCGGGATAGTTCGGTGCTCAAGGCCGTGGTCCGCCCCGATGCCTAGGGCCAGGTCCTCCGACGCGGTGGTCGAGCACCGACGGCAGGAGGTGCTGCGCACGGTCATCGAGTGCGGCGAGGTGCGCATCGACGACCTCACCGAACGGTTCGGCGTGAGCCTGATGACGATGCATCGCGACCTGGACGATCTCGCGCGGCGACGGCTGCTCCGCAAGCTCCGGGGCAGGGCCGCGGCGTTCCCCGCGCTCACCATGGAAACCGCCAAACGCTTCCGGGAGGGGCTGCACATCGAGTACAAGGAGACGCTGTGCCAGGCGGCGGCCGACGAGGTGACCGCAGGGCGGACCGTGTTCCTGGACGACTCGACCACGCTCTTCCCACTCGCCCGCAGGCTCGCCGCGCTGGAAAGCCTGGCCGTGGTCACCAACTCCGTCGAGGTGGCCAGGCTGCTCGGGGCAGCAGGCGAAGTCGAGGTCGTACTGCTCGGTGGCCGGTACACCGAATTCGACTCGTGCGCCGGTCCGGACACGGTGGCAGCCCTCGACCGGACGCGGGCCGACGTCGGGTTCGTGTCGGCGACGGCGGTGGCCGGGGGACGGCTCTACCACCCGGTGCGCGAGTTCGCCGAGCTGAAGACGGCCGCGTTGCACGCAGCCAACCGGAACGTCCTGCTGGTCGACCACTCGAAGTTCGGCAGGACCGCTACCTACGCCTACGGGGATGTCGGCGGGTACGACTTGATCATCACCGACGGTAACACCCCGGACGAGGAGATAGCCGCGATGCGCGCATGCGGCACCACGGTGCGATGTGTCCACGTCCCGACCACGAAGGAGCAGCGGCCATGACGGCTGAGTCAACAACCCTGGTCGCCGGGGTCGACTCGTCCACCCAGTCCACCAAGGTGGTCGTGTGCGACGCGCACACCGGGACCATCCTGCGCACCGGGCGGGCCGAGCATCCGGACACCACCGAGGTCGAGCCCGCGGTGTGGTGGGACGCGCTGACCTCGGCCACCGACGGCCTGCTCGGCGGCGTGCGTGCCATCGGCGTGGCGGGGCAGCAGCACGGCATGGTCACCCTGGACGAAGACGGCGAGGTGGTGCGACCGGCGCTGCTGTGGAACGACAACCGTTCCGGGCAGGCCGCCGCAGACCTGGTGGCCGAACTCGGTGGTCCGGAGGTCTGGGCGGAGGCGGTCGGTCTCGTCCCGGTGGCGAGCTTCACCGTCAGCAAGCTCCGTTGGCTGGCCGAGCACGAGCCTCGGTCAGCCGATCGGGTCGCGCGGGTACTCCTGCCGCACGATTGGTTGACGTGGCGGCTGCAAAGCGCGAAGAGTCGTCAACCCGTGACGGATCGTGGCGATGCGTCCGGCACGGGCTACTTTTCGCCCGCTAACGGCGAGTACCGGGACGACCTGGTCGCGCATGCCTTCGGTGGTCGCGCTCCCGAACTGCCCACGGTGCTCGGCCCCGCCGAACCCGCCGGTCACACCGCCGATGGCAGGTTGATCTCTGCTGGCACCGGGGACAATATGGCCGCCGCGCTGGCGCTCGAGGCCGGTGCCGGCGACGCGGTCGTCTCCTTGGGCACCAGCGGCACCGTCTTCGGTGTCAGCGAGGCCCCGGTGGCGGACCCGACCGGCACGGTAGCTGGATTCGCCGACGCGACCGGCCGGTTCCTGCCGCTGGCCTGTACGCTGAACGCCGCGCGGGTGCTCACCGCGACCGCGGCCATGCTCGGTGTGGACCTCGCCGAACTCGACCGGCTCGCGCTCGGCGCGCACCCCGGCGCCGCGGGCTTGACCCTGTTGCCCTATCTGGACGGTGAGCGTACCCCGAACCTTCCCGAGGCGAGCGGTTCGCTGTTCGGGCTACGGCGGGCGAATATGACGCCGGAGAACCTGGCACGGGCCGCGGTGGAGGGGATGTTGTGTGGCCTCGCCGCTGGACTCGACGCGGTGCGCGCGCACGGAATCGACGTGCGCCAGGTGCTGCTCACCGGCGGTGCCGCGCAGTCCACGGCCGTGCGTGCCGCGGCACCCATTATTTTCGGCGTTCCGGTAACGGTGCCGGAGCCCGCTGAGCATGTCGCCATCGGGGCCGCGCGGCAGGCCGCGTGGGCGCTCGCCGGATCCGCGGACCCACCGCGATGGCAGGGCAACAGCGCGTTGCGTTTGGACGATCCGAGCGCGGACGGCATCGCTACCGGTGAGCACATCCGGGCGCGACACGCGGCGGCGCGCGAGGCGGCGCACGGCGGCTGACCCGAGTGTCCTCCACCACAACCGGCCGAGGTGACGGCATGCCGGATCATTGTGGGAAAATCGCGATGTTATGAGTCTTGACCAGTCGCGCCGTGCCGAGGTCGTGATCGACCTGCACGCGATCCGGTACAACGTCAGGCTGCTCGCCGGTCGGGCAGCGGACTCCGGCGCGGCCACCATGGCGGTCGTGAAGGCGGACGGCTACGGGCACGGTGCCCTGCCGGTCGCGCGCGCGGCCCTCGACGGCGGTGCGACCTGGCTGGGTACCTGTTCCCTGGCCGAGGCCCTGGACCTGCGCGCGGCCGGGATCACCGCGCCGATGCTGAGCTGGCTGGACACGCCCGACGTCGATTTCGCGCCCGGTATCGAGCAAGGGGTCGACATCTCGGTCAGTTCGCTGGCCGAGCTCGGTCGGGTGGCGACCGCGGCGAGCCGGGTGGGCCGCGCCGCGCGAGTGCATCTCAAACTCGACACCGGCCTCGCGCGCAACGGATGTCATCAAGCCGACTGGCCCGCGTTGGTCAAGGCCGCCGCCGCGGAGCCGTACCTGGACGTGGTCGCCATCTGGTCGCATCTCGCCTGCGCGGACGAACCGGGTCACCACTCGATCGACGCGCAGGCCGACCGCTTCCACGCGGGTTACGCGCTTGCTCGGGATGTCGGGCTGAATCCTCTGCGACACCTGGCGAACTCGGCGGCCACGCTGACCCGGCCCGATCTACATTTCGACCTGGTCCGCCCCGGTATCGCCATCTACGGCCTCAATCCTGTTCCCCAACAGGAGGACCTGCGTCCCGCCATGACATTTCGGTCCACTGTGGTGCTGGTGAAGCGGATCGAGGCGGGCGAGTCGGTCTCGTATGGACATACCTGGACCGCATCGCGGGACACGAACGTGGCGTTGGTGCCAGCCGGGTACGGGGACGGTGTTCCGCGCACGCTGTCCAACCGGATGGGCGTGTGGCTCGACGGTCGACGGTGCCCGGTGGTCGGCAGGGTGTGCATGGACCAGATCGTGGTCGACTGCGGTGACGACGTACCGGAGCTCGGTGCCGAGGTGATTCTGTTCGGCACGGGAACGGACGGCGGGCCCACCGCGCGAGAGTGGGCGGACACCGCGGGCACGATCGACTACGAGATCGTGACCGGCATGTACCGCCCGCGGGTGGTGCGTACCTACCTCGGCGCGGTGGCTCGGTGATCCCGTCACGCCGGATCCTTGGCGTTGCTGGCGGGCTCGGTGCGGTGGTCACCGGGGCCGTGGCGGCGGCGCTGGCGGTTACCACGCGCCGCGGGCGGGATCCGTTCGTGACCGAGCCGCTGGGTGAGCTGGAAGCGGACCGTGCCTCGACGGTCGCGGCCGACGACGGTACACCGTTGTCGGTGGAGGAAATCGATCCGTCGGGTGGCGAGGAGCCCACGCTGACCGTGCTCGGTGTGCATGGGTTCGCGCTCTCCCGGCGTAGCTGGCATTTCCAGCGCCGTGACCTGGCGACGTTGCGGCTGCCGGCCGTTCGACAGGTGTACTACGACCATCGTGGGCACGGCCAGTCCGGTGCGGCGACTCAGGAAACCAGCACGATCGAGCAGCTGGCGAAGGATCTGGACGCCGTGGTGCGCGCGCTCGCCCCGAAAGGTCCCATCGTCCTCGTCGGACACTCGATGGGCGGGATGGTGATCATGGAGCTGGCCGAGCAGGCGCCGGAGCTGTTCGCCGAACGGGTCAGCGGGGTCGCGCTGATCGCGACCGCGGCGGGCGAGGTGGGCGCGAAGGGCCTGCCTCGCCCGCTGCTGTCCAAGTACAACCCACTCACCAAGGGCGTTGGCGAGCTGGCCGGCTGGCAGCCGGGGTTGGTCGAGTTCGTGCGCGCCGCCGGCGGGCAGCTCACCCGGCAGGCGATCCGGCGGCTCGCGTTCGGTGGGCGAGACGTGAGCCCGCGGTTGGTGGACTTCATGCTGGAGATGCTCGCCGTGACACCGGTGCGCGGGCTGGTGAACTTCGTGGACACCCTGGGCAGCCACAACCGGTATGCCGCGCTGGCCGGTCTGAAGGAGACGCATGTGCTGGTGATCGGAGCGGATGACGATCGGCTCACCCCCTTTTCGCACGCCGAACGGATGGCGGCCGAACTGCCGGACGCCGAACTGGTCCGGGTGCGTGGCGCGGGGCACATGGTGCAGTTGGAGCAACCGGAACTGGTGAACAGTCACCTCATCGACCTGCTGCAGCGTTCGGCCAGGGTGGACGGTTCTGCTCCCCGGCGACGGTTTCGGTGGTGGCGCCGATGAGGATCGAACTCACTACGCCCGAGGACACCATGGATTTCGGGCGCCGGATCGGCGGTTGGCTGCTGGCGGGCGATCTGGTGCTGCTGGCGGGCCCGCTCGGAGCCGGGAAGACCACCCTGACCAGGGGGATCGCCGAGGGGCTCGGGGTGTCCGGGCGGGTCAGTTCGCCCACGTTCGTGCTTGCCAGGACGCATCCAGCGGGACCGGCAGGGGTGGCGCTTCTGCACGTGGACGCGTACCGGCTGGGTGGCGACCTCGCTCAGCTCGATGACCTCGACCTGGACACCGATCTGGACAGTGCGGCCGTGGTAGCCGAGTGGGGCGAGGGTGTGGCCGAGCAGCTCTCCGAGGACTATCTGGTGGTGCGGCTCGAGCGCCGTGAGGACGATGCGCGGCTGGTACGGCTGGAACCACACGGTGCCTGGAGCGACCGCCTGCCCCGGGATTACCTCGACGACGTCCCCGGTCCGGCGCGATAGGCCCGTTCGCGCCGCTAGGGGGACCCCTTACTTTACGTTACCGCGGGATACCGACAGTTTTGCCGCCGCCCGGCACGATACGCCGGTTGCCGCCGTGTCGGCGTGACGGGTGGTCATCTCGGTACATCGTACGGATCTGAGTGTCACAGCGACAGCCTGCCCCTCGGTCAGCGTCGAAGCGGGCGCACTACCCGAGACGGTGTGCGCAATATCACCTTCTCGGGTAGTGCGGCGACCGCGTCGCCTCAGTTGTGCGCCCTCCCGCGTCCGCCCCCCGCACGGTTAGCCCGCGAAACGTGCCCGGCACGGTGCGGTTAGCCCGCTAAACGCACCCCCGGCGGGGGCCGGTGGGACGGTTAGCCCGCGAAACGTAGCGGCCGGGGTGGTTAGGGGGTGACGGTGAGGGTGAGGCCGCCGGCGTTGCCGCCGCCGCAGCGTTGGCCGACGTAGTAGGTGCCGGGCACGGCGTCGGCGCGAATCTCGGCATACCCCTCACCCCCACCGGGGGTGCGCTCGGTGAACACCACGACCCCACCGTTGCCCTGGTAGGGGCCGTCGTGACCGGTGGGTGCGAACGCCGCCGAGCCGACGTGGTTGAGGCCCTCCCGGCGGCCGCAGTAGGCGGATACGTGCACGACCATCCCCGGCGAGACTGTCGTTTTGTCGACACGCAGGAAGGGTGCGGGTGTTGCGGTTGCCGGAGCGGTCGCGGTAAGCAGGGTGAGGCTGGCGATCGGGATGGCCACCAGTAGGTTCCGAGTGGTCTTCGACATGCGCACTCCAGTCAGTGATCAATTGGCGATCAATCAAAAAGGTCAGACAACTTTCCACCAGCAGGACGCCTCGGCTCCGGGCAGGTTGCGTGTCCGGCCTCCGGGCGACGGTCGTACGCTCGGAGGGTGCTCGTACTCGCCCTCGACACGGCGACCCCGGCCATCACCGCCGGCGTCGTCGAGCTGGAACGCACGCGACTCACCGTGCTCGGCGAGCGCGTGACGCTGAACCCACGCGCGCACGGCGAACTGCTCACCCCGCAGATGCTGCAGGCGGCCGGGCAGGCCGGTATCCGGTTGCCCGAGCTCGACGCGGTGGTCTGCGGTAACGGCCCCGGACCGTACACCGGCTTGCGCGCGGGCCTGGCCACGGCGGCCGCACTCGCGCACGGCTTGGGCATCCCGGCGTACCCGGTGTGCACGCTGGACGCCATCGCCGCCGAGACCACCACCACCGAACCGTTCCTCGTGGTGACCGACGCGCGCAGGCGTGAGGTGTACTGGGCCGGCTACGACGAAGCGGGCCGCCGCACCGATGGGCCGCGAGTGCAGCGACCCGCCGAGGTGTCCTCGGCGATTCGCCTGGCGGCGGGGAACGGAGCCCAGCTCTACGCCGACGCGGCCGAGCCGGGTGCGGTACGCGTGATCCCGCCCGCCCAGCCGAGCCCGCGCGGCCTGGTCACGGCCGCCAGGGAGGAGCTGCTCGCGAGCGCGGCACCCGCCCCGCTGACCCCGCTGTACCTGCGCAGGCCGGACGCCGCCGAACCGGGAGCGCGGAAGCGGGTGAGCACACCGTGAAACTGGAACCGTTGCGTAGCAAGCATATTCGCCGATGTGTCGGGATCGAGCACATCCTGTTCACCGGGGACAGCCCGTGGAGCGCGCGTGCCTTCCGCTCCGAGCTCGACGCGGGCGGTCACTATCTCGTCGCGCTCACCCCCGAAGGTGAGGTCGCGGGCTACGCGGGTCTCGCCGTCGCAGGCAGGCGCGGCGAGTGGGAGTCCAATGTGAACACCATCGGCGTGGACCCCGCCTTCCAACACCAGGGCGTCGGAACCGCACTGCTGCGTGCGCTGCTGGCCAAGGCCGACGAGCTGGATGCCCCCGTCTTCCTCGAGGTGCGCACCGACAACGTCGCCGCGATCGCGTTGTACGAGCGGCATGGCTTTACCCGGATCGGGATGCGCAAACGCTATTACCAGCCATCGGGGGCCGACGCCTACACCATGGCGCGCCCCGCGCGCGGCGGCTCCGGGGAGGCGACGGGCTGATGGCGCGAATCATCCTGGGAATCGAGAGCTCCTGCGACGAGACCGGCGTCGGGCTGGTCCGGCTGCGAGACGACGGCGGGGTCGAGTTGCTCGCCGACGAGGTCGCCTCCAGCGTCGAGCAGCACGCCCGGTTCGGGGGCGTGGTACCGGAGGTGGCCAGCAGGGCACACCTCGAAGCGATGACCCCGACCGTGCGCAGGGCCTTCGAAACGGCGAACCTCGAACTATCCGATGTGGACGCCGTCGCGGTCACGGCGGGACCCGGACTCGCCGGTGCTTTGCTGGTCGGGGTCGCCGCCGCGAAGGCCTATGCCGTCGCGCTGGATGTCCCCCTGTACGGCGTCAACCATCTGGCGGGGCATATCGCGGTGGACACCGTGCAACACGGCGGACTTCCGTCCCCGTGCCTTGCGCTTCTGGTATCCGGCGGGCATACCCAACTGCTGCGGGTGGACGGCATCGCGAACGCCATCACCGAAATCGGATCCACAGTGGACGATGCTGCGGGTGAGGCCTACGACAAGGTGGCCAGGGTGCTCGACCTGCCCTACCCCGGTGGTCCACCGATCGACAAGGCCGCGCGCAACGGAAACCCCGAGGCGATCGCGTTCCCACGCGGGATGACCGGTCCCAGGGACGCGCCCTTCGACTTCTCCTTCTCCGGGCTCAAGACCGCGGTCGCGCGCTGGGTCGAGGCCGCGCAGCGGCGCGGGGAGTCCATCCCGGTCGACGACGTGGCCGCGTCCTTCCAGGAAGCAGTCGCGGACGTGCTCACCGCGAAAGCGGTACGAGCGGCTTTGGACTCGGGAGTCAGCACACTGGTGATCTCCGGCGGAGTAGCGGCCAACTCCCGACTGTCCACATTGGCACAGGAGCGTTGCGCCGCAGCCGGGATCGAACTCCGTATCCCGCGTCCACGACTGTGCACGGACAACGGTGCGATGATCGCCGCGCTCGGCGCACACCTGCTTGCCGCGGACGTCGCACCGTCCGAGCTGGACTTCTCGGCGCAACCGGCCCTACCGGTCGGCACCGTGTCGGTCTGAACCGGCTGCCGTGGTGGCGGTTGTCCACCGGCCACCACGGCAGCCCGGCCGGTCCGGTCTAGCTCACGACACCTCCCGATGCAGCTTCCGGTTCCGCTGGTGGACGGCGATCATCGCGATCACGCCGAGCGCGATCAGGGTGACGCCCGCGGCCAGCCACCAGCCGAGGTCGGCACCGGTGGTGGCCAGCGTTCCGACGCTGCCCCCCGCCGTGCCGACGCCGGCTCCCGGCGGTTTGTACATAACCCACCACCTAGCTGTCAGGCCGGCACATCCGCGTTGGTCGCGCCGCGTTTGCGGACGAAGTGGATGGTCGCCGGGATGGCCGCGGCGCCGAGCAGGCCGAGCCCGATCCACAACCCCGCACCGGAGGCCAGCGGGATCGGCAGGCCGGCGGGGCCGCAGGTCGCCGACGAGATCACCAGATCGCCGGTGCCCAGCGGGGCCGCGAGCAGCTCCAGGTGGAAGGCGTTCACGGTCAGGCTGCCGTCGTCGTTCTGTATCTGCTCGTTGAGCGTGATCCGGCCGACGAGGGTGTCCAGCAACGGCAACCGGATCTCCACCACCGTGTTCGCCGCGGGCTCGACCGCCACATCCGCCAGCCCGCCGAGGTTCAGCCCGGCCAGCGTGCTGCTGCCGGACACGCCCTCCTCGGTCGCCATGCACTCGGCGGTGATCGCCTCCGCCCCGGCCGGGTCGACGAATGGCAACGCGCTCAGCACGGGTAGGTCCACGTCCGCGGTGGTCGCCCGCGAGCTGACCGCTCCGGTCTGCTCGTCGAAGGTCGCCTCGGTCTCGATGACGCCCGTGCTCAGGATGCCCGGTGCGTCGACCCCGGCGAAGGTGTTGGTAAAGGTCCCGTACTGGCCCGCGGTGCTGACCTCGGCGAACGGACCGAGATTCACGGCGTCCGCGCCGACCAGTGTCACGTTGAGCCGCGCTCCGTACGCTGAGGCGTCGCCCGGTGCCGCGGCCGCGGGAGCGGCGCCGGCGAGGACCGTGGCCGCGGTCGCGATGACCAGGAGCCCGGTCCGACGCCAGGTATGCGTCTTCATCTCGTTATTCCTACCTTTCTCGGCGGTCAATGCCGGAGCAAGCCGCTGCCCAGGCCGGTGCGCGCCGATATCGATACGACTCGCAGTCGGGGTATCGAAACCACCGAGTAAAATAGAACACATTTCGGGAGATGATCACTCTTTGGTGTGTATTTCGGAGCACGATCCTTCCATTTGTGTTTCGCTTGTCCCCGAGGGTCGCGCACACGCTGCGGTCCGTACCGCACCACGTCCACTTCGGACCCCTGCATGCGAGGGAGGATTGTGGCCGTAGCAAGCACACCCACGCCCGACACGTGGCGCGTTCCGGCCAGGATGGCCATCGGGGCCGTGCTCGCGATACTCCTCGGTCTGGTACTCGTCGAGCGCGCCTATCGCACGCTGGAGATAACACTCTCCGGCGCCATCATCAGCGTTATTAGCTCTAACGAGGTACATGTCGCGGGCGGGCGGGAAACCGTCTATTTCAATCTGGGTGGCGACGACCCGATCGGATTACGGATGACGCCGGAATGCTCCTCGGTGTTCATGCTGATGCCACTACTGCTGGTCACGTCGGTACTGCTGTGGTTGCGACCCCGGCAGGCCAAGCGGCTGATCGGTTCGCTGCTCATCGCCGGTGCGGCGGTCATCGCGGTCAACCAGGTCAGGGTGCTCGCCATCGTCGGGCTGGTTGACTGGCTCGGCGTCACCGAGGGCTACTACTGGGGGCACACCCTGATGGGCTCGCTGGTCAGCGTGCTGGGCGGCGCGCTGGCGCTGGTGCTGTTCGTGTGGTTGGGCACCCGCAACGGCAGGACGGGCGGAGAACGCTCGTGACCGGCGAGTCCTACAAGGTTCTGCTCGGCATCACCCAGGCCTTCGCGCTCACCATGAGTGTGGCGTTCATCGTCTACGTCGTCGTGATCGTGGTGCCCTACCTGCGCCGCAAGCCGTACCCGGCGGGCGATCCGGACACCTTCGAATGGCACTTCATCGTGCCCTGCCTGGATGAGCAAGCCGTGATCGGCGACACCGTGCGTTACCTGCGCGGCACCTTCGACACGGCGCACGTGTGGGTGGTTGACGACGACTCCGCGGACCGCACGGCACAGGTGGTGCGGGCGCTGTCCCCGCGGGAGGACGGCACGCCGGATCCGTACCTGCACCTGGTGCGGCGTCGCCGGCCACAAGCTCGCACCGGCAAGGGCGACGCGCTGAACGCCGCCTATCGCGCCCTCCTCGACTGGAGCGGCAGGCACATCCCGAAGGACCGCACGATCGTCGCCGTGGTGGACGCCGACGGCAGGCCCGCGGCCGACTGCCTTGCGGTGTGCGCGGCGAACCACCTGTTCGGCGACGCCGGTGTCGGAGCCGTGCAGCTGGACGTCTGGATGAGCAACCGGGACACCGAGCCGGCGCACCGGTCCTGGTGGCGGCGGAAGTTCGGGATGAAGCTGGCGCAGCTGCAGGATCTCGAGTTCCGGACCGCGATCGCCGCGATCCAGAACTCGCGCGGCTACACCGGTACCATCTCCATGGGTGGCAACGGACAGTTCACCCGGCTGTCCGCATTGGACTCCATTGCCGGGCAGGACGGGAGGCCGTGGCGTGGTTCCCTGCTCGAGGACTTCGAACTCGGGGTACACCTGCTCACCGCGGGCTGGCGCACCGGGTTCACCACGGACTCGCACGTCTCCCAGGAAGGCCTGTACAGCCTGCGCCGGTTTCTCACCCAGCGCACCCGCTGGGGGCAGGGCACCATGCAGTGCGGTCGTTACCTGCGGCGGATCTGGGACTCACCGCATCTGAGTACGCTCGGGGCGGCGGAGATGATGTACTACCTCGCCCAGCCATGGATGCAGTTGGTCGGTTCGTTGCTCTACCCGATCCCGTTCCTGGTGCTGCTGTTCACCACGGCGGGCGACCCGGCACGGGTATGGGAATGGTTCAGTGACGGTGCCTGGATCCTGTTCGCCATCTACGGCTCGTTCGGGCTGGCCCCGTTCGTCATCTGGGGGCCGGTGTACCAGATGAAATGCCTGCGCAGCCGGAACATCCTGCGCGGGATCGGGATGGGATTCGCCTACGCGGCGTACATCTACACCTTCTACATCACCTCGTGGCGCGCGGTGCTGCGGCTCATTCGCCGGCGGAATGGTTGGGCGAAGACCCGGCGCAACACCGAACTCGACGGGAAACCCGGACGCCCGGCACCGCGTCGCCCGGTCGCGAGCGATATGGGCTGACTCAGCCCCGCGTCGCCAGTCGCTCGAGCGCGGCGACCGCCCGTGCCGCCGCCGCCCCGTCACCGTAGGGATTCGGCGCCGCCGCGGCGCGTAACGTGCCGGACAGCGCCGCGCCCGCGGTCTTGGCGATCAGTTCCGGATCGGTCCCTACGAGCCACGCGCATCCGGCCCGCACCGCCTCCATCCGTTCGGTCACCTCGCGCAGTACCAGCACCGGCGTACCGAAGCTGGGTGCCTCCTCCTGAATGCCCCCGGAGTCGGTCAGCACCACAGCGGACAGTCGTAGCGCGCGGACCAGATCCGGGTAGCCGAGTGGATCGGTGATCCGCACCTCGGGCAGGCCACCCAGTTCGGCCTCGGCCTGGTCCCGCACGGCGGGGTTCGGATGCGCGGGTAGCAGCACCCGGATGTCCGGATGGTCGGCGACGAGCGCGCGTATCGCGGTGAACGTGCGCGCCATCGGTTCCCCCCAGGACTCCCTGCGGTGCGAGGTGACCAGTGCCAGCCGGCCACCGGTGGTGGCCAGTTCCGCCTCGACCTGGGCGAGTGCGGGGTTCTCGGCGGGCAGATCCATCGCCGCGATGGCCAGCACGGCATCCACCACGGTGTTGCCGGTATACACGATCCGGTCGTGGGGGACCCGTTCGGCCCGCAACGCCGCCGCCGCCCCCTCGGTGGGCACCAGGTGCAGCGCGGCGATCCGCGCAACCATCTGGCGGGTTCCCTCCTCCGGGAAGGGCGCGGACAGGTCGCGGGTGCGCAGCCCGGCCTCCAGGTGCACGACCGGAACCCGCAACCAGAACGCGGCCAGCGCACCGGCCAGTACCGTGGCCGTGTCCCCCTGTACCATCAGCGCATCCGGCCGGTGCGCGCGTAGCAGGTCGTCCATCGCCGGTAGCAGACTCGCCACCAGTTCGGCTTGCGATCCGGTGTGTCGTGGCGGGATCCTCAATCTCGCGTCGACGGCCAGGCCGAACGGCTCGAGCGCCTGCTCGACCAGCCCGGCGTGCTGACCACTGTGCACCAGCGTCCGGTCGAGGTCGGGGTGCGCGTCCAGGGCCAGCGCCAGCGGGGCCAGCTTCACCGCCTCTGGCCGGGTTCCGGCGAGTAGCATGATCCGCACTGATGACCTCCTCGCGGCGCGACCGGATCCATTGTGGCTGGTTCGGAGCGGGACCGCCGCCCGAGCGCCGTTGACCTTCGAGTGACTCGAACGCCCACAATCAGCTCCATGAACGATGCTTCCTCGTTGTTGAGTATCAGTGCGTTCGCCCGAACGGTGGGCCTCACCCCGAGTGCGTTGCGGTTCTACGACGACTGCGGCGTGCTGCGGCCGGCCCGGGTGGACGAGGCCACCGGGTACCGCCATTACGGCACTGACCAGCAGCAACGGGCGATCATGTTGCGCACCCTGCGCCGGGCCGGGCTCCCGTTGCCCGAGGTCGTCGAGGCGCTGGACGGCACGGCCGAGGACACCCGGCACCTGCTCCGGGCGCACCTGGACCGGATCCGGCAGGAGTCGACCGCGGCCCGGGCCGCGGTCGAGGACTTGCTGCGCACCCTGCCCGAGCCCGCGGCCGAGGTGACGCTCGGCGGCGCGGAGCTGGCCAGCGCGATACGCCAGGTGGTCCCGGCGGCCGGGACCGACCCGGCGTACCCGCAGCTGACCCACGTGCTGATCGAGCTGGACGAGGCCGAGGTCCGGTTGGTGGCTACCGACCGCTACCGGCTTGCACTGCGCGTGCTCGAGCCCGCGCGGACGGGTGGCTGTGCCCGGGTGCTCGTACCCGGCATGGAGGTGCAGGAACTCGGCCGGTGGGTGATGGCGCAGCCCGAGGTGGTGTTCGAGTTCGGCGAGGCGGAGACCACGGTGCGGGCCGGCGCGCAGGCCCGCTCGCTGCGGGCGACCCAGGACACCTTCCCTGCTTACCGGGAGATCCTGGACGGCCTGCCGCCCCGGCCGCATCGGGTGATCGTGGACCGGACCCGGTTGCGCGAGGCGCTACCTGCCGAGGCGGGGCGGGTGGTGCTGAGCGTGGCCGAGCAGCGGCTGCTGGTCGACGACGGCGCCGCCCTGCCCGCCACCTGCCTCGGTTCGGCGCCACGAATCGCGTTCGATCCCGCGGTGCTCGGCCCCGCGCTGGAGGCGAGCGTCGGGCCGGATGTGCTGCTGGAGATCGGCGAACCGTTCGAACCGGTGGTGGTCCGCTCGGCGGATCAGGGCAGCTTCACCGTGCTCGTCATGCCGGTCGAACTGCCCGGATAGCCCGATCCCGCTACCGCGTCGCGGGCAGGATCAGCACGTCCTTCGCCTTGACGTAGGCGAACCGGTGGCCGAACTGGATCTGCACGTACCGGGTGTCGCCCCGGACCACGACGTGCTCGGCCGGGTCGAAGGTGGTGGCGGAGTAGTACTCCGACCGCCCGCCCCAGCCCACCGAGTAGCGTTGTCCCGGCGGCAGCTCGTACTGCAGCGGCACGATCCGCTGCGGGGTCTTGCCGTCCGGGTAGGCCCCGGCCTCCGGGTATGCCCTGCCGTAGACCGGGATCGGACCGAGGCCGGGCTTGGCCACCGCCATGCTGCCGCGCACCGCGTGCGCGGCCGGCGCCTCCGGTGGGTTGTGGAACCAGCCCTTCTGGCCCAGGTACCAGACCGCGGTCCAGCCACCGCGGACCTCGGCCACGGCGTACCGCTGACCGGTCTCGGTGCGGCTGCCGATGTCGGACACTCGCATGGTGGCGGGTGAGCCGTCCGGGTGCAGCCCGACGTCGGTCAACAGTGACGCGTCCGGCCGCGGCTCGGTGCGCAGCACCACCGAGGCCGAGCCGCGGGAAGGGCACGGGGCGGTGGGGTTGTCCCGGTCGCAGCCGAGGAACTCCGGCCGGTTGGCGGTGAACTCGGGGGCGATCTCCAGCAGGTGCGAGCCCGGGCGCACCTGGCCGCCCTCGAACGGTGCGCCCATCAGGTCGAAGTAGTGCGCCCAGTCCCAGTACGGCCCCGGGTCCCAGTGCATCTGGGCGACCCGATCCGGGACGGTGCCGGGAACGTTGTCGTGCCCGATGATGTGCGCGCGGTCCAGCGGGATGTCGTACCGCTCGGCCAGGTGCCGCACCAGTTTGGCCGAGCTGCGGTACATCGCCTCGGTGTACCAGGTGCCCTGCGCGGCGAAACCTTCGTGCTCGAGGCCGATCGACTTGGCGTTGACGTACCAGTTTCCGGCGTGCCAGCCGACGTCCCTGGTGGGCACGTGCTGGGCGATGTGCCCGTCGGCGGACCGCAGGGTGTAGTGCCAACTCACGTAGGTCGGGTCCTGCACCAGCCGCAACGCGGTGTCCCAGTAGCCCTCGGTGTCGTGGATGACGATGTACTCGATCTGCTGGTCTTCCGGGCGGTTCGCCTTGTCGTGGTTACCGTAGTCATCGCCGGGAAGTTCTTGGTACGGAGCGGGAATCCACTCGCACGAGATCTCCCGTGGACACTCTACTTCGGACTGATCGGGATTGCGGAGGTCGAGCTCGGCGAGCTGCGCCCTGGCGGGGACGATGCCGGGGTCGCCGGCCAGCCGCACCCGCTGCCCGTCGTCGGTGCGCCGGTGCTGGCCGTTCGCGATCACCGAGAACACCTCGTCGGCGAACGCGGCCGCCGCGGTGCTCTCGGTGGCACCGCCGTAGCGGGCCACGGCGCCGTACCAGTCCGCGGGGCTGCCGGTGCCGTGGCCCAGTGCGTGCTGGTAGTGCGCGAGCAGCGCCGCTCCGCCGCGGATGTTCTGCCCGGGGTCGGTGCGCAGCGTCGCCGGGTCGGTGCCGGTCAGCTCGGCGGCGAGGTCCACGGTCTGCAGCGCCGGTTGCGGTTTCGGGGCTGCCGGTGCCTGCGGCAGCAGCGGTGGCCGCGCGCTGTCCCCGCGCGGGTCCTCGCCGCCCTCGTCGTGGTGCGTGCCCCCGCCCGCCGCGCGCAGGTCGGTGAGGTGCATCGGTCCGTAGCCCGCGCCGGTGCTCGGGGTGCCCCCGTTGTGGTCCCAGCGGGACTCCAGGTAGGAGACGCCGAGCAACACACGCTCGGGAACCCCGAACTCGGCGGCCGCGGCCGCGAAGGCCTGCTGGCGCCGTTGGTCCGCGGGCATCGGCTCCGCGGTGGACGGGGTGGCCGCCAGCCCGGCGACGAGCAGGACGGTCGAGGCGGCGGTGGCCAGGCGGCGCACAGGCATCGAGTACCCCCAGGGCAGGTGACTGTGGGCCGTGAGTGTCCAACGCAAGGAGAGTGATGTTGGACACTCACGGCCACGGGCTCGGTCAGCTTACTGCGGTTCGACCTCGGTGAGACCCCTCCGACGGTCGGAAACGACGAAGGAGGCTCTGGTCGACGCGGAGGCTTCCGGCTCGGTGACCGTGTCCAGTACGCGGAAGTCGGCGCGGATCCGGTGCCGGTCGATCCGGGTGCGGACGTAGCCTCGCTGGGCGTTGAAGAACTTGATGTGCGGGTTGCGCCGCAGGTTCGGGTTGGTGCTCGGATCGGAGTCCTCGCCGTTGCCGCCCGAGCTGATGGAGGTGGTGACCAACTCGGTGCCGACGGCCGGGCTGTCCGGGTCGGCGTAGTCGGCCTTCAACTCGTTCGCCCAATGCGTGTGCACGTCACCGGTGAGCACCACCGGGTTGCGCACCCGCGCGTCCCGCCAGCCCCGCACCACCCGCTCGCGGGAGCCCTGGTAGCCGTCCCAGGCGTCCATGCTGCGTGCCCCGGAGGCGTTCAGCCGCTGGGCGAAGAACACCTGCTGGCCGAGGATGTCCCAGCGGGCCCTGGAGCGGCGGAAGTTGTGCAGCAGCCAGGCTTCCTGCTCGGGCCCGGTGAGGGTGCGCGCCGGGTCGGCGGCGTCCTCGCACACCTTCCAGCCGTCCCCGCAGGCCTGGTCGTCGCGATGCTGCCGGGTGTCGAGCATGTGGAAGTTGGCCAGCGAGCCCCACTGCACCTGGCGGTAGAGCCGGATGTCCGGCCCGTTCGGCTTGCTGCGGCGGCGCAGCGGCATGTTCTCGTAGTAGGCCTGGAAGGCGTCCGCCCTGCGGCGCATGAAGTCCGGCTGCGGGATGTGCGGCTTCTCGTAGACCTCGTCGGCCCAGTTGTTGTCCACCTCGTGGTCGTCCGGAACGACCAGCCAGGGCGCCACGGCGTGCGCCGCGCGCAGGTCGGCGTCGGTGCGGTACTGGGCGTAACGCTGCCGGTAGTTCGCCAGGGTCTCGGTCTCCGGGCCGCGGTGGTCGCGCACGTTGCCGTCCGGGGAGACGTACACGTCCGGCGCGTACTCGTACATGTAGTCGCCAAGGTGCAGCACCAGGTCGGGTTCGTCGGCGGCCAGGTAGCGGTAGGCGTGGAAGTAGCCGTGCTCGAACTGCGAGCAGGAGGCGAAGCTCATCGCGAGGCCGGAGCCGAAGACGCCGATCGGGGGCGCGGTGCGGGTGCGGCCGACGGCGGAGACGTGCCCGCCGACCCGGAACCGGTAGAAGTACTCCCAGCCGGGCAGCAGCCCGGCGACCTCGGCGTGCACCGCGTAGCCGTGCTCAGGGCCGGTGCGCTCGTGGCCGCGACGCACCACGAGGCGGAAGCGCTCGTCGAGGGCGATCTCCCAGTGCACCTCGACCCGCCTGCGGTTCATCCCGCCGAGGCCGTCCTCGGCCAGCGGCCGGGGCGCGAGGCGGGTCCACAGCACCACGCTGTGCTGGTCCGGGTCACCGGAGGCAACACCGAGGGTGAAAGGGTCGCCGGCGATCCGCTCGCCGGCACCCTGGGCGGCGGCCGTGGAGGTACCGAGCGCGCCGGCCGCGACGGCGGCCGCGCCGACGGCGGCGCCCCCGACCAGGACGTTGCGGCGTGAGGGTCGGGCGGTCGTGGTGGTGTGCTCGCCTGATTCGGGCATGAGGGCTCCCCGCAGTAGTGGAGTCAGTCGGGACCCGCACAGCTTGCGGCAGCGCCGTAGCCGGCATCGCCCCATCAGGTGAGCACCCGGTGAACCTTTACCTCCCCACCCGCGCCCCACCCTCTCTACGTTTAGCGGGCTAACCGCACCGCCGGAGGTGCGTTTAGCGGGCTAACCGTAGTCCCCGGGGTGCGTTTAGCGGGCTAACCGCGGCCGCGCATGATGGACGGGTGCATCCCGCCGACACACTGGCCCGGCACCGGGTCCGGCTGCTTCGCTGGCGGGAGACCGACGTGGACACGCTGTTCCACGTGGTCACCGAGTCGCTGGCCCATCTGCGGCCGTGGATGGCCTGGGCGGCGCCGCCCTACGACCATGCGGCCGCTGCCGACTTCGTCACCCGCGCCCAGGAACGTTGGGCCGGGGGCGAGAGCTATGCCTACGCCATCACCGTCTCGGGCACGACGGTCGGTGCCTGTGGACTGGAACGCCGGATCGGCCCGGGCGCGCTGGAGATCGGCTACTGGCTACACCCGGCCCACACCGGTCACGGCCTGGCCACCGAAGCCGCGGCCGCGCTGGTCGTGCAGGCGTTCGGGCTCCCGGACATCGACCGGGTGCAGATCTGGCACGACCTGGCGAACACGGCCAGCGCGGGTGTGCCACGGAGACTCGGCTTCACCGAGGTGGCCCGGCGTGCGCCGCCGCGCTATCCGCTCGCCCCGGCCGAGGTGGGCGTGGATGTCGTATGGGAACTGACCGCGGAGCAAAACAGCCGGTCAGGGGGCTTGTGCTGACTGGCTTTCGGCAGGTAGGGGGCCTGCTTGCGCGGCTAGCACTCACCTCGCTAGAGTGCTAATTGCACGGCACCACACACGCCCCGGCACCCGCGACGGCGGGGTGGTAGGAGCCGTAAAGAAATTCAGGTACCTGCCAACGCTTTCGACGGACCCGTGGAGGTCAACCCGGTGAGCGTGAACATCAAGCCGCTCGAGGACAAGATCGTTGTCCAGACGAGTGAGGCCGAGGAGACGACGGCTTCCGGTCTCGTTATCCCGGACACCGCAAAGGAAAAGCCCCAGGAGGGCAAGGTCCTGGCCGTCGGCCCGGGCCGGATCGACGACAAGGGCAACCGCGTCCCGGTGGACGTCAAGGAAGGCGACGTCGTCATCTACTCCAAGTACGGCGGCACCGAGGTCAAGTACAACGGTGAGGACTACTTGATCCTGTCCGCCCGCGACGTGCTGGCCGTCATCAACTGACGACCCGCGTGATGCGTCGAACGCCCCGGGCCCCGCATTGCCGGGGGTCGGGGCGTTCATTTGCTCTTCGGTAATAGAGCAGAGAGGTTATTGATGCCCAAGCAGATCAACTTCGACGAGGACTCTCGTCGTGCGCTGGAGCGCGGGGTGAACCAACTGGCCGATGCGGTCAAGGTGACCCTTGGCCCGCGCGGCAGGCACGTCGTGCTCGACAAGAAGTTCGGCGGCCCGACCATCACGCTCGACGGGGTTACGGTCGCCCGTGAAATCGAGCTGGACGACCCGTACGAGGACCTCGGTGCCCAGCTCGCCAAGAGTGTCGCGACCAAGACCAATGACGTCGCCGGGGACGGCACCACCACCGCGACGGTCCTGGCCCAGTCACTGGTGTCGGTCGGCCTGCGCAACGTGGCCGCCGGCGCGAACCCGGCCGCATTGGGTCGGGGCATCGGGGCGGCGGCGGAGAAGGTCGTCGAGATCCTCAAGGACAAGGCGACCCCGGTGAAGGGCCGCGACAACATCGCCCAGGTCGGCACCGTGACCTCCCGGGACGCCAACATCGGCGCGCTGCTCGGCGAGGCCGTGGAGAAGGTCGGCGAGGACGGCGTGATCACCGTGGAGGAGTCCTCCACGCTGGCCACCGAGCTGTCCATCACCGAGGGCGTGCAGTTCGACAAGGGTTTCCTTTCCGCGCACTTCGCCACCAACCCGGAGGAGCAGCGTGCGGTGCTCGAGGACGCCTACGTCCTGCTGCACCGGGAGAAGATCTCCGCCCTGAACGACCTGCTGCCGGTGCTGGAGAAGGTCGTCGAGGCGAAGAAGCCGCTGCTGATCATCGCCGAGGACGTGGAGGGCGAGGCGCTGTCCACCCTGGTGGTGAACTCGCTGAAGAAGACGATCAGCGCGGTGGCGGTCAAGGCCCCGTTCTTCGGCGACCGTCGCAAGGCGTTCATGGACGACCTCGCGGTGGTTACCGGCGGTGAGGTCATCACCACCGAGCTGGGTCGCAAGCTCTCCGAGGCAGGCCTCGAGTCGCTCGGCAGGGCACGGCGCGTCGTGGTCAGCAAGGACGACACCACGATCGTCGACGGTGCGGGCAGCAAGGAGTCGCTGGACGCGCGGGTCGCGCAGCTCCGCAAGGAGATCGACACGACCGACTCCGACTGGGACCGGGAGAAGCTGCAGGAGCGGCTGGCCAAGCTCGCCGGCGGCGTCGCGGTGATCAAGGTCGGTGCGGCCACCGAGACCGAGCTCAACGAGCGCAAGCACCGCATCGAGGACGCGGTGAACTCCACCAAGGCGGCCGTCGAGGAGGGCATCGTGCCCGGCGGCGGTTCGGCGCTGGTGCACGCGGTCAAGGAGCTGGACGGCTTCGCCAGGACGCTGGAAGGCGACGAGGCACTGGGTGCGTTCATCGTCCGGGACGCGCTGAACGCACCGCTGAAGTGGATCGCCACCAACGCCGGCTACGAGGGCGCGGTCATCGTGTCCAAGGTCAAGGAGCAGAACTGGGGGCAGGGCTTCAACGCCGCCACCGGCGAGCTGACCGACCTGATGGCCGCCGGGATCATCGACCCGGTCAAGGTCACTCGCTCCGCGGTCTCCAACGCCGCCTCCATCGCCCGGCTCGTGCTCACCACGGAGGCCTCCGTGGTGGACCGGCCGGAGGAGGCCGAGGAAGGCCAGGGGCACGGGCACAGCCACTGACCCTGCCGGCCACGTACCGCTCGAACGGGGCGGCACCTCCACACCGGAGATGCCGCCCCGTTTCATGTGCCCACCGGCCCGAGCCCGCCCCGACGGGGGCGCGGTTAGCCCGCTAAACGCACCGCACGGGCCCCGCCGAAGTACGTTTCGCGGGCTAACCGCACCGGGCCGGGGGCGGCCGGGGCGCGGTTAGCCCGCTAAACGCGCTGCCGTCAGGCGTTCAGGCCGCCGTCGACGGTGATGGCGGTGCCGTTGATGAAGCGGCCGCCGTCACCCGCCAGGTACGCCACGGTCGCCGCCACATCGGTCGCCTGCGCGTACCGACCGGTCGGGTTGAGGTCGAGCTGCGGTGCGGCGCCTGCTCCGCCGGCCGGGTTCATCTCCGTGTCCGTCGATCCCGGCTGCACCACGGTCGCGGTGATCCCACGCGGGCCGAGCTCCCGTGCCAGCCCCCTGGTGAGTCCGAGCAGCGCGGACTTGCTCGCCGAGTACAGGCTCAGCCCCGGCCAGGGCACCCGCTCCGCGAGGTTGCTACCGGTGCTGATGATCCGGCCGCCCTCGGTCATGTGTGCCACGGCGGCCTTCGTCGCCACCAGCACCGCCCGGACGTGGATCGCCAGCGTGTGGTCGATCTCCTCGACCGACAGTTCCGCCAGTGGCCCGTTCGGGAAGATGCCGGCGTTGTTGACCAGGATGTCGAGACCACCGAACGCGCCGGCGGCGGCGTCCACCGCGGCCGTCACCGCATCGGCGTCGGCGCTGTCCGCCCGGATCGCCAACCCCTTGCGGCCAAACCCCTCGATCCGGGCCACGACCTCCTCCGCGCGTTCCGGCGAGCCGACATAGGTCACCGCCACGTTCGCCCCGTCCTCGGCCAGCCGGGCGGCCACCGCCGCGCCGATCCCGCGGCTTCCCCCGGTCACCAGGGCGCGCTTGCCGTCAAGTGCAGACATCGTCACTCCGTCGTCGCAAATATCTGTATCGTTCGACACATAATTGTGCCGGGTACGATCGGGGGTCAAGGGTTTTTGTGTCGATCGATACGGAAAGTGAGTCATGTCACCTCGAGGCCGTCCACGGGGCTTTGACCGCGAGGCCGCGCTGACCGCGGCGATGCACGTCTTCTGGGAACGCGGGTACGAGGGCACCTCGCTGACGGATCTCACCGCCGCGATGGGGATCGGCTCACCGAGCCTCTACGCCGCGTTCGGCGGCAAGGAGGCGCTCTTCCGGGAGGCGGTCCAGCTCTACGGCCGCACCTTCGGCGACCGCACGGCCGACGCGCTCGGCTCGCAGCCCACCGCCCGCGCGGCGATCGAGGCGATGCTGCGGAACAACGCGACGACCTACACCGACCCCGACCTGCCGCACGGCTGCATGATCGTGCTCTCCGCCACGAACTACACGCCGAGCAACATCGGCGTCCGGGACTACCTCGCCGAGCTGCGCCGGGTCACCCAGGAGGAGATCCGGCGCAGGCTGGACCGCGGGGTCGAGGACGGTGACCTGCCCACCGGTGTGGACACGGCCGCGATGGGCGCGTTCTACAGCACGGTGCTGAACGGCCTTTCCCTTCAGGCGCGGGACGGATACGGCGCGGGCGAGCTCGATGCGGTCATCGATACCGCGATGGCGGCCTGGGACCGGTGCGCCGAGCCGGCTGCCGGACAGTGAGCGGGGGTGGCATCGCCTCCGACGGTGCCACCCCCGCTCGATCCCCTGCCGAAACCCACCCTTCGCCAGGTCAACTACCGGTCAGACTGAGTGACCGCTTCTCGGATCTGATGATGCTTTCGCGTTCCGATTCGGAGAGCCCGCCCCAGATGCCGTAGGGCTCGTGAACGGCGAGCGCGTGACTGCGGCACAACTCCAGCACCGGGCAGGCCTGGCAAATCGCCTTTGCCTTGGCCTCCCGCCGGGCTCTTGCCGGTCCTCGCTCACCGTCCGGATGGAAGAAGGATCCGCTGTCCATCCCCCGGCACGCCCCCTCGAGCTGCCAGTCCCACACATCCGCGTTCGGCCCAGGGAGTCTGCGCGTATCTGCCATCGTGACCGCCTCCGCTGTCCGGCTCCATCAGCGCCGGATCGTGCAGTTGTACTGTGCGACTACTCCATTTGGTGCAACGGGCGTAACGGTAGAACCGCGTCAATACTTGTTCAAGGGATTCCCCGCGATTCAACCGTTAGGCATCCCCCGTCTGTGTGAGCAGCTCAGAAGTGTCGAGAAATCCGCGGTTGCCGCACCCGATTCGGGCCGGGATATTGGACCGAGTGGGATCGGAGTCTGGCTCAGATCACGCAGCCGACAGACGTTCGGCCGTGCGTGCTCCGGCCCGCGCCATGGTTGCCGCCGAGCCCACGCTCCCGGTCGCGTCGGTGGCGAGGCGGCTCGGCGTCGCCCCCTCCACCCTGCGCACCTGGGACCGCCGGTACGGGGTGGGTCCGAGCAAGCACACCGGCGGACGCCACCGCCGGTACGGCGCGGCCGACGTCAACCGGCTCGAACTCATGCAACGCGCGCTGCTCAGCGGCGCGTCCACCGCGGAGGCGGCCCGCTACGCGCTGGAACACCTACCCAAATCCGAGCCCGGGGCCCAGGCCGCAGCCCCCGAGGTGTCCGTGCGTATCGAAGCGACCAACGGCTGCGTGGTGCTGCCCGCCGAATCCCCTGGCGGCACGATCGGACCCGCCCGGCTCGCGCGCAGACTCAGTGCCGCGGCGCTGTCCATGGACACCCACGCCGTGCAGCGCCTGCTTGACGAGGCCGTCGCCGAGTACGGTGCGGTACGCGCGTGGACCGAGGTGATGGACCCGGTGCGGGCCGCGCTGAACGGGAGCTGGCGGTCGGACGGCGCCGGAGCCGAGGCGGAGCACCTGCTCGCCGAGGGGTCGCTCGCCGCGCTGCTGCGCGCGACCCCGGTACCCACCGAGCCACCCAACCAGCGCCCGGTGCTGCTCAGCAGCGTGCCCGAGGACCGGGACGCACTCCCGCTGTACGCGCTCGGCGCCGGGCTGGCCGCCTGGCGCCTGCTCACCCAGTCCTTCGCCGGGCCGCTGTCCGCGGACGTGCTGACCATCGCCGTGCGGCGCAGCCTGCCCGCCGCCGTGGTGCTGTGGGCGCGCCACCGCGAGGCGGCCGATCCTCGGCTGTTCGCGAGGCTGACCCGCGGGCGTCAGCGCAGCAGGCTGTTCGCCTGCGGGCCCGGCTGGGATCCGGTGACGCTGCCCGCGCGGGTGGAGCTGCTCGGCGAGCTGCCGGCCGCCGCCGAGCGGATCCGCTACGTCTTGCTGGGTGGCGGTGCGGCCACTCCATGACCGAACCGGCGGAAACCCCCGAGCAGCGGTTGCGCCGCGCGGCCTTCGGCGACGCACCCGCCATCGACGACCGTGAGCTGGCCGCGGCGGGCAGGGCGGATCCGCGCACCCGGCTGCTGGCCGCGGTGCTACTCGGAGCGCGCGGGCGGTACGCCGCCGCGGCGACCATCCTCGGGGAGCTCGCTCGCGCGGATGATCCGGTCACCGCCGCACTCGCCGCGTCCGCACTGGCCGCACAACGGCGGCAGCTCGGCGGGCATGCCCGTGCGCTCGCGCTGGACGGCACCGCGCTGCTGCGTACCGAGGCCGGCAGGGTGCCCGAGAGCGTCGACCCGGACGGGCTGGACGCCCCCGGCGCCCGTGCCGACGCCCTGCTCGGCCTCGCCGCCGACAACCTCGGCCTCGGCCGGCCCGCGGTGGCCCGCAGGCTGGTCGCCATGGCCGGGTCCGGGCGGCCAGGCTGGCGGGCGAGCGTGCGTTCGGGCTGGGTCCGTGCGGAGATCGAACTGGTTGTGGGGCAGGCACGGGCAGCCGTGCGGCACGCGGAGCCGGCCGCCGAGCTCGCCGGGAACCGCGGCGCGGTCCGGCACGCCATCAAGTCGGACCTCGTGCTCGCCGCGGCCCTCGGCGCCTGCGGTTCGCCCGCGAAACGTAGCCGGGCGGCGGGGCTCGTGGACGCCGCACTGGCGGCGGCTGAGAAGCTGGAGCTGTGGTCGCTGGCATGGCCCGCGGGTCTGCTCGCCGCCGAACTGGACGAGGCTCCGGCCGCGCCGCATCGATCCAGAGTTACTCGCCAGTTGCACGCTGTGTTACGACAGGCAGACGCCGAGGGAAGGAGGCTGGCGCGGGCATCTCCATGGGTGCCGATCTGACGTGTTTCCTGGGTCACACCGCCCATACCGACATCCGAGCGAGGCTTTCTCAAAAAAAGCCACCGGATCGTGTCAAGGTTGGGCCTAAAGCGTCCGATAGGGGATATGGAATGTCACCCGGCTGCAGGAAGGAAACCCCGTGACGACGGTCTTGATCTGCGACGACCGACGCAGTGTCCGCGAAGGGCTCACCCGCGTGATGTCTGCCGTCCCCGGCGTCAGTCGCATCGACTGTGTAGCGCACGGTGACGAGTTGCTCGCCAGGTACTCTCGGCAGCCGGTCGATGTCGTGCTGGTCGGCACCCAGCGCGCGGTACCGACTGGTGTGGAGGCGACCCGCAGGCTGGTCTCCGCCAATCCTCAAGCCAACGTCATCGTCTTCGGCGCTCCGGACGACGCGGGCAGCATCGCCGCCGCCATCGCCGGCGGTGCGCGCGGCTACCTTCGCTGGGACGCCTCGCGTCCCGAACTCGTCGCCGCGCTGGCGCATACCCTCGCCAGCACCTCGGTGCCCGCGCCGCGGCAGCCCTCCGATCCCGGCGTGCAGCTCACCGAACGCGAGCTGCAGGTCCTGCGCGGGATGAGCCAGGGCAAGAGCAATGGCCAGATCGGGCGCGAGCTCTACCTGTCCGAGGACACCGTGAAGACCCACGCCCGCCGGCTGTTCCGCAAGCTGGGCGTGCGGGACCGGGCGCAGGCCGTCGCGCACGGCTTCCGCCGCGGTCTGGTGTCCTGACCAGCGGCGACGGTGCCGTCTCCCTCCCGCCGTGTGGTACCGCCGCACGGCGGGAGGTTCGTGTCGTGTCCGCAGGTACACAAAACCGACATCGACGACTCTTCCGAGTTCGTTGAATTTTCGATGACAGCAGGTACGCTTGCAGTCCTGCGTGAGTCCGAAAGGCGCGCCGGTGGTGACCGTAAGCAGGCGCCGGCAGGTGCGCGCGGTACGGTGGGTGTCACCGGCGTGAGGGATGTTGAACGCCACACGCCGGCCTCTTTGCACGCCTACACGTAACACCGGGACTGTTGTCTGCGATGGCCAATGTGGGGGATGGACTGGACGTTCCAGTCGCCGCCGCTGTCGAGGGTGAGCCTCAGGCAGTGGATCGGTTGCTGGCCGCTATCCGTCCCCTTGTGGTGCGGTACTGCCGCGCCAGAGTCGGTAGGCAGGAACGTTCGTTCGCTTCGGCAGACGATGTCGCGCAGGAGGTGTGTCTCGCGGTGCTCACGGCATTGCCCTCGTACCGTGACCAGGGCCGCCCATTCCTGGCCTTCGTCTACGGCATCGCACAGCACAAGGTGGCCGACGCGCACCGCGCGGCGGCGCGTAACCGCGCCGAGCCGGTCGCCGAGGTACCGGACGAGGTGGAAGGCGGTGTCGGCCCCGAGCAGCGCGCCCTGCAGGGTGAGCTGAACGAGCGGATGGCCCAGCTTCTCGACGTACTGCCGGACAAGCAACGCGAGATCGTGGTGCTGCGAGTGGTGGTCGGGCTGTCCGCCGAGGAGACCGCAGAAGCCGTGGGGTCGACCCCGGGGGCTGTCCGAGTGGCGCAGCACCGGGCTCTTGCGAGGCTCCGCAAGGTGCTGGCCGCTGAGGAGGTGGTCTGAGTGACGGAACGGGAAAACGGGCGTGAGCACGACGAGCGCGAGCCCGCCGCCGCGCGGGACGTCGAGCGGTCCGAGCCCGAGGAGTCCGGTCGACCCTCCCCGCAGGACATCCCGGACATCCCGGACATCACTGCCACCCAGGCCGACGACGCCCTGCTGGACGCGCTCGGCGGCTCGGACCCGAAGGTGGCCGACGGCCTCGGTGACCAGGAGCTGAACGCCCTGCTGCTGGCGTGGCGGCGGGACATCGACAGCGAGCCGCTCGCCGAACTGGTCGACACCGAGACCGCCGTGCGTACCGTGCAAACGGCAGCGCTGGCCAAGCGCAACGGGTCGGGCGGGCGCAGGCGTCGGTTTCTGATCCCGGTCGCGGCGGCCGCGGCCGTGCTCGCCATCGCGTTCACCGGTACCGGGCTCGCGGCACGGGACGCGCAGCCTGGGGACATGCTGTGGGGCCTGACCCAGGTGCTCTACGCCGACCAGGCGAAGTCCATCGAGGCCGCGGCCACGGTGCGACTGGAGCTCGACGAGGCACAGGCCGCCATCACCGCGGGCCGGTACGAGGAGGCCAGGCAGAAGCTCGAGGAGGCCCGGCGGGCGTTGGAGCAGGTGTCCACCTCGGAGGATCGGGAGAAGCTGAACGCCGCGCACCACGCGCTGTCCTTGCAGCTGAACGATCCGCAGGGCGGGTCGGGGGACAACCAGTCGGATCCGCCGCAGCGGACCGGCCAGTCGAAGGACAAGGAGCCTTCGAACAGCCAGCCCGGCTCGTCCGACGGTCCACCCACCTCCTCTCAGCTCGACCCGCGGACCTCGACGCAGCAACCGTCGTCCTCGACCTCCCTGCCGCCGTCGACCACGTCCACGCCCTCCGGTGAAGGCACCGGCAGCGAACCGGGCAGCAGCCCCCGGTTCGACACCTCCGGCGAGGCCAAGGAACCGCAGGACCAGCCCGCCAACTGAGCAACGAACGAGAAAGGGCGCGCGACCCGAGTGGTCGCGCGCCCTTTCTCGTTGCCGTGGTTCAGCGAGCGGTTTCGTTCGCCGTGACGCCGTCGGCGTACCCGCGGCAGTAGTCCCAGCTCACATAGTCGGCGGGATTCGGGTCGAACGCGGGCTCATGCGGGCGCATGAGCCCGTCGGCGAGCAGCTGTTCGAGGCTCGCCCGCAGCAGGTGCCAGTCGTGGTAGTGCGGCTGGTCGCACTCACCACAGTCGACGACGATCCCGCGCACGCCTCGCGGCGCCAGTAGTGCCTGGTAGACGGCGAGGTCGGCGAGGTCAGCCAGTAGCTCGGTGCGCTCGTCGTCGTTGATCGGCTCACCCGGTTCCTCGTCGAGGGCGGCGATCTCCCTGGCCGGGTCGTCCGGGTCGTCGGCGAACGGGTCTGGGGGCAGCACGTCGTGTGGCACGACCTGCACGGTACCGGGCCGGTGGTGGGTGCCGTCCAGTAGCCTGGCCCGAAGCCGCCCCGGCTCGTCGGCGTGTTCCGGACGTCACTCCGGGTGCCACAGGCGTCGAGGTCGCCGGCGAGGCGGATACCATCGGTGACGAGTGCGCCCACTTCACTGCTCCCACGCCGAGGAAGGCCGACCGCCAGCCATGACGAGCGAGTTCTCCACCGCCCGCGCCGTAGCCCCGGACAAGTTCGCCATGGTCGGACTGACCTTCGACGACGTGTTGCTGCTGCCCGCGGAATCGGATGTGCTGCCGAGTTCGGTGGACACCAGCACCCGGCTGTCCCGCAACGTGCGGTTGGGTGTCCCCTTGCTGTCCGCGGCCATGGACACGGTCACCGAGGCGCGGATGGCGATCGCCATGGCGCGCCAGGGCGGCATGGGTGTGCTGCAGCGCAACCTGCCGATCGAGGAGCAGGCGCAGGCGGTCGAGGTGGTCAAGCGGTCCGAGGCCGGGATGGTGACCGACCCGGTGACCTGCTCACCGGAGGACACGCTGGCCGAGGTGGACGCGCTGTGCGCGCGGTTCCGCATCTCCGGGGTTCCGGTCACCGACGCCGCGGGCACCCTTGTGGGCATCATCACCAACCGGGACATGCGCTTCGAGGTGGACCACAGCAAGCCGGTGCACGAGGTGATGACCCCGGCACCACTGGTCACCGCCCAGGTCGGGGTGACCGCGGACGCGGCGCTCGGCCTGCTCCGCAGGCACAAGATCGAGAAGCTGCCGATCGTCGACGGCGCGGGCAAGTTGCGCGGTCTGATCACCGTCAAGGACTTCGTCAAGACCGAGCAATACCCGAACGCCACCAAGGACACCGACGGCAGGCTGCTGGTCGGTGCCGCGGTCGGTGTCGGCGCGGACGGGCATCAGCGGGCGATGGCGCTGGCCGACGCCGGGGTGGACGTGCTGATGGTGGACACCGCGCACGGGCACTCGCGGGCCGTGGTGGACACCGTCGCCACGTTGAAGAAGGAACTCGGCGACACGGTGGACGTGGTCGGCGGCAACATCGCGACCAGGGCCGGGGCACAGGCGCTGGTGGACGCGGGAGCGGACGGGGTCAAGGTCGGCGTCGGGCCGGGCTCGATCTGCACCACCCGGATCGTCGCCGGGGTCGGTGTTCCGCAGATCTCCGCGATCTACGAGGCGGACCAGGCCTGCCGGCCGGCGGGGGTACCGGTGATCGGCGACGGCGGTATCCAGTACTCCGGGGACATCGCCAAGGCGCTCGCCGCGGGCGCCTCCGCGGTGATGCTCGGCAGCCTGCTCGCCGGGACCGCCGAGGCGCCGGGCGATCTGATCCTGGTCAACGGCAAGCAGTTCAAGACCTATCGGGGAATGGGCTCGCTGGGTGCGATGCAGTCCCGTGGCGAGGTGAAGTCGTACTCCAAGGACCGCTACGCGCAGGACGACGTGCTGTCCGAGGACAAGCTGGTGCCGGAGGGCATCGAGGGCCGGATCCCGTTCCGGGGGCCGCTGGCCAACGTGGTGCACCAGCTCGTCGGCGGGCTGCGCTCGGGAATGGGTTACGCGGGTGCGACCAGCATCGCCGAGTTGCAGGATGCGCAGCTCGTCCGGATCACCGCGGCCGGTCTGAAGGAGAGCCACCCGCACGACATCACGATGACCGTGGAGGCTCCGAACTACACCACCCGCTGACCGGGCCGGTGCCCGGCGCGGAGGGCGAGGTGGCTACCGTGGCCCGGTCCGGTAGCACGGCGGCGAGAGGGGACTTCACGTGCGGGACCTGGTCGAGATCGGCATGGGACGCACCGCGCGGCGGGCGTACGGCTTCGACGACGTCGAGATCGTGCCCTCCCGGCGTACGCGCTCGTCGAAGGTGGTGTCCACCTCGTGGCAGATCGACGCCTACCGCTTCGAGTTGCCGCTGGTGACCCACCCGACCGACGCCGTGGTGTCTCCTGGCACGGCGGTGGCCTTCGGTGAGCTCGGCGGGCTCGGTGTGCTGAACGCCGAGGGCCTGTGGGCGCGGCAGGCGAACACGGAGGAGGTGCTGCACCGCCTCGTACGGACCGCGCGGGAGGCGGAGGACCCGGGTGAGCTGGTCCGCCTGCTGCAGGAGCTGCATTCCGCGCCGATCAGGATGGACCTGCTCAGCGAGGCGATCCGCACCGTGCGCGAGTCCGGGGTCACGGTGGCTGCCAGGGTCAGCCCGCAGCATGCCGCCGAGCTCACCCCCGACCTGCTCGCGGCCGGGGTGGAGATCCTCGTCGTGCAGGGCACCATCGTGTCCGCCGAGCACGTGGGGCCGGACGGGGGCGAGGACGGCGAGCCGCTGAACCTCAAGGAGTTCATCTCCGATCTTGAGGTGCCGGTGATCGCGGGCGGGGTCAGTGACTACCGCACCGCCATGCACCTGATGCGCACCGGCGCGGCGGGTGTGATCGTCGGGCACGGCTACACCCCGGGCGTGACCAGCACCGACCGGGTGCTCGGCATCGGCGTGCCGATGGCCACCGCGGTCATCGACGCGGCGGCCGCGCGTCGCGACTACCTGGACGAGACCGGCGGGCGCTACGTGCATGTGCTCGCGGACGGCGGCATGCAGTTCTCCGGGGACATCGCCAAGGCCATCGCCTGCGGTGCCGACGCGGTGATGCTCGGCGCGCCGTTGACCGCCGCCACCGAGGCCCCCGGCCAGGGGCTGTACTGGACGGCGGCCGCCGCGCATCCCTCGCTGCCCCGCTCGCAGGTCGCCCCCGGCGCCGAGCACTCCGTCGATCTGAAGACGCTGTTGTACGGGTCCTCCTCGGATGCCGAGGGCGCGGTCAACCTGTTCGGCGCACTGCGGCGCGCGCTGGCCAAGACCGGCTACTCCGATCTCAAGGAGTTCCAGAAGGTCGGTCTCAACCTCCGCGGCTGACCGCCCGCGCACTACGGTTAGCCCGCTAAACGCACTTCCCGGGGCACGCCTCGCCCCTCATCTCCGCACGCCCCCGCACGTCACGCTGAGCGGCTCGCCCGCGCCCGGGGACTACGGTTAGCCCGCTAAACGCACCGTCGGGCGCCGCGCTGGCTACGGTTAGCCCGCTAAACGCACTTCGGGGGCGGGTGAACTGGCGGGTAACTTACTACTGGTCAGGCGGGGGTCGGCGGGTTACGCTTTACCTGTGACTGCGCGTAACACCACCGAGTATGACTACGACGTCATCGTGGTGGGCTCCGGGTTCGGTGGCAGCGTCGCCGCGCTCCGGCTCACCGAGAAGGGATACCGGGTCGCGGTGATCGAGGCGGGCCGCCGCTTCGCCGACGACGAGTTCGCCAAGACCTCATGGGACCTGCGCAACTACCTCTGGGCGCCGCGCCTCGGTTGCTACGGCATCCAGCGGATCCACCTGCTCAAGGACGTGATGATCCTGGCCGGTGCCGGGGTCGGCGGCGGATCGCTGGTCTACGCCAACACGCTCTACCGGCCGCTCGAGCCGTTCTACACCGACCGCCAGTGGGCGCACATCACCGACTGGCGGTCCGAGCTCGAGTCGCACTACGACCAGGCGACCCGGATGCTCGGCGTGGTCACCAACCCGAGTGTCACTCCCGCCGACCACGTGATGCGCAAGGTCGCCGCCGATATGGGTGTGGCCGACTCCTACCACCCCACCCCCGTCGGCGTGTACTTCGGGCCGCCGGGGGAGCGGGTCGAGGATCCCTACTTCGGTGGCGCCGGGCCCGCCCGCACCGGCTGCACCGAGTGCGGAGCCTGCATGACCGGCTGCCGGGTCGGGGCGAAGAACACCCTGATGAAGAACTACCTGTACCTGGCCGAGCGGCTCGGCGCGAAGATCATCCCGCTGACCACGGTGGCCGCGCTGCGCCCACGCGGAGACACCGCCTTCGAGGTGGACATCCGCAAGACCGGCACCACCTCCCGACACTTCACGCACACCCTCACCGCGGGCCAGGTCGTGCTGGCCGCCGGCACCTGGGGTACCCAGACCCTGCTGCACCGGATGCGTGACACCGGCGCGTTGCCCCGCCTCTCCCCACGGCTGGGCGAGCTCACCCGCACCAACTCCGAGGCGATCATCGGCTCCGGCCGGTTCACCGTGGACCCCGAGCGGGACTTCAGCACCGGCGTCGCGATCACCTCGTCCATCCACCCGGACGAGATCACACACATCGAACCGGTCCGCTACGGCAAGGGCAGCAACGCGATGAGCATGTTGCAGACCATCGCCACCGACGGCGCCGCGCAGACCCCTCGCTGGTTGCAGGCGCTGCGGTTCATGTTCCGGCACCCGGTGCAGACCGCCCGGCTGCTGAACGGCTACCGGTGGAGCGAGCGGACCATGATCCTGCTGGTGATGCAGAGCCTGGACAACTCGATCACCACCTACACCAGGCGCGGCTGGTTCGGCCGCCGGTACACCTCCAAGCAGGGCCACGGCGAGCCGAACCCCACCTTCATCGCCGCCGGGCACGAGGCCAACCTGCGCACCGCCGAGCACATCGACGGTGTCGCGGGCGGTACGTGGGGCGAGATCTTCAACATCCCGCTCACCGCGCACTTCATCGGTGGTGCCCCGATCGCGACCGACGCCGGGCAGGGCGTGATCGACCCGTACCACCGGGTGTTCAACTACCCGAACCTGTCCGTGGTGGACGGCGCGGCCATCACCGCGAACCTCGGGGTGAACCCCTCGCTGACCATCACCGCGCAGGCCGAACGTGCCTTCGCGCTGTGGCCGAACAAGGGGGAGGACGACCCCCGCCCGGCGCAGGGCGAGGGTTACCGGCGGTTGGATCCGGTCCCGCCGCGGCAGCCGGCCGTGCCGGCCGAGGCGCCCGGCGCGCTGCGGCTGCCGATCGCGGAGGTCACAACTCGATCCCGGCCAGCACCGTGACCCGCTCCTCGGTCAGGTCCCGCATCGCGGGCAGCACACCCTCCCGGCCGGCGCCGGAACGCTTCACCCCGCCGTAGGGCATCTGGTCGGCCCGGTAGGACGGCACGTCGCCGATCACCACGCCGCCGACCTCGAGCTCGGCCGAGGCGCGGAACGCCAGCCGCACGTCGGTGGTGAAGACCCCGGCCTGCAGGCCGAAGGCGGAGGCGTTCACCGCGGCGAAGGCCTGGTCCGCGTCGTCCACCACGCTCACCGCGAGCACCGGGCCGAACACCTCCTCGGCCCACACCTTCGCGGAGGAGGGCACCCCGGTGAGCAGGGTCGGCTCCACGGTCGCCCCGTCCCGGCCACCGCCGGCCAGCACGGTGGCCCCGGCCGTCACGGCCTCGTCCACCCAGGACACGATTCGTTCCGCCGTGGCCTCGTCCACCACCGGCCCCACGGACACCTCGGCGTCGTAGGGGTCGCCGGTGCGCTGTGCCCGCACGGCGTCCAGCAGTTTCGGCAGGAACTCCTCGGAGATCGAGCGTTCCACGATCACCCGCTGCACCGCGATACAGGACTGGCCGGCCTGGTAGTTGCCGAAGGTGGCGATCCGCTGCGCGGCCCCGTCCAGGTCCGGCCAGTCACCGAGTACCACGGCCGCCGCGTTGCCACCCAGCTCCAGCACCACGTGCTTGCGCGGGGCACGGTCCATCAGCGACCAGCCCACCGGCCCGGAACCGGTGAACGACACCACCGGCAACCGCGGGTCGGTGACCAGTGCGGTGGTGGCCTCGAGCTCGACCGGCAGCACGGAGAACGCACCCTCCGGCAGATCGGTCTCGGCGAGCAGTTCGCCGAGCACCAGCGCCGACAGCGGGGTGCGCGGGGCGGGCTTGACGATGATCGGCGCCCCCACCGCCAGCGCGGGGGCCACCTTGTGGGCGACCAGGTTGAGCGGGAAGTTGAACGGGGCGATCCCGAGCACCGGGCCGCGGGGCACCCGCCGCACCAGCGCCATCCTGCCCTCGCCGGCCGGGTCGGTGTCCAGGCGCTGCAGTTCGCCCGCGAAACGTCGTGCCTCCTCGGCCGCGATCCGGAACACCGACACCGCGCGCGTCACCTCGGCTTCGGCCCACCGCAGCGGTTTGCCGTTCTCCGCCGTGATGATCTCCGCGATCTCCTCGGCACGGGCGGCCAGCCCGCGCGAGACGTGCTCCAGTGCCTCCGCCCGCCGGTGCGCGGGCAGGCGGCGCAACCGGGTGGCGGCCGAGACGGCACCTTCCACGGCGCGCTCGACCTGCTCCTGACCGGGTACGGCCACGGTGGCCACCTCGCTGCCGTCGAACGGGTGGGTGACGACCAGCGTGTCCGCCCCCTGCTCGGCACGGCCGGCGATCCAGGCGGCACGCGGTTCGGGTGTGATGGTGTCCATACCAGCACGGTATTCGGCGCGAGTGGCGTGCGCATGAACGCCCCGCGCCTCTTACCGGCTGATCTGCGCGCTATCGCGGTCGCGTACACAGCGCGCGACAACCCATCGGAACTCTCGTTCATGTGTCCGGAGCGGACCTGCGACGATGGTGTCACCCGTTCGCACGAGACAGGAGGTCCGCGGTGGCACAAGGCCCCGTGCTGGTGGTCGACTTCGGGGCGCAGTACGCGCAGCTGATCGCGCGCCGCGTTCGCGAGGCGCAGGTGTATTCCGAGGTCGTCCCGCATACCGCCACCGCGGCGGAGCTGCTGGCAAGGGACCCGGCGGCGATCATCCTCTCCGGCGGGCCGGCCAGCGTGTACGCCGAAGGTGCCCCGGCCATGGACCCTGCCCTGGTCGAGGCGGGGGTGCCGGTGTTCGGCATCTGTTACGGGCACCAACTGCTCATCCGCGCGCTCGGCGGGGACGTCGAGCACACCGGCGGCCGCGAGTACGGCCGGACCGAGGTGCAGATCAGCGGCACGGGCGGGGTGCTGCACCGCGAGCTGCCCGGCAGGCACCCGGTGTGGATGAGCCACGGGGACAGCGTGACCACACCGCCCGAGGGCGCGGTCGTCACGGCGACCACCGACGTGTCCCCGGTCGCCGGGTTCGAGGACACCGCCCGCCGCTTCGCGGGCGTGCAGTACCACCCGGAGGTCGCGCACTCCCCGCACGGCCAGGAGGTACTGCGCCGGTTCCTGCGGGACATCGCGGGCATCCGTCCGCAGTGGACCACCGCGTCCATCGTGGACGACCAGGTGGCCGCGATCAGGGCGCGGGTCGGCGAGGCGCACGCCATCTGCGGCCTGTCCGGCGGGGTCGACTCCGCGGTGGCGGCCGCGCTGGTGCAGCGTGCCATCGGCGACCGGCTGACCTGCGTGTTCGTCGACCACGGGCTGCTGAGGGCAGGGGAGCGCACCCAGGTCGAGCGCGACTTCGTGGCGGCCACCGGGGTCAACCTGGTGACCGTGGACGCGCGGGAGCGGTTCCTGGACGCGCTGGCCGGGGTCAGCGACCCCGAGGAGAAACGCAAGATCATCGGCAGGGAGTTCATCCGGGTCTTCGAGCAGGCCGAACGCGACCTCAAGGCCAGGGGCGACTACCGCTTCCTGGTGCAGGGCACCCTCTACCCGGACGTGGTGGAGTCCGGCGGTGGCACCGGCGCGGCCAACATCAAGAGCCACCACAACGTCGGCGGCCTGCCCGAGGACCTGCAGTTCGACCTGGTCGAGCCGCTGCGGCTGCTGTTCAAGGACGAGGTCCGCCGGGTCGGCCTCGAACTGGGTCTACCGGAGACCATCGTGCACCGCCAACCGTTCCCCGGGCCGGGGCTCGGCATCCGGATCATCGGCGAGGTCACCGCGAACCGGCTGGAGACGCTGCGCGCCGCGGACGCGATCGCCCGCGAGGAACTCACCTCCGCCGGCCTGGACAGCGACATCTGGCAGTGTCCCGTGGTGTTGCTCGCCGAGGTGCGCAGTGTCGGCGTGCAGGGTGACGGCCGCACCTACGGTCACCCGGTGGTGCTGCGCCCCGTTTCCAGTGAAGATGCCATGACGGCGGACTGGACCCGGCTACCCTACGACGTGCTCGAGCGTATCTCGACCCGGATCACCAACGAGGTGAGCGAGGTGAACCGGGTGGCGCTGGATGTCACCAGCAAGCCGCCGGGCACCATCGAGTGGGAGTAGGAACGAGCCCGTCTGGGGGAGCACAACAATGTGGATCGTCGGTGTCCTGCTGGTCGTCGCGGCGGTGGCGGGTTTCTTCTTCATGCGACACACCAAGAGCGAGCTGCACGCGATGATCGGCACCGAGACGCTGACGATTCCGCAGCTCGAGGACCTGCGGAAGGTGTCCGACGAACTCGGCGCGAGCGGCGGCTTCCGCAAGGTCGCCGAGGTGGTCGGCGCGGCCCATCCCCGCCCCGAAGGGCTGCTGACCTCGGAGGTCAGCAAGACCGAGTGCGTCTGGTACCGCTACCGGATCGACCGGCAGTACGAGACGGTCGAGTACCGCGACGGCAAGCGCTACCGCCGCAAGCGCACCGAGAAGGTCGCCGAGCACACCTCCCACGAGGGCTACGCCCTGATCGACGAGCAGGGCAGGACCATCGGCGTGGACCCGAACGGCACCGGTCCGGACGGGACCGAGCAGACCGTGAACCGGTTCGAGCCGCACCACGGTGGATCGGGTTCGGTGGAGGTGTTCGGCTTCCGGCTGCCGGACTTCGTCACCGGCGGCAACAACGGTTCCACCATCGGCTTCGACTACAAGGAGTGGGTCATCCGCCCCGGCCGCAGGCTGTACGTCCTCGGCGAGGTGCACGACAGGATCGGCCCGCTGGTGATCGCCAAGCCGGAGGGCGAGGGGCACTTCATCGTCTCCACTCGCACCGAGGAGGAGTTGCGGGACGACCGGGTCACCCGGCACCGGTTCCTCGCCGTCGGTGTCATCGTCGCCACCCTGGCCGGGCTGGCCCTGATCGTCGCCGACCTGATCGGCTGACCGGCGGGCGGTCACCCGGCACGGCGGCCTGACATGATGCCGCCATGGACGAAGCGGAACTCACCGAGCAGGTGCGCGCGTTGCGCGCGAACGGCAGCTCGCCGAAGGAGATCGCCCACGCCCTCGGGGTTCCGAGAGCCAGGGTGGTGCCGGTCGTGCGGCGGCTCGCGGCGCAGGACGAGACGCCGATCGGCGAACGCGAGGTCGCCGGCTGCTGGGTCAGCCCCGGCTGGCAGGAAGGGCTGACCTTCGAGCCCCGGCCGGACTGGCCGGACGGGACCCCCGCAGGGGGGACCACCGGACTGGTCGGCGTACTGGTGGCTCGTACCCTGCGGCGCCACCGGGTCTCCGCCTGCGGCTTCCTGGTCGACGTCTACTGCCTCGGCGTGAAGAACGTGATCCCGGCGCGGGAGATGGACCAGCACGCGCTGCCCGCGTTCGTCGACGCCTTCTTCGAGAACTTCGCGGCCGAACCGGTGCGGGCGCCGCTGGAGCTGGCCCAGCACCTGGTGTTCGGCGCGGTGGAGTACGCGCGGGGACTCGGTTTCGAGCCGCACGAGGAGTTCGCGGCGGCCGCCGAGCATCTGGGGCCGTGGACCGGTCCGGGCCCGATCGGGTTCGGCAAGGAGGGCGTACCGGTCTATGTCCCCGGGCCGCACGACGATCCCGCGGCCGCCTACCGGACCCTGGAGAACGCGGTGGGCCCCGGCAACTTCGAGTTCGCCGCCGGCGCCACGCCCTAACGTCCCCTGCCGCGCAGCGAGGACACCAGCATCAGCACGCCGACCAGCACCGCGCCCCCGGCCAGCACCCAGCGCAGGTCCGCGGCGGGTAGCCAGCTCGCCCCGTCGGAAAGGACGTAGCCGGAGACCAGCAGGGTGGCGATCCCCGCGATCAGGGTGGACCAGTCCACCCCGCGCCGGGCGGCGCGGTTGTCGGTCTCGAACTCAGCCACGGAGCACCTCCACACTTCCCACCGAGGAACTCACGTCCAGGGTGATGTTCGCACCGCCGGGACCGCCGTCATCGCCGAGGTCTTCGCCCTCGACCGGGCCGGTGTCCAGGCCGCTGCGCTCGCTGCCGAGGCAGTTGGCCGAGCCTGCCGTGGTGGAGCAGGTGTAGGTGACGTCCGCGTCCGCCGGTACGTACACGGTGCCGGTTCCGGCGCCGGTGGCCACCGTGGTGCTCACCTCGGCGTCGGCCGGTAGCTGCCGCAGGTCGAGGTCGATCGTGCCCACGGACGTCCGGTACTCCGGAAGCACCGCCTCGGCGGTGGTCGGAGTGGCCTTGATCGGGCCGAAGCTGCCGCGGAACGGGTCGTTCGGTAACGAGGTCAGCAGCAGACCCGCGATGGAAAGCGGGACCGCCAGCCAGACCAGGCCCCGGCCGCCGTGGACGAACGCCCCGGTGACCATCCCGATCCCGAGTACGCCCAGCATCAGCCCGAGCACGTGCGCCGGGGTGAACCAGCCGCCCTCGTTGGCGGCCAGCGTGGCGCCGACCGCACCCACGATCAGCGTGAGCCCGAAGGTGGCCACCCCGATCCTGGACTTCCGCCCGCGCGGCTCGGGTGGCTCGGCCGGCTCGGTGGGTCGCGGGGGCTCGGGGTTCGGATCGGGCAGGTCCCAGGCCAGTGGCGCGGCGCCGAGCGGGTCCCAACCGGGTGCGGTGGCCTGCGCGGACAGCGGTACGGCGAACGCCGTGCCGCCCGGACCCTCCTGGTACGCGAGGGCGGCGACCGGCCGGCGCAGGTGTCCCCGGCCGCGGTGCAGCAGGTAGACCGCGGCGACCAGCAGCGCCAGCCCGATCAGCCCGCCGCCGTCCAGCCAGCCGGTTCCGGTCAGCGCCCAGCTCGCGCTGAGGAACACCGCCACGCACAGCACCACGGTCAACCCCTTGGACGTCGAGCTGTGCCCGCGCCCGAGCAGCCCCTCGGCTGGCGCGACCTCGTCGCTCTCGTCCGGGAAGAACAGCCAGCCGAGCAGGTAGAGCAGGACGCCGGAACCGCCGAAGACGGTGGCGGTGACCAACGCGACCCGCACCACGACCGGATCGACGCCGTACCTGTTGCCGACGGCAGCGGCCACCCCGGCGACCTTCCGCCCGCGATGCGGGCGCCGTGGCCTGCTCGCCCAGAAGTCCTTCACCGTGTGTTCGAACCCGCCGGAAGGCGGACCCGACGCATTCGTTGCTGTCGCGCCACTCATACCGCCCAGGATGCGCGTTCGGCCCGCGGGGCACATCGGGGAAGACCCCTGAGGTTGCGGATCGGGGCTTTCCCTGATGAAAAGCCGCTCCGGCCGTGTGACCATGGTTAACGTGCAGGAACAGGTCACCCGGCAGCACGGGGAGGACGGGCGGCAGGCGACCGGCGGCGGTACCGTGCCCGCCGTCTCCGCCGGACCGGCGCTGCCCGCCGAGCCTGCCGGACCCGCCACCATGTACCGGCGCCGGTCCGGTCGTGCCCTGGCCGGGGTCGCCAGCGGGCTCGCCGACCACCTCGGCGTGCGGGTGCTCTGGGTGCGGGCGGCTTTCGCCCTGCTGGCCGGGCTGGGCGGCGCCGGCCTGCTCGCCTACGGCCTGCTCTGGGTGTTCGTCGCACAGACGCCGCACGAGCGGGACACCAAGGACACCGCGGGGCCGGGGAACAAGTCGCGGGAGCGGCAGCAGGCGTTCGGGCTGCTCGCCCTCGGCGTCGGGCTGGCCGTGGCCAGCGGCGCGATCGCGGGCGTGTTCAGCGGCTGGGCGGCCATCCCGGTAGCCGTGGTGATCGTCGGCGCCGCCGTGGTCTGGCGGGAGGCCGACGAGTCGCAGCGTCGCCGCTGGCGGGACGGCGCCAAGTCCGGGGTGACCGATGTCGTGGTCGGGGGCGGCGGCTGGTCGGCCGCGATCCGGGTGTGCGCGGGCGTGGCACTGGTGGTGACCGGCATCGGGGTGGTGGTGCTGCGCACCGGCAGCCTGGACCAGATCCAGTTCGCCCTGATCGCCGTGCTGGCGACCCTGGTCGGTGTCGCGGTGCTCACCGTACCGTTCTGGCTACGGCTGGTCGGCGACCTCGGCGAGGAGCGCAGGGCCAGGATCCGCACCGAGGAACGCGCGGAGATCGCCGCCCACCTGCACGACTCGGTGCTGCAGACGCTGGCGCTGATCCAGAAGCAGTCGGACTCGCCGCGGGAGGTGGCCAGGCTGGCCCGCGGTCAGGAACGGGAGCTGCGCGGCTGGCTGTACGGCCCCTCCGGCTACGGCCGGCCGTCCGACCGGGGCGGCTCCGGCACCCAGGACACGCACGACGGCCAGTTCTCCGCCGCACTGGCCCAGGCCTGCGGCGAGGTGGAGGACACCTTCGCCGTGTCGGTGCAGCAGGTCGTGGTCGGCGAGGCCGACCTGGATGTGGCGCTGGGTGCGCTGGTACAGGCCGCCAGGGAGGCCATCGTGAACGCGGCCAAGCACGCCGGGGTGGACGAGGTCAGCGTGTACGCCGAGGTGGAGCCCGGCTCGGTGACCGTGTTCGTGCGCGACCGCGGCAAGGGTTTCGACCCGGATCTCGTCCCCGCGGACCGGCATGGTCTCGCGGACTCGATCCGGGGCAGGATGGAGCGCAACGGTGGAAGCTGCCGGTTGCGCACCGCGCAGGGGGAGGGCACCGAGGTGCAGCTGGAGATGCCGCTGAAGGCGGGCAAGTCCTCCGCCGCGGCATCGGCGGCGTCGAGCTAGCCGAGACGGGTGAGGAGTGTCGTGACGGAGAACGAGAGCACGGAGCAGGTGCACACCGGGGGCCCGGTGAAGGTCTTCCTGGTGGACGACCACGCGCTGTTCCGCGCCGGGGTCCGCGCCGAGCTGGAGTCGATCACCGACGAGGTGGAGGTGGTCGGTGAGGCCGGGTCGGTCGCCGAGGCGGTGGCCGGGATCGCCAGGGCGCGGCCGCAGGTGGTGCTGCTCGATGTGCACATGCCGGACGGTGGCGGGGCCGAGGTGCTCCGCAGGGCGCGTCCCGACCTGCCGGACGTGGTGTTCCTCGCGCTGTCGGTCTCCGACGCGGCGGAGGACGTGATCGCGGTGATCCGCGCGGGGGCCCGCGGCTACGTCACCAAGACGATCTCCTCCAAGGAACTGGTGCGCGCGGTGGTCCGGGTCTCCGAGGGCGACGCGGTGTTCTCCCCGCGGCTGGCGGGGTTCGTGCTGGACGCCTTCGCCGACCGCCCGGGCTCGGCGCCGATCAGCGATCCCGAGCTGGACCTGCTCACCCCGCGCGAGCGGGACGTGCTGCGCCTGCTGGCCCGCGGGTACGCCTACAAGGAGATCGCCTCCGAGCTGTTCATCTCGGTGAAGACCGTGGAGACACACGTATCCAGCGTGTTGCGCAAGACCCAGCTCTCCAACCGCTACGAGCTCTCCCGCTGGGCCTCCGACCGCAGGCTGGTCTAGCGGATTGCCAGGGCGCCGAACGGGGTAGCCCTGCCTCCGGTAGCCGGGACCGGAGGGGAGACACATCATGGCGACCACGGGCACGAGCTGTGTCATCGGGCTGCTCGCCGACCCGGGGCTGCCGACCGAGCTGGCCCACCGGCTGTCCGAGGAACTGCCCGCCGCGCTGGCCGAACGGATCGGCGACCGGGTGTGCTGGGAGGTTCGGGTGGTCTCCGAACCGCTCATCCTGGACGAGAACAACCGCATCCCGATCGTCGAGCACGCCAGGGAGAAACGTTCCACCGAGGGCTGGGACCTGATGATCTGCCTCACCGACCTGCCGCGCCGGCTGCGGGAGCGACCGGTGATCGCGGACCTCAGCACCCGGCACCGGGTCGCGCTGGCCGCGTTGCCCGCGATCGGCTGGCTGCGGCTGCGCGCGCATACCCTGCGGACGCTCGCGGTGCTGGTGGAGGAACTGTCCGAGTACGGTCGCCCCGCCGGGGCCGCGCAGCGCGGCCTGCGCAGGCCGCTGGAACGGATGTCGGCGGTACGCAGGGTGGAGTCCCCGGACGAGCAGCTGGACGCCGCGCTGACCCTGGTCGGGCTGCGCGGCCGGCTGCGGCTGCTGTTCGGGCTGGTGCGGGACAACCGGCCGTGGCGCCTGGTGCCCAGCCTGTCCGGCGCCATCGCGGCCGCGGGGGCCACCGCGGCCTTCGGCGTGTTCTTCCCGACGATCTGGTCGATGGCCGACGCGCTCAGCGCGGGACGACTCGCGGTGATCAGCGTCTTCGCGGTGACGGCGATGGTCGTCTGGATGATCGTGCACAACGGCCTGTGGGAGCGCCCGCGACACCTCGACTCCCGGCGGGAGGCCGTGCTGTACAACCTCGCCTCGATCCTCACCCTGGTGATCGGGGTGAGCTGCATGTACGTCGTGCTGTTCGCGCTGACCTTGCTGGCCGCCGTCACCGTCATCTCGAGCGACTACCTGGCGACCAGGCTGGGGCATCCGGCCGGGTTGACCGACTACCTTGGCCTGGTGTGGCTGGCCAGTTCCATGGGCACCGTCGCAGGCGCGCTCGGCTCCAGCTTCGAGTCGGAGGACGCGGTGTTGCAGGCCACCTACAGCCGGCGCGAGCGGCAGCGCAGGGAACGCGCCAAGGAGGCACGGGAGGCCGAGGAGTCCGGAGAGTCAGGGGAGGGTTCCTGACTCCTGCCGAAGCTCCGCGCCGCGGTCCGGCTCCGCCCGCCCACCGGCCCGGTTCCGGCGTACCCGGGTGAGCGCGACCCCGAGCAGGACCACCACCATGCCGGCCACCACCCGGGGGTTCAGGTGCTCGTTCAGCAGCAGCGTGCCGAGCAGGATGGACACCACCGGCATCAGGTAGCCGACCGTCGCCGCGGCCACCGCGCCCTCGGTGGCCAGCAGCCGGTAGTTCACCGCGAACGCGATCCCGGTGGAGAACACCCCCAGTACCACCACCGCGAGCACCGCGCCGGGATCCAGCCGGATCGGGCTCAGCCCGGCGAAGGGCGTCGCCAGCAGCAGGAACCCGCTCGCGGCCAGCATCTGCGATCCGGCCAGCGCGACCGGGGAGGCCCCCGAGCCGGTGAGGAACCGCTGCTCGTAGACGAACACGAAGCCGTAACTCATCGCGCCCGCGAGGATCGCCACCGAGCCCCAGCTCAGCAGGTCACTGGACCGCCACGGGGCGAAGATCAGCGCCGTGCCGGCCAGGCCGACCACGAGGCCGGCGACCCTGGCCGCGTTCAGCCCGCGGTCGACGCGCCACAACAAGGCGACCACCAGCGCCCACAACGGTGTCGTCGCGTTCAGCACCCCGGTGGTGCCGGAGTCCACGGTCTGCTCGCCGATCGCGAACAGCAGGAAGGGCACCGCGTTGTGGAACAGTGCCGCCACCCCCAGGTGTAACCACACCCGACCGCCCCGGGGTAACCGGGCCCGGTAGCCGTAGCACAGCACCAGCAGCACGGCCGCGCCGAGCACGAGCCGGATCAGTACCAGCTGAACCGGGGAGAAGGCGTTCAGCCCGAGCTTGATCCAGAAGAAGCTCGATCCCCACATCAGCGCGAGCACGCCCATCCGCAGCAGCGTCTTGCCTTCACCCACCCCAACCCCCCGGTTCTCCCCGTGACCCGCCGGACTGCCGCCTACGACACTGGCGAGTGCGAGACGTAAGGACAAGCGACATTTCGTGCAGAGTGATTTCAGCAGAACTGTAAGATGAGGGGATGCTGGACGTGCGGCGGATGCTGGTGTTGCGGGCGGTGGTCACCAGCGGCTCGATCACGGCCGCCGCGCGCAATCTCGGATACACCCCCTCCGCGGTCAGCCAGCAACTGTCCACCCTGGAGCGAGAGGCCGGCACGGTCCTGCTGGAACGCGTCGGCCGGGGTGTTCGGCCCACCGCGGCGGGTACGCTGCTGTCCGAACACGCCGAGCTGGTCAGCGCGCAGTTGGGCAGGGCGGAGTCGGCGCTCGCCGAGTTGAAGGCCGGCCGTACCGGCAGGCTGGCGATCCGGTACTTCGCCACCGCGGGCGCGGCGCTGGTGCCACCCGCCGTCGCCGCGGTCCGCCGCGAGTACCCGGGGATCCGACTCGACCTGCGGTTGTTCGAACCGGACGACCCGCTGCCGATGGTCGCCACCGGGAAGGCCGATGTGGCGATCGTGGTGTCCGCGGGTGGCAACCGGCGTAACCGGAACCTGGAGTTCGTGCATCTGCTGGACGATCCGTACCGTGCGGTGCTGCCGAAGGGGCACCGGCTGGCCGGCAAGCGGGTGCTGGACCTGGCCGACCTCGCCGAAGAGTCCTGGATCGGCAACGAGTGGCCGACGCCCGGACCGTGCCGGGAGATCCTGCTGGAAGCCTGCGGGGCGGCCGGGTTCACGCCGAACTTCGGAGTCGAGGCGGAGGACTACCAGACCTCGCAGGGGTTCGTGGCGGCCGGACTCGGCGTGACCGCGATCCCGGCACTCGCGCTCGGTTCCCCGCATCCCGGGGTGGTGCTGAGCCGGCTGCGCAACCCGCAGCCGGTGCGGCCGATCCACGCCGTGCTCGCCACGCACGCGCGGGAGCAGCCGGCCGTCACCACCCTGCTGGATGCGATGAGCCCGGGTTCCTAGGCTGTGTTTACGAAGGCGCGCGGTCGACGAACCCGTATGCGGGCCGTGGCTCTCGAACACCCCGCACCTCGAGCAAGCAGGCGGCCCGCAGCCGCGTTCGCGAGGCCTTCGGCCCCGAGCGCGCCCCCGCGTCACCGTGTGCAGGCACCGTCCTAGCTGTACCCGGCCCTAGACCAGCACGAGCTCGGCGAACAGCACCCCGATCGCCACGGCGAGCACGATGGCGATCGCGGCGATGATCCAGTTCCGGGAGTTCGGGCGAGTCCGGGTCGGCGCGGGCGCCGGTTGACCCGGACGAACCGGGGGCGGCGGTGGCTGCGGTGCCGGTGCGGCCGCTGGCGCCCGCGCGGCGGGTTGCGCCTGCCGCGGGGCGCGCATCACCGGCACGGTCGGCATCGGCGGTGCGGTCGGTGGCACGAACGCGGTCTGCTGGCCCTGGGTGATCGCGCCCAGTGCCTTGACCGTGTCGTTCATCGTCGGTCGCAGGTCCGGCTCGGTGCGCAACAGCTTGAGCAGCGCGCCGGTGAGCGGTCCAGTCCGGTGCGGTGCGGCCTGCTCGCCCTTGCCGTCCGCGCCGAACGGTGGGGTTCCCTCGACCGCGGCGAACAGGGTCGCGCCGAGGGAGAACGCGTCGGCGGCCGCGGTGGCCGGCTCACCTCTGGCCACCTCCGGCGCGCGGTAGGCAGGGTCGGGGGCGGCGTCCGAGATGCCGATGTCGGTGATCTTGACCCCGCCGTCGTCGGCGAGCAGCACGTTGCTCGGTTCCAGCACCCGGTGCGGCACCCCGACCGCGTGCGCGGCGGCCAGTGCCGAGCCGAGCTGAATGCCCAGCGCCGCGGCCTGTTCCGGGGCCAGCGTGCCGTGCTCGGCGAGGAAGTCCGCCATGTTCCTGGACGGGACGTACTCCATGATCAGCCAGACGTCGTCGCCCTCGCGCAGCGCGTCGTGCACGGTGATGGCGCAGGCATGCACGACCCGGATGGCGTCCTTGCCCTCCTGCAGGACGACCTGCCTTGCCTGCTCCGTGGCCGTGGGATCGAGGTCGGGCCGCACGAACAGTCGCTTCGCCGCGACGGTCCGGTGCAATCGCGTGTCGAAGGCGAGCCACACGATCCCCGCGCGGCCCCGACCGATCGGCTGATCCAGGCGGTACCGTCCACTGACGAGCGTGCCTTCCGGCGTCACAAGGCCCTCATCTCCGCTGGCAGTCAAGAACTTCCTTTCAGCCTAACGGGTTTACGGAGTTCGGCTGAGCCGAGCGCCGCCGAGGGTCAGCCTGCTTCCTCCGTCGTTGTCGGGTCGGGCTCGTCGGACGACGTGGTCGTCGTTTCGCTCGCGGTCGTCGTGGTGGTCGTAGTTGGTTCCGGCGGTTCTGTCGGCTCCGGCGGGTCGTCCGGCGGTGGCGGCGGGTTGTTCCGCGTCCGCCGCGGCGGACGGTTCTCGCCGGTCGGTTCCGGTTCCTCGGTCGCCTCGGTGGTGGTGGGCTCCGCCGATGTGGTCGTGGTCACCGGCGCGGAACTGGTGGTGTCCGCGGGCGGCTGCACCGGGTTCTGATCCGCCTCGTCATTACCCTTCGGCCCGCTGAACAGCCACACGCCGAGCGCGACCAGCCCGGCGACCACGATCGCGCCGATCGCGGCGGGTAGTTTCCAGTTGCCCCGCTCCTCTTCCTCGGGGTCCTCGGGCGGTACCGCACGGGCGTCGTAGTCACCCTCGTAGTCCCGGTACTCGTCCTCGTACGGGTCCTCGTAGGCGTCCTCATAGCGGGCGTAGTCCTCGTAGGCACCGGCCGGGACCGCACGGGTGGCGTCCGGGCCCTGCGCCCCGTAGGAGTCGTAGTCCTGCTCGGGGAAGCCACTCGCGGGCGCGTAGCCCTCGTCCGGCAGGTCGTCGTAGAAGTCCTGCCCGGCGTCGCCGAGCGTGCCGGAGTGGGCGGAGGGCAGGTCGTCCTCGGCCGCCATCGCCCCGGCGGCGCCCGCGCCGAGCGCCGCGGCGCCGAGGGCCGGGGCGATGGCGGTCGCGCCCGCGGCACCGGCGGGACCACCGAGCGGGGTTTCCCCGCGGGCCACGGCGGCGAGCAGCTCCTCGCACTCCTCCGCGGTCGGCCGGTGCTCGATCTCCGGGTGCAGCAGTACGGCGAGCACGCTGGCCAGCGGCCCGGACTGGCGCGGCGGGTTGATCTGCCCGGCCGCGACGGCGTGCAGCAGGCCGAGGGTGTTCTCGCTGAGCCCGAACGGCGGCTGGCCCTCGGTGGCCGCGTACAGCGTGGAGCCGAGGGAGAACACGTCCGACTCCGGCCCGGGGTCGCCGCCGATGGCGACCTCCGGTGCCAGGTAGGCGGGGGTGCCGGCGATCATGCCGGTCTTGGTCACGGTGACGTCGTCCTTGGCCCGGGAGATGCCGAAGTCGGTGATCTTCACGGTGCCGTTGCCGGCGAGCAGGATGTTGCCCGGCTTGATGTCCCGGTGCACGATCCCGTAGGAGTGCGCCTCGGTCAGCGCGGCCGCCACCTGCGCGCCGATGCTGGCGACCTCGACCGGCGGCAGGGTCTGCTCCTGCAGTACGGCGGCCAGGCTGGTGGAGGCCAGGTACTCCATGATCAGGCAGGGTTGGCCGTGGTCGTCGGTGACCACGTCGAACACGGTGATCGCGTTCGGGTGGTGCAGGCGGGCGGCGATCCGTCCTTCCCGCATCGTGCGCTGCCGCGCGTCCTCGGCCTCGTCCTCGTCCAGCCCCGGCTGCAGCAACAGTTGCTTGATCGCGACCGTTCGGTGCAGGACCTCGTCCTGGGCCTGCCAGACGGCGCCCATCGCGCCGGTACCGAGTCGCTGGACGATGCGGTATCGGCCGGCGACCAGGTGACCCTCGTCGCTCACGCGGCCTCCTTCTGGGGCTCCGTCATTGTCTTCAGGGCACGGGCGGAGCGTAGGACAGCGAAGGCCACGCGCCGTATTTGCTGGAGCGTATGCACATGTTCGCCACCTGTGTGCCGGTTTGCCGAGACTGACCTGTGCAAGGCTAGGTGTTCACTCTGTGCACATGCACGCGGCACGCTTCGCCGGTGCCGCGCAGGGTACCGGCACCGCGTGACCGGCCGGCGCGTGGCCGTTCAGGCGTGCTGGGCGGACAGCAGGGTCGCCTGGCTGATCAACGGGGTGGCACCGGTGGTGAACTCCAGCAGCTGGATGATCCGCAGCCGCTGGCCGCCCGGTTGCGGCACGGTGATCACCGCCCGTACCGAGCCGTCGGCCAAGGTACGCAGGCTCTCCACGGTGAGTGATCCCATCGAGTTCCATGCCCGTACGAGCGTGTCCGGCTGGTCGCCGGTCAGGAGCGGGTCGAGCAGGGCGAGCGCGTCCACGGGGTTCTCGCGTACCCGCTGGTAGAACTCCTCGACCAGGGCGACCCGGTCCGCGCGCGGGCTGGCCTGCGCGGTCGTGGTGGCCTCCGGCTGCGCGGTCGGCTGCGCTTCGGTGGCGCCCGTGTCCGTGCTGCTGGCGGGGTCGCTGCGCTGGGTTGCCCGCGCGGTGGTCGTCGCGGTGCTGGTTTCCGGTCCCGGCCCGCCGCCGGAGCCGCCGACGCTCCCGGTCCGCCCGCTCTCGGGCATCGCGAACCCGCCGAGCGCGGCGGGCCCGGTGATCTCCAGCCGATCCGGCCGCGGGGTCTCGCGGTCGTCGGCGAGCAGCGAGGCGGTCACCACCGACCCGGAGAGCAACGCACCGGCCAGCACCAACGCGGTCAGCTTGGAACGCCGGGCCAGCGTGCTCTCCGGCCGCACCGGTGGCTGCTCGCTCGGCCGTTCCCCCGCGCTCGACCTGGCCGGGACGTGCCGCAGGTACTGCCGCGGTTCGCGGAGGGCCTGGCGGAGATGGTCGCGGTCGACCATCTCGTCATCGAGAAGCTCCGCGCACAGTACGTCGTCGACGCGGACGGGGTAGGTCTGCCGTCCGGTGCGTATCCCGTCTCGCACGACCGGTTCGCCTCGTTTTCGGGGTCGTCTGGCTGGTTGCCTCGAGGACAAAGCTGTGAACCTCTGGCGATCAGCGAACCTGGTCGCGACGGGCGCGACCAGTCTCTATCGGTGGAGTGCTGTCGGAGTACGACGAGCGGCAACGCATGTCACCCGACTAGCGCAACCTTTCGCCACTCGCCGCACTGCACGTGCAACAGGTTGTGTTCTCTGCACTTGCAACAGCAGGTGAACGTGTTATCGCGCTATGCGTTCGAGCCGTTACTGGGCGTCCTTCTCGATCTTGTTGCTCTCGTCGAAGACCAGCGTTCGCTGCTGACCGGTCTTGCTCCCGTCGTGGTGGGTGACGGTGACCGTGTTGATCGTGTAGCCCTGGTTCGGGTCGATGTAGACCTGCTTGACCTCGAAGTACGCGATGTCCGCGTACCGGCGTTGCAGGCCGTTCGGGCCCTCGGTGGCGAGCGGGCCGGTGGTGAGCCGGTGCGCCCGCGCGGCGTCCTCGGTGACCAGGTTGAGGTAGTCCTCGGAGCGCTTGCCCATGGTCTCCGGGTCGAAGAACATCACCACGTGCCGTGGTTCGGCCGTGCTCTTCGGTGCCCTGGTGACCGGCGGTTTGATCGGGGCATGCGTGCTGGTGGGCGCGGGGGTGGTGGTCCGCGTGGTCGAGGCGGCGGTGCTGTGCTCGGGGAAGCTGGCGCCCGATCCGGCGCCGGCGAGTCCGCTGCGCGACTTGCCGAGGGAGCCGGAGCCCTCGGCGGTACCGGTCGGCGTCCCACCGGTGCTGGTGACCCGGTCGACCGGCGCCTCCCCGCTGACCGATGGCTGCCCGCCCGAGGAGTTCGGCCACCCGTCGATGGCCTGCGAATGGGGTTCGGTGGGCTGGCTCACCAGCAGTGATCCGGCGAACAGCAGCGCGACGACCACGCCTCCGGAGGAGGCCGTGGCGAACCAGGCGGCCTTGCGCCAGCTCCGGGGCGGGGTGACCGATGCGGGCACCGAACCGAGGTCGAACTTGCTGAGACCGTCCGGGGGCGGCGCGATGTACAGCCGGCTCTCCTCATCCGTGGCCGGTTCCGCCTCCGGCCGCGGGGTGAGGGTGACCCGCTTGCGGCGCACCGTGGGTTCCTCGTTCTCGGTGCCGGCACTGCCCGCGGGGTGCGGCTCGTGACCGGCGCCGTTCGGCGGTACCGGGGGCGCCGGGGATATCGGTGCCGGGCCGGTCGGCACCGTCGGCTGCTCCGGCACGACGATCGGGAGCTCGCCGCGGGTGGTGGGGTAACCGACCCGGCAGCCGGGCTCGGCACCGGTGCGACGGGCGCCCGTCGGCAGCGAGCCGCTGACCGAGTCCTCCAGCGGGTCCTCGGCGGCCCGGTGCCTGCTCGCCCCGTGCTGGGCGGGCACGGCGGGTGTCCAGGTACCCGTGCGTTCCCTCCGATGCCTGCCCGCGTGCGCGGTGGGTTGTGCGCGATGCTCGGTGGATTCGGCCCCGCCATTCATATTGGGTGGACCCCTCCCCTCGCGCCTGCTGATGGCATTCCGGGCGTCGTTCCGCCGAATGGACCAACGGAACAGCTGGTGCACTGAGCATATGCACGCCACGCTGCACTTGCACGGCAACTTGCCGACCGCATCATGCACCCGTGGTCCCTCACCCGCATCAGGGTAGGAGCCTTCGTCCGGATTGGTGGCACGGGAGGCCCGGTTTCACTCCGACGGGCGCAGCCAAACGGGTAAGCGGCGGGAACGCCGCGGGCCGTGCTCCCTCAGCCGCCGCTGCGGTACCGCGCCTGCGTGGACTGCAACGCCTTGGTGGTGACCGCGCCGCTACCCAGCGCGAGCAGGATCGCGAGCACGTCCAGGGCCGGGCCGCCCATGGTCAGCAGCCAGGCGAGCAGCGAGGCGGCGGCGGTGCCGCCGGCGAGCGCCCACCTGGTCCGCACGTACTGCGCGATGGGCGACCCACCGGCGCGCTTGTTCGCCGCGCTGTAGAGCATGCCCAGGTAACCGGCATGTCCGAGCGCGGCGAGCACGCTCGCGATGGCGACGATCACGGCGATCAGGTTGACGATCGTGTTCATACCCCCAGTGTGCCCCCGATCGCCGTGCCGCGACTCCGGGAACCCCCTGAGTTTTCCGACGGTTCAGGAACGGGTGCTCAGCGACCGAGCCGGCCGCGGCCGAGGTTGAGCAGCGCCATCGCGAGCTGGCGGCCCTCCGGCCCGAGTTCGCGGTAGCGGGCGAGCACGTCCATCTCCCGGTTGTAGACGATCCGGGTGCCGCCCGCGGCCATTCGGGCCGCGCCGATCGTCCTCGACACCTCCACCCTGCGTTTGACCAGCCGCAGGATGTCGGCGTCCAGTTGATCGATCTCCGTGCGCAGTGCATCGACCTCCGCGGGGGGCGGTACCTCGGTCGATCCGTCCGCATTCTCGGTTCGAGTATTCATCTCCGACCTCCGGTTGGTCCGGACCCCCACTGGCCCCGAGTTCACCGAAATCCCCGGGTCCGTGAGACTCCGGGGCTTGGTGATGGCGACTGTGCGCTACGCGATCACGGGAGCCGGAGTCCGGATCCCGTAGAAAAATCGGAACGCGTGGTGGCGCATGCCCCGAGTATGGCACAGGTCCGGTCAACTCCCACTTCCCTACTCGTGCCAACCTTCGAACCCCGTCGGTGCCCCCGGGTAGCGTGGACCCTTGATGAGCACCCTCTTCGATCTCCCCGCCGACAACCCGACCGAGACCCGGCACGCCGAGCCGCTCGGGGACCTGAACCCTGCCCAGCGGGCCGCGGTCGAGCACACCGGCACACCGCTGCTGGTGGTCGCGGGCGCGGGGTCCGGTAAGACCCGGGTGCTGACCAGGCGGATCGCCTACCTGCTCGCCGAACGTGGGGTGCATCCCGGGCAGGTCATGGCCATCACCTTCACCAACAAGGCCGCGGCCGAGATGCGTGAGCGGGTCAGCGAGCTGGTCGGCCGCAGGGCGAATGCCATGTGGGTATCCACGTTTCACTCGATGTGCGTACGGCTGCTGCGCCGCGAGGCCAAGACGCTCGAGATGTCCTCGAACTTCTCCATCTACGACGCCGACGACGCGCGGCGGCTCATCACCCTGGTCGCCAGGGACCTCGACCTGGACGCGAAGCGCTACCCGGCGCGCACGCTGGCCGTGCACATCTCCAACCTGAAGAACGAGCTGCTGGACGCCGCCGCGGCGGCCGCCGCGGCCGCGAACGACCTGGAGCGGCGCGTCGCCGAGGTCTATGCCGAGTACCAGCGCAGGCTCACCGCGGCCAACGCCTTCGACTTCGACGACCTGATCATGCGCACGGTGGAGCTGCTGCAGGCCTTCCCCGACGTCGCCGAGCACTATCGCAGGCGGTTCACCCACATATTGGTCGACGAGTACCAGGACACCAACCACGCGCAGTACACCCTGGTACGGGAGCTCGCGGGCACCGAGCCGACGGAGTCCGGGGTCGAGCCGGCCGAGTTGTGCGTCGTCGGCGACGCGGACCAGTCGATCTACGCCTTCCGCGGCGCCACGATCCGCAACATCGAGGAGTTCGAGCGCGACTTCCAGCGCGCGCGCACCATCATGCTCGAGCAGAACTACCGCTCGACGCAGACCATCCTGTCCGCGGCCAACGCGGTGATCGCGCGCAACCCGAACCGGCGGGACAAGCGGTTGTGGACCGAGGCGGGGGACGGCACGAAGATCGTCGGCTACGTCGCGGACAACGACCACGACGAGGCGGCCTTCGTCGCGAACGAGATCGACGCGCTCGCCGACGCGGGTGAGGCGAACTACTCCGACGTCGCCGTCTTCTACCGGACCAACAACCAGTCGCGGGTGTTCGAGGAGATCTTCATCCGGCTCGGCCTGCCGTACCGGGTGATCGGCGGGGTGCGCTTCTACGAGCGCCGCGAGGTGCGCGACTCCCTTGCCTACCTGCGGGTACTGGCCAATCCCGAGGACACGGTCAGCCTGCGGCGGATCCTGAACGTGCCGAAGCGGGGCATCGGCGACCGGGCCGAGGCCGTGGTGGCCACGCACGCCGAGCGGGAGCGCATCTCCTTCGCCGCCGCGCTGCGGGACGCGGTCGCAGGCAGGTTGCCGCTGCTCAACTCCCGCTCACAGAAGTGCATCGCGGCGTTCGTCGAACTGATCGACGGGCTGGCCGAACTGGTCGCGGAGGGCGCCGAGGTGGCCGAAGTGCTGGAGGCGGTGCTCGACCGCACCGGCTACCGGACGGAGTTGGAGGAGTCGGACGACCCGCAGGACGCCTCCCGGCTGGAGAACCTGACCGAACTGGTCACGGTCGCCAGGGAGTTCACCGAGAGCGCGCCGCCGCCCGAGGACGCGGACGGCGACACCACCGACGCCGTCGCGGACGAGGCCGACGCCGCGCCCGGGGTACCCGCACCCGGGTCGCTGCCCGCGTTCCTGGAGCGGGTGTCGCTGGTCGCCGACGCCGACTCCATCCCGGCGGCCGACGGCGCCGACGACGAGGACGGCGAGGACGGCGCGGACGACGAGGACGCCGGCGTGGTCACCCTGATGACGGTGCACACCGCCAAGGGACTGGAGTACCCGGTGGTGTTCGGCACCGGCTGGGAGGACGGGATCTTCCCGCACCTGCGTGCCCTCGGCGACCCGAAGGAACTGGCCGAGGAGCGCAGGCTGGCCTATGTGGCGATCACCAGGGCACGGCAGCGCCTCTACCTGTCCCGGGCACTGGTTCGCTCCGCATGGGGCCAGCCGATGAACAACCCGGCCTCGCGGTTCCTCGACGAGATCCCGGCCGAGCTCGTGGAATGGCGGCGGGAGGAACCGGTCGCCGGCGGCTCCTCCGGTTCGCCCCGCGCCGCGACCACCTGGGGTCGCCGCTCCGGGTTCGGTGCCGACTCCGCCCAGGCCGGGGTCGCCGCGGGGGGTATGCGCACCACCTCGTTCACGGGGTGGAAGGACACCGTGGCGATGAAGCTGGATGTCGGAGACCGGGTCAGCCACGACAAGTACGGGCTGGGCACGGTGGTCGCCACGGACGGCACCGGCCCGCGCGCCACCGCGACCATCGACTTCGGTGCCTCCGGGAAGGTGCGCCTGATGCTGATCGGCAGCGTCCCCATGGTCAAGCTGTGACGACCGCGGCCGCCCTCCGGTAGCGGCCACCACCCCGCCACGGCGGCCAACCACGGAAACTGTCGGACCCCCGCACTAGGCTTCGAACAGAAGTTCGACATGGGATGGCGATCGCCATCGCCGGAACTGGAGGCCGCAGTGTGGACGAATCGTGGTTTCGGCTCGTCTCCGACGGAGTCTGGCGCTACCTCGACGAGGTCGTGGCGCACGCGAAAGGGGAACGCGGAACACTGGCGCGCGAGGCCGGCAGGACGGCCGCGGCCTGGCGGACGTTGTTACGCCTGCACGGCGGGGCGGGTCACTGCCGGAGATGCCGGCGGCGCGGGCTCTGCCTGGTGTGGCAGGTGGCCATCGGGTACTTCATCCGGCGGCTACCCGGTCAGTAACGCGCACCGGCCACGTGGCGGAGCGGGGCCGGAGCAGGCTCTCAGAGGTAGGCGCCGCGGTTGGCGAGCCAGGCGCGCGGGTCCACCTTCTTACCGGACTGCCACACCTCGAAGTGCAGGTGCGGCCCGGTGGACTGGCCCCGGTTGCCGATCTCCGCGATCTTCTCGCCCGCCTTGACCTGCTGGCCCACGCTGACCGAGTAGCTGTTCATGTGGCCGTACACGTGGATCGTGCCGTCGGACAGCTGGACACGGACCCACAGGCCGAAGCCGCTGGCCGGGCCGGCCTCGATCACGGTGCCATCGGCGGCGGCGACGATCGGGGTGCCGATCGAGTTGGCGATGTCGATGCCGTAGTGGGAGCCGCCCCAGCGCGCGCCGAAACCGGAGGAGAACCGTCCCTGCGCGGGCACGACGGTCTTCGGGCGCTTCGCCTCCTCCTCGGCCTTGCGCTTGGCCTCGGCCTCCCGTTCGATCCGTGCCTGGGTCACCTGCTCGCTGTCGGTGAGCTTCTGTACCTCGGCGGAGGCGTCGGTGCTCCGGGAGACCGGGAGCAGTTCGGGCGCACCGGTGGGGGCGTCACCACCAACACCGAATGCTGCGGTGGCGTCCTGGGAGTTCGCCAGCGGGGTGACCCCGTCGGAGTCCGAGGATCCGACGGCTTGCAGGGTCTGACCAGCGGCGGCGGCCGCGAACGCGCCCGCGGCGACAGCCGCGACGACGACCCGGCCACGCAGTGCCGAGGACGGCGCGGGCAGCCGGTGGGCACCCCGGACCCGAACGACGGCACCATCGTGCGCGTCATCCAAGGCCGGGGACGAAGCTTGACCGCCGGGGGAGCGGTGTCGAGCCAAGACAGGGCCTTCCGTACTCGGGGAGCCAGATCTTCGGACGCCGGGCGGGGGATCCCGGGGAGCGGTTTCGGGGGGACCGCTCCTGGCCTGCACAGGCCTGTCCGCTTCGTGATCTGACTGTAATGGGGACCGGGGGACAGTAACGAAGGGGCACCGATGTCGGCAAGATGCCGTCGGCGTGTCGGCCAAACGAGGAGTCGTTGGCCGTCGCCGTTACGGCGGATCACTCAAGGTAGAGCGTGCATTACTCCGATCAGTGTGACGTGTGTTACATGCGGCCAACCTTCCCGGAACTGCCGCATCGCCCCCGCGGCACGGGCGCCACCGGCGTCGGACAACACATCACACACCGTGGTGCTTGCTAGCGTCATGACCGATGAACGTGATGCGAAACGAGCGTGGTGCACACCCGCGGCCGGGCCCGCCGTCCCCGCGCGGCCACCGGGTGGGTCGAGCCGGGCCGGGGCACGGTGTGATCCCCGCCGCGGACACCTCCGGGCGGCGGCCGGCACCGGATTGCGCCTGACCCTCGATGGCCTCGACGAGTGAGTCGCGCCCCGGGGGCGCGCGCCCGATTCACCCGGCCCCGGGTGAAGGACCTTCGCGTATCGGCAGGGAGGCGAACGAGCGGGGTGCGGCTGGACGGACCGGGGTCCCGCTGGCCGGGGTGTTGACCGCGGCGGGCGCGGGTGCGGTGTTGCGCGCGGTCGGTGCCAGCCTGCCCGTGGTCGAGGGCGGCTCGCCGGGCTTCACCAGCGCGCCGATGCTCGTCGCGCTCGCCGTGCTCCCCGCCGCACTGGCGTTCGGCCTCGCCGCGGCGGGACGCCGGGTGATCGCGGCCGGGGTGCTTGCTGGGATGGCGGCCCTCGTGCCCGGCAGCGTCGTGCTCGACCTGCAGTTCGTGGTCGACGCCTCGCTGGCGGCGCGCCCCGAGCTGTACCTGCCGCGGACGGTGGCCTCCCCGCCGCCGACCACGGGTTTCTGGTTGCTGCTCGCCGGTCATCTCGCGATCGGTATCGCCGGGATACTCGCCGTGCGGGTGATCCGGCGGCGTCCCGAGTTGGACGACGGGCTGCCCGAGGCCGGCAGGCGGCGGTGGCTGCCGCTGGCCGTGTCGATGGGCGTGGTCGCCTCGGTTGGGCTGCTGATGGCGCCGTTCACCTCCGAGGACCTCTACCTGCTCGGTCGCGGTGCCTTCGAGGGTTCGACGGCCCCGCTGGTCGGTTCCCTGCTGCTGGCCTGCGCGCTGCCGCTGGCCGCGGCCGTGGGGGTGAGCTCGGGGGTGACCGGGCTGGCCAGGGGGGTGCTGTTCGGGTTGGCCATCGGGCTCACCGGGCTGGCGCTGCCGGTCGCCGTGTCCTGGCACCTGCCCGGGTTGAGCGGCAGCGCGGGGCCGGTGCTGGTGCTGGTGGCCGCGCTGGCACTGGCGGCGCTGGGTTGTGTCCGGTTCGCCGCGGGCGAGTCACGGGAACGCACCGGTGACCTCGGTGACGCCGGTGACCCCGGTGACCCCGGTGACCCCAGTGACACGGCCGAGGCCGGTGAGGCACGACTGCCAGGGCTGGGCAGGCTGCAGTTCGCCACCGGGGTCCTCGGCCTGCTGACCGCGGCCGCGGCGCTCGCCGGGGCGCTGTCCGACCAGCTCGTCGCCGAGGCGCCGTTCACCGCGCCGGACAGCCCCGCACGCACCTCGCTGCTGATCGCCGGGGCGCTGGTCGGTGTGCTCGCACTGGGCATGTTCGTGCCGGGGCTCGCCGCGCTGATCCGCCCCGCGCTGTCGGTGGCCTGGGCCGGGGTGCTGCTCACCGGCACGGCCGTGCTGGATACCGGTGTGGCCGCCACCGGGATCCAGAACAACCTGGTGCAGCTGGGTCGCGGGGTGCTCTGGGTGTCGGTGGCGCTGGTCGGAGCCGCGCTCACGGCCTGCTGCTCGGTCGTGGCCGGGATGGTGGAGCGCGAGGACGGCGGGCACGGCCCGGACGGTGCGGCGCCCGCCACGGCCGGACCGAGCCTGACCGCGCCGCTCGTCGCCGCCGCGATCCTTGCCGTCGGCGCCTTCGGCACGCCGGTGACGGTCGCACCGGACTACACCGCACCCGGGCTGTGGTCGAGCCTCGGCACCCCGTCGATCGGGCTGCTGGTCGGGCTGCTCACCGTGCTCGGCGCCGCCGCGCTCGCTCCGCGCAGCCGGCCGCCGCGCGCCGCCGCGCTGCTGCTGGGTGCCGCCTGCGTACTGGGACTGCGGGCCGCGGAGCTGCCGCTGGCCGGTGCCGAGATGGTCGGCGCGAGCCCCGGCACCGGCCTGTGGATCGCCGTGGCAGGCGCGCTGGCCCTGCTGCTGGCCGCCGGGATCGCGCTGGCGGGCGATCGCGAGCGCCGATGACCGTGGCCGGGCCCCCGCCCCGGGTGGTGCTGGTCGAACCGGGTGCCGCCGCGGATCGGCCCGGCGTGGCCACCGTGCGCACGGCCCGCGCGCTGCGCGACGCCGGCGCGGAGGTCGTCTACGGCGGATGGTTGTCCACCGTGGACGCCGTGCTCCGCACCGTCGAGCAGGAGGACCCGGACGTGGTCGGGATCACCGTGGCCACCGAACCGGACCGGGAGTTCCTCGCCAGGGTCCGGACCGCGCTGCCCGGGCTTCCGGTGCTGGAGACCGGCCCCGAGCTCACCGATCGGGTGGCGCGTGTGGCGGGTCACAGCCCGTCACGCTGGTCGAATGACCCTCAGTGACCGACCTCACCAGGTGCGCCGTCCCCGTCCTCTGCGCAGGTCGCTAGGGTCGTCGGCGTTCAACCGGATCGGAGGCGGGCCCATGCCCGGAGGGCCGCGCTCCGACACCGAGCACAGCAACGTCGCGTGTCGTCAGGAGACTGGAGAGTGGACCTCTACGAGTACCAGGCGAAGGATCTCTTCGCTGCCCATGGAGTGCCGGTGTTGCCGGGTTCTGTGGCGGAATCTGCCGAGCAGGCGCGGGTCGTGGCCGAGGGGATCGGTGGCCCGGTGGTGGTGAAGGCGCAGGTGAAGACCGGTGGTCGGGGTAAGGCCGGTGGGGTGAGGTTGGCTGCGGATGCGGTGGAGGCCGAGGCGAAGGCCGCGGCGATTCTGGGGATGGATATCAAGGGGCACAGGGTGCGTCGGGTGTTGGTGGCCGCGGCTTCGGAGATCGCGGAGGAGTATTACTTTTCGTTCTTGTTGGATCGGGCGAATCGGACGTTTTTGGCGATGGCCTCGGCTGAGGGTGGGGTGGAGATCGAGCAGTTGGCTGTGGAGCGTCCGGAGGCGTTGGCGCGGGTGCCGGTGGATCCGCTGAGGGGGGTGGATGGGGATCGTGCGCGGGAGATCGTGCGGCGGGCGCGGTTCCCGGAGGCGGTGGTTGAGGAGGCCGCGGGGGTGGTGGTGCGGCTGTGGGAGACGTTTGTGGCGGAGGATGCCACGTTGGTGGAGGTGAATCCGCTGGTGCGGGATCCGGAGGATCGGGTGATCGCGCTGGATGGCAAGGTCACGGTGGATGACAATGCCGCGTTCCGTCAGCCCGGGCATGCGGGGTTGGTGGATGAGCGGGCGGAGGATCCGTTGGAGGCCAGGGCCAAGGCCAAGGATTTGAACTATGTGAAGTTGGAGGGGCAGGTCGGCATTATCGGTAATGGTGCCGGGTTGGTGATGTCCACGTTGGATGTGGTGGCGTATGCGGGGCAGCGGTATGGGGGTGTGGCGCCGGCGAACTTCCTGGACATCGGGGGTGGCGCCTCGGCGGAGGTGATGGCCGCGGGTCTGGATGTGGTGTTGCATGATCCGGATGTGCGGTCGGTGTTTGTGAACGTGTTCGGTGGGATCACCGCGTGTGACGCGGTCGCGACGGGGATCGTGGAAGCCCTGAAGATCCTCGGGGACGAGGCGGCGAAACCGCTGGTGGTGCGGCTGGATGGCAACAATGTCGAGCAGGGTCGGCGGATCCTGGCCGAGGCGGCGCACCCGCTGGTCACGGTGGTGGACACGATGGACAATGCGGCGGACAAGGCCGCCGAGCTGGCAGCGGCAGGAGCCTGAACACCATGGCGATTTTTCTCAACAGTGACAGCAAGGTGATCGTGCAGGGCCTGACCGGCTCGGAGGGGATGAAGCACGCCACCAAGATGCTGGCCTCCGGCACCACGATCGTGGGTGGGGTCAACGCCCGCAAGGCCGGGCAGAGCGTCACCGTCAACGACCGGGACCTGACGGTGTACGGCACGGTGGCCGAGGCCATGACCGCCACCGGCGCCGACGTCAGCGTGATCTTCGTGCCCCCGACGTTCGCCAAGGACGCGGTGATCGAGGCCATCGACGCCGGCATCGGCCTGGCCGTGGTGATCACCGAGGGCATCCCGGTGCACGACGCGGCCGCCTTCTGGGCCCACGCCGTCGCCACCGGCAACACCACCCGCATCATCGGCCCCAACTGCCCCGGGATCATCTCCCCCGGCCAGTCCAACGCCGGCATCATCCCCGCCGACATCACCGACACCGGCCGCATCGGCCTGGTGTCCAAGTCCGGCACCCTGACCTACCAGATGATGTACGAACTGCGGGACATCGGGTTCTCCACCGCCATCGGCATCGGCGGCGACCCCATCATCGGCACCACCCACATCGACGCCCTGGCCGCCTTCGAGGACGACCCCGACACCGACGTCATCGTCATGATCGGCGAGATCGGCGGCGACGCCGAAGAACGCGCAGCCGACTACATCCACCACCACATCAGCAAACCCGTCGTGGGCTACGTCGCCGGCTTCACCGCCCCCGAAGGCAAAACCATGGGCCACGCCGGCGCCATCGTCTCCGGCTCCAGCGGCACCGCCCACGCCAAAAAACAAGCCCTCGAAACCGCCGGCGTCAAAGTCGGCAAAACACCCACCGAAACCGCCGAACACGCCCGCGAGCTCTACAAGAGCCTGCACTAGGTGTCTTGTTCAACAGTCGGGTTGTTCAGCCCCGCGAAGCGTCTCGCCAGTGCTGTGACCTGCAACGACCTACCGCCCGTCGCTCACCGCCACCCCACTGGTGGCGCTGCGTGCCGCGGTGACCACGGGCCTGGCGGCCCGCGGTCGCCGGGTCGTTCCGAACAACCCTCCAGGGCACCGTAGCGGCACGGAAAGGCAGTAGTGAGCGGGGCCGGGCACCAGCGGTGGTGCCCGGCCCCGCTCGCATGCGACGGTGGCCCGGAGCCGTCCGGAAGGTGTGCGGGCGAGGTGTTGCCCGCCGCGCTCAACAACACGGCCAGGGCCACGCAACCGATCGGGTCGGCGTCGCGTCGGACTACCGGCACGCGATATCCGCAGGTGCGCTAGCTTTTCACGGACCGAACGACAGGAGAGAAGGATGACCTTCCCGAGCAGTGGGCCCGGCTACTCCCCGCAGGGCGGTGGCCCACAGCAGCAGCCGCCCCAGGGGCCGGGTAGCGGGCCGTTCCCGCCGCAGACCCCGCCGGGGCAGCAGGGCGGTGGTGCGATCGGGACCCTGAACATCGCGGTTCTGCTCGGCCTCGCGGTCACCGTGCTCGGCCTCGTGCAGTACTTCATGGGGTTCTCGGACGAGGCCTCGCTCGCCGGCTGGGCGACCGTGTACCTGCTGGTCGCCGGCCTGCTCGCGGCGCTACGGGTGCTGCCGAACGGGCCGAAGGTGATGCCGTTCGTCGCGCTGTTCAGCGTGCTCGGCGCGTTCCAGTCCGTCGATGCCATGGTGGGGATCGGCGAGAACGCCGAAACCCCCGGCATCATGATCGTGGTGCTGATCCTGGGCATCCTGCAGATGCTGGTGGCGGTCGCGGCGCTGCTGTTCGACCACAACGTGCTCAAGCTGCCCGCGCCGAGGCCGCAGGCGCCGTACTCGCCCTACGGCCAGCCGTACGGGCAGCAGCCGCAGCACCCCCAGGGCCCGCCTTCCGGCGCCTTCAACCAGCCGACCACCTATGGACCCCCGGTCACGCCGGGTGCCTCGCCGGGCCAGCAGCCCACCCAGTACGCCTCCCAGCAGGGGCAGTTCTACCAGGAGCAGCAGCAGGAGCCCGGCCGCAAGCCGGAGACCCCGCCCGGGGGGTCCAACCAGCCGGGCTGACCGCGGGCACCGCGGCTGTCCAGTGGGTTCGTTGTGTCCTGTTCAGAAGTCGGGCGATCCAGCCCGTAGCGTGCGTCACCAATGCCGCGAACCCGCAACGACCTCTCGCCCGTCGCTCACCGCCACCCCACTGGTGGCGCCGCGTGCCGCGGTGACCACGGGCCTGGCGGCCCGCGGTCCGCTGGGTCGTTCTGAACAGCCCTCGTGGTGCCCCGATTGGGTGGTGTGGCTGGGACCATGCGGCACCGGCGGCGTGCCTCACCCGGATGGCGCAACCACGATGCGATCGTACGCAGATGGAGTTGATCACCTCGCCCCCCGACGCGGCGGATGCCGCGCGGCAAGGTGATCCGTCCGCGGGTCAGGAGGTGTCCCGGGTCGCCACGGTGCGGATCCTGCTGGCCACCGCGGTGGGGCCGCTGGTCACCGGCTACACGGCCGTCGCGGCCCTGCTCGCCCTGATCACCGCCATCGCGCCGGGCGCGCACTTCTCCACGGCCGGGGTACTGCTGGCGGCGGGGCCCGGCTGGCTCGCCGCTCACCAGGTCCCGGTGCAGCTCACCGGGCATCCGCTGGGGGCCCTGCCGTTACTGCCGACGGTCGGCCTCGTCCTGCTGGTCGCCTGGACCGCGGCCGGGGCCGCGCAGCGGCTCGGCTACCGCGAGCCGGGGCAGGCGCTCACCCTGATCGGCGTGCTGGGCGGCACGCACGCGTTGTTCGGCGCCACCATCTCGACGCTGTCCCGGGATGCCCCGGTAGACGCCGACCCGCTGCCCGCGTTCCTGATCCCCGGCCTGGTGGCGGCACTGGCCGCGGGGATCGGGTCGGCGGGTCGCTGCGGCCTGCTGGCCGTCGCCCGCCGCTACCTGGATCCGCTGGCCCGGCACGGGCTGCGCGCGGGGGCGCTGGGGATGGCCGGGTTGCTGACCGCGGGCGCGCTGGTCTTCACCCTGGGTTCGGTGCTCGCGGCACCCACGATGCACGAGTTGTTCCAGCTCAACGCGCCGGGTATCGGCAGCGGTGCCGGCATGCTGCTGCTGTGCCTCGGTTACCTGCCGAACGCGGTGATCGCCGGTCTCGGCTTCGCCGCCGGGCCGGGATTCTCGATCGGTTCGGTGACCGTCAGCGCGTTCGGCCTCGAGGGCGGACCGGTTCCGGGGCTGCCGGTGCTGGCCGGACTGCCCGAGGAACATGCCCGCTGGTGGCTGGCCTTGCTGGCCCTGCCGGCCGCGGCGGGCGCGCTGGTCGGCTGGTCGGTGCGGCGGATCGACGCGAACCCGGCCGTGCGGCTGCGTGCGGTCGGTATCGCCGGTGCGCTGGTGGGGTTCGGGGTCGTGCTGCTCGGCACGCTGGCCTCCGGGCGGCTGGGCAGCGGCGCCTTCGATCCGATCTCCATCCCGGTCGGCACCCTCTCCGTAGCCGCGTTCTGCTGGATCGTCATTCCCGGCGCGGCGGTGGCCTGGTTCGCCGGCCCGCACGCCCCCGTGCCGCCCGCCGAGCCCACCGCGGAGGAGAAGACCGTCGAGCTGCCGGTGACTCTCGTCGAGGAGCCCCAGGATTCCCCGGATCCGGCGGAGGACGAGTCCACCGAGTCCGCCGAAGACACCGAGACCGGCGAAGCCGACACCGGGACCGGCGAGGCCGACGAAGCGGCCGGCACCGAGGACACCGCGCTGGACGAGGCCGGGGAGCAGCCGGCCACCGCCACCGCCACCGACGCCGTCGACGACGCTGATGCCGATGACGACGCTGATGCCGATGACGACGCTGATGCCGATGACGTTGACGCCGATGACGCCGGGCCGGAGGAGTTCGGCCGGGAGCGTTGACCGCCGCGGAGCGGGCGGTCGGACGGCGTCTAGGGTGAGGTTTGCCAGGTGACCCCCTGGGCGCCCGAGCGCGCAGGCCTGACAAGGAGACCGTTCTGCCTACCCGATTGCAGCTGCCCACCCCGGTCCGGCTCGTGGTACTCGCCTCCGGTTCGGGCACCCTGTTGCAGGCGCTGCTGGACGCGGTGGGGCAGCCCGGATATCCGGCCACAGTGGTGGCGGTGGGCACCGATCGCGCCGGGGTGGAGGCCTTGGGCAGGGCCGAGCGTGCCGCGGTAGACCACTTCACGGTCCGCGTCGCCGACCATCCCGACCGTGCCGCCTGGGACAGGGCGCTCACCGAGGCCGTCGCGGCCCACCAGCCCGATCTCGTGGTCTCCGCAGGGTTCATGAAGCTGCTCGGGGAACGTTTCCTCACCCGCTTCCCGAACCGGGTGCTGAACACCCACCCCGCGCTGCTGCCCGCGTTTCCCGGGATGCATGCGGTCGCCGACGCGCTGGCGGCCGGGGTGAAGGTGACCGGGTCGACGGTGCACTTCGTGGACGCGGGCGTGGACAGCGGCCCGATCATCGCGCAGCAGGCGGTGCCCGTCGAACCCGATGACGACGAGGCGAGCCTGCATGAGCGGATCAAGGCGGTAGAGCGCGAACTACTGGTGGACGTGGTCGCGAAGCTGAGCCGTGCGGGCTGCACGGTGGACGGACGGAAGGTGAGGATCAGGTGAGCGAGCAGGTCGTCCCCGCGGGGCAGCGCCCGGTCCGGCGCGCGCTGATCGGTGTCTCGGACAAGACGGGGTTGCTCGAACTCGCGACCGGGCTGCATGCGGCGGGCGTGGAGATCGTGTCCACCGGCGGCACCGCGAAGGTCATCGCCGACGCCGGGGTGCCGGTGACCCCGGTCGAGGAGGTGACCGGGTTCCCCGAGTCACTGGACGGTCGGGTGAAGACCCTGCACCCCCGGGTGCACGCCGGCCTGCTCGCCGACCAGGACCGGCCCGAGCACCTGGAGCAGTTGCGCAAGCTCGGCATCGCCGCGTTCGACCTGCTCGTGGTCAATCTCTACCCGTTCACCCAGGCGGTCGCCTCCGGCGCGAACGAGACGGACTGCGTGGAGAATGTCGACATCGGCGGGCCCGCCATGGTGCGCGCCGCGGCCAAGAACCACGGCAGCGTGGCGGTGGTGGTGGATCCGGCCCGCTACGACTGGGTGCTGGAGCGGGTCCGCGAGGGTGGCTTCCAGCTCGCCGAACGCAGGCGACTGGCCGCGCAAGCGTTTGCGCACACCGCGTCCTACGACACCGCGGTGGCCTCCTGGTTCGCCGGTTCCTACGCCCCCGCCGACGACTCCGGATTCCCCGACTTCGCCGGCGCCACCTGGCGGCGCGGGGAGGTCCTGCGCTACGGCGAGAACCCGCACCAGCAGGCCGCGGTGTACCGCGACTGGCAGGGCGGCCTGGCACACGCCGAGCAGTTGCACGGCAAGGCCATGTCCTACAACAACTACGTGGACACCGACGCGGCCCGCCGCGCGGCCTACGACTTCACCGAGCCCGCGGTGGCGGTGATCAAGCACGCCAACCCGTGTGGCATCGCGGTCGGCGCGGACGTGGCCGAGGCGCACCGCAAGGCGCACGCCTGCGATCCGGTCTCGGCCTATGGTGGGGTGATCGCGGTGAACCGCACCGTCACCCGTGCGGCCGCCGAGCAGATCGCCGATGTGTTCACCGAGGTCGTCCTGGCTCCCGGCTTCGAGCCGGAGGCGCTGGATGTGCTCGGCAGGAAGAAGAACATCCGGCTGCTGCGACTGCCCGAGTTCCCCGCGGCACGTACCGAGTTCCGCCCGATCTCCGGCGGCATGCTGGCGCAGACCGTCGACCGGATCGACGCGCCAGGGGACGACCCGGCGAACTGGACGCTCGCCACCGGCGAGCCCGCCGATCCGGACACCCTGGCCGACCTTGCCTTCGCCTGGCGCGCGGTGCGGGCGGTGAAGTCGAACGCGATCCTGCTCGCCGCCGACCGGGCCACCGTCGGCGTCGGTATGGGCCAGGTGAACCGGGTCGACTCGGCCCGGCTCGCGGTGCGGCGCGCCGGGCAGCGGGTCGCCGGCTCGGTCGCGGCCTCGGACGCCTTCTTCCCCTTCCCCGACGGCCTGGAAGTGCTGCTGCACGCCGGCGTGCGCGCGGTGGTGCAGCCCGGCGGTTCGGTGCGCGACGCGGAGGTGACCGCGGCCGCCGAGGCCGCGGGTGCCACCGTCTACCTCACCGGTACCCGCCACTTCGCTCACTGACTCCAGCCCACGCGGCGTGTTTGCCGCTCACGTACGTGAGTTTGCCGCTCACGTACGCGCGTTGGCCGTTCGTGTACCCGTGTTGGCCGCCGACCTCCGGGTCCGCCGCGTTTCTTCCCCCGCACACCGGCTCTGACCTGCGCGGAAGTGCCGGGGCGATGTTGGCTTGACATCCGCCGTCGTTCGGTGTTGACTAGGCCTCGATCGAACACGCGTTCGATCGAACCACTGCCTTCCCCGCGGTGGACAAGAACGCACCAACGGTGCCGAGTGGGCCACGACTCACCCGGTACCCGCCGGTGGGGCCCTGTCGTCGTGTGGGAGGTGGTGCTGGTGCTGGGCGAGTCGGCGACCAGTGTCCGGGGCGCCGGGGTGGGGATGCCCGGTGCCCCGGCGGTCGCCAGGCTGGCCTCGTTACCAGGGGTGCGCACGGCCAGCGGGGTGGCCGTCGATGTCGAGCACGCGCGGACCACGGGACAGGTACTGCCGGTGCTCGGGGAGTTGGCGGAGCTGCTGCCTCAGGGTGGGCTCCGCAGGGGCAGCACGGTGTCGGTGCGGGGATCGACATCGTTGCTGTTGGCCCTGCTGGCCGAAGCCACGGCCGGCGGGTCATGGGCGGCGGTGGTGGGCATGCCGAACCTCGGCGTAGTAGCCGCTGGGGAACTCGGGGTCGAGGTCGGCAGGCTCGCTCTCGTTCCGCGGCCGGGTGCGGATTTCGCCGCGGCGACCGCCGCCCTGCTCGACGGTGTGGACCTCGTGGCGGTGGGTCCACCCGACGAGCTGGCCGGGTCCCGGACAGCGCGACGACTTTCGGCGAGGGCGCGACATTACGGCTCCGTACTGCTCTCCCTCGGTCCATGGCTGGGTGCGGACATGGAACTGCGGTGCGTGGCGGGGCGATGGTCCGGCCTTCGCGGGGGTCACGGTTACCTGCGTGAACGGCGTGTGATGGTGCGGGCCGCGGGCAGAGGTGCCGCGGCTAGGCCGGTTCGCGCGGAGCTGGAGCTGCCGGGACCCGGCGGATCGGTCGCCGCCACCGGAGTGGTGCCGGTGGCGGCGACCGCCTCCGAGGGGCGCGGGGATCTCGAGGAGGTGGGGTGACATGACGCGTGCACCGTCCATACCGGACGGATCGCGAGTGGCCGTGGACGGCGACCGGGTGCCGGTGCGGATGCTCGTGTTGTGGTGCCCCGACTGGCCGGTGACGGCCGCCGCGCTGGCGGCCGGGGTGCCGGCGCACCTGCCCGCCGCGGTGTTCGCGGCCAACCGGGTGGTCGCCTGCTCCGCGGTAGCGCGGGCGAGCGGGGTCCGGCGTGGCATGCGGCGCAGGGATGCCCAGTCGCGCTGCCCCGAGCTCGTGGTGTTCGGCGAGGACGCCGGGCGGGACGCGCGTATGTTCGAGCCGGTCGCCGCGACGGTGGAGGAGCTGACCGTCGGCGTGGAGGTGGTGCGGCCCGGCCTGGTCGCGGTACCGGTGCGGGGTGCCGCGACCTACTTCGGTGGGGAGAACGAACTCGTCGAACTCCTGCTGGACCACGTCTCCGTGCATGCGGGGATGGAATGCCAGGTCGGCATCGCCGACGGGCTGTTCGCCGCCGTGCTGGCCGCGCACCGCTGCCTGCTGGTCGAAGCCGGGACGGCGGCGCGGTTCCTCGCCCCGCTGGGCATCACCGAACTCGATCAGCCGGGTTCCGACCGGGGCGAGCTCGTCGACCTGTTGCGCAGGCTCGGCCTGCGCACCCTGGGCGCGTTCGCCGGACTCACCGAGCGGGACGTGGCCACCCGGTTCGGTACGGCGGGAGTGCTCGCGCACCGGCTGGCGCGGGGCCGGTCCGAACGGCCGCCGCATCGCCGGCGGCCACCGCCGGAGCTGGCGGTGACGGAGTCCTTCGATCCCGTGCTGGACCGGATCGACGCCGCGGCGTTCACGGCGAAGACACTGGCGGAGCGGTTCCACACCGGGCTCGCCGCGCACGGCCTCGCCTGCACCCGGCTGGGTATCCACGCTACGACCGAGCGGGGCGAGCAACTGACCAGGGTGTGGCGGTGCGCCGAACCCCTTACCCCGCAAGGGATCGCCGACCGGATTCGCTGGCAGTTCGAGGGCTGGCTACGCGCGGGGGAAGGGGACCGGCCGACGGCGGGGGTGTCCCAGCTGCGGCTGGAGCCGGAGGAGACCGTGACGGGGCGGTCGCTGCAGTTCGGCTTGTGGCAAGGGAGTTCCGCCGGATCCGCCCTTGGCGGGCTGGGCGGGGAGCAGGCGCCGGCGACCGAGCGAGCGGGCCGGGCGCTGCTGCGGGTGCAGGGGCTGCTCGGGCCGGAGGGTGTGGTTACCGCCGTTCTCGACGGTGGCCGTGACCCCGCCGAGCGGGTCCGCCTCATCCCGTGGGGAGACGACCGGGCGGTCGCGGGTGACCGGCAGGCGCCGTGGCCGGGCCGGTTACCACCGCCGTCCCCGGCGACCGTGTTCGCGCGGCCGGTTCGCGCGGTGGTCACCGACTCCCTCGGCACGGAGGTGGACATCACCGAACGGCACCGGATCACCGCGACCCCCCACCGGGTGGCGCTCGGCACCGGTCCCGCGCGGCGGGTCCGCGACTGGGCGGGGCCGTGGCCGGTGGCCGCGCAGTGGTGGGACCCGCACGGCAGGGGCGCCCTGGCGCGTGTCCAGGTCCTGCTGGAGGAGGCGGACCAGTCCGAAGTAGCACTGTTGCTGGTGTGGCAGGGAAATGATCCGACCCAAAATCGTCCATTATGGATAGTAGAAGGGATGTACGACTGATGAACGCTGAGTACTTCTCCGGCTTCGGCGAGCAACCGCGGCGCGGGAAGCAGTCCCCGTGGCGGCCGGAGGGCGACCCGCGCGGCACCTTCACCGCGGCCGCGAACCGGGAACTGGCCGTGGTGGTGGATATCCCGGCCCCGAGGGCGTCCCCGGAGAACCGGTCCGGCTGACCGGGCCGCGGTGGTATCCGCATGGGCTGGAACAACCCGCCGATCCCGTGGTGGGAGCTCGAACGAACCCTGTCCGGCAGGCCGCCGGCCGAGGGATCGGGAGATGGCGGCGACAGTCCCGCCTGGACTCGACGGCGCGAGGATTACCTGCCTCCCGCCGATCTGCGCTCGTTGCGGGGCGCGGATGACGGCGGCAGCGGGGCCAGGGTTCCCTACGCCGAGCTGCACTGCCATTCCAACTTCAGCTTCCTCGACGGGGCCAGCCACCCGGAGGAACTGGTCGAGGAGGCGTCCCGGCTCGAGCTGGACGCCGTCGCGATCACCGACCACGACGGTATGTACGGGGTGGTGCGGTTCGCCGAGGCCGCCCGTGATCTCGGGGTGCGGACGGTGTTCGGCACCGAGCTGAGTCTCGGGCTTTCCGGGCCGCAGAACGGGGTCGCCGACCCGGAAGGGGAGCACCTGCTCCTGCTGGCCAAGGATGCCACGGGATACGCGGGGCTCTGCCGGGCCACCACGGCAGGCCAGCTCGCCGGGCACCGGGAGGTGGCCCCTGGCGAGCGCCGGGCGGAGAAGGGGCGCCCGGTGTATGACCTGGAATCCGTCGCCGCCGAGGTGTACGACCGTTGCGCGGTGCTCACCGGCTGCCGCAAGGGTGGGGTCCGGCGGGCGCTGGCCGAGCGGGGTCTTTCGGCAGCGGAGGCCCGGCTGCGGCAGCTGACCGACCTGTTCGGCCGCGACAACGTGTTCGTCGAGTTGACCGACCACGGGTTGCCCGAGGACGGCGAGCGCAACGACGCGCTGGCGGAGTTGGCCGCCCGGATCGGGCTGGCCACAGTGGCCACCAACGCCGTGCATTACGCGACCCCGGAGCGCGGCAGGCTGGCCGGGGCGATGGCGGCGATCAGGGCACGCCGCGGCCTGGACGAGATGGCGGGCTGGCTGCCCGCGGCCGGCGCGGCGCACCTGCGCTCGGGCGCGGAGATGGCGGCCAGGTTCGCCCGCTACCCCGGGGCGGTACAACGCGCGGCGCTGCTGGGCATCGAGTGCGCCTTCGACCTGAAGCTGGTCGCCCCGGAACTGCCGCCGTTCGACGTCGAGCAGGGGCACACCGAGGCGAGTTACCTGCGCAAGCAGGTCTATCTCGGGGCGGCCCGGCACTACGGCCACGCGGAGGACAGGCCCGAGGCGTACCGGCAGATCGCGCACGAGCTGGCGATCATCGAGCGGCTGGGCTTCCCCGGCTACTTCCTGATCGTCTGGGACATCGTGCGGTTCTGCGAGCAGAACGACATCCTCTGCCAGGGCCGTGGCTCGGCCGCCAACTCCGCGGTCTGTTTCGCGCTGGGCATCACCAAGGTCGACTCGGTGAAGTGGAATCTGCTCTTCGAACGGTTCCTGGCCCCGGAGCGGGACGGTTACCCGGACATCGATCTGGACATCGAGTCCGATCGCAGGGAAGACGCGATCCAGTACGTGTACCGCAAGTACGGCCGGCTACGCGCGGCCCAGGTGGCCAACGTGATCACCTACCGCGCCCGTTCCGCGGTCAGGGACGCCGCGCGGGCGCTCGGTTACTCTCCCGGTCAGCAGGACGCGTGGAGCAAGCAGATCGACCGCTGGGGTCCCCTGCGGTCCACCCGGCACGACCATGATCACGACATCCCGGAACCGGTGCTCGAGCTGTCCGGTGCGCTGGAGGACTTTCCCCGGCACCTCGGTATCCATTCCGGCGGGATGGTGATCTGCCACCAGCCGGTGAGCGAGGTGTGCCCGATCGAATGGGCACGGATGGCCGACCGCAGCGTGTTGCAGTGGGAGAAGGACGACTGCGCGTCCATCGGCCTGGTCAAGTTCGACCTGCTCGGGCTGGGCATGCTCTCCGCGCTGCACTACATGATCGACCTGGTGCGCGAGTACGAGGGTGTGCGGATCAACCTGGCCGGGTTGGACCTCGAGGACAAGCGGGTCTACGAGATGCTCCAGCGGGCCGATGCCATCGGTGTGTTCCAGGTGGAGAGCCGCGCGCAGCTGGCCACCCTGCCCCGGCTGGCGCCGGAGAAGTTCTACGACCTGGCCATCGAGGTCGCGCTGATCCGGCCCGGCCCGATCCAGGGCGGTTCCGTGCACCCCTACATCCGGCGGTACACGAAAAAGGAGAAGTGGGAGCACGACCATCCGTTGCTGGCGAACGCGCTGGACAAAACGCTGGGAGTGCCGCTGTTCCAGGAACAGATGATGCAGATCGCCGTGGACGTGGCTGATTTCAGTGCCGCGGAGGCGGACGAACTCCGGCACGCGATGGGCGCCAAGCGGTCGGGCAAGAAAATGGAGCGGTTACGGCAGCGCTTCTACGAAGGGGCGAAGGCAAAGGGCGTCGAGCAGTCGATGGCCGAACACATCTTTCGTAAGCTGCAAGCCTTCTCCAACTTCGGGTTCCCGGAGAGCCACGCGTTGAGTTTCGCCTACCTGGTGTTCGCCAGCGCCTATTTCAAGCGCTACCACCCCGAGGCGTTCTGTGCCGCCCTGCTGCGTGCGCAGCCGATGGGTTTCTACTCCCCGCAGTCTCTCGTCGCCGATGCCCGGCGGCACGGGGTCACCGTGCTCGGGCCGGATGTGAACGCAGGCCTGCCGCACACCACCCTGGAACCCGGGGAGTCCGGCCTCGCCGTGCGGATCGGCCTCGGCACGATCCGTGCCATCGGTACCGCGGTGGCCGAGCGGTTGGTCGCCGAGCGGGACCGGGGCGGGGAGTTCGCCGATATGGCCGATGTGGCCCGGCGGGTCCGGCTGACCACGCCGCAGGTGGAGGCCATGGCCACGGCGGGCGCCTTCGGCTGCTTCACCGAGGACCGGCGCAAGGCGCTCTGGGCCGCGGGAGCGGTCGCCGAGGAGCGCCCGGAGAAGCTGCCGGGCGGCAGCGTGGGCATGGCCGCGCCCACCCTGCCCGGAATGGACGAGTCCGACCTCGCCGCCGCGGACGTATGGGCGACCGGTCTGTCCCCCGGCAGCTTTCCGACCCAGTTCATCCGGTCCCGGTTGGACGCGCTCGGGGTGGTGCCAGCGGACCGGTTGCCCGAGGTCGAACACGGCACCCGGGTACTCATCGGTGGTGCGGTGACCCACCGCCAGCGCCCCGCCACCGCGAGCGGGATCACCTTCCTCAACATCGAGGACGAGACCGGGATGATCAATGTCGTGTGCTCGCTCGGGCTGTGGCGGCGGTATCACCGGATCGCCCGCTCCAGCGCGGCGCTGCTGGTCCGCGGTGTCGTCGAGCGCGCCGACGGGGTGGTGAGTGTGCTCGCCGACCGCCTGCAGCACCTGCCGATGCGGATTCCGAGCAAGTCAAGGGACTTCCGGTGACCTGTGACAGGCTCGCGGGGTGAGCGAACCGGAGACCGGCGAGGACTACCGCGACGCGGTGTTGCCGGGGCAGCAGTGGACGAGCAGGCAGTTCCTGCGCTGCGACTTCACCGAGGCCGACCTGCGCGGCCTGGTGACCCGCGGTTGCACCTTCGACGAATGCGACTTCACCGGGGCGGACCTCGGCGAGTCCCGGCATACCACCTCGGCGTTTCGCTCGTGCACCTTCGACCGCACCGTACTGATGCGGACCGAGTGGTCCGGGTGCTCCCTCCTCGGATCGTCCTTCACATCCTGCCGAATGCGGCCGATCACCCTGCGGGAAACAGATCTCTCGCTCGTCGCGCTCGGCGGCGTCTCGCTTCCCCGGTGCGAGCTCGCCGGCCTGCGCTTCCGGGAGGCGAACCTGACCGAGGCCGACCTCTCCCGCTCGGACCTGCGCGAGTCCGACCTGACCGGTGCCCGCCTGCTCGGCACCAACCTGGAGGGAGCGGACCTGCGGGGCAGCAGGCTGGACGCCGACGCGCTCCGCCAGGCCAGGCTGGCCGGTGCGCATGTGGACCTGGACACGGCCGTCGCCTACGCCGCGGCCAACGGGCTCGTCGTGCACTGAGCCCGGTCCAGGGGCGCGCGGCGCCGTCTCCGGCCTCAGCGGCTGGAACGGTTACTCGACCGGAGGCTCCCCGGGCTCGAGCTCGATGAGGTCACCCTCGGCGAGCAGCTCCTCGATGGAGGCGGGCAGCAGGTACGCCGCCCCGCCGCCGGGCTGGTTGAACCACGGGATGGCCACCCCGGCCAGCGCCTCCAGCGGACGCTGCACCCGGTACACGTGGTACGGCCTGCTGACCCATTCCGGCACCAGCGAGCGTTCCTCGAACGGGGTGCCCGCGGCGTAGGTGAGGTTCCCGCTCGGGCCGCCGAAGCGGTCCAGCTCGCTGCCCGCCGGTAGCTCGCGCATCTCCTTGCCGCGGAACAGGGTCAGCGGCGGTTCGCCGTCCAGCGGCTGGATCGGCCACTGCTGGCTGCCGCCCTGGTTGCCCTGGCTGGCAGGCCTGGCCGGTTCCCTCGGCTTCACCGGCGGCGTGACCTGGGTGGCGGGTGCCGGCGGCGGGGTCGGTGCCGGTGGGCGCTGCGGTGGGCTCTCGGCCGCGGGCTCGCGGGAGTGGCCGGACCGCACGCCGGTGGCGACCTCCGGGGACAGCGTCGCCAGCATCGGCTGCTGCTGCGGTGGTGGCGCCTGCTGCGCGGGGGGCGTCGGCCGCCGTTCCTGGTTCGGCTGTGGCTGTGCCTGGTGCGCCTGCGGTGGCTGGGTCTGCTGGGGCTGCTGGGGGGTCGGCTGTTCCGGCACGCTTCCGTCCGGAGCGAGCAGCAGCTTGCCCAGCATGAACGCGGCCGCGTCCTCGGCGTCCCCGAACACCGCCGGGTTCGTCAGCTCGCCGTCGTACCAGCCGACCCGCCAGCCGGAGGAGGTCTCCTCCACGGCCCAGCCACGCTCGGTGGGCTCGCCGATCCGGTAGTTGCCAGGGTCGACGCCCAGTTCGTGCAGTTTCTCCTGCAGGTCCTCCAGGACCGGTTCGGCGTGCTCGGACACCGCCGGCAGCGGCGCGGGCCCGGCCTGGGTCGGCGGGCCGCCGTCGTCGAGCTCGAGTTCCCGCGCCGCCGGTGCCGGCGCACCGTTCTGCGGCTGCGGCTGCGGCTGCGGCTGCTGCGGCTCGGCGGCGGGCGTGGCCCGCGGCCCGGGTTCCTCGGCCGGGACGGGGGGCACGGCGGTGGTCGGCGGGCCGGCGTCGACGGCGGGGCTGAACATCGTGGCCGGGTCGCCGCCGTGCGCCCGATCCTCCTCGACCGGCGGCTGCACCGGCTGGTTCAGCGTGGTCGGTGGGTTGAGGTCGGCATCCGACCCGGCCTGCTCCCGGAAATCGGCCTCGTCGAACCGCGCCTCGTCGTAGGGCGTGCCGTCGAAGCCGTCCCGGTAGGGCGGCTCGGTGGGCGTGTCGTCCGGGGGCGGTTCCTCGGCGGCCGGCCGCGGCTCGGCCGGGTGGTGGCTCTCCTGCTGCGGCGGCGCCGGCGGTGGGCCGGGTGGCGCGGGGGGCCGGGGCGGCGCCGCACCCCGGTTGATGTGCGCGGCGGCCGCCTGTCGCACCTGCTCGGGCACGTCCGGGATGACGAACCCGGCATCGTGGATGTGCTGCACCAGGTCCGGCTCGGGGGAGACCCCGTACTGGCGCAGGTAGTAGTTGACCGCGGCGGGCCAGATCCACACGCCGTCGCTGTGGAAGGCGACCGGGACCGTGCCCTCCGGGGCGCTGGCCAACCGGTCGATGTCGTAGCCCCGGCTGGGCACGACCACCGGGGCGCTGTCCAGGTAGCCCAGCAACCGGTCCTGCTCGTCGACGTCCAGCTCCGCCCGGTTGATCACCGGGCGGCCGGAAGGGCCGGCGCCGTCGAAGATCCGGGCGATCCGGAACCGCGGGCCCGGCCGTTCCGGCCCGAGCCCGGACATCCGGCGCATCAGCCACTCCGGCACGTTCTCCTCGGTCCGCGGGAACATCCGCAGCTCGTCGGCGTAGGCCTGGGGCGGCGGCATGAGGTCCCACTTGGGTTCCTCACGGTCGTACTCGAGGTTGTAGCTGGAGGGGTGGTCGAGCTGGTACCGGGCGTTGAACCAGGTGCCGCGCCCCTCCCGGTACATCCCGGCGCGTAACCTGCCGAACAGCGTCGCGATGTCGTGAGTGGCCACCCACTCCACCGCGGAGCCGTCGGCGACGATGATCTCCCCCGCCAGTTCGTGATACCTCCCGACTGCGCGGTACTCCGCGGTGACGCGTTGCCAGTCGCGCGGAGCGGCGCGGAGCAGTGCCAGGCCAATCTGCTTGACCAGGGTGTCCTGCTCGGTCGCGTTCAGCTGGGTCGCTTGTGCCACTCGAACATCTTGACTTGTCGACGACGCTTATGCACGGCACATGTGAGGATCGCGGCGAATCCGGCGGGGATCAACCGGGCCGGCTTCGCCGGAGGGCGGTTGCGGAGCGGCAGCGATCACCGAACCGGACCAGCATAAACACGGATAGCCGTCCGGCGAACGGTAGTGATGACTACTGCGGGTACCACTTCGTGGGTTCTCGGGCGGACAAACCTGCACGAATCGGGGAAGTACCCCTTACCGGCCCAGGACCGCCCCGGGCGGGCGGTGGGGCCGCCCGGGGGTTTGGAACAATCGCGCATGTGACGGCGACTGTTCTCGACGGCAAGGCCACCAAGGACGCCATCTTCGCGGAGCTGGAACCGCGGGTGGCCGCGCTCGCCGACCGCGGGGTGACCCCCGGGCTGGCGACCGTGCTGGTGGGCGACGACCCCGGCTCGCACTGGTACGTCAAGGCGAAGCACGCCGACAGCGCCAAGGTCGGAGTGAACTCGATCCGCAGGGACCTGCCCGCCGACATCACCCAGCAGAAGCTGGAGTCGGTGGTCCAGGAGCTGAACGCCGATCCGGCGTGCCACGGCTACATTGTCCAGCTGCCGCTGCCGGGACACCTGGAGTCCGGCGCGATCCTGGACCGCATCGACCCGGCCAAGGACGCCGACGGGCTGGCCCCGGTGAGCCTCGGCAGGCTGGTGCTCGGCGAGCCCGCCTCGTTGCCGTGTACCCCGCGCGGCATCGTGGAGCTGCTGCGGCGCTACCAGGTTCCGCTGGCCGGCGCCCGGGTCACCGTGGTCGGCAGGGGCATCACCGTGGGCAGGACGCTCGGCCTGCTGCTCACCCGGCGTAGCGAGAACGCGACGGTCACGCTGTGCCACACCGGCACCCGCGACCTGGCCGCCGAGGTCGCCCGTGCGGACATCGTGGTGGCGGCCGCGGGCGTGCCGGGGCTGATCACGCCGGACATGGTCAAGCCGGGCGCCGCCGTGCTGGACGTCGGGGTTTCCCGGGTGGACGGCAAGCTGGCCGGGGACGTCGCGCCCGGGGTGGCGGAGGTCGCGGGCTGGGTCGCGCCGAACCCCGGCGGGGTCGGCCCGATGACCAGGGCCATGCTGATCGGCAACGTGGTCGAGGCCGCCGAGCGGGCGGCCGGGGTCTGACCGAGACGGCATGACGATGGCCTCGTACCGGCGCGACCGGCATCCCCTCCTCGTTCACCTGCCGTTCGGCCTGGTGATGGCGCTGGTGGCGGTCGCGGCCAGCCGGATCTGGCTGTACCACTGGCGCCAGGGCGCCGCGCTGATCGGCGGTGCGTTGCTGGTGGCGGCGGTGCTGCGGGTCGTGCTCTCCGACGAGCAGGCCGGCCTGCTGGCGATTCGCAGCCGGGGCGTCGACATGCTCAGCTACGCCGGGTTGGGCGCGCTCATCCTGTTCGTCGCCCTCACCATCTCCGGCGGCCCCTTCGGCTGACCCACCACCTCTTTCCCTGACTCACCCCCACCTCTTTCCCTGGCCTCCCCCTGCCCGCCCGGAACTACGGTTAGCCCGCTAAACGCACTTTCCGGGGGCCGGCGAAGTGCGTTTAGCGGGCTAACCGTTCCCTGCGGGGGCCAGGGTGGGGGTGGGCTCGCGGCGGTCGAGGGTGCCGGAGACGATGGCGATGCTCAGGCCGAGCACGGCGAGCAGGGCGCCGACCCAGTTCGGGGCGACCAGCCCGAGGCCGCCGGCGATCACCAGGCCGCCGAGGTAGGCCCCGATGGAGTTCGCGATGTTGAACGCCGACTGCACGGCCGCGGACACCAGCGAGGGGGTGCCGCCCGCCTTCTCCATGATCCGGGCCTGCATCATCGGACCGATCATGAACCCGGCCACGCCGACCAGGAAGATCGTGATCGCGGAGCCGAGCTTGCCCTCGGCCGTGACGGTGAAGACCGCGAGCACGGTGGCCAGGGCCAGCAGCGCCCCGTACAGGCTGGGCATCAGCGCCCGGTCGGCCAGCCGGCCGCCGAGGAAGTTGCCCAGCGTCATACCGAGACCCGCCAGGGACAGCAGCAGCGTGACGGTGGCCGGCTGGTACCCGGCGACCTCGGTGAGCATCGGGGTCACGTAGCTCAGGCAGGCGAAAACGCCGCCGAGCCCGAACATCACGATCGCCAGTGCCAGCCACACCTGTGGCTTGCGGAAGGCGCCGAGCTCGCCACGCAGCGTGGGCTCGGGTGGCGGCCCCTGGTGCGGCACCAGCCTGGCGATGCTGGCCATGGCGCCCACCCCGATCAGCGCCACCACCGCGAAGGTGGCGCGCCAGCCGACGCTCTGGCCGAGCAGGGTGCCCAGCGGAACCCCGACCACGTTCGCCAGGGTCAGCCCCATGAACATCATCGAGACGGCCTTGGCCCGGTTGCCCCGCTCCACCAGGCTCGAGGCGACCACCGCGCCCGCGCCGAAGAAGGCCCCGTGCGGCAGTCCGGCGATGAACCGGAACACCACACCGAGCTCGTGATTCGGCGCCATCGCGAACAGCGTGTTACCCACGGTGAACAGCGCCATCATGGCCAGCAACATGGTCTTGCGCGGCAGCCGGACGGCCACGGCCGTGAGCAGCGGAGCGCCGATCACCACGCCGAGCGCGTAGCCGGAGATCAGGTAGCCGGCAGTCGGGATGGACACCCCGAAGTCCGCGGCCGCCTGCGGCAGCACGCCCATCATGACGAACTCGGTGGTGCCGATACCGAAGGCACCGACGGCGAGCGCGAGCAGCGCGACGGGCACGGCTCTCCTCCCGAAGATCTCGAAGCGGACGGAAAGGACGAGCTGTATCGATACAGTCGTCGGGCGCAAAACAAGGCAGCCGACGTGGACCCCGCTGTCGGTCTGCCCAGTACAGTTCAACGGAACCGGGCTCCGTTGTCATCCCGTTACCGCGTGAGCCTCCCCACCACAGCCGGCCAGGCTGCCGGCGAGCAGGTCGGGGAGGGTGCGTCGAGGTCCGTGTGGGTGCACGTGCTCACCGACACATCGAATCCGGCCGCAGGAGATCTCCGCGCCGGTCCGCGCGAGCAGGCGGTACGACCGAGCGGGCGAGTGACTGCTGGGATCGCGGCGGCCGCTGCTGGTGAGTTGAGCGAGCGATGCGGTCGTACTCGCCGCCCTGCCGCTGGTGGCGCCGCTGGCTGATGCTTCGATGAAGGCCTCCGCCACCTACCGGGCGGCGGCCCTCATCGCCGTCGGGTTCCTGCCGGTAATGCTCGGCTGGAACGACGGTGGGGGTCAGTGCTGAGGTGAGGTCACCTGCGAGTCCGACCCCGGAAACACCAGCCCCTGGTGGCCGTCGGTGAACTTGACCAGGTAGGGCGGTTTACCGTCCTCGCCGCGCACCTCGACGATCTCGCCGCGCCGTTCACCCGAGCCGACCGTGCGGCCGTGTACCAGGATCTCGTCCCCGACTGTCGCGCGCATGACACGTCACCTCCAGAACACGCTGCGGAATTCCGTAAGGCCAAGGGTAGGAGCGGGGCCGCGATGCCGTCGAGGTGTGACGGTCAAGGCGGTTCGGTCACAGCGCACCCGGACGAGCGACACCGGGGAGATCCGGCGGAGACGCCTTGCCCTGCCACCGACGACTGTCCATCATGGACGTGGGGCGCGGCGGGCAGCCGCACTGTTCGCCAGCGAACAGTGCGCCGTACCCGCGGCGGTGCGACCACGCCCGCGCCGTCGACGGCCGGTTCGGGCGGCACGGACACCGCGCCGTGCGAGCCGGGTTGTGACCCGTGGTTAGGGTTGCCGGGTGCCCGAAGTGCTGGACCGGGTCGATGGCGTCTGCGGCGAGTTGGTGCTGCGTCGCGTCGGCACCGACCTCGAGGTGATCGCGAACGGGATGTTCCTGATGGACACCCGGAACGGCGAGTCCGAGCGGCTGCTGGTGACGGTGGCCGCCGACCTGGTGCCGGGGTGTGCGCGGCTACTGATCGGCGGGCTGGGGGTCGGGTACTCGCTGCGTGCCGCACTGGATCATCCCGGGATCGGCGAGGTCGTGGTGGTGGAACGGGAGCCGGCGGTGATCGGCTGGAACCGCACCGGGCCGCTGCGTGAGGTGCACGGGAACGCGCTGGCCGAGGAGCGGGTGCGGCTGGTGCGGGACGACCTGGTGCGCTGGCTGCGGGAGACCGAGGACCGGTTCGACGCGCTCTGCCTCGACATCGACAACGGTCCGCAATGGACAGTTACCGACGGTAACGCCGAGCTGTACGGCGATACCGGCCTCGACCTGCTCGCCGCGCGGCTGCGGCCCGGCGGCGTGCTCGCGGTATGGAGCGCCGCCGCGAGCCCGGAGTTCACCCGCCGCCTGCGTGCCCGGTTCAACGAGGTGCGCGCACTGGACGTCCCCGTACCCCGCGGCGAGCCCGACGTCATCTGGCTCGCCCGTATCTAGCCATCGCGTCGGCGGGTGGTGGGGTCGTAGATTCTCGGTAACCGGATGCGGTCGTCGGCGTATTACCGCTGGGTAACCGAGGTGGTAGCGGCATGACCGGAGGTTTACCAGTACGCTTGTACCGCTACGACGAGACGCGAGAGATCCGCGAGAGGAGCACCGCTGCTCATGGCCAAGATCAAGGTCGAGGGCACCGTCGTCGAACTCGACGGCGATGAGATGACCCGCATCATCTGGCAGTTCATCAAGGACAAGCTGGTCCATCCCTACCTGGACATCAATCTCGAGTACTACGACCTGGGCATCGAGGAGCGGGACCGCACCGACGACCAGATCACGGTCGACGCGGCCAACGCCGTCAAGGCGCACGGCGTCGGCGTCAAGTGCGCCACGATCACGCCGGACGAGGCGCGGGTCGAGGAGTTCGGCCTGAAGAAAATGTGGCGCAGCCCGAACGGCACCATCCGGAACATCCTGGGCGGGGTCGTCTTCCGGGAGCCGATCATCATCTCGAACATCCCCCGGCTGGTCCCCGGCTGGACCAAGCCGATCATCATCGGCCGGCACGCGCACGGTGACCAGTACAAGGCCACCGACTTCAAGGTCCCCGGCCCGGGCACCGTCACCATCACCTACACGCCCGACGACGGTTCCGAGCCGATGGAGTTCGAGGTCGCCCGGTACCCGGAGGGCGGCGGCGTGGCCATGGGGATGTACAACTACCGCCGTTCCATCGAGGATTTCGCGCGCGCGTCGTTGCAGTACGGTCTCGACCGGGGCATGCCGGTGTACATGTCCACCAAGAACACCATCCTCAAGGCCTACGACGGCATGTTCAAGGACGTGTTCGCCGAGATCTACGAGGAGGAGTTCAAGGCCGACTTCGAGGCCAAGGGGCTCACCTACGAGCACCGGCTGATCGACGACATGGTCGCCGCCTCGCTGAAGTGGGACGGTGGCTACGTCTGGGCCTGCAAGAACTACGACGGCGACGTGCAGTCCGACACCGTCGCGCAGGGCTTCGGCTCGCTGGGCCTGATGACCTCGGTGCTGCGCACCCCGGACGGCCGGACGGTGGAGGCCGAGGCCGCGCACGGCACGGTCACCCGGCACTACCGGCAGCACCAGCAGGGCAAGCCGACCTCGACCAACCCGATCGCGTCCATCTTCGCCTGGACCAGGGGCCTTGAGCACCGCGGCAAGCTGGACGGCAACTCCGAGCTGGTCGGCTTCGCGAACAAGCTGGAGCAAGTGGTCGTGGAGACCGTGGAGAGCGGCAAGATGACCAAGGACCTCGCCCTGCTGGTCGGCAAGGACCAAGACTTCCAGACCACCGAGGACTTCCTCGCCACGCTGGACGAGAACCTGCAGAAGAAGATCGCCGAGGGCTGACCCGCCCGACCCACCCCTGCCGACCGTAATGCCGTGGGCGACCGTCCACGGTATTACGGCGAGTAGCCAACACCAGCGGGTGGTTCGACCACTCGGGCCTGTCCGGACGCTCCGCACCGGCTCTACCCTGGCCGGGGACGCGGTACGGGCGTCATGGAGGAGCCCTGTGATACTCGGCATTCCGAAGCGGACGATCATCATCGTGGCGGTCCTCGCCGGGATCGGCCTGATCTACGTGATGGGAGCGAACGAACGGCCCTCCGACGCCGAGTCGGGTGGCGGAAGCGCCGACTGCCGGGTGCGGGTGACCGCCGACGTGCTGAACGTCCGCGCGGGGCCGGGAACCGACACCACCATCGTCGGCAAGTTCCAGCAGGATGCCGAGGCCGAGGCCGAACCGGTGGTTCAGGAAGGGTTCCGCAAACTGGCCGAGGGTCGCTGGGCGGCCGAGGAGTTCCTGCGGCCGGTGGACGGCGCGAACTGCGGCTGAGCGGCCCGGCTACAGCGTGACGACCAGGTCCTCCTCCGCGGCGAGGACCGGACCGTCGAAGCCCGCGCGCGCCTCGCGTACCGACACCGCACGATCGCTGCCCGGCCAGAAGTGGGTCAGCAACAGGCTGCGCGCCCCCGCGCCGGCCGCGACCTCGCCTGCCTCGCGCGCGGTCAGCAGATGGCGTGGCCCGGTTCGCGGCGCCGGCCCCTGCAGGGTGGCCTCCGCGATGAACAGGTCGACACCCGCGGCCAGGTCGGCCAGCGCCGCCGCGGGCCCGCTGTCCCCGGTGTAGGCGAGGCTCACCCCCGGCGCATCCAGCCGGACCCCCCAGTTCGGCACGTGGTGCGGCAGGGGGAAGGCGGTCAGCCGGAAGGGGCCGAGCCGGGCGGTGGCGCCGAACTCGTGCACCTCGAACACCGAATGCGGGTCCGGGCGCGGTTCCGCCGCCGCCAGCACCCCGAGCACCCCGGGCGGGCAGTACAGCGGCAACCGTGCTGCGCCGGTGTAGTGCCGGACCCGCCCCAGCGCGCTGAGGTCCGCGCAATGGTCGGGGTGCTCGTGCGTGATGACCGCCGCGTCCACCGCGCCGTCCCGGCAATGCGCCAGCAGGCGCGCGGCCGTGCCGTAGCCGAGGTCGAGTACCACCCGGAAGCCGTCGTGGTGCAGTAGGAAACCACTGCAGGCGCGGCCGGGCTCCGGCCAGGCCCCGCAGCTGCCGAGCACGGTCAGTTCGGTCATATCCCCTCCTGAGCAGGATTGTCGTGGTGCGCCGGTAGCCTCCCTGGCGTGCTGACCGTCTCCACCGTGAATGTCAACGGCCTGCGTGCCGCCGCGAAGAAGGGGTTCGTGGAGTGGCTCGCGGCCACCGAGGCCGATGTGGTCGCCTGCCAGGAGGCGCGCGCCGAGCCGGACCAGCTGCCCGCCGAGGTGCGCGAGCCGCGAGGCTGGCACGCCGTGCACGCCGCCTGCTCGATCAAGGGCCGCAACGGCGTCTCGCTGTACAGCAGGCACGAGCCGGAGTCGGTGCGCACGGGGTTCGGCGAGCCGGAGTTCGAGGACAGCGGGCGTTACCTGGAACTGCACCTTCCCGGGCTGGTGGTGGCCAGCCTGTACCTGCCGAGCGGCGACGTCGGCACCCCGCGCCAGGAGGAGAAGGAGCGGTTCATGGCCGCGTTCCTGCCCTACCTGGCCGAACTGCGGGCCAAGTCCGAGGCCTCCGGGCGCGAGGTGCTGGTCATGGGGGACTGGAACATCGCGTATGCCGAGATCGACCTGAAGAACTGGCGGACCAACCGGAAGAACTCCGGCTTCCTCCCCGAGGAACGGGCCTGGCTGGGCCGGGTGTTCGACGAGGTGGGCTACGTCGACGTGCAGCGCAGACTCTCCCCGGAGGGCCCCGGCCCGTATACCTGGTGGTCCTACCGGGGCAAGGCGTTCGACAACGACTCGGGTTGGCGGATCGACCTGATCTGCGCCACCCCGCGGCTCGCGGACGCCTGCACCTCGGTCCGGGTGGAGCGCGCGGCCAGCTACGACCAGCGCTGGTCCGACCATGCCCCGGTCACCGCGCGGTTCGACCACCCGGCTCCCGCCAGCTGAGGATCCGGCCGACCTGCCCTCCGGACTTCGCGAACTCCCCGGGGAACACCCGCAGGAACCACGGCTTCAGCCGGATGGCGCCCCAGGCGGGGGACGCGGGCCCCTGCTCGGTCCACTCGGGAATCCCGATCGCGCCAGGGTCGTAGCCCAGCGGTTCCGCGGTGTTCCGGAACCGCTCCCAGCACTCCCGCTTGCTTGCCTCGTCCAACAGCAACTCGGCGTGGCACTCCGCCACGCAGGTGTCGTAGACCTCGGCCCCGTCCCAGTAGTTGCAGGACACGTACGGGTTGCTCGCCAGATGCGCCCGCTTCAGCGGGGTCACCATGCTGCCGATCCAGCCGGTGAGCTCGGTGCCCTCCCACTCCCACATCGTGTGCACCATGCGGGAGCGCGGCCGGCCCGCCCGGTCCACCGTGGCCATCGTGCAGTAGATCATCCGGTTGGCCATCTCGGTGAAAGCCGGGGCCACGGTGCGGAACTCGTCGGTACTCAAGGCTCGATCACACTCCCTCTCCTGAACCACTCCATGTATAGTACTTCGAATGTAGTGGTTTCAAGCGTTTTCCGAAGGGCATCGCATGCGCACGAACCCGGAGCGCAGGGCGGCGCTGGCGGACGCCGCGGTCGAGGTGCTGGCGCGGAGCGGCGCGCGCGGGTTGACCTTCCGTGCGGTTGACGCCGGGGCTGGGGTGCCGGCCGGAACGGCATCGAACTACTTCGCCAACCGGGACGACCTGCTGTGGCACGCCGCCACGAAGATCCACGAACGGCTCGGCCCCGGCGTGGCCGAACTGGCCGCCTACGAGCGGGCGGCACCCTCGCGCGAGCTGGTGGCCGAGATGCTGCGCGGCCTGCTGGAGCGTGTCCGGGAGGACCGCACCGGTTACCTGGCGCTACTGGAGCTACGGCTGGAGGCGACCCGGCGGCCCGGACTGCGGGAGGCGCTGACCGGCACCATCCGGGCGAACCTGGACGGCACCATCCAGGGGCACCTCGACCGTCGCCTGCCGGGTGACGAGACCACGGTCGTGCTGTTGTACCTGGCCATGACCGGCCTGATCGTGGAGCAGCTGACCCTGCCGGAGGTGTTGCCCGCGTCCGGGTCGGCGGAGCTGATCGCCGCGCTCGTCGATCGCCTCCTGCCGGGGACCTGAACAACCCGACTTCTGAACACGGCACCGGTGTCCCGGCCCACACCCCGCCGTTGGCTGCGTTCGGTGACTCGCTAGCCTCTGTCGGCGCGATGATCGCAAACCGCCGGTCTTGACACGCTCGGTAGTTTGCATCTCGACAGATACACCCGTCCGGGTGATAGCCCGGGTGGTTCGGCAGACCTGACATTCATGTCGCGGGAGGCACTCCGGTGCGCAACCGAGCAAGTCAGCCGGTGCGGATGCTCCGTGCCGGGGCGATAGTGACGGCTGTGCCGGCGGCGGTCCTGCTGGCCGGTCCCGGCAGCGCCGTGGCTCAGGGCGGCGAGCCCGCGGACGTCGCCCCGAACGAGGTCGCGTTCGGCCTGCTCGGTCCGGTCGGGCTGGTCGCGGTCGCGCTCGGCGTCGTGGGCATGGCGCTGGGTGTGCTCCGCCAGCGCAGGAAGGCCCGCGAGCACGCCGCCGCCGTCGTGGAGGCAGGCGCCGCCGCGGAGGCCGCCGAGCCGACCGCCGCGGAGCCGGCCGCGGAGGCCACCAGGCCGGTGCTCACCCCGGCGCCACGTAGCTGGGTGGGTTGACGTAGCTCCGGCCCCCTTTATTCCTCCGCACGCCGTGCAATCCCGCACAGCGCGACCCCTAACCCACCGGTGCCCCGCGCCCGTAGTCTCGGGCCATGGCAGACAGCGTCTCGATCACCCCGCCTGAGCAGAAACCGAGCCCGTCCGCGATGCGCCGCGCGCTCAAGCGCGCGGAGGACGGGGTCGCACTGGACGTCACCGAATCGGCCGTGCTGTTGCACGCCCGGGACGAGGATCTCGACCGGCTGCTGGCCGCGGCCCGCCGGGTCCGGGACGCGCACCTGGCCGACCAGGGGCGCTCCGGCATCGTCACCTACTCGAGCAGCGTGTTCATCCCGCTGACCCGGCTGTGCCGGGACCGGTGTCACTACTGCACCTTCGTCACCGTGCCCGGCAAGTTGCCTGCGCCCTACCTGGAACGCGACGAGGTGCTGGAGATCGCCCGCGCCGGTGCGGCAGCCGGGTGCAAGGAAGCCCTGTTCACCCTCGGCGACCGGCCGGAGGACCGGTGGCCGCAGGCGAAGCAGTGGCTCGAGGAGCGCGGATATTCGTCCACATTGGACTATGTGCGGGCATCCGCGATCGCGGTGCTCGAGGAGACCGGCCTGCTGCCGCACCTCAATCCCGGCGTGCTGAGCTGGGAGGAGCTCCAGCGGCTCAAGCCGGTGGCGCCCAGCCTGGGCATGATGCTGGAGACCACGGCGGAACGCCTCTGGTCGGAGAAGGGCGGCCCGCACTACGGCAGTCCGGACAAGGAGCCCGCGGTGCGGCTGCGGGTGCTGGACGACGCCGGCCGGGTCGGGGTGCCGTTCACCACCGGCATCCTGGTCGGTATCGGCGAGACCCGGACCGAGCGCGCGGAGTCCCTGCATGCCATCCGGCAGCGGGCGCGGCAGTACCGCAACGTCCAAGAGATCATCGTGCAGAACTTCCGGGCGAAGCCGGACACCGCGATGCGGGAGCACGCCGACGCCGACATCACCGACCTGGCCGCCACGGTCGCGGTCGGCAGGCTGCTGATGCCGCCGGGAGTCAGCGTGCAGGCGCCGCCGAACCTGCTCGGGGAGCAGCACGCGCTGCTGTTGCGGGCGGGCATCGACGACTGGGGCGGCGTCTCCCCGGTGACCCCGGACCACGTCAACCCGGAGCGCCCGTGGCCGCGGGTGGACGAGCTGGCCGAGTGGACCGCGCAGGCCGGTTTCGACCTGCGCGAGCGGCTGGCGGCCTACCCGAGGTACGTGCGGGACGCGGACAAGTGGATCGACATCCGGCTGCACCCCCATGTGACCGCGCTGGCCGCGGCGGACGGGCTCGCCGACGAGCAGGCCACGGTCGAGGGGCACGAGTGGCAGGAGCCGGACGGTGGGCTGGACACCACCGGCCGGGCCGACCTGCACTCCGCCATCGACACCGAGGGCAGGACCGGGGACCGGCGTGGTGACTTCGACAGTGTGTACGGCGACTGGGACGCGCTACGGGCGCAGGTTCCGGCGCAGGGCGCGCCGGAACGCCTGGACGCCGACGTGCGCGCGGGCCTGCGGCTGGCCGCCGACTATCCCGGCGCCCTGCTGGACGAGACACACGCGGACGCCGCCATGGCGCTGCTCACCGCGGACGGCGCCGCGCTGGAGACGCTGACCAGGCTGGCCGACGAGCTGCGGGCCGATGTGGTCGGCGACGACATCACCTACGTGGTCAACCGCAACATCAACTTCTCCAATGTCTGCTACGTCGGCTGCCGGTTCTGTGCCTTCGCCCAGCGCGAGCGGGACACCGACGCGTTCCGCCTCTCGGTGGACGAGGTGGCCGCGCGGGCGGTGGAGGCCTCGGCGGCCGGCGCGACCGAGGTGTGCATGCAGGGCGGCATCGATCCGAAGCTGCCGGTCGGCTACTACGCCGACATCGTGCGTGCGATCAAGGACGCGGTGCCGGATATGCACGTGCACGCGTTCTCCCCGATGGAGATCGTCTCGGCGGCGGCGAAGGCGGGCGTGAGCGTCGAGGAATGGCTGACCGAGCTGCGCGACGCGGGACTCGGCTCCATCCCCGGGACCGCCGCGGAGATCCTGGACGACGACGTCCGCTGGGTGCTCACCAAGGGCAAGCTGCCCGCCGCGACCTGGATCGACGTGGTGTCCACCGCGCACCGGCTGGGCGTTCCGTCCTCCAGCACGATGATGTACGGGCACGTGGACCACCCCGGCCACTGGCTCGGGCACCTGCGCGTGCTGTCCCGGATCGCGGGGGAGACCGGCGGCTTCACCGAGTTCGTCGGCCTGCCGTTCGTGCACCACAACGCGCCGATCTACCTGGCGGGGGTGGCGCGCCCTGGTCCGACCATGCGGGACAACCGCGCGGTGCACGCCTTCGCCCGGCTCGGCCTGCACGGCCGGATCGAGAACGTGCAGTGTTCCTGGGTCAAACTCGGTGACGAGGGCACCGCGCGGGTGCTGCGCGGCGGTGCCAACGACATCGGCGGCACGCTGATGGAGGAGACGATCTCCCGGATGGCCGGCTCGGAGCACGGTTCCTCGCGCACCGCGGCCGAGCTGGACCACCTCGCCACCCTGGCCGGACGGCCCTCCCGCCAGCGCAGCACCACCTACGGCCACCGCGTCGGCGCCGGCGTCTGACCCGCCGGAGGGCCCTGAACGTGGCTTTGAAGACGTCAGACGTCCCAAATGCCACGTTCGCGACGTCTGGTGTCCGTAACGCCACGTTCAGGGCAGTTCCAGCCCGGATGAGGGTGGGTCGACATGACTCGGTGCGGCGTGCCTAGCAGGGGTTGGCACGCCGCACCGAGCGGGGCGGATCGCGGAACTAGCGAGTGTTCCGGTCGATCCAGTCGGCGAAGTAGGACACGTCCACGTAGATCGACGGCCCGGTGGCGCAGGTCGGGTCGCCGTTACCGGAGCGGCTGGTGGCGCCGATCAGCTGCCAGGTCCCGTTGACCCGCTTGACCTGCGGGCCGCCGGAGTCGCCGTAGCAGGCGCCCTTGTTGCCGTCCGGGTTGTTGGTGCAGATCTCCGCGGCGCCGTTGATGCCGCGGCAGCTGCGGTCGGACACGATCGAGGTGTCCAGCTCCTGCAGGGTGACCGGGGCACCGCAGCCCCCGCGCGGGGCGCAGGTCTGGCCCCAGCCGATGATCCGGGTCGAGGTGCCGACCGAGCCGGAGTTCTGCGCGATCTGGATCGGCTCCTGCCGGACCGAGCTGGACAGCCGCAGCAGGGCGAGGTCGATGGAGGGGTGGGCGATGCGCTGCGCGACCCTGGCGACGCTGCCGCCGCTGGTCCGGTTCGTCGTGCCGACGCGGACCTGTGCGGGCTGGCCACAGTGTTTGGCGGTGACCACCCAGTTCGGCTCGATCAGGGAGCCGCCACAACTGTGGCTGCCCCAGTACGACTGCAGCGAGGCCATGAACGAGTAGGTCTGGGTCGCGTCGTGGCCGCCGACGATGAACGGCTCGACGCCGGTCGGCTCTGTCGCCGCCGCGGTGGTCGGAACCGCGACCGCGGACAGCGCGGTGGCCGCCGCGATGAACAGGCCGGAGAGCAGGGACCGTGCCTTCATGAGTTCTCCTTCACTTGAGCGCGGAAAGAGCGAGCCGGCTCGAGGAGAACGGTAAGTAACCGGCCGAGCGCGCAGAACCTTCGTAAGTAGGGCACACGCGCCTATGCCTACTTTCGTCTCAGTACTTTGGTAGCGCGGTGCCGTGCGATGGCCCCGGATCGGCGATCCGGTCGTGCGGGACGCCGAGGGCGTGCTCGACTCCCGCAGGGCCGGAGGGGGACCGGGCACGGGTATGCGGGAGAATCCCGGTGTGTCCGAAGAAGCAGTCTCGCCCGCCCGGGGCCGCAAGCCGCGCGTGCTGTCCGGTATCCAGCCCACCGCCGACTCCTTCCACCTCGGCAACTACCTCGGGGCGCTGCGGCAGTGGGTCCGGCTGCAGGACACGCACGAGACCTTCTACTGCGTGGTGGACCTGCACGCGATCACCGTGGAGCACGATCCCGCGCTGCTGCTGGAGCGCACCCGGCGTTCGGCGGCCCAGCTGCTGGCGATCGGGCTCGACCCGGAGGAGGGCGCCCTGTTCGTGCAGAGCCAGGTACCCGAGCACGCCCAGCTGAGCTGGGTGCTGGAGTGCCAGACCGGGTTCGGCGAGGCGAGCCGGATGACCCAGTTCAAGGACAAGGCAGCCAGGCAGGGCACCGACCGGGCCAGCGTCGGCCTGTTCACCTACCCGGTGCTGCAGGCGGCGGACATCCTGCTGTACCAGGCGAACGCGGTGCCGGTCGGGGAGGACCAGCGCCAGCACCTCGAGCTGTCCCGCAACCTCGCGCAGCGGTTCAACAACCGGTTCGGCCCTACCTTGACGGTGCCGGAACCGCATATCGTGACCGACACCGCGAAGATCTACGACCTGCAGGATCCCACGGCCAAGATGAGCAAGTCGGCCTCCTCGGCAGGCGGGCTGATCGAGCTGATGGAGGACCCGAAGCGGTCGGCGAAGAAGATCCGTTCCGCGGTGACCGACGCCGGCAGGGAGATCGTCTATGACCCCGAGGGCAAGCCGGGGGTCTCGAACCTGCTCATCATCTACTCGGCGCTCACCGACCGCCCGGTCGCCGAGCTGGAGACAGCCTACGAGGGCAAGGGTTACGGCGACCTGAAGAAGGACGTCGCGGAGGTGCTCGTCGAGTTCGTCGAGCCGTTCCAGCAGCGGGTCCGGTCGTACCTGGACGATGTCGCCGAGCTGGACAAGTTGCTCACCCGCGGCGCCGAGCGTGCCCGTGACGTGGCCTCGGCCACCCTGTCCGAGGTATACCGCCGGATCGGCTTCCTCCAGCCGGCCCGCTAGGTCTGGGCGAGTGCCCCCGCGGTCAAGGTGTTGACGACCGCGTGAGGGTGTTCTGCCGGGCCACGACCCACCAGCGGTCCTGGTCCTTGACCAGGACGTAGAGGGCGATCATCGCGGGGTCGACGTCGACAAGCTCGCCACCGGGTTTCGTGGCCCGCGCGCTCTTGTGCGCGACAGCGACGTCGGGGCGGACGAAGGCGATGTCGCCGACCTCATAACGCACGTACTCGTCGCGAAGGAACCCCTCCAGGCCCTTGCGGTTGGCGTCGAGCAGCGCGTCCCAGCCGGAAATCAGCATCCCGGCGGCGTTGACGACCGAGGCGTTTCGGGAGAAGTGGGCGGCCATGAGGTCGGGATCGTTGGTGTTGAAGGCGGTTTCGACGTCGGCGATCACCTGTTTGATCGCGACGACGTCCTGCTCGTGGTCGGTCGTGGCGTCCTCGATGAGTGGAGGCTGTGTGACGTTGTCGCTCATGGGCACGAGCCTGCTACCTCAACTTAGCTGTAGGTCAATGCGCTGTGTCGGTCATCACCGACCGAGGTTCAACGTGGTCCACCCGGAACGCTAGAACCAGCGCACGGCGCAGCGAATGCTCGGCTCGGCGGCGGGCCTGCCGTCCACCGGGTCCGGATCGTCCGGCGTGGACACGACCCCCTTCGCCGCGATCTTGTCCAGAGTGGACAAACCGCTCCAGGTGGTGTGCCCGAAGATGGTGTAGTTCGGCCGCAGCGCCGAGTCGCCGTAGACGAGGAAGAACTGGCTGCCGTTGGTGTCCGGGCCCGCGTTCGCCATGGCCAGGGTGGCCCGCGCGTACAGCTTCGCCTGCCCGGTCTCGTCGCCCGGCCACGGCGGCAGCTCGGTCGGCAGCTCGTCCGGGTAGCGGTAGCCGGGGCCGCCCTCGCCGGTGCCGCTCGGGTCGCCGCACTGCAGCACCTTCAGCGTGTCGTACGCGGTCAGCCGGTGGCAGACCGTGCGGTCGTAGAACCCGTGCCGCACCAGATGCAGGAAGCTCTTGACGGTGCACGGCGCCTTGCCCCGCTCCAGCACCAGCGGGATGCGGCCGAGGTTGGTGCGCAAGGTCACCAGCGCGAACCCTGCGTCCCGTGGCTCGCGCGCGTCCGGCGGCAGCGGGACCGGCCGCGCGGGCGGATCGTCCGGGGTCTCGGTGTAGCCGCACGGGCCGGGGCCTGCCGTCGCGGTGTCGGCCGTCGCGGTCCCGCCCGCGCCGAGCAGCGCGGCGATCAGGGCGAGGGTCGCGGCGACGGCGGGCAGGCGGCGTCGCCGTCCGGGTCCGGGCACGGTGGGCCTCCTTCGGCTGCGAGCGCCCCAGTCAACCAGGGCGCGTGGCGGTGCGGACACCTGCGGAGGTAGGAACCTCGCCCGCGTTTGCGGGGTGCGGCCCGCCTGGTTAGCGTCTGTCCGTGCCAGCGGAAGAAACCCAGCAGGAGAAGCTGATCCCCCGCCTGCGGCGGAAGTACCCGGCGCTGGACCACCTGGTCCGGGCCAAGGACGCGTTCAACGAGCGGTACGGCAGTCACTACGCCGCGGCGATCACGTATTTCAGCGTGCTCTCGCTGTTCCCGCTGCTGATGGTGGCGTTCTCCGTGGTGGGTCTGGTCGTCGCCGGGGACAAGGCCGTGCTGAACGACCTGCGCACCAGCATCACCGAGGCTGCGCCCTCGGGGCTGGGAAACCTGCTCAGCGATATCGTGGAGTACGCGCTGGACGCGCGGGGCGGGGTGCTCAGCTTCGGGCTGGTGGTGGCGCTGTACTCCGGCATCGGCTGGATGAGCAACCTGCGCGACGCGCTGACGGCGCAGTGGGGCCAGGAGAGGAAGCCGCTGCCGCTGGTGTCCACCAAGCTCAAGGACCTGGTCGCGCTGGCGGGCCTGGGTGCCGCGCTGCTGGTGTCCTTCGCACTCACCGCGCTGGGTGGTGGCCTCGGCCGGTTCCTGCTCGGACTGGCCGGCCTGGACGACGTGGGCTGGGCCCGGCTGCTGCTGCGGCTGGCCACCATCGTGCTGTCGCTGGCGGCCAACGTGCTGGTCTTCCTCTGGGTGATCGCGCGGCTACCCCGGCAGCGGGTCGGGTTGCGCAGCGCCGTGCGCGGCGCGATCGTCGCCGCCCTCGGCTTCGAGGTGCTCAAGCAGGTCACCGCGATCTACCTCGGGCTGGTCTCCGACTCGCCCGCCACCGTGCTGTTCGGGCCGATCATCGGTCTGATGTTCTTCGCCAACCTCGTCTCCCGGTTCCTGCTGCTGGTCACCGCGTGGACGGCGACGGCGCGGGAGAACACCGTGCGCGTCGTGGAACCGCCACCACCCGCGGTGATCCGCCCGCAGGTCCGCGTCCAGCGTGGCCCGGGTACCGGCGCCGCGGCCGGTGCGTTCGGGCTCGGTGCGCTGCTGGGCTGGCTGGCCCGCCGGCGTTGAGCGGCGGCGGGCCCGGCGGGGCGCCTATGCTCGCGGTGACGCATTGGGGGCATAGTGACGGAAAAGGTTACGCACGGTAACGCTGAGACCCAGCGGTTGCCGCGCGAGATCTGGGTACTGGTTGGCGCGAGCTTCCTGATCGCCATCGGGTACGGGCTGATCGCGCCCGCCCTGCCGAGCTTCGCGACCAGCTTCGACGTCGGGGTGACCGCGGCCTCGGTGGTGGTGAGCGCGTTCGCCTTCGTCCGGCTGGCGTTCGCCCCGGTGAGCGGGCGGCTGGTGACCAGGTTCGGCGAGCGCCCGACCTACCTGGTCGGGCTGCTGATCGTGGCGGCGGGCACGATCGCCTGCGCCTTCGCGGCCGAGTACTGGCAGCTGCTGCTGTTCCGCTCGCTGAGCGGGGTCGGATCGACCATGTTCACGGTGTCCGCGATCGGGTTGCTGATCCGGATCTCGCCCCCGCATTTGCGCGGGCGGGCCTCCGGGTTGTGGGGCACCAGCTTCCTGCTCGGCGGTATCGCGGGCCCGATCGTCGGCAGTGGGCTGGTCGTGGTGTCGCTGCGGGCGCCGTTCCTCGCCTACGGGGTGGCGCTGCTGCTCACCACCGCGCTGGTGTGGTGGCAGCTACGTGATTCCGAGCTCGCCGGCCGGGCCGACTCCGACGGGGAGCCGGTGCTGAGCCTGCGCGCGGCGCTACGGCACCGCACCTACCGCGCGGCGTTGGCCTCGAACTTCGCCAACGGCTGGGTGGTGTTCGGCATCCGGATGTCCCTGGTTCCCCTGTTCGTGACGGTCGTGCTGGCCAAGGGCGAGGAGTTCACCGGGATCGTGCTGTCGGTGTTCGCCGCGGCCAACGCGCTCGTCCTGCTGGTGTCCGGCCGGTTCGCCGACACCAGGGGGCGTAAGCCGCCGGCCCTGATCGGCCTCGCCCTGCTCGGGGTCGGAACCGTGCTGCTCGGTCAGTCCGATGTGGTCTGGCTGTTCCTCGCCGGGGCCGTGATCGCCGGGCTCGGTTCGGGGACGCTGAACCCGGCACAGAACGCGGCGGTGGCCGATGTGCTGGGGTCGAAGGCGCGGGGCGGCAGCGTGCTGGCCGGGTTCCAGATGTCCGCCGACGTGGGCGCGGTGCTCGGCCCGCTGGTGGCGGGCGCGATCGCCGAGCAGTTCTCGTACGGCCTCGCCTTCCTGGTCACCGGCGGGATCGCGGTGGCGGCGCTGGTGACCTGGTGGCTGGCCGAGGAGACGCTGCCCGCGGAGCACCCCGGGGAGCACGCGGCCCAGGATGCCGCCTCCGGGGACTGCCGCGAACTGGACTGCCGCCACTCGCCGGGCGGTGCGCTGCGGCTGGGCGAGGAGCAGGACGCTACGACCCCTCGGCCTGGCGACGGCGGTGCACGAGGATGACACCCCCGATGGACAGCACCGCGGCGACCAGGGTGATCACCCATCCGGTGACGCCGAACGGGTCCTCCGGCGTGGTCGAGCCGGCCAGTTCGGCCTCCTCGTCCCCGGCGGTGGGGGCGGCCGCCTCGCTGGTGGGTTCGGTGTAGAAGATCCGGCCGACCGGCGCCACCCCGGTCGCCGCCACCCGGAAGCCGTAGTCGAGCAACTCGGCGGCCTGCGCGGACACCCTGGTCGGGCGCTGCTCGGACCGCAGCATCACCACGGCCAGCCGCCTGCCCTCGCGTTCGGCCGCGCCGACGTAGGTGTGCCGCGCGTCGTCGGTGAACCCGGTCTTGCCGCCGAGGAAGCCGGGGTAGTCGCGGAGCAGCCGGTTGTCGTTGTAGATCGGGAAGGCCGGCTCACCCCGCCCACCGGGGAACTCGATCTCCCTGGTGGCCACGGCCTCGGCGAACTCGGGCTGCCGCATGGCGTAGTTGAAGATCAGGCTCAGGTCGTAGGCCGAGCTCATCATCCCCGGTCCGTCCAAACCGGACGGGGTGGCGGCATGGGTGTCCCTGGCGCCGAGTTGCTCGGCGAGCGCGTTCATCTTCTCCAGCGCGGCGGGCACCCCGCCGAGCGCCGTGGCGAAGGCGTGCGCGACATCGTTCCCGGACCGCATCAGCAGGCCGTGCAGCAGATCGTCCACGGCGTACGAGCTGCCCGCCTTGATGCCGACACAGGTGCATTCCTGCTCGGCGTCCGTTGTGGTCGGAGTGATCCGGTCGTCCCCGTCCATCTCCTCGATCGCCACCAGCGCCAGCAGCACCTTGATCAGCGAGGCGGGCCGGTAGCGCCCGTGCGGGTTCTTCGCCACCAGCACATCGCCGCTGTCCAGGTCGTGCAGCAACCAGGACTGCGCCGTGGTGCCCGCGGGCGGGTTCAGGATGTCCGGCGGGAGCACCGGCCCGCACTCGCCCATCCGTTCGCCACCGGCCGGGCGGTCCGGGACCGGTGGCGGTTCGGGGGACTCCTGCCCCGGCGGTGGCCGCTCCGAGGTGTCCACCGGGGGCGGCGGGAGCAGCCGGTTCGGGCAGTCCCCGTCCGGGGCTGCGGTGCCGGTCTGTGCGGATGCCAGCGGGGTCGACATCGTCAGCAGGCCGGACAGCACGGCCACGACAAGGATCCGGAACGCGCGAGGTGAGACGGGGTGCACCCGTGCAGGCTAACCGCCACGGCGGCGGCATACTGCGGGGCATGCGCATGTCCCGGGGTGTATCGCTCTTTCTGCTGATCTTCGGTATCTGGTCCTGGGTCATCTGGATCACCTTCGCCAGGAACCTCCTGGCCAGCGACGACGCCTGGAATCCGGACGGTTCCCCCACCTCGTTCCTCGTGGTGCACGCGGCGCTGGCCGTGGTGTCCTTCGTGCTGGGCACGATCATCGGGGTGCTCGGCTGGCGCGGCTGGCGGGCCGCGCGCCGTGACTCGAACCGGTGATTGCTCCGGATGGCGGGCGCCGCGGCCGTGATCATCTGCCTAACGTGCACCCTGCTCGTCATTCTACTGGAGGTGGGAATGTCCCGATCCCGACGCTGGCTGCTACCCGCGGCCACGACGCTCGCGCTGGGTGCGACCGGCATCCTGGCGCCGGCCGCGAACGCCGAACCGGCCGCGGCCACACACTGTGACTCGACCGGCCCGGAGTACGGCTACGTGGTGCTGTACGACCCCCACACCCCGCGTCACCGGGTGGACCGCGAGCTGCGGGCCGAGTGCGGCGATCCGGTCGCCTACTACCGGGAGATCGGGGTCGCGGTGGCGACCTCGAGCGACCCCGGTTTCGCCGAGCGCCTCGGCGTGTTCCGTGCCTACTCGGGCAGCAGGGAGATCGCCGAGCCGCCGGAGACCGCGGCGGCCGAGGCCAGGGCGCGGGCCCGCGCGGCCGAGGATGAGAACCTGGAGCGCACGACCGAGGTGGTGTCCGGCACCGAGGACCTCAGCGCGTTGCAGTGGGATATGCGGGCGATCAAGGCACCGCAGGCCAACCGGATCGACGAGGGCAGCCGCTCGGTCACCGTGGGTGTGGTCGACTCGGGTATCGAGCCCACGCATCCCGGCCTGCAGCACGCGATCGACCCTGCCGCCTCGGCGGGCTGCCTGTCCGGTGCCCCGGACACCGGTGCGCAGGCCTGGGCGCCGACCACCTCCGACCACGGCACGCATGTCGCGGGCACCATCGCGGGCAAGGACCCGGCCACGGGCTTCACCGGCGTGGCACCCGGGGTGCGGCTGGCGTCGGTGAAGGTGGTCAGCGACCAGGGTTTGATCTACCCGGAGGCCGCGGTGTGCGGCCTGATGTGGTCGGCGAAGCACCGGTTCGAGGTGGCCAACCACAGCTACTACATCGATCCCGGCATGTTCTACTGCCCGAAGCAGCCCGGTGACGCCGCGGCCTTCGAGGCCGTACGGCGCGCGGTGGAGTACTCGACCCGGCATGGCGTGCTCAACGTGGCCGCGGCCGGTAACAGCGGATTCAACATCCCCGAGCAGACCACCGACCCGAACAGGCCGCACCCGGTGAACCCCGGCTGCGCGATCCTGCCGGGCGGGGTCGACGACGTGGTGACGGTGTCCGCGACCGGCTACACCGGCAGCAAGGCGTACTACAGCAACTACGGCAGGCACGCGATCGAGGTCGCCGCGCCCGGCGGTGACCCCACCCGGGTGCCGCCGGAGGGCGAGGGCCCGGCCTGCCCGCTGTCCACGGTGTTCGACGGCAAGTACGGCAGCAAGTGCGGTACCTCGATGGCCTCCCCGCACGCGGCCGGGGTGGTCGCGCTGCTGGCCGGCAAGTACCGGCACGCGCCCCCGTGGGCACTGGAGGCGCTGCTCGGGTTCAAGGCCGCGGACCCGGTTCCCTGCGGGGACGCCGAGGACTGTGAAGGTCCGAAGTGGAACAACTCCTTCTACGGGAAGGGAATGGTGAACGCCTTGCGCGCGGTCCGCTGACCACCGGAACAACCGACCGCACGCGGGCACGGCAGATCCTTGCCGTGCCCGCGTTTTTGCGCACCCGGACCGGAGCAGGCCGCTGCGCCGACTCCCCTCGACGGCTGCGCCGTTCGGCCCTATTCGGGTCACGGTTGCGACACGCGGGCGGATTCGGCAGTAACGCGGGTGCGTGTTCTCCCGCTTGTGGGGTGCAGAAACGCTCACTCCGGTGAGCGGTCCCCACGGGCGATCGGGAGGTCCATATGGGTTGGTACGAGCGAAGAGCCAGGCCCCGCAGGGCACTGGCGACCTCGCTGGCCGGAACGCTGGTCGCGGTCGGCCTCGCCGCGTTCCCCGCGACGCCGGCGGCGGCCGCGGTGCCGACCGGGTTCGGGGACACGGTCGCGATCTCCGGGCTCAGTTCGCCGACGGCGGCGGCCTTCGCTCCGGACGGACGGGTGTTCGTCGCGGAGAAGAGCGGGATCGTCAAGGTCTTCGACTCGCTCGCCGACCCGAGCGCCACGGTGTTCGCCGACCTGCGCACCCAGACGCAGGACTTCTGGGACCGGGGACTGCTCGGCCTCGCGGTGGACCCGCAGTTCCCGCAGCGGCCCTATGTCTACGTCAGCTACACCTACGACGCCGAACCCGGCGGCAGCCCGCCGCGCTGGGGCGACGAGTGCCCGTCCCCGCCGGGCGCCACCGACGAGGGCTGCGTGGTCACCGGCAGGGTTTCCCAGTTGACCATGGGTTCCGGTGGTACCGCCACCGCCGAGCAGCCGCTGCTCACCGGCTGGTGCCAGCAGTACCCGAGCCATTCCATCGGCACCGTGACCTTCGGCCCGGACGGTGCGCTGTATGTCGGCGGCGGCGACGGGGCGAGCTTCAACTTCGCCGACTACGGGCAGGTCGGTAACCCCTGCGGGGACCCGCCCGAGCCCGCGGGCACCGGTCTCTCCCCGCCGGACGCCGAGGGCGGCGCGCTGCGCTCGCAGTCGCCGAACCGGCCTGCCGGGCAGCCGGTGGTGCTGAACGGCGCGATCCTGCGTATCGACCCCGACACCGGTGCGGGCCTGCCGGGCAACCCGTTCGCCTCCAGCGGCGACGCCAACGAGCGGCGGATCATCGCCTACGGCATGCGTAACCAGTTCCGGTTCGGCTTCCGGCCCGGCACCAGCGAGATCTGGTCTGGCGATGTCGGCTGGAACGCATGGGAGGAGATCAACCGGATCACCGATGCCGGGGACGCGGTCGCGGAGAACTTCGGCTGGCCCTGCTACGAGGGTGACGAGCGGCAGCCCGGCTACGACGGGGCGAACCTGAACCGGTGCGAGTCGCTGTACGCCGGTGCGGGCCAGGACGAGCCGTACTTCGCCTACCGGCACAACAGCGAGGTGGTGCCGGGGGACGGCTGCGCCACCGACGGTTCCTCGGTCGCCGGGATCGCCTTCGAGTCCGGCAGCGACTACCCCGCCGCCTACGACGGCGCGCTGTTCTTCGCCGACTCCTCCCGCGGCTGCATCTGGGCCATGCAGACCGAGTCCGGGCAGCCGAGCCCTTCGCGGATCGTGCCGTTCGTGACCGGTGCGGATGTGCCGGTACAGGTGCTCACCGGACCCGGCGGCGACCTGTTCTACGTCGCGCTCGGCGCCGGCCAGTTGCGCAGGGTGAGCTACCACTCCGGGAACCGGCCGCCCTCGGCGGTCGCCACGGCCACCCCGTCCTCCGGTCCCGCGCCGCTGACCGTCCAGTTCGACGGGACCGGCTCCAGCGACCCCGACCAGGGGGATGGCCTGAGCTACGCCTGGGACCTGAACGGCGACGGGAGCTACGACGACGCCGCCGGACCGACCGCCTCCCGGACCTATGTGGAGGTCGCGCAGGTGAATGTCGGCCTGCGGGTCACCGACTCCGATGGCGCCACCGACACCGCGACGGTGCCGGTGACCGTGGGCAGCCCGCCGGGGCAGGACCCGGTTCCGGTGATCGACGAGCCGACCGGCGAGCTGAACTGGCGGGTCGGCCAGACCGTGCCCTTCTCCGGCAGGGCGGTGGATCAGCAGGACGGCACCCTCCCGGCGTCCGCGCTGTCCTGGCGGCTGGCGATCCGGCACTGCCAGGAGGGCGGTGGTTGCCATACGCACAACGTGCGGGACTTCGACGGGGTGTCCGCGGGTGAGTTCGTCGCGCCGGACCATGGCTACCCCTCGCACCTGCGGCTGACGCTCACCGCCACCGACTCGGACGGCAACACCGGCAGCAGCACGCTGGAGCTGTATCCGCGGACGGTGGAACTGACCTTCACCTCGAGCCCCAGTGGGGCCGCGCTGACGGCGGCGGGTGCGGAACAGCAGGCGCCGTTCACCCGCACGGTGATCGTCGGCTCGAACAACTCGATCAGCGCCGCCAGCCCGCAGCGGCTCGGCTGGCTGGACCTGAAGTACGCCTTCAGCAGCTGGTCCGACGGCGGTGCCCGCACGCACAACATCACCGCTCCGGCCGAGCACACCGAGTACCGCGCCACCTACCGACTCTGCTGGTTCCTCAACCCCTGTTAGCAGTCACGGAGAGTGCGTAGCGACTCCGGTGTTGGGGCCACTGTCGAACCGGCCCTCGTTGAGTACGTGCTGAAAGCGCTCGGACGGGTAGCTTTGCTCGTACGAACCGTCCAGCAGGCCCACGACGTCCGTTTCTTCCTTGCTGATGAGGCGCTTCGTTCCATCAGTGGAGTGCGCCGCTCCGTAGTCTCCGTGCCTTGCCCCAGCACGGGACTCGCCTCGAGGTACATTTCCGGCGGGTTCGGGAACAAGTGCATCAGATTGTCGCGATGGTCGACTATTTGCCACGTCCCCTCCCTGATCGATTCGTCTCCGGTATAGACCGGGATGTGCCGAGTTCGATACTGCGTGGTGTCGTCCACCCGCGGGGTGGGCGACACTCCCTGCAGCAGTCCTACCGCCACGCCCAACTGGTCGTTGGCCAGGACGACAGCCAGATGAAACCCGGTCCCGGACGGTGCTTCTGCCGGGATGGCCACCACGTCACCGAGCTTCGGCTTCGGGTCGGTTCTCGAGACGTCGTCCGTGGTGAGCTCGCGTATGTCGTCGCTAGCCCCGGGCTTTCGCGGGAGTGAGGGTTTGGCGGCGTGCCGTGGAAGGAGAATGGTGCTCTGAGCTGCGATGATACGGCTTGTCGAAGGTCGTATTGGTCGCAGGTTCAGGAGCACCATTCAGGTGAGTAAGTGTAGGTCGCCGTATCCGCGGCTGGTGGTAGGCGGGTCGGGTTCGGGTGTCGTGTCGCAGGCCGGGGCGGTGTTGCTGCTGCGCACGGCCGACGCGGTCGGGCTGACGGGCGCGTTGTCGAGGGCGTTGTCACCGTGGCGAGAACCCCTGGCCGTGCACGATCCGGGCAAGATCGTGCTGGATGTGGCGATCGCGGTCGCGCTGGGCGGCGACTGCCTGGCCGATGTCGGCCTGCTGCGGGCCGAACCGGGCGTATTTGGGCGGGTGGCGTCGGATCCGACCGTCTCCCGGTTGATCACCACACTGGCCGACGACGCGGGCACGGCGGTGACGGCCATCCGGTCCGCGCGCGCCGCGGCACGTAATGTGGTGTGGCGTGGGAACGCGCCAGTGACCACGCACCCGATCACGGGATCGACGCCGACGATCCGCTCATCATTGACCTGGATGCCACGCTGGTGACCGCGCACTCGGACAAGGAACGCGCCGCACCGAACTTCAAGCAGGGGTACGGGTTTCATCCGTTGGGTGCGTGGGCCGACCACGGTGTCGACGGGACCGGTGAGCCGCTGGTGGTGATGTTGCGGCCGGGCAACGCCGGTTCCAACACCGCGGCCGATCACCAGCAGGTGCTGGCGGACGCGTTGACGCAGCTGCCGTTCCAACCGGGCTATCGGGTCGGCAGAAAAGTGTTGGTGCGCACCGATTCCGGCGGCGGAACACATGACTTCGTGCGCTACTGCCACCAGCGGCGGTTGCAGTACTCGGTCGGGTTCACCCTCACCGAGACCACCGCTGCCGCGGTCGAGAAGATCCCTGAGCATGTGTGGACGCCCGCCTACGACGCCACGGCCAGGTCCGGGACGGGGCGTGGGTGGCGGAGCTGACCGGGTTGATCGACCTGCCCGGCTGGCCCCCCGGCATGCGCGTCATCGTCCGCGCCGAACACCCGCACCCCGGCGCGCAACTGCGGTTCACCGACCGTAACGGGCTGCGGCTGACCGCGTTCGCCACCAACACCACCCGCGGCCAACTGCCGGATCTTGAGCTGCGGCACCGCCGCCGCGCCCGCTGCGAAGACCGCATCCGCACCGCGAAAGACACCGGGCTTGCCAACCTACCTCTGCACGGTTTCGACGCCAACCGGATCTGGATCGAGATCATCTGCCTCGCGGCTGAGCTCACCGCCTGGATACAGACGCTCGCCCTCCACGGCCACGACGCGCGCCGCTGGGAACCCAAACGCCTGCGCCTGCGGCTGTTTTCCCCCACCGCGCGGCTGGCCCGCCACGCACGGCAAACCCAGCTCCGGTTCGCCAAACACTGGCCCTGGACCAGACTGATCACCACCGCACTCGCCCGCCTACACCCCGGCTGACCAGCCCAAACCCGCCCCAACAACCAACGAAGGGACATCCATCCGGGCCCGTGGAACCCGGCAGCCAACCCGCTGAACGGGCCGCCAACCACGCCCCACGACCAGAAACACCATCAAAAACCCAATCCGAACCCGATCAGGCCAGCACGTCAGCCACGCGAAAGATCAGGGCTAGTGACGTCGGCGAAGGCAACTGTCGACGCCTTGAGGGTCTGGAGGACGTAGCTGGCGAGGTCCGCCGGAGCGGCGAGCTTCTCGCTGACGCTGTGGGCTCGTTCCGTGAGGAATGCCAGAAATACGACGCCTCATTGAACGTGCTGTCGTTGAGCCCTGCGACGCGATCGGACGGATCATTATGGTACCAACGGTGGTCGCTGTCCCTCGCCTTGAACGTCACGGGAAACGGCAAGTCGTCCACGAACTCGCTGTTGGTGGCCATGGACCAGCCGAGGATTTCCAGGAACTCGCCGAAAGTCGGTAGGTCCTCTTCCTCGTCCGAAAACGATCCTTCACTTTGTCATCTGTTGAATTAATTTTCATGCCTTCGTGTTATCTTCCTTGTTTCGCGACCGGACATCCGCTTGGCGTTGGCTCCTGAAAGGGATAGTTCGCGCCCTATCTTAGAAGAACTTGGGTGTGTTGCGGGCGTATGCCATTGATCCTGCAGGAATTCGCAGCCTGCCGCAAGGGAGGGCAGGTACGCCGAGGTGATCGATTTGTTCGGCTACGCGGGTGAGTCTGTGGCCGAGTGCCTCGCCCCGGCCGCCGTCGGTGTGGCAGCTTTGTTGGTCGCGATCACCTGCGGGTTCTGCCGCCGCGAGGAAAGGCCGCTCGCCGAGTATGTCAGCGAGCGACCCTCTCGTCGTTTATGGCTCGGATGCCCTCAGCACGGCCAGCGCTGAGCGGGCGGTCGCGACGACGACGGCCCACTGCGGTGCGGTCGCATACTCCGCGTCGTCGAGATCGGTGCCTAGCTCGTCGAACACGGTGTCCAGGGCTCGCTTCAATGGCTGCAATGCCTCAGCTTCCTCCTTGTTGCGCAGCACATTGCCGACAGCGTGCTCTGGTTCCTCGAAGACGGAGGTGTCGTCGTAGAGGGCGTGCACCGCATCGTCGGTGGTGTAGGGCATTTGTTCGTGCGGATGCTCCTTTCGTACCCATACCTGCTGCTGGTACTCGGCGTCGGCGAGGTGCTCAACGGCTTCGACTACCACGGTACGCATGCCGGGAAAACGAACCTGTGTCATGGTTTGTTCCACTGAGACCATTTCAGCCAGTCGGTTAGCGGGATATGCAATTCCGGATTCTTCTTGGGCGATGAGTTTGGAGGATACCGTTTCCCGTTCGGGCCGACGAACTGGCCTCCGTCGCGGACGACCACATGATCCACTCGTTGTGACGGATGCTCGTGTGTCGGGTTTCCCCGGTCGATGCGGATGCCCTGCGCGTCGCGGTTCGGTCCGAACCAACGCACCCCTTGCTTAGTGTTCGTTTCCGGCCTCCACTTGCCGTTAGGTATGGCGGCCTTCCAGTCTTTCGGGATCTTCGCGAGCACCGCCTCCGGTAGCCAGCCTCGGGCGGCCTGCTGTGCGAAGTCGTCGAGATACTTGCTGAGATTGGCGATCTTGCCGGAGCCAATGATTCGGCCGAATCCTCCGCCGGCGACGGCTCCTGGCCCGTTTTCTGGAATCGCGAGCGGTGCGTTCTTCAGGTCTCGCAGTAGGGTCTCCAGGCCGCTACTGCAAGAGCCCTTCTTGATGGTGCAGTAGAGTTTGAGTAGGCGGGCGTTGGCATCGGCTGCGCCTTTCAGGCCGTCCCAGTTGATGAAGAACGCGAAGCCGGCGAGCCAGTTGTCGAAGTCGCGAGCTAGTGCGTTGCATGCTTCACCGTTGTAGCTGCTGGACAGCGCTATGCCGTTGAGGTAGCACAAGCCGTCGGCGTGGATTAGGTATGAACCGTTCTCGAACTCGGCGATGCTGACCTGCTGGTCCGGGTCCGACGAGGGCGGCGTGGTCTGCTCCTGCTTGCGCAGTTGCAGGTAGTGCTGCCACGCTTCGTCGGCCGCGGCGGTTGCCGCCTCGGCGTCCTTGCCCGCGGCCTCTGCTGCGGCGCGGGCTCGTGCGGCATGGGCGGCCGCGGTGTTGGCGTGGTTACGGGCCCGTGCGGCGGACGCTCTGGCCTGAGCTGCGGAATGCGCGGCTCTGCTGGCGGCCTCGTGCGCGGAAGCTTCGGCGTTGCGGGCCGCGCGAGCCGAGGCGGCCGCCTGGTTGGCTGACTCCTGTGCCTGCGCGGCCGATTGGGCCGCTTCGTCGGCGTATCCTTGCGCCTGGTCCGCCGATTCACGAGCCTGGCGAGCATACCCTGCTGCTTCCTCCGCCGCGTCGCGGGCTATCGCCGCTGCCTCGGCGGCCTCGGCGGCGAGTTGCTGTGCGTGTGCGGCGGCCCTGGCGGCTTCGGCGACGAAGTAGCGCACTTCAGCGACGTGAGTGGCGTAGTCGAGGTCGCGGCGCTTCGCCTTGAAATACTCGACTTGGAGGAAGTCTTCCAGGTAGGAGGTGGGACCGGCGAGCGCGATCTCCGCGGCGGCCTTGACCTCGCGGCCGCCGGCGTCCATGAGCTGCGCGACCTCGATCCGGTTGTCGTGCTCGGCCGCGGTGTATTGGCCACTTTCCAGGAACTGGCGACGGTCCTCCGCGGTCCCGTCCAGTGCTTCCTGGGCAGCGGCCTTCATCGCGGGCCCGCCGTCTGCCATCAACTGGGCGATCTTGACCCGATCGTCGTCGTCCTTGCCCGGATAGTTCCTGGTACGCAGGAACTCCAGGACGTCCTGGTAGTTGCTAGCCAGCGCGGCCTCGGCCGCCTCCACGAACGCCGGGTTGTCGCTGCGAGCCGCCAGGTATTCGACGCGGGCGCGGTCGTCCTGTTCCGCTGCAGTGATCCGCTGGTCCTGCACATACAGCCGGACGTCGGATTCCCCGCCGGTCAGCGCTGTGGTCGCGGCCTCCGCCGACCACGGACCTCCGGTCCGAATCAGCCGAGCGGCGATCTTGCGGCCGTTGATAAGCACTGTCTGTGGCGAAGCGTCCGGTGCGGATGCCTCGGCGATCAGTCGTTTGGTCTCTTCGTCCAGCCGTGTCTGTTCGGCCTGTTCCCAGTCCAGTTCGGCCTGCCTGGCATCAGCGGCCTCTTTGGCTTCCTCGGCCTGACGCACCTTCTCCGCGGTGTGGGCCCTGAGCTGTTCGTCCTCAGCCTGGCGCGCCTTCTCCTCGACTGCACGGGCTTGATTGGCGGCCGTGGTGGCGGCATTGGCAGCTTCGATGGCCGCGTTGGCGTGCGCCGTCGCTTCCCTGGCCGCGTCGTCGGCCTCTCCGGCCCTGTCTGCTGCTTCGTCGGCGGCGCGCGCGGCTGCCTCGGCGTGTTCCGCCGCCCGGTTGGCCGCGTCTCTGGCTTCGGCTGCGGCGCGGGCAGCTTCGTTAGCCAGCGCGGTCGCCCGGTTGGCTGCCCTCGTGGCCTCCGCGGCCAACCGCCGCGCGTCGGCGGCCGCCCTGGTCGCCCGCGCCGCTTCGGCGCCTGCCTCGTCGGCGTACTTTTCGGCTTCGCCCGCGGCGGAGCCCGCGGTGTCGGCGTGCCCGGCCGCGCTCAGCGCGGCACGGCCGGCGTCGATAGCGGCGCGTACGGCGTCGATCGCCTTGTCGGCGGCCCCTGCCGCGACCCTGGCACTCTTTGCTACGTCCCTGGCGGTCTCGGCTGCTGCCCGCGCTTGGGCAGCCTTACCCTTGTCTCCGACAGCCGCGGCCGCGGCATTGTAGGCGCGGGCGGCGGCCTGACCGGCCAGTGCGGCAGCGGTCGACGCCCTGGATGAAGCGTTGGCCGCTACCCTGGCGGCGTTATTGGCAGCGTTAGCCGCGCCGATCGCGACCTCGGCGGCTTGGGCAGCGCGAGTTGCCGCATCCGCCGCCCGGCCCGCCGCGCTCGCGGCACGGACGGCCTCGCCCTTGGCCGCTTCCATCTCCGCTGCGGCCCGTTGTGCGGCTTCCTTAGCCAATCTCGCCGCCTCCACGGCGCGGGCCGAAGCTTCCTTCGCGCCAGCGGTTTCCCTGGCGGCCGTCTCGCCAGACGACTTGGCCAGCTCTGCCAGCCTGGCGACCGTGGCGGTCTCCTGGTCGCGTGCCCTGGCAATGTGCTGACCGCGCTCGAGGAAGTCGCGGATGTCCCCGATGGAGCCGTTCAGCGCAACCTGAGCAGCCCGCTGGACGTTCGGGCCACCGGAGTGCATGATCTGCGCTACCCGAACCCGATCGTCATGCTCGCGCGCGACATACTGTTGAGCGAGCAGGAACTCCGTCACATCCTCCGTATCGCCGTCTAACGCCTGCTGCGCCGCTTCCCGCACACCGCGGCCACCAGCGTGCATGATCTGCGCGACTCGGACGCGCTCGTCCTCAGCCCAAGGGCCGCGCCAACCCCCATCCAGGTAGGAACGCAGGTCGTCAGCGGAACCGGAAAGTACCGTACCAGCTGACTGCTTGACGCCGGGGCCACCGATGGTGAGCAGTTGGGCCACCCGGACGCGATCATCGTGCTCCGCAGCCACCTGGTAGCCCGTATCGAGGAACTCGCGTAGTTGCGCGTCGGTACCGGTCAGAGCAACCTCGGCTGCCCGGGAAACCCCAGGACCACCCGTTGTAAGCAATTCGACCGCCTTGGCTCGGTCGGTCGGTGACGTCGGCTCGGTCGCCGCGGTCGGCGCCAGAACACTCGATGTAACGATCAAGAGCGCGAAGATTGCTAGGACGACGCGTCTCAGGATAACGAGTCCGTTTTCCATTGAGTCCCCCTGAAATTGCAGCTAACAGCTGCTCGACAACACACTAAAGATTATACAAGTGGTTTCTGATCATACGGACAACGGCAATGATCGACGACCGCAAATTCTCGGGTCGAAATAGTCATTGGGCGCGCATGGGTTCTGGATTCTAGAAGACTCGGATCAGTCAGGTAAATGGGAAAGCATGGAATGTGACTTAAATCACAGTTGAGTATCCGGGTTGGGTTCTGCATATATGGTTGCTGGCTGCTATCCGCTAATGCGGCAAATCAGTAAAGGGACCAACATCTTGCTCCGGATGGTCCAATGCGAATGAGTGAACGAGGGGAATTCAGCAATGCGAAGTTCATGGTTACGGGTCGTGCTTGCGGCGTGTGCCAGTGCGATTGTGGCGGTAGGTGCGGTTGTCGCCATGAGTCTGTTCATGTCGGAGGGTTCCGAGTTTGCGTCGGCGGCGCAGCGGTCCGACGACGTGATCGAGCAGAAGTCGGAGACGACCGAACCGCCGGTTATCGTGGAGGATTCATCTTACCCGAACGCAGATCAAATTCTGGCCGAGAGCGGTGTCGAGCTCCTGAAGGGTAACGGTCGAATTCTATTCACAGAATGTGTCGACGGGGCAGACGTCATCCGTGTGCATAGTCGGAGTGTCAACGAGTTCTGCTTCTCGGTTACTGCGCAGGGCGGCTATGTGACGATGGAAGTCTCCGAAGTCTACCTCATCAAAGCCGACAGTCACGATCTTCAGGCAATCTTGAACGTCAAGGGTGACATCGAGCAGGTCAATATCGATAAAAATGAATGGAAGTCGGTGGGAGAAGGAACGGACCCGGAGAATGGACCGTCCACGCTGCTGGAAATTCGGACTGCCGAGTAATCGGCAAGGGATGCGGGTGTGGTCTTCGATCATGCTGTGGCGATCTTGCTAAGAGTATGAGCTACCCATGATAGCGATACAGAGTTCGGATGCATGTGACGAGCAGACTGATGGGGTAGCTTCACCGGGCGAGTGGCGGTTCTGTTGACTACCGAGTTGTTGTCGGTCGTTCCAGTCCATGAGGCCCATCTGGATGATGGTCGACCATCCTATTCGTGATGATAGTCAAACTTATTGGGGAGTGGAAGGATGCGTAGCAGGAGAAGACGCACGACCGTGCTTTCGTGCCTGTTGGTTGCTGGTTTTGCCGGTGGTTTGTTGAGCGGCGGGGCGGTGTATGCCGTGGGTGGTGGCCCGGCGCCTGAGGGGGAGTACGGGTTCGTCGCGGAGATCTACATCCAACAGCGGGAGTGTAGTGCGGCGTTGGTCGATGTCGAGTGGTTGGTGACGGCGAGTAGTTGTTTCGCCGAGGATCCGGGGGAGGGGTTTCCGATCCCGCCGGGTGTTCCGGGGGAGCCGGTTACGGCGGTGGTCGGGGGTGCGTATTCCGGCCGGGGTGAGGGTCGGGTGCGGTCGGTGGTGGAGTTGGTGCCGCGGGAGGATCGTGATCTGGTGCTGGCCCGGTTGGATGAGCCGGTTCTGGACGTCACGCCGGTACCGATCAGCACGATGCCTGCCGGGCAGGATGAGGTGTTGAATGTGGTGGGGTACGGGCGCACGGCTGAAGTGTGGCAGCCGGACGAGTTGAACATCAGCACGTTCTCCGTAGCTGGCGTCAACCCGAGCACGATCGATTTGCAGCCGGCGGCTGAGGACGCGGCGCTGTGCAAGGGTGATGCGGGTGGTCCGGCGGTGCGGGAGGTGGAGGGTCGGCTGGAGTTGGTCGGGATCCACAGCCGGTCCTGGCAGCATGGCTGCCTTGGGGTGGAGGAGACCCGTACCGGGGCGGTGGACACCCGGGTGGACGACCTCACCGGCTGGCTGGATCGTTCGCCGCTGCAGCAGCGGGTCGACACTGACCCGGCGCTGGAGGCCGAGATCGGCACGCCGGTCGGTTCGGAGGTGGTGGAGTGGCCGTATCGCTATCGGGAGTTCGAGCGGGGCCGCCTGTACTGGTCCGCGGACACCGAGGTGACCGCATTCATCCGCGGCCCGATCCTCGATCGGTATCTCGCGCTGGGTGGGCACGGCCGGTTCGGTGCGCCCACCATCGACGAGGTCGCCACGCCGGATGGTGTGGCCCGGTACAACCACTTCTCCAAGAACGCTTCGATCTACTGGACGCCCGATACTGGGGCGCATGGGGTGTGGGGCGAGATCCGGAAGAAGTGGGCGGCGTTGGACTGGGAGCGGGGGCCGATGGGCTACCCGACCACGGACGAGGTCGCCACGCCGGATGGTGTGGCCCGGTACAACCATTTCACCAAGAACGCTTCGATCTACTGGACGCCCGATACTGGGGCGCATGGGGTGTGGGGCGAGATCCGGAAGAAGTGGGCGGCGTTGGACTGGGAGCGGGGGCCGATGGGCTACCCGACCACGGACGAGGTCGCCACGCCGGATGGTGTGGCCCGGTACAACCATTTCACCAAGAACGCTTCGATCTACTGGACGCCCGATACTGGGGCGCATGGGGTGTGGGGCGAGATCCGGAAGAAGTGGGCGGCGCTGGACTGGGAGCGGGGTCCTATGGGGTACCCCACCACGGACGAGACCAAGACCCCGGACGGCGTGGGGCGGTACAACCACTTCACCAAGGGCGGCTCGATCTACTGGTCACCCGGAAACGGCGCGCATGAGATATATGGACTGATCAAGAAGCGCTGGGCCTCGCTCGGCTGGGAAAAGTCGTACCTCGGCTACCCCACCAGCGGGGAGTACAGCGTGCCCGGCGGGAGGCGGAACAACTTCGAACACGGCTACATCCGCTGGACCCGTAGCACCAACACCGTCATCGACCGCCCCTACTGACACCCTGTGGCCTGTGCCTGGCTTAGGAAGGCCGCAGCATCTGCTTACTGCCATGAGTGATTCGTTCCCTGCGAACCCGCAGGGAACGAATCACTCTTGACAGGCGTGGCGGAGGGTCAGACGCGCTTGAACATCAGGGCGCGCTTGACCTCCTGGATGGCCTTGGTGACCTGGATGCCCCGCGGGCAGGCGTCGGTGCAGTTGAACGTCGTCCGGCAGCGCCAGACACCCTCGGCGTCGTTCAGGATGTCCAGCCGTTCCTCCGAACCCTCGTCCCGGGAGTCGAAGATGAACCGGTGCGCGTTCACGATCGCGGCCGGGCCGAAGTAGGAGCCGTCGCTCCAGTACACCGGGCAGGAGGAGGTGCACGCGGCGCACAGGATGCACTTGGTGGTGTCGTCGAACCGCTCCCGGTCGGCCGCCGACTGGATCCGCTCGCGGGTCGGCTCGTTGCCGTAGGCGATCAGGTACGGCTTCACCGCCCGGTAGGCCTCGAAGAAGGGCTCCATGTCGACATAGAGGTCCTTCATTGTGGTCAGGCCCTTGATCGGCGCGACGCTCACCGTGGTGGGCTTCCCCTTTTTCGCCAGCAGGTCCTTCACCAGCACCTTGCACGCCAACCGGTTGATGCCGTTGATCTGCATGGCGTCCGAGCCGCAGATGCCGTGCGCGCAGGAGCGGCGGAAGGACAGCGTGCCGTCCACGTAGCTCTTGATGTTGGTGAGCAGGTTGAGCACCCGGTCGGTCGGCAGCGCCGGGACGTCGTAGGACTCCCAGTGCGGGTCGGTGTCCAGCTCCGGGTTGAACCGCAGGATCTTCACCGTGATGGTGACCGAGCCCTCCGGCGCGGGGATCTGCGAGGTGTCGTGCGAACCGGTGGTGGGTTCGGCGGTCGTGGCAGTCATCAGTACTTGCGCTCCATCGGCTCGTACCGGGTGAAGGTCACCGGCTTGTAGTCAAGCCGGATGTCGGCGAGGAAGCCGGTCAGGCCCAGCGGCGCGTCCGGATCCTCCTTGTCGGGCAGCAGCTTGTACGACATCGAGTGCCGCATGAAGTTCACGTCGTCCCGGTTCGGGTAGTCCTCGCGGGCGTGCCCGCCGCGGGACTCCTTGCGGGCCAGCGCCGCGGTCACCAGCGCCTCGGCGAGGTCGAGCAGGAAGCCCAGCTCGACCGCCTCCAGCAGGTCGGTGTTGTACCGCATACCCTTGTCGTGCACGGCGATCCGGCCGTAGCGCTCCTTCAGCGCCTGCACGTCGGTCAGCGCCTGCTTGAGGGTGTCCTCGGTGCGGTACACCGCCGCGTTGGTGTCCATGGTCTGCTGCAGCGCGGTGCGGATGTCGGCCACCCGCTCGCCGCCGTGCGCGGTGCGCAGGTGGTCGACCATGCCCTGCACCATCTTCGCCGGGCTCTCCGGCAGCTCGACGAACTCGTGCCCGCTCGCGTACTCCGCGGCGGCGATCCCGGCGCGCCGGCCGAACACGTTGATGTCCAGCAACGAGTTGGTGCCCAGCCGGTTCGAGCCGTGCACCGAGACGCAGGCGACCTCCCCGGCCGCGTACAGCCCGGGGATCACGTTGTCGTTGTCCCGCAGTGCCTCGCCGTGCACGTTGGTCGGGATCCCGCCCATCGCGTAGTGCGCGGTCGGGTACACCGGCACCGGCTCGTGCACCGGGTCCACGCCGAGGTAGGTCCGGGCGAACTCGGTGATGTCCGGCAGCTTGGCCTCCAGCACCTCGGCGCCGAGGTGCGTGCAGTCCAGGTAGACGTAGTCCTTGTCCGGCCCTGCGCCCCGGCCCTCCAGTACCTCGAGCACCATCGAGCGGGCCACGATGTCCCGCGGCGCCAGGTCCTTGATGGTGGGCGCGTACCGTTCCATGAACCGCTCGCCGTCGGTGTTGCGCAGGATCGCGCCCTCGCCGCGCGCCCCCTCGGTGAGCAGGATGCCCAGCCCGGCCAGCCCGGTCGGGTGGAACTGGTAGAACTCCATGTCCTCCAGCGGCAGGCCCTTGCGGTAGTAGATACCCATCCCGTCGCCGGTCAGCGTGTGCGCGTTCGAGGTCGTCTTGAACACCTTGCCGAACCCGCCGGTGGCGAACACGATCGACTTGGCCTGGAACACGTGGATCTCACCGGTGGCCAGCTCGTAGGCGATCACGCCGGAGGCCACGTGCCCGCTCTCGGTCTCGGTCAGCGTGATGTCCAGCACGTAGAACTCGTCGAAGAACTCGATCCCGTGCTTCACGCAGTTCTGGTACAGGGTCTGCAGGATCATGTGCCCGGTGCGGTCGGCCGCGTAGCAGGCCCTGCGCACGGCGGCCTTGCCGTGGTCCCTGGTGTGCCCGCCGAAGCGCCGCTGGTCGATCCGGCCCTCCGGGGTCCGGTTGAACGGCAGGCCCATCCGCTCCAGGTCGAGCACCGCGTCGATGGCCTCCTTGGCCATGATCTCCGCGGCGTCCTGGTCGGTGAGGTAGTCGCCACCTTTGACCGTGTCGAAGGTGTGCCACTCCCAGTTGTCCTCCTCGACATTGGCCAGCGCCGCGCACATGCCGCCCTGGGCCGCCCCGGTGTGCGAGCGGGTCGGGTACAGCTTGGTGAGCACGGCGGTGCGGCTGCGCTGGCCCGCCTCGATGGCGGCCCGCATACCCGCACCACCCGCGCCGACGATCACCACGTCGTACTTGTGGAATTGCATGAGAAACGCTCCGTGTGTGGTGGGTCAGCTGGCCGAGATGTTCGGGTCGAAGGTGAAGATCACCAGGGTGCCGACGGAGAGGATGAGCACCATCGACACGTACAGCACGATCTTCAGCCAGAACCGGGTGCTGTCCTTGCGGGCGTAGTCGTCGATGATGGTGCGCAGGCCGTTGCCGCCGTGCAGCTGGGCGAGCCAGAGCATCGCCAGGTCCCAGAACTGCCAGAACGGTGAGGCCCACCGGCCCGCGACGAAGGCGAAGTTCAGCCGGTGTACCCCGCCGTCCAGGATGTTCATGATGAGCAGGTGGCCGAGCACGAGCACCACCAGCGCGAGGCCGGAGATACGCATGAACAGCCAGCTGTAGAGCTCGAAGTTGCTGCGCCGGGCCGCCGGGCGGCGCGGGGAGCGGGGCTTGTCCAGGGTGAGGGCCTCGGTCATCAGTTCCCGCCTCCGAACAGTTCGCGCACCGTGCGTTCGAGCATGACGTAGGTGCCGGGCACCATCACGACCACCCAGATGCCGATGATCGTCCACAGCATCTGGCGCTGCAGCCTGGGGCCCCTGGACCAGAAGTCCACCAGCATCACTCGGATGCCGTTCAGCGCGTGGTAGAGCACCGCGCCGACGAGCGCGACCTCCAGCAGGTTGACCAGCGGGGTCTTGTAGGTCTCGATGACCGCGTCGTAGCTGTCCGGGGACACCCGGACCAGCGCGGTGTCGAGCACGTGGACGAACAGGAAGAAGAAGGTGAGCACGCCGGTGACACGGTGCAGCACCCAGGACCACATGCCGGGGTCGCCGCGGTAGAACGTGCCGCGCCGTGAAGTGCCTGTCCGATCGCTGCGCACCGCCGCGTGGCTCTCGGCCCCCTCCGCTGCGGTGCTAGCCGTGGTGGACATCGGTGAAAGGCCTCCAACGTCTGGCTGGACTGAGCCCGGCTGACCGGCGACTCCGACGCCCGCAGATGCGTCCACTTGGGACGGATCGGCGACGATGCCGAGGTCAAAGGTCGTCGAGCGTTGATGCACTGGATGCTAGACCCGCCGCGTCCGCGGCACTCAACCTCGGCCTCGTCTGTGTGATGGACCAGACACCACCGGCGAACATATTAGGATACTGTATACAATTGCTCGAGTAAACATTTGGATTACGCGCGGTGGTCTCCTTATGGTCTTCCGCTGACCGGCGGGTACCGTGCGCCAATCGAGCTTGATAACTGGGGAACGAGAAAGGCTGCCAATGAGAATCAGTCTTCGAACGCGCGGCCGGATGTTCGCGGCTGTCGCGATGGCTGGCGTGCTCACGCTGGCCGGTTGTGCGAAGGACTCCGGTACCAACAACGCCGACTCGGGTGGCTCGGGCGATGCGGGCCCATGCGTGACCGCTCCGGAACCGCCGCCTCCCCCCAAAGGTAGCTCGCGGGAGAGTAAGGCGCCCGTCGACGTCGATGCCAGCGACCTGCGGGTCGGCCTCGCCTTCGACCTCGGCGGCCGCGGCGACGCCTCGTTCAACGACGCGGCGGCGGCCGGCGTCGACAAGGCGAAGGCGGAACTCGGCGTCACCGACGTCAGCGAGAGCACCGCGACGGCCAACGAGACCGAGGACGCCAAGAAGCAGCGCCTGCAGCAGATGGCGGCCGCGGGCTACAGCCCGATCATCGCGGTCGGCTTCGCCTACGCGCCCTCGGTCAAGGATGTCGCCCCGAAGTTCCCGGACACCCAGTTCGCGCTGATCGACGGCACAGTGGACCTGCCGAACGTCACCCCGCTGCTGTTCGCCGAGGAGGAGGGATCCTTCCTGGCCGGGGTCGCCGCGGTCTACAAGAGCGAGAACTGCCACGTCGGTTTCGTCGGCGGCGTGAACACCCCGCTGATCCAGAAGTTCCAGGCGGGTTTCCGGCAGGGTGCCGAGGCGGTCTCGGACGAGGTGCAGATCGAGGAAGACTACCTCACCCCGGCCGGGGACATTACCGGCTTCAACGACCCGGCCAAGGGCAACGCCAAGTCCTCCGCGCAGATCGCCAACGGCGCCGACGTGCTCTTCCACGCCGCCGGGGCCTCTGGCAAGGGCGTGTTCCAGGCCGCCAAGTCGGCCGGTGCGCTGGCCATCGGCGTCGACTCCGACCAGTACAAGCAGCAGACGATGGACCCGGTCAAGGACGTCATCGTCACCTCGATGGTCAAGCGGGTCGACGTGGCCGTGTTCGACTATCTCGTCGCGGTGGCCAGGGACGATCTCTCCACGCTGCCGGAGCGCTTCGACCTCGCCGCGGGCGGCGTCGGCTATTCCACCTCCGGCGGCAAGATCGACGACATTGTGCCGATTCTCGAGGGCTACAAGCAGCAGATCATCGACGGCAAGATCAAGGTCTCGGCCGAACTGGAGAACTGAGCGTCACCCACGCCTGGGCCCGCGGCGGCGATCCCGCCCGGCGGGCCCAGGCTTTCGGCAAGGAGAGCCCACCCGATGAACGAACCTCGGCCCGACCAGGGCGAGCTGGTCGTCCAGCTGACCGGTATCACCAAACGTTTCCCCGGCGTGGTCGCCAACTCCGACGTCAACCTCGTCGTGCACGCGGGCGAGGTGCACGCGATCTGTGGGGAGAACGGGGCGGGCAAGTCCACCCTGATGAAGATCCTCTACGGCATGCAGCAGCCGGACGAGGGCACCATCGCGGTGCACGGTGAGCAGGTGCGGCTGCGCAACCCGCAGGACGCGATCACGGCCGGGATCGGCATGGTGCACCAGCACTTCATGCTCGCCGACAATCTGACCGTCCGGGAGAACGTGCTGCTCGGCGCGGAGTCGCTGCACGGGATTGGCAGGGCTGCCTCGGCGCGGGTTGCCGATCTCGCCGAGCAGAGCGGGCTGCGGGCAGCGCCGGGCACCCTGGTGGAGCGGCTCGGCGTCGCCGACCGGCAGCGGGTGGAGATCATGAAGGTGCTCTATCGGGGCGCCCGCATCGTGATCCTGGACGAGCCGACCGCGGTGCTGGTTCCGCAGGAGGTCGACGCGCTGTTCAACACTGTGCGCAGTATGCAGCGCGAGGGTTTCACCTTCCTGTTCATCTCGCACAAGCTGGACGAGGTGCGTGCCATCGCCGACACGGTGACCGTGATCCGGCGCGGGTCCACCGTCGGCACGGTCGACCCTTCCACGGTCAGCAGCAGGCAGCTCGCCGAGATGATGGTGGGCAGCGAGCTGCCGAGGCCCGAGACCAGGCGGTCGAGGGTGGGTGGCCGTGACGTGCTTCGGGTCGATGCCCTGCGACTGTCAGCCGACGACACCGGGGGCGCCGGCCGCGCGGTCCTCGAGGACATCTCGTTCACCGTGCACGCGGGCGAGGTGCTCGGCATCGCGGGCGTCGAGGGCAACGGGCAGACCGAGCTGGTCGAGGCGCTGATGGGTATCCGCAGAGCCGGTGGCGGGACGGTCGAACTCACCGGCCCCGACGGCGAACCCCAGGACCTCACCCGGCTCGGCACCCTGGCGCGCAGGGAGGCGGGCATCGGCTACATCGCAGAGGACCGCACCCGGCACGGCCTGCTGCTCAAGCAATCGCTGTGGGCCAACCGGATGCTCGGCTACCAGACCCGCGAACCGGTGGCTGGTCGCCGGCTGCTGAACATCGCGGGCGCGAAGAAAGACACCGAACGGATCATCGAGGCCTATGACGTGCGCACGCCGGGCATCGACGTCGTCGCGGGCGCCCTGTCCGGCGGCAACCAGCAGAAGCTCGTCGTCGGCAGGGAGCTCTCCTGCCGGCCGGTGCTGCTCATCGCGTCGCACCCCACGCGCGGCGTCGACGTCGGGGCGCAGGCGCTGATCTGGGAGCAGATCCGCACCGCTCGCGCCGAAGGGCTGGCCGTACTGCTGGTCTCGGCGGATCTCGACGAGCTGATCGGCCTGTCCGACACGATCAGGGTGATGCTGCGCGGACGGCTGGTTAGCGAGGCCGACCCGGCGACCGTCACCCCGCAGGAGCTTGGCTCGGCGATGACCGGCGCGGAGAGTGGGGGTGAGGGCGAGTGAGGTCCTGGCGCTCCGCGCTGCTGCCACCGCTGCTGGCGATCGTGTTCGCGGTGCTGCTGTCCTCGATCGCGTTGCTGGTCTCCGGGGCCGACCCGCTCCGGGCCTTCGGCACGATGGTCAGCCAGCTCGGCCGTGGCAACGTCGCGGTGGACACCGTCAACCTCGCCACCGTGTACTACCTCGCCGGGCTCGCGGTCGCGGTCGGCTTCCAGATGAACCTGTTCAACATCGGGGTGGAGGGCCAGTACCGGTTCGCCGCGATCATCGCGGCCATCGTGGGCGCGGCGATGGACCTGCCGCCCGTGCTGCACACCCTGGTGATCATCCTGGTGGCCGCGTTCGCCGGTGCGGCCTACGCGGCCATCCCGGCGGTGCTGAAGGTCACCCGCGGCGTGCACGAGGTGATCTCCACGATCATGCTGAACTCGATCGTCGGTGGGATCATTGCGTTCCTGATCAACCCGGACCAGTTCGGCGTGCAGCGCGGCAACAACGTCAGCACCGCGGAGATCGATGAGAGCGGCTGGGTGCCGGGGATTCCGCTCGGCGGCGCGGGCACGATCTTCGGCTTCGCGATCGTCGCTGCGGCGCTCGGCTACGGGTACTGGTTCCTGCTCAACCGCACCCGGTTCGGCTTCGAGCTGAGAGCAAGCGGCGAGTCGCCGACCGCGGCCGCGGCAGGCGGGGTCAGCGCTAAGAAGATGGTGCTGGCCGCGATGCTGATCTCCGGCGCGGTCGCTGGGCTGGTCGCGATGCCCGAACTGCTGGGCCGTGACCACGTCTACTACGTCACCTCGGCGCAGCAGTACGGCTTCACCGGCATCGCGGTTGCCCTGCTCGGCCGCAACCATCCAGGGGGGATCGCGCTCGGTGCGTTGCTCTGGGCCTTCCTGGACAAGTCGGCGGTCTCGCTCGAATTCATCGACGTGCCCAGGGAGATTGCGACGATCATCCAGGGCACGATCGTGCTCTCCGTGGTGGTTGCCTACGAGGTCGTCCGCCGGGCCGAGCTCACTGCCGAGCAGCGCAGGGTCGGCCGGGCCTTCGGCGGTAACGGCAGGGGCGGCAAACCCGCCTCGGTGAGCGAAGGGGGTTCGGTATGAGTCGCCCGGTGTCGAGCCGCGGCTCTCAAGGTGACAGCGGAGCGCGCCCCTGGCGGAAGACCCCGCGTGGGGCCGCGGAGGAGCGAGCATGAGTGCGATGATCGCGCCCCCCGCGAGTTCGCCGGAGACGATGCCGCCCGAGCCCCGGCGGCGGATGCCGGGCTGGCTGCGGGGCGTGCTGTGGGCGGTTGTGGCGATCGCCGTGCTGTCCACCACGTCTTACCTGACCGGGGTGGACGTGCTCACGTCCACCAACACGGCGAACACCGCGCTGCGGCTCGCGCTGCCGATCCTGCTGGCCGCGCTCGGCGGGCTGTGGGCCGAACGCGCCGGCGTGATCAACATCGGGCTCGAGGGCATGATGATCCTCGGCACGTGGGGCGCGGCGTGGGGCGCCTACTACGGCGGCGTGTGGGCCGGGTTGCTCGCGGCGATCGCGTTCGGCGCGCTGGGTGGACTGCTGCACGCGCTGGCGACGGTGACGTTCGGGGTCAACCATATCGTCTCCGGTGTCGCGATCAACCTGCTCGGCCTCGGCGTGACGAAGTACCTGGCCAAGCTGGTGTTCGAGCCGCTGTCGGGCAACCCGAAGCAGTCGCCGCCGGTGCCGAAGTTCGACACCTACTCGGCGACCTTCCTCTCCGACTGGCTCGGCGACCTCGAGGAGATGCAGCGGGCAGGGATCTCCGATGTGGCCGGGTTGCTGCGCGGGCTGATCACCCAGGTCTCCCCGCTGGCGATGATCGCGCTGCTGTTGGTCCTCCTCAGCTACCTCGTGCTCTGGCGCACCCGGTTCGGCCTGCGGCTGCGTTCCTGCGGGGAGAGCCCGGTGGCGGCCGAGTCCCTCGGGGTGAACGTCTACCTGCACAAGTACGCCGCGCTGGCGGTGTCCGGTGGGCTGGCCGGGATGGGTGGTGCCTCGCTGGTGCTGCTGCCCGGCGGGGCCGACTACCTGGAGAACCAAACGAACGGCCGCGGGTTCATCGGCCTGGCCGCGATGATCTTCGGCAACTGGCGGCCCGGTGGGCTGCTCGGCGGCGCCGCGCTGTTCGGCTACGCCGACGGCCTGCAACTCTCCGGGGGCGGCGAGGCGGTGCTCGCCCTGCTCTACGGCGCGGTGCTGCTGCTGGCGGTGATCGTGGTGGTGCAGTTGTTGCGGCGGCGGTGGATCGCGGCGGCGCTCGGGGTGGTCGGGGCCGGGATCCTGTATTACATCTACTGGTCCAACGACGAACTGCCGAGCGACCTGATCCCGTACTCGGCGCACTTCGTCACGCTGATCGTGCTTGCCGTCGCGGCGCAACGGCTGCGCCCACCGAAGTCGATCGGCCGGCAGTACCGTCGCGGAGAGGGCGACTGATGGAGTCCGATATGGACACTGTGTACAACGCGGACACAGTGGACTGGGAGGGGTTGCGGGTCAGCGCGGTGGAGATCGCGACGAGGGCCTACGCGCCGTACTCGGGGTTGCACGTCGGGGCGGCCGGGCTCACCTCCGCAGGCACGATCGTGCTCGGCTGCAATGTGGAGAACAGCTCGTACGGGCTGTCCCTGTGCGCCGAGTGCACGATGGCGGGCCAGCTACGCCTTTCCGGGGGTGCGCGGCTGGTGGCCGTCGCGTGCCGCAGCGGGGAGGGCGAGCTGCTGATGCCGTGTGGCCGTTGCCGCCAGATCCTGCTGGAGCTCGGTGGCCCGGACTGCTTGGTGGACACCCCGAACGGTAGCCGCCCGATGCGGACGGTCTTCCCGGAGCCCTTCCTGCTGTGAGCGGCTCTCGGGCAAGGTGCGGTGTTAGGCTCGGGGCCTGGGCATCGGGAGGTACGGAGGAACTGGGGGTTCATGATGGGGGTTTCTCAACTGTGGGCCGCCTACCGGGCAGGTGCGGCGCACGACGACGTGGCCGCCATGGCGACCACGGCACAGGAACGCTTCTACACCGGGCTGGTGGCGCAGGCGCAGGACGCGCGCGCGGCGGCCGTCGAGCACATCACCGCCGCGTCGCGACAGGAGCCCGCCCGCGTCGTGTTCGCCGAGTGTGCGCACTACCTTGCCGGGCTGGGCTCAGCGGGAGCCGCGGATACCGCCGAGGTATACATCTCGCCGGAGGCGTTCTCCGCGTTCGGCAGGGGCGGCGGCAACGTGGAGCTGTACCGACGTACGCACGAGGCACTCACCGCCCGCTACCGCGAACTACGGCCCGCCGCGCTGCTCGACATCGGCACCGGTGAGGGTCTCGGCCTGCTGCCGTCGCTGACCGGGGACGTCGGCAGGGTGGACGTCGTGGAACCGTCCGGGCCGCGGCTCGCCGTGACGGCCAAGGCACTCGCCGAGCGCGACATCGAGCACCGGACGTTCGAGGAAACCATGGCCACCTTCATGGCGCAGGTGGGCGCGGGTGAGCGCTGGGACCTCGCGCAGGAGACCTTCGCGATGCTGTCGTTGCCTTCGGCGGAGCGACCGGCCACGTTGCGTTGGTTGCGCGAGCGGGCGAGCAGGCTTGTCCTCGTCGAGTTCGACGTCCCGCGCGCCGAGCACGCGCTGCACCCGGACTGGTTCGACTACGTGGTTACCCGGTACGAAGCCGGGATGGCCGAGTATCCGGAGCCACACAACTTGGTGCGGCAGGGTTTCCTCGCCCCGGTGCTGCTCGGCACGCTGCGCCCGGACGAGGACAAGGTGCACCACGAGCAGACCGCGGCCGACTGGTGCCGCGATCTCATCGAGGCCGGGTTCACCCCGGAGGGTGAGCCGCGCAAGGTTGCCGACTTCTGGTGGGGCGAGGCATACCTCATCGAAGGGTGTTAGTCGCCGGTGCGGTGTCGCGCCGCGCCATCCTGGCCGCCAGGATGGTGCACGCGATACCTGCCACGCAGCCGAGCACCGTCGGCACCGCCCCTGCTGTCCAGCCACCGGCCACCGCGGCCGCAGCGAACACCGGCGGGCCGAGGAAGCTGCCGATGTTGCCGGTCTGGGCGAACGCGCCGTGTGCCAGCGCCGCCATCCGGTCGGTGGCCACCAGCGGGATCGTGGCGAAGGTCGCGCCTTGAACGCAGCCGTCGAAGAGGAACAGCACGATGCTGGCCGGCAGTAGGCTGGCCGTGCCGAGCACGCCGGTGAACAGCGCCGCACCCGCCAGCGCCTCGCCCGCGAAGCACACCACAAGCGTGGTGAACGGCGAGACGCCGAGCCGAAGCAGGATGCCACCAATAATGATGGTGCTGCCGATGGACAGCAGCGCCAGCAGCGCCATCCACGGACCTACCCCGCCCCCGTCCAGCGCCCCCCGGTCGAGCAGCACCTCCCGCACGTAGGTCAGGTAGGCATTGAACAGCAGGCAGTGCAGCCCGAAGCCGGACGCGGCCAGCACGATCGGCAGGTTGCGGTACAGCACCTTGTGGTCGGTCACCAGCGTGCGCAGCAGTGCGCGGACGTCGGTGGTGGTAGGCGGCGGCTCCAGGGTCTGCTGCCGCGCCAACCGGCTCAGCCTCGGCGCCACCAGCACGGCAGTGAGTAGCAGGAGGCCGGCGTGCGCCCAGAACAAGGTCGACCAGCCCCCGCCGTCCAGCAGCGCGGGGGCCACGGCGTCGGTCACCGCGAAGCCCACCGCGAAGAAGCTGCCCCACAGCGTCATCACCACCGTGCGGTCGGAAGGTTTGGCGAGTACCCCCATCAGGCTCGGCGCCGCCACGACGATCACCAGGTGCGAGATGCCCTCGACGAGCCGTAGGCCGAGGAACGCGCCGGATGTCGGCAACAGCGGTATCAACGCGGAGGTCAGCGCACCGACGACGAGTGCGAACAGCAACAACTTGCGCCGGCCCCAGGCGTCCACCAGCGTGCCCGACGCGACACCAAGGAGCATCCCGAGCACCGCGACCAGTGACACCGCGAGCCCGCCGACCACAGGGGAAAACCCGAGTTCGGCGGAAATGAGTGGCAGCGCGGCAGGCACCTTGGCGAAGTGCATCGCCGCACCGATGCCTGCCACGAACAGCAGGATCACTGTCAGCCAGTCGGTGCGCTCGCGGTCAAGGCCGTAGTGGCCTGCGGTCGTGCTCACCGGTTTGTCCTCCCAGCGCCATCAGGCAAGGTCGAGATCCCGTAGTGGATCCTCGCATGCGTCACAGACGGTCACAGTTCGCCGTGCATTCAGCACATAATGCAGCATGATCTTGGGCAAGGTCGGGTCTTCGGGGGAAACCACCTGTGGCTCCACGGTGAACTGCTCGACCGAGGCCAGGCCCCACTCCCCGCCCCTCCGGACGAACAGCCGGTCGTGCCGCAGCTTGTCGATCTGCTCGGGGCGCAGGGTGCGGCCGAGTGGGCCGACCGGTAGCCGAGGCAGGGAGTGGCCGACGTTGTGCCCGTCCGGGTCGGTGTCACTGTGAGTGGTACCGCTGAGCCCGCGCCTGGCCAGCGCGTCCAGCGCCGCGGCGTGCAGGTCACCAGCCGTGCTGCCGGAACTCACGGCGGAGATCATCTCCCGGCATGCCTCGCGGGCGCGGGCGAAGTGGTCGCGCACACGAGGCTCGCGACCGAGGTAGACGGTGGTGGCGAAGTCCCCGGGCAGGCCGGTCCTGCGGTGTACGTTGGAGGCATAGCCGAGCACGATTCCGTTGTCCGGGTCGAGCGTTCTGGCCGAGACGAAACTATTCTTGTCCCGGAAAGTTCGGAAGTTCACCCTGGACGGGTCGGCTGCGGTGGCGAACAATACGGACATGCCCATCAACGGTGGGGTGTACCAGCCGTCCCAGGTCATTTCCTCGGATTCAGAAATTCCCCGGTGCCAGCGGTCTCTGAATTCTATCTCGGTGACATCGTCACGGTGACATAAGGCGTGCAAGGTGTCCCTGAACGCGTCCGCGACGATCTTTCGCCCCCGATTCAAGGATTCGACGGCTTTCGGGTGTCGTAATGAGATACTATTTTCCGTGGTGGACACGGTAAACCCCCAGGTCTACATTTCTGATATGTGAATTACTTCTTTATGATGCCTGTCGGCATAGCGCAATCATTTCAAGGGCTGCCTCGTATGCGCCCAGCAGAGAATTTCCCCGGTAGCTCGTCGAGCTCAGTTCGGTGATGCGCTGGTTGCCGTTCACTGCGACGGTGTGCCGGAGTTGCTCGAATAGTGGTAGATCGCTTCCCGAGTCACCGAAGGCTACGGTGTCGGCGAATCGCAGGCCATGCTTCGTGCAGAGCGCGTCCGCGATTAACGGCTTCGACTCTGGGGTGAGGATGTCGGACTCCGGCACGCCCGCCGTGATGGCCTCGGCCGTCCTCGGGTAGGGGCTGGCAAAGACGTGGTCGAAGCCGAACTCGTGGAAATGATCGGCGAAGAAGTCCTGCGACATGGTAATCAGGCAGGAGATACCTCCGTCGTTCGCGATGCGCTCGGTGACCTCGCGAATCTTCTCCAGTTTCGCGCAGGAATCGAAGGCGCGGCGGGCGACGTCGTCGGGTACGACGCCCCAGAGTCGGTGCACAGCGCGAGAGAAATCGACGGTGCTCAGCGTGCCGTCCGCGAATTGTCGTTCGAGTTCCCTTACCTCGTCGACCGTGTCCAGTGCGGAGGCGACGGCAAGCAGGCCCGTAGTATCGGGAAGCAGTGTTCCGTCCATGTCGAAAATGAAAAGGCGAGCGCGGTCCGGCAGCGCTCGATCATTGTTGATCAAAACTCCCCCGTATCCCCAGACGTGACGTTTCGTTTACCACGGTGAGGGGAGTGTCACACTTGTACCCGCGTGCCGGCACCGCCAATCGATACATTTAAGGTGTGATCCGGGTCACTTTCAGTGCTCGCCGGTAGGATCGGGCCAATGCACACGGTTGTGGACGTCATTCGGAGCAAGCGCGACGGGCAGCGGCTGACCGCCGAGCAGATCGATTGGGTCGTCGATGCTTACACCCGCGAGGTGGTGGCCGAGGAGCAGATGTCCGCACTGGCTATGGCGATCTTCCTGCGCGGGATGGACGCGGCCGAGACCGCGGACTGGACCGGCGCGATGATCGACTCCGGCGAGCGGCTGGACCTGCGGGTGTCCCGGCCGACCGTGGACAAGCACTCCACCGGCGGCGTCGGGGACAAGATCACGCTGCCGCTGGCCCCGCTGGTCGCCGCCTGCGGCGCCGCGGTGCCGCAGCTGTCCGGAAGGGGACTCGGGCACACCGGCGGCACGCTGGACAAGCTGGAGGCCATCCCGGGCTGGCGGGCCGAGCTGAGTGTCGAGGAGATCAACCGCCAGCTGGAGCGGGTGGGCGCGGTGGTCTGCGCGGCCACGCCCACGCTGGCCCCCGCCGACCGCAAGCTCTACGCCCTGCGCGACGTCACCGGGACCGTGGAGTCGATCCCGCTGATCGCCAGTTCGATCATGAGCAAGAAGATCGCCGAGGGCGCCGGCGCGCTGGTGCTGGACGTCAAGACCGGCACTGGGGCCTTCATGCGCGAGCGCGAGCAGGCGCGCGAGCTGGCCCGTACGATGGTGCGGATCGGCGCCGCGCATGGGGTGGCGACCACCGCGCTGCTGACCGGGATGAGCGTCCCGCTCGGCAACGCGGTCGGCAACGCCGTGGAGGTCGCCGAGTCGGTCGAGGTGCTGCGCGGCGGCGGCCCCGCCGATGTGGTCGAGCTCACCCTGGCGCTGGCACGGGAGATGCTGGCCGCGGCGGGGCTGGCCGAGGTGGACCCGGCCCCGATGCTGGCCTCCGGCAAGGCCTACGAGACCTGGTGCCGGATGATCAGCGCGCAGGGCGGCGACCCGGAGGCCGCGCTGCCGACCCCGGAACACACGCGGGTGGTCACCGCCGAGTCCGACGGCGTGCTGGCCACCCTGGACGCCTACGCCGTGGGAGTCGCCGCCTGGCGGCTGGGTGCCGGTCGCACCCGGCGCGGTGAGCGGGTGCAGGCCGCCGCCGGTATCCGTTGCCTTGCCAAGCCCGGTGACCGGGTGCGCGCCGGGCAGCCGCTGCTCGAGCTGCACACCGACACCCCGGACGCCGTGCCGGCCGCGCTGGAGGTGCTGCGCGAGGGGCTCGCGATCACCGGAACGCAGGACGCCCCCGCCGCGGGCGAGGGCGTCCTGCTGGAGACGATCCGGGAGTAGCGGGTCAGTGCCGGTGCTGAACGCGCGGCACGGTCAGCTCGAGCTCTCCTCGTTCGACTCGCCGTTGTTGCTGGAGTTCTTGGTCTTGTCGGCGGCGGCCTTGGTGGAGCGGCCGTTGCGGTTGTTCCGGCGCGGCTGCCGTGGCGCGGGCGGGGCCGGTACCGGCTGCGGGGCCGGGCCACCGCCGAGCATCAGCTCCGCGAAGGTGGCCATCGCCTCGTCCAGCTGGCCACCGATGCGCCGCTCGGACTCCTCGTTGCTCTGCTTCACCAGCGAGGTGACGACCTCGGTGTCCGGCCGGTCGGAGATGGTGCCCTCGACCTTGGAAAGGCCACTCTTCAGCGAGCCGTCCAGCTCGCCGAGCCGCTCGGTGACGGCTTCCTCGACCTTGTCCAGCCTGCCGGCCAGCGCCTCGAGCCTGCTGCCGACCTGCTCGATCCGGCCGCCCAGGTTGTCCAGCCGCTCGGCGGGATCGACCATCTCGCCGGTCTCGGTGACCGCGTTGCGCACCGCCTCGGTGCGCTCCTTGGTGGCCTCGTCCAGCTCGGTGATCCGGGCCTGCAGGTCGGTCTCCAGCGCGTCGATCCGCTCGCGCACCGGGCCGTGCACCGCCGCGGGCAGCCCGTCCAGCTTGTCGTCCTGCTTGTCCAGGTGCGTGCCGAGCTCGTCCAGCCTGCGGTGGATGTTCTGCAGCTTGTCCTCGAGGCCGTCCATCCGGCCCGCGACGCCCTCGAAGCGTGCGCCGACCCCGTCCAGCCTGCCGTCCAGCTGCGCGAACGGCTTCGCCAGCTTGTCGACGATCGCCTCGACCGCGCGGGTGACCTCGGCGATGGCGTTGTCCTGCGCCTCGAGCCGGGTCATCGCCTCGTCCAGCCGCTCGGCCAGCACCCCGACCTCGGTGCGGTCGGGCAACTCGGACAGCCGCTTGCGGACCGCTCCGAGCGAGTCGACCGGCGAGAGCCGGGCGTAGATGTCGTCGAGGGCGTCGAAGATCTGCTGCTGTTCGCTCTCTCGGACCTCGGCCGCGCGCACCAGCATGTTGCGCATCCGGTCGAAGGACGGAGCAAGGTTGTTGTCAGTGGTCACTGCGGAGTCCTTCATCGGCGGGGAAAGATGGGACGTGGGCGGAAGCCTAGCTACCGTCGAATTGCTGTGAGTATCCGCCCCGCGAATATCGGAATGACGTGCGCAACTCCGATGGCCCAATGCCGGCGGCCCGGAGCGGAGCTGAGGGTCAAGTTGAGGATGAGGCTTCGCCCGGGACGACCCCTGTAGGTGAAAGCCCAGGTCCGCCCGGTCCTCGGTAGTGTGAGGACATGTCGGATCTTGCCCCCACCCTGGAGACCATCCGTACCGCCCCCAAGGTCCTGCTGCACGACCACCTCGACGGCGGGCTACGGCCGCGCACCGTGGCCGAGCTGGCCGAGGCCACCGGCTACCGGGAACTACCGACCACGGACGTCGCCGAGCTGGAACGGTGGTTCCAGGCGGCGGCGAACTCCGGATCACTGGAATCCTACCTGGAGACCTTCGCGCATACGTGTGGCGTGATGCAGACCGAACAAGCCCTGGTCAGGGTCGCCGCGGAGGCGGCGGAGGACCTCGCGGAGGACGGCGTGGTGTACGCCGAGGTCCGGTACGCCCCGGAGTTGTTCGTCGAGCGGGGACTGTCCCTCGAAGCGGTGGTCGAGGCGGTGCAGGAGGGCTTCGCCGAGGGCACCCGCAGGGCCGCCGAGCGCGGCCGCCGGATCCACATGGCGACCCTGCTGTGCGCCATGCGCCAGCACGCCAGGGCGCTGGAGATCGCCGAGCTCGCGGTGCGCTACCGGGACGTGGGTGTCGCCGGGTTCGATATCGCCGGGCCGGAGGCCGGCTTCCCGCCCACCAGGAACCTGGACGCCTTCGAGTACATCCGGACCAGCAACGCTCACTTCACCATCCACGCCGGTGAGGCGTTCGGCCTGGCCTCGATCTGGGAGGCCATCCAGCACTGCGGAGCCGAGCGGCTGGGGCACGGGGTCCGGATCACCGACGACATCAAGACCGACGAGCGGGGCGAAGTGCACCTCGGGCGGCTGGCCGGGTACGTCCGGGACCGCCGGACCCCGCTGGAGATCTGCCCCTCCTCCAACGTGCAGACCGGGGCGGCCCCCTCGATCGCCGAGCACCCGCTCGGCCTGCTCGCGCGGCTGCGCTTCCGGGTGACCGTCAACACCGACAACCGCCTGATGAGCGGGTGCACGCTGTCCTCGGAGTTCGCCGAGCTGGTGGACGCGTTCGGTTACGGGTGGGCCGACATTCAGTGGTTCACCATCAATGCGATGAAATCGGCCTTCCTCGATTTCGACCGCCGGTTGGATTTGATCAACAACGTTATCAAGCCCGGCTACGCCAAGTTACCGAACTAACGATATTCCTCCCCCATTCGGGGGTTTCCGATCAGTAATTCCCGCCACTACCGCTTGTGTCGGTTAGCTATGCAAAGTAATCTCCAGAATGTAGGAAATTTGTCCTATATTCTGGGAGTGCCATGGTGGAGCCCGCCGCCCCGGCCTGCCGGCGCTGGCTGGTACTCGGGCTCGGCCTCGCCGCGCAGACGGCGAGCTGCGCGTTCCTCTACGGCCTGCCGTTCCTCGCCCCGGCGATGCGCGCGGCCGAGGGCTTCTCGCTGGCCACGGTCGGCGCGGTGGTGGCCGCGCCCAGCGCGGGGCTGCTGCTGACCCTGATCGCCTGGGGAGCGGTCACGGATCGCTACGGCGAGCGGATCGTGATGGCCGCCGGGCTGGGCGTATCCGGGTTGTTGCTGGGGTTCGCGTCCGTCGGCAGCCATCCGGTCGGCCTGCTGCTCGGGTTGTTCCTGCTGGCCGGGGCGAGCACCGCCTCGGTGAACGCGGCGAGTGGCCGGGTGGTGCTCGGCTGGTTCACCGCGGCCGAGCGCGGGCTGGCGATGGGTGTCCGGCAGACCGCGCAGCCGCTGGGGGTGGGCCTGGCCGCACTCACCCTGCCCGCGCTGGCCGAGCAGTGGGGTTTCCGGGCCGCGCTGCTGCTGCCGGCCGGGCTCGCGGTGCTGGTTTCGGTACTGGTCGCCGCACTGGTCATCGACCCGCCCCGGCCGGAGCCGGAATCAGGCACGGGCCGGTCGGCCTCGCCGTACCGCGAGGCCACGCTGTGGCGGCTGCACGGCGCGAGTGCGCTGCTGGTGGTGCCACAGTTCGCGATCTCCGCCTTCGCCCCGGTGTACCTGGTGGCGGTCCGGGACTGGAGCCCGCAGGCGGCGGGCTGGTTCCTCGCCGTGGTGCAGGGTCTCGGCGCCGCGGGCAGGCTGGCCGCGGGCTACTGGTCGGACCGGGCGGGCAGCAGGCTGCGCCCGATGCGGCTGCTGGCGGTCGCCAGCGCCGCGGTGATGTCGCTGCTGGCGCTCGGCGACGCGAGCCTGCCGTGGCTGGTGCCGCTCGCGCTGGCGCTCGCCGCGGTGATCACGGTGAGCGACAACGGGCTCGGCTTCACCGCCTCGGCGGAGCTGGCCGGGGCGTCCTGGGCCGGCCGGGCGATGGGCGCGCAGAACACCGCGCAGAACCTGGCCGCGGCACTCACCCCGCCGCTGCTCGGGCTGGTGATCGGTGAGTCCCGCTACGCCCTCGCGTTCGCGCTGGTGGCGGCGTTCCCGGTGCTCGCGGTCCGGTTGGTGCCGGTGCGTTCGGAGTCTTCTTCCGGTGCTCAGTGAACCCGCAGCCGGTCCTCGAACGACTCCACCAGCTTGCGCCACGCGCCCTGCTCGGCGTCGAACGGCGGGCTCGGCGCCAGCCGGGTGGGGTCCGGCTTCAGCACGAAGGACACCAGCCAGCCGAGGCTCTCCGAGGTCGCCAGCGCGGTGGACACCGAGTCGTCGCCTGCCCAGTCCGCCGCGTCGGTGAGTAGCTCGACGGCCAGCTCGAACTGGGTGGGGTCGATCGCGTCGATGCCCTCGGCGATGTCCTCGTCCAGCCCGGCCAGCACGTAGGTGTTGTCCTGGTCGACCTCGAGGTCCAGCTCGCCCGCGGTCGCCTTGGTCAGCACCTCGTCCCATGTGGACACTTCGGCGAGGTCGGTGTCGGCGAACTCCTTGCCGTCGGCGAGCCGCCTGGCCAGCGCCTTCGGCGAGCCGAACACGTCGATCTCGCCACCGGAACCGAGGAAGATCGGTTCGTCGTCGAGGTAGCAGCGCAGGGTGTAGTACTCCTTCTCCGGGGTCACGATCTTAATCGGATCGATACCGACCTCGACCCAGAAGCCCGTGGGCTCCTCGTCCTCCTCGGCCTCGTCGTCCTCGGGCTCGTCCACTGTGTCCAGATCGTCGTCCCTGGACTCGACGCCCGCCTCGGACTCGGCGGACTCCTCGTGGAAGGCGGCCAGCTCCTCCGCGGTCTCCTCCAGGGTGGCCGCGTCCACACCGGGGACGGTGACCAGCTGGTCAACCGCGTCCAGCACGACGTCCCACTTCTCGGAGACCGCCCCGGAGAGGTCGGTCCACAGCCGCTCGCCCTCGCGGCCGGTGAACGGCAGCCTGCCCTGTTCCAGCAGCGAGAAGCCCTCGCAGGAGTCGAGTACCTCGTGCACCTCGTCCAGCTCGCACACATCGGCGAGCGAGCGCACGATGCCGACGATCTCGGCGAGCTCCCCGATCGTCCACGAGTCGGGCTGCTCCGAGACCAGCTCGGGTACGCCGACCAGGTCGTAGGAGTGGTCGTCGTCCGGGATGAGCTCGGGCACGTTCAGCGCGGGGACGACCCGCCAGGCCGGGTGGTCGATCAGGTCATGCTGTTCGGCCGTTCGGACGAACGCGGCCAGGTGCGCGGCGTCCGGGAACGCGTACAAGTCCTCGTCGTCGCCGAGGAACGCCTCCCACTCCTCGCCGTCCTCCCGCCAGCGCGGGGCCCACAACGTCACCAGGTCACCCTGTGGGAGCCCGAGTTCGATCGGGATGATGTCCTGTGCCATTACGACCCTCCGGTTTACCGCGCCGTGCGCACGTGCGAGAGTGTTTCCCTGGCCCGAGCGCGCCTGCGTCGAAGCCTACGGGTTCCGCTCATCGGCCGCGATCACCCCTCGTGTCTCGCGCCGGGGATGGCACGATCTAGGACACGATGACTTCCGCGACTTCCTCACTTACTCAACTGCTGCCCGCCGACCCCGAGCCCGATGCACTGTTCGACGCCTTCTCCACCTGGACCGCCGGGCGCGGCATCGAGCTGTACCCGGCGCAGGAGGAGGCGCTGATCGAGGTCGTGTCGGAGGCTAACGTCATCCTCTCCACCCCGACCGGATCGGGCAAGAGTTTAGTCGCGGTCGGTGCCCACTTCGCGGCACTGGCCCGGGGCCTGCGGAGCTTCTACACGGCGCCGATCAAGGCCCTGGTCTCGGAGAAGTTCTTCGACCTGATCGAGGTCTTCGGCGCGGACAACGTTGGCATGATGACCGGCGACTCCAGCGTCAACGCGGATGCCCCGATCATCTGCTGCACGGCGGAAATCCTGGCGAACATCGCGTTGCGCGACGGTGCGGACGCCCCGGCGGGCCAGGTGGTGGCGGACGAGTTCCACTTCTACGCCGAGCCGGACCGCGGCTGGGCCTGGCAGGTGCCGCTGCTGGAGCTGCCACGGGCGCAGTTCGTGCTGATGTCGGCGACCCTGGGTGATGTGTCCTTCTTCGAGAAGGACCTGACCAGGCGCACCGGCCGGTCCACCGCGGTGGTGACCTCGGCCCAGCGCCCGGTGCCGCTGACCTTCCGGTACGCGCTGACCCCGATGCACGAGACCATCTCGGAGTTGCTGTCCGGCGGCCAGGCCCCGGTGTACATCGTGCACTTCGCGCAGGCCGCGGCGGTGGAGCGGGCGCAGGCGCTGATGAGCATCAACCCCTCGACCAGGGCGGAGAAGGACGCGATCGCCGAGGCGATCGGCGACTTCCGGTTCTCGGCCGGTTTCGGCAAGACGCTGTCCAGGCTGGTGCGGCACGGGATCGGGGTGCACCACGCCGGGATGCTGCCGAAGTACCGCAGGCTGGTGGAGCAACTCGCGCAGGCCGGCCTGCTGAAGGTGATCTGCGGCACGGACACCCTCGGCGTCGGGATCAACGTGCCGATCCGGACGGTGCTGTTCTCCGCGTTGACCAAGTTCGACGGGGTACGCCAGCGGCACCTGAAGGCGCGCGAGTTCCACCAGATCGCGGGCCGGGCAGGTCGCGCGGGCTTCGACACCGACGGCTACGTGGTGGTGCAGGCGCCGGAACACGTGGTGGAGAACGCGAAGGCGCTGGAGAAGGCGGGGGACGACCCGAAGAAGAAGCGCAAGATCGTCCGGAAGAAGGCGCCGGAGGGGTTCGTCAACTGGACCGAGAGCACCTTCGACAAGCTGATCGCCGCCGACCCGGAGCCGCTGGCCTCCAGCTTCCAGGTCAGCCACTCGATGCTGCTGAACGTGATCTCCCGGCCGGGCAACGCCTACGACGCCATGCGGCACCTGCTGGAGGACAACCACGAGTCCCGGCCCGCGCAGCGCAGGCACATCCTGCGCGCGATCGCGATCTACCGGGCGCTGGTGGCCGCGGGGGTGGTGGAGCGGCTGCCCGAGCCGGACGCGGAAGGCCGGTACGTGCGGCTCACCGTGGACCTGCAGTTCGACTTCGCGCTGAACCAGCCGCTTTCCCCGTTCGCGCTCGCCGCGATCGAGCTGCTGGACGCCGGGTCCCCGAGCTACCCGCTGGATGTCGTATCCATTGTGGAATCCACCGTGGATGACCCGCGACCGGTGCTTTCCCAGCAGCAGTTCAAGGCGCGCGGCGAGGCGGTCGCCGAGATGAAGGCGCGGGGCCTCGAGTACGAGGAACGGATGGCGCTGCTGGATGAGATCAGCTACCCGAAGCCGCTGGAGGAGATGCTGCACGCCGCCTACGAGACCTACCGGCAGGGGCATCCGTGGGTGGCGGACTACGCGCTCTCCCCGAAGTCGGTCGTGCGCGACATGTACGAGCGCGCGATGAACTTCACCGAGTACGTCAACTTCTACTCGCTGGCCCGCTCCGAGGGTCTGGTGTTGCGGTACCTCGCCAACACCTACGACGCGCTGCGGCACACCGTGCCGGACGAGGCGAAGACCGAGCCGTTGCAGGACCTCATCGAGTGGCTCGGCGAGCTGGTGCGCCAGGTGGACTCCAGCCTGCTGGACGAGTGGGAGGCGTTGCGGCACCCGGACGAGCGGGAGGAGGCGCGTGCCGCGCTACCCGAGGGCCCGCCGCCGGTCACCGCGAACGAGCGGGCGTTCCGGGTGCTGGTGCGCAACCAGATGTTCCGCAGGGTGGAGCTGGCGGCCAGGGAGGCCTACGCGGAGCTGGGCGAGCTGGACGCCGGCTCCGGCTGGGACGCCGAAGCCTGGGAGGACGCGCTGGCGGACTACTTCGACGAGCACGAGGAGATCGGCACCGGCCCGGACGCCCGCGGCCCCGCCCTGCTGCTGATCGAGCGGGACACCGGCGTCTGGCGGGTCCGCCAGATCCTGGACGACCCCGAGGGCGACCACGACTGGGGCATCAGTGCCGAGGTCGACCTCGCCGCCTCCGACGAGGCGGGCGCCGCCGTACTCCGGGTCACCCGCGTGGACCAACTCTGACCATCGTGTTTGCCGCTCACGCGCGCGAGTTTGCCGTTCGCGTACGCGAGTTCGCCCGCCACGACGGCCGCACGCTCAGCCGGAGGCGAGGCCGAGCAGCAACTCGGCGGTCTCCGCTTCGGTGATCAGGGTGGTCACCATCCCGGAGCGCAGCACCGCGGCCACGGCCTCGGCCTTCGGCGCGGCGTAACCGAAGGCGATCACTTCCGGTATGCGCAGCAGCTCCTCCGCGCTGATCGCCAGCACGTGGTGGGCGAGCCCGGTGGACAGCGCGTTTCCCCGCGCGTCGAACAGCTGGGCGGCGACCTCGGCCTTGGCCCCGCGCTCGCTGATCGCCTCCTGCTGCGCCTCCGGTAGCGAGTCGTACACAGTGGACTCGCCGGGCTGCCACGCCCCGATGCTCACCACGGCCTTGGTCAGGTCACGGAACCGGCCGAAGGTCTCGGCGATCCCTGGCTGCCCGCGCAGGATGTCGGCGGTGCGCCGGTCGGGCAGGACCAGCGGCCCGTAGATCGGGTACGGGTCCCCGCCGGAGACGGTGGCCAGCCTGCGCACGGTCTCCACCGAGCGGTCGTGCATGTCCATCCCCGCCTGCACTCCGCACAGTTGCACGATCGGGCAGGGCGGTAGCGAGCGGATCGCCTCGGTCATCACGTTCACCGAACGGGCCCAGGACAGCCCGATCACGTCCTTCTCGGTGACGATCTCGCTCAGCAGCTCCGCGCCGAGCGCCCCGATCCGGCGCCGCAGTGCCGGCCGGGACTCCTCGGTGGACGCTCTTTCGAGCACCAGGGCCCGGTCCAGCCGGTACGCCGTGCGCAACTCGTCGGAAAGGTCGAGCTGGACCGGGGCCGGCAGGTCGAACTCCACCCGGACGAGACCGGTTTCCCGCGCGGTGTCGAGGATCCGGGCCACCTTGAACCGGCTGATCCCGAACTCCTCGGCGATCTCGATCTTGGACTGGCCCAGCACGTAGAAGCGCCGGGCTATCGACGCCGCCTGCACGCTCTGATCCAGTCCCTGGGCACCTCGCTTCTTGCTCATGTGAGCACTTTAGCAGGAAAACCCTCGGAAAGGTTGACGTAACCAACACTGGAGATTTTCAATGCTCAGCATGACGCCGAGCACGTTTCGGTGCTCAGATGAGCAACACGGCTCAGCTAGGTAACAGAGAGGTGTGGTGGCATGCGGGCCGCGATCATCGACGAGCCGGGTTCGATCAGGGTCGGTGAGGTGCCCGACCCCAAGCCCGGTGACCGCGAGGTGGTGTTGAGAGTGGGGGCCTGCGGGATCTGCGGCACCGACCTGCACATCGCCGACGGTCACTTCCCCCCGACGCCCTACCCGATCGTGCCCGGCCACGAGTTCGCCGGGGAGATCGTGGAGATCGGCGGGGACGTGCCGGGCGGCTGGCGGGTCGGCGACCGGGTCGCGGTCGACCCCTCGCTGTTCTGCGGGTACTGCCATCCGTGCCGGGCGGGACACGGCAACCTGTGCGAGAACTGGGGAGCCACCGGTGACACCGTGAACGGCGCGTTCGCCGAGTACGTCGCCGTACCGGCATCCACCTGCTACCGGCTGCCGGACCACCTCAGCTTCCAGGAGGGCGCGCTGGTCGAGCCGGTCTCCTGCGCGGTGCACGGGGTGCGCAGGGTCGGCGTCGAGGCGGGTGAGCGGTTCCTGGTGGTCGGCGCCGGAACCATGGGACTGATCATGCAGCAGCTGCTGCAGCGCGCCGGGGCCGCCGTCACCGTGGTGGACCGCAACCTGGCCCGGCTCGGCCGGGCCGCCGAGCTCGGCGCCCGCGCGGTGGCCGGGGACGTCGCCGAGCTGGACGGGGAGCGGTTCGACGCCGCGGCCGACTGCACCGGGGCCGTGCCCGCCATCGAGGCCGCCTTCGACTCGCTGCGTCGCGGCGGCAGGTTGCTGGTGTTCGGGGTGGCGCCGGAGGAGGCCAGGGTGGCCCTCTCGCCGTTCCGGATCTACAACGACGAGATCACCGTGGTCGGCTCCATGGCGGTGCTGCACAGCTACGGCGCCGCGCTCGACCTGGTCGCCAAGGGCATGATCGACACGGGCAGCCTGCTCACCGACACCCTGCCGCTGGACCGGTTCGCCGACGCGCTGTCGCTGATGCGCAGCGGCGGCGGCATGAAGGTGCAGGTCGTGCCCGGGGCACAGGATGGTTAGGCGAACCCGGCTGGCCACGGCGCTGCTCGGGGTGGTGCTGCTGCTCACCGGGTGCGCCGGTGCCGGGGCGCTGGGGGCCGGCGGGCGCACCCTGGTGATCGCGATCGTGGCCAACCCGCAGATGAACGACGCCATCGAGCTGTCCGACCGGTTCGAGCGGGACAACCCCGGGGTAGAGCTGAAGTTCGTGTCCCTGCCGGAGAACCAGGCCCGCGCGAAGATCACCGCCTCCACCTCGACCCAGGGCGGCGAGTTCGACGTGGTGATGATCAGCAACTACGAGACACCGCAGTGGGCGGCCAACGGCTGGCTGGAGAACCTGCGGCCGCATATCGAGGCCAGCCCCGGCTACGATCCGGACGACTTCATCCCGAGCATCCGCGAGTCCCTTTCCTACCAGGGCTCGATGTACGCGGTCCCGTTCTACGGCGAGTCCTCCTTCGTGGCCTACCGCAAGGACCTGTTCCAGCAGGCAGGGCTGACCATGCCGGAGCACCCCACCTGGACGCAGATCGCCGAGTTCGCCGCGAGACTCGACGACGACGCAGCCGGGGTCGCCGGGATCTGCCTGCGCGGCAAGCCGGGCTGGGGCGAGAGTCTCGCGCCGTTCAACACGGTGCTGAACACCTTCGGCGGCCGCTGGTACGACGAGCAATGGAATGCCCGGCTCGACTCACCCGAGTTCCGGGCGGCCACCGAGTTCTACGTGAACCTGGTCCGCGAGCACGGTGAGGTCGGCGCCTCCAGCGCCGGCTTCACCGAGTGCGGCACGCGGTACGGCCAGGGGCAGGCCGCGATGTGGTACGACGCGACGGTGATGGCCGGGACCAACGAGGACCCGTCCAGCAGCGAGGTCGCGGGGAAGTCCGGTTACGTCGCCGCGCCGGTTCGGCACACCGAGGCCAGCGGGTGGCTCTACACCTGGGCGCTGGCCATGCCCACCGTCACCGAGAACAAGCGGGACGCGTGGAGCTTCATGCGCTGGATGACGAACAAGGAGTTCGTGCAGACCGTCGGCGAGGAGTTCGGCTGGAACAGTGTGCCGCCGGGCTGCCGGCAGTCCACATACGACATTCCGGAGTACCGCGAGGCCGCGCGGGCGTACGCCCAGCCGACGCTGGACGGCATCCGGCATGCCAACCAGCAGGAGACGATGACCGAACCGGTGCCCTACCCGGGCATCCAGTTCGTCGGCATCCCCGAGTTCCAGGACCTCGGAACCCGGGTGAGCCAGCAGCTTTCGGCCGCCATCGCCGGGCGCATCTCCGTCGACGAGGCGCTGGAGCAGTCCCAGCGATACGCGGAGACCGTCGGTGAGTCCTACCGGGAGACCCAATGACGTCGACAGCACCGGCCGCGCCGCGGGCCGCGAGCAGCCCGGTTCGTACCACCCCGTCCCGCCCTTCGCGCGGCGGGTGGAAGCGCAGGGCGCCGCTGCTGCCCGCCTTGCTGTTCACCATCGTCGTGACCCAGGTTCCCTTCCTGCTCACGGTGTTCTACTCGTTCCAGTCCTGGAACCTGGTGCGTCCCGGCTCGCAGCATTTCGTCGGGTTCAGCAACTACGTGGACGTGTTCGCGGACAGCCAGTTCCGCGGCGCGATGCTGAACACCGTGCTGATCACCGTGCTCTGCGTGCTGCTGTCCATGGCCGTCGGGCTGGGGCTGGCCCTGCTGCTGGACCGGAAGTTCCTCGGCCGCGGCGTGGTGCGCACCCTGCTGATCACCCCGTTCCTGATCCTGCCCGCGGCCGGGGCGCTGCTGTGGAAGACCACGATGTTCGACCCGACCTACGGGCTGCTGAACTTCGTCCTCGGCGGCAGCACCGACTGGCTCTCGGAGTACCCGCTGGCCGCGGTGATGACCCAGATCATCTGGCAGTGGACACCGTTCATGGCCCTGCTGATCCTGGCCGGCCTGCAGGGTCAGTCCAGGGAGGTGCTGGAGGCGGCCCAGGTGGACGGCGCCGGCCGCTGGCGCACCTTCGCGTCGATCACCCTGCCGCAGCTGAGCCGGTACCTGCAACTCGCGGCGCTGCTCGGGGCGATCTACATCGTGAACAGCTTCGACGCGATCTACCTGATGACGCAGGGCGGCCCGGGCACGGCGAGCACCAACCTGCCGTTCTACATCTACCAGCGCGCATTCCAGGGCTTCGACATCGGCCAGTCTTCGGCGATGGGCGTCATCGTGGTGGTGCTGACCCTGATCGTGGCGACCTTCGCGCTGCGGCTGATGTTCCGGACGTTCGACGTGAAGGGCGGGGTGAAGTGACGATGGCGATGCGAACCTCACTGCGCGGCAGGCTCGGTGGCTCCGCGCTGACGCTGTTCACCTGGCTGGTCGCGATCCTGTTCGTGTTCCCGCTGCTGTGGATGCTGCTGACCTCGTTCAAGACCGAGTCCGCCGCGTACACCGACCCGCCGACCCTGTTCTTCACCCCCACGCTGGAACAGTTCGCCGGTGTCCTGGAACGCGGTTTCCTGCCCTACCTCGGGAACTCGGCCTTCGTCACCGTGGTGTCCACCCTGGCGGTGCTCGCGCTCGGGGTTCCCGCGGCCTACGCGCTGTCCATCTCGCCGATCCGCTGGACCAGCAACGCGCTGGGCTTCTTCCTTTCCACCAAGATGCTGCCGATCGTGGCCGCGATCATCCCGCTGTACGTGATCTCGCAGAACGTCCAGTTGCTGGACAACGTGTGGGCGCTGGTGATCCTGTACACCGGGATGAACCTGCCGCTGGCGGTGTGGATGATGCGCTCCTTCTTCCTCGAGGTGCCGCAGGAGATGATCGAGGCGGGCCGGATCGACGGCGCGAACCTGCCGACCCTGCTGCGCAGGGTGATCCTTCCCGTGGTGGCGCCCGGGATCGCGGCGACCGCGCTGATCTGCGTGATCTTCTCCTGGACGGAGTTCTTCTACGCGGTCAACCTCACCGCGGCCAGGTCCGGAACCGTGCCGGTGTTCCTGGTCGGCTTCATCACCAGCGAGGGCCTGTACTGGGCCCAGCTCTCGGCGGCGGCGCTGATGGCCTCGCTGCCGGTGGTGATCGTCGGCTGGTTCGCGCAGAACCACCTGGTGCGCGGCCTGTCCATGGGCGCGGTGAAGTAGCGGATCACACGCCCATGGGGTGCCAGACGGTTTTCGGCTCCAGGTAGGTCCGCAACCTGCCGAGGTCCGGGCGCTGCGTCCAGTCCGGCTCGTCCTCGGGCACGGTCAGCACCCGCTTGACCGTGCCCGCGGCCAGCCTGGCCAGCTCGCCGCGCTCGACAGGCTCCGCCCCGGTGGGGTCCAGGGCGTTCACGTTCGCGTGCGCCGCCAGCCAGGAGCCCAGCTCCGCGGCCCGCCCGGTGAGCATGTTGACCACGCCACCGGGCAGGTCGGCGGTGGCCAGCACCTCGGAAAGGGTGATCGCGGGCAGCGGGCGGTCGGCGCTGCTGACCACGACCGCGGTGTTGCCCGCGGCCAGCACCGGGGCCAGCACGCTCACCAGGCCGAGCAGCGAGGACCGCTGCGGCGCGAGGATCGCCACCACCCCGGTGGGTTCCGGGACGGTGAAGGAGAAGTACGGCCCGGCCACCGGGTTGGCCGCGCCGAGCACGGTGGCGATCTTGTCGGTCCAGCCCGCGTACCACACCCACCTGTCGATCGCGGTGTCCACAGCGGACTGTGCCTTGCGCGCGGGGATGTCCTCCGAGGCGGCGACCTCACCGGCGAACTGCTCCCGCCTACCCTCCAACATCTCGGCCACCCGGTACAGCACCTGGCCCCGGTTGTAGGCGGTGGCCCCGGACCAGCCCGCGAACGCCTTGCGCGCGGCGGCGACCGCGTCCCGCACGTCCTTGCGCGAGGAGTGCGCGGCGTTGGCGAGGAACCGGCCCTTGGCGTCGTGCACCGGGTATACCCGGCCGGACTCCGAGCGGGGGAATTTCCCCCCGATGTAGAGCTTGTAGGTCTTCGCCACAGAAACCCTGTCAGGCATCGAGATAAGCCTCCAGACCGGTGCGGCCGCCCTCGCGGCCGAAGCCCGACTCCTGGTACCCACCGAACGGCGCGGCGGGGTCGAAGCGGTTGAACGTGTTCGCCCAGACCACGCCGGCGCGCAGCTGGTTGGCCATCCACAGGATCCGGGAGCCCTTCTCGGTCCAGATCCCCGCGGACAGGCCGTAGGGGGTGTTGTTCGCCTTGGCGACCGCCTCGTCCGGGGTGCGGAAGGTCAGCACCGACAGCACCGGGCCGAAGATCTCCTCCCTGGCGATGCGCATCGACTGCTGCACCCCGGAGAACACCGTGGGGGCGAAGAAGAACCCGCGCTCCGGTACCGGGCACGGGCTGGTCCAGCGGTCGGCGCCCTCGGCCTCGCCGGACTCGGTCAGCTCGCGGATCCTGGCGAGCTGCTCGGCGGAGTTGATCGCGCCGATATCGGTGTTCTTGTCCAGCGGGTCGCCGAGCCGCAGCGTGGAGACCCGGTACCGAAGCTTCGCCAGCAGCTCGTCCACAACGGACTCCTGGGCGAGCAGCCGCGACCCGGCGCAGCAGACATGCCCCTGGTTGTAGAAGATCCCGTTCACGATGCCCTCGACCGCCTGGTCCAGCGGGGCGTCGTCGAAAACGACGTTCGCGGCCTTGCCACCGAGCTCGAGGGTGAGCTTCTTGCGGGTGCCGGCGACCGAGCGCTGGATCAGCTTGCCGACCTCGGTGGAGCCGGTGAACGCGATCTTGTCGATATCCGGGTGGTTCACGAGCTCGGCGCCGGTGTCGCCAGCGCCCGGCACGATGTTCACCACCCCGGGCGGCAGCTCGGCCTGCTGGCAGATCTCCGCGAACACCAGTGCGGTGAGCGGGGTGGTCTCGGCCGGTTTGAGCACCACGGTGTTCCCGGTGGCCAGCGCGGGCGCGATCTTCCAGGCGAGCATCAGCAGCGGGAAGTTCCACGGGATGATCTGACCGGCGACGCCCAGCGGCCGGGGATCCGGGCCGAGCCCGGCATAGTCCAGCTTGTCCGCCCAACCCGCGTGGTAGAAGAAGTGCGCCGCCGCGGTCGGCACGTCCGCGTCCCTGGACTCCCTGATCGGCTTGCCGTTGTCCAAGCTCTCCAGCACGGCCAGCTCCCGGGAGCGTTCCTGGATCAGCCGGGCGATGCGGAAGACGTACTTGGCCCGCTCGGCACCCGGCATCCTGCTCCAGGTGCGCTCGTAGGCCTTGCGCGCGGCCTGCACCGCGGTGTCCACATCGGCCGCGGAGGCCGTGCCGACCTCGGCCAGCACCTCCTCGGTGGCCGGGTTGAGCGTCTTCAGCGGTTCGCCGGAGCCGGTGACGAACTCGCCGCCGATGAACGGCCGGTAGCTCGGTTTGAGGTTCGCGATGTCCCGCGACTCCGGGGCCGGGGCGTAATCGAAAGCAGGCATGGCTCAGTCCAGAGTGAGGTAGTCAGGGCCGCTGTAGTGGCCGTCGAGCTGGGTACGGCGTTGCAGCAGCAGGTCGTTGAGCAGGCTGGAGGCGCCGAAGCGGAACAGTTTCGGGGTCAGCCACTCCTCGCCGGCGACCTCGTGCACGGCGACCAGGTACCGGATGGCGTCCTTGGTGGTGCGGATCCCGCCCGCCGGTTTCACTCCGCGCAGCTCCCCGGTGGTGGTGTACCAGTCCCGGACGGCCTGCAGCATCACGTGCGTCACCGGCAGCGTGGCCGCGGGGGAGACCTTGCCGGTGGAGGTCTTGATGAAGTCCCCGCCCGCCAGCAGCGCCAGCCAGGAAGCCCGGCGCACGCTGTCGTAGGTGGCCAGCTCGCCGGTCTCCAGGATGACCTTGAGGTGGGCGTCGCCGCAGGCCGCCTTGATCTCCTGGATCTCCTCGAACACCTCGCCGTAGCGGCCCTCGAGGAACGCGCCCCTGTCGATCACCATGTCCACCTCGCCCGCCCCGGAGTCGACGGCCAGCGCGACGTCGGCCAGCTTGATCGAGCGGGCCGAGCGGCCGGAGGGGAAGGCGGTGGCCACGCTGGCCACCTCGACCCCGCTGCCGGCCACGGCCCGCACCGCGGTGGCCGCCAGGTCCGGGTACACGCATACGGCGGCGACCCGCGGGGTGTCCGGCCGGTCCGGGTCAGGGCGCCGGGCCTTGGCGGCCAGCGCCCGCACCTTGCCCCGGGTGTCGGCGCCCTCCAGCGTGGTCAGGTCGACCATGGAGATGGCGGTGTCGATCGCCCACAGCTTGGCGGCCTTCTTGATGCTGCGGGTGGCGAGGCCCGCCGCACGCTGCTCGACGCCGACCTGGTCGACGCCGGGCAGCCCGTGCAGGAACCGCCGCAGGCTCGCCTCGTCGCGGGTGGCGTCCGCGAGCCCGGCAGGCAAGGTGGATGAGGTCATGCACCGAGCCTAACCGGCCTGGCCATGGCCCGTGATGTCGCTGGTCAGTGCGGCTGGGCGGCCCACAGTGCCCGCTGCTCACCGTGGCCTGCGGTACTGATTAGCTTTCTCCCGATTCGGGTGGCAGGAGCCGGGAGAACAGGAGACTCTGAATGGGTTCGTTCGATGTGCCGCTGGACGACGAGCGCACCCAGCTCGATGCCTTCATCGAGGAGTATCGCGGTGCCATTGAGGCGACTCTCGAGGGTCTCACCGAGGGACAGGCCCGCCGCCGGCTCGTCTCGTCGGCGACGACGCTGCTCGGGCTGCTCAAGCACGTCACGTGGATGCAGCGGGTGTGGTTCGAGGAGTGCGTGGGCGGCACGTCCCGCCGTGAGCTCGGCCTGGTCCAGGGTCCGGACGAGTCCTTCCGGCTCTCCGACGAGGACACCATCGCCTCGGTCACGGCGGCCCACCGGGAAGCCTGCGCCACGGCCAGGGCGGCGGTCGCGGACCTGGCACTGGACGCCGTCGTGACCGGCCACCGGGCCGGACCGCGCACCCTTCACTGGGTGTACCTGCAGGTTCTGAAGGAGCTGGCCCACCATTGCGGACACGCCGACATCCTGCGCGAGCAGGTACTTGCCGACTGAGTTCCGAGACCACGTCTCAGGGGATGGCCGGCACCGGACCCAGGCTGGGCAGCGGGGCGACCGGCGCCGTGGTCAGCGTGGTCGGTGGTGTGGGTACCCGGCAGAACTCGGCGAACGCGGCGAGCTGATGCATGCCCTTGGCTTGCGGACCCGCGGAGAGATTCTTGTTGATCGCCGTGGTGACCTGCTTGGTCCCCCGCTCGTCGTGCCAGCTCCAGGTGCCGAACCCGGGCAGGTCACCGCCGTGCCCCCGCACCGGCTCGGCGCCGGGGCAGATGCGACCGAGGTCGAACTCCATCAGGCCGAGCCCGTAGCGCAGACCGGTTTCCTCGCCGTTCGGCCCTGGCGCCGGGACGGTCCGCTTCATCTGCGCCAGCATGTCCGGGTGCAGCAGCTTGCCGCCGAGCAGCGCGCGGAAGAAATGGTTCACGTCCTGCGCGCTGGAGACCACGTTGCCGATGCCGAAGAAGCGGCTGTAGTTGTAGGTGGTGACATCGGTCAGCCCGCGTTCGGGGGCGTACAGCTGCTCATAGCCGCGGGTGGCCGCCAGCGGCAGGAACGGGAAGTCCCCTGGCAGCCAGGTGTCGTGCAGCCCGAGTGGCCAGAGGATCCGGTGCCGCAGTGCCCGCTTCAGCGAGGTTTCGGTGACTTCTTCGACCAGGAGGCCCAGCACGGCGAACCCGGTGTTGGAGTACGCCCAGTCGGTACCGGGCCGGAACCGCAGCGGCTGGCTGGCGGACAGCTTCACCACCTCGCGCGGGGTGAAGCTGGCGAACCGTTCGGTGTCGATCTCCTCGGCGCTCTCCCAGGTGTGTTCCGGGGGCAGGTCGCGCGGCAGGCCACTGGTGTGCTGCAGCAGCTGCCGGATGGTGATCGGCTCGTCGTAGGGCAGCAGGCCGGGAAGGTGCTCCTGGATGGTGTCGTCCAGGCCGAACTCGCCCTCGCCTGCCAGCTGGAGCACCAGGGCGCCGGTGAACGTCTTGGACACGCTGCCGATCCGGAACCGGCCGCCGGTCCAGGGCTCGCGTTCGGTGCGCACATCGCCGACGCCGCTGCTGCCGCGCCAGCGCCGGTCGCCGTCCCTGGTGACCGCGAAAACGCCGGGAACACCGGCGGCGACGGTCCGGTCCATGAACTCCTGGACCTGGTCCTTCTCCGGGGCGGCGGTGGCCGCGCCCGTGCTCAGCACGCTGGTGAGCAGGGTGGAGCAGGTGAGCACGACGGCGCATCTGCGGAGTATCTGACGCATGGTTGGCGACCCCCAGGTCAGTCCGCTCGGGAAGCGGTCTACTCCTCGAGCTGCTTGCGCTTCTTTCGTGGTTTGCGGATGACGTCGACGGCACCCCAGAAGGCCAGCCCGGTGATCTTCACCCGTGGTGCGTCCGGATGCGGATCGGCCACCTCGCCCCGGTTCTGGATGCCGAAGTAGCCCATGAACCCGATCCCGGAGACCTCGACGATGATGTCGTCCGGCACCACGATACTGATCCCGCCCATGATGGCCACCGCGTTGATCGTGCTGTGCTTCTCGGCGAACCGGGCCTCGCGCAGGTCGATGTCGATGCCGCCCCAGAAGGCGAAGCTGTTGTGCTGGTGCGGGACCACCCAGCGGCCCTTGCGGTCGGCGCCGGACATGAGCGCGATCGAGGCCTTCGACCCCGGTTCGCCACCGATCCGGTCCGGTGCCTGGCTCCCCGTGCCCTGGTTGTGCTGGACCGCGGGCGGCTGGGCACCGGGCAGGTCGAGGGTGACCGGTTCGAGCTCGCCGAGGGTCTTGGCCGCGTACACCGCGCCGAGGCGTTCCTCCAGCTCCACGGTGGTGATGCGGCCCTCGCTCATGGCCTGCTGCAGGAAGGTGGCGACCCGCTCGCGGTCCGCGTCCGAGGCGCGGAGCTGTCGCCGATCGGGAAGGCCGGGCTGCTCAGTCACGGGGCTCACCCTAGCGTGCCGGTGAATCACCCGGTGCGGGAATCAGCGTTGCGTCCGCAGGAAGGCTGCCCAGCTCGCGGCGGGGAAGGCCAGGGTGCCGCGGTCGCGGTCCTTGGTGTCCCGGACGGCAATGGCGCCGGGCGCGAACCCCACCTCCACGCAGTTGGCCTCGCTGGTGCTGAAACTGCTCTTACGCCATATGACCTGCGACAGGTCCGGGGCAGTCATGACGGCGGCTCCTCGGGTTGGTTCAGTTCGCCAGCCACGTTGGCAATCAGCCGGGCGGAGTCCTCGGGTGACAGCGCAACGGCATCTAGCCCGCGCCAGGCAACTCTAACACGCTCGACGTGTTCTTCTTCTTCCAAGAAACTGCTCGCTCGTCGGTTCTCGGCGTAGACAAGAGTCGGTTCGTTGACGAACTCCAGTAGCACGAACGGACCTTCTAGCCCGGGATGCGCTCCTGCGGTGAACGGTACGACCTGGACGGTGACGTTGCGCCGTTCTCCGAGAGAGAGCAGGTGATGTAACTGGGTTCGCCGTAATTCCGGCTCGCCGACCGGTCGCTGGAGCACCATCTCGTCCAGGATCAGGTGCACCGAGGGCGCCGGTCGCCTGCCGAGGATGACCTGGCGGGTGGCCCTGGCGGCGACCAGGGTCTCCACCTCGTTCCCGGTCAGCCTCGGGTTGGCGCCGTGGATGACGGTCCTGGAGTACTCCGGGGTCTGGGCGATGCCGGGGATCACCAGTGACTCATAGTTGTGGATGGCGGTGGCCTCGTTCTCGAAGCGGATCAGGTCCCGCCAGTTGGTCGGCAGCTTGCCGTGGATCTCGTGCCAGTTTCGTTCCTGACCGTCCCGGACCAGCTCCAGCAACTCGTTCCGGATGGCCGCCGGTGTCTGGAGGTATCCCAGAATCGCGGCCACGTCATCGGCGTACAGGCCGCGCTCCCCGGTCTCCATCCGGCTCACCTTGCTCTCCGACCAGCCCAGAGCCGCCGCGATGTCCTTGCAGCTCAGCCGCCGCGCGGTGCGCAGCGCGCGCAGCTGTGCGGACACCCGGCGCTGCCGGATGGAGATGCCTTTTCGCCGTGCCATGGGCCGCTCCCTTCCCGTTGCCCCACCATCGGCCCTTGCCACCTGGTCACGGCAGGGGTGTCACCCGAAAAGGAGGTTTGCGTGACCGGCTGGCGTGGCCGGACGGTTAGGCAATGACATCGAAGACGCCGAAACGGCAGAGCTGGTCCATCTCCGGGTGCTACGCCACCTGGAGGCTCACCATCGCGATCGATCCGCCGGAATACGAGGACGGCGATCCGGACACACTGGACTGGCCGGAGGAGAAGATACGGCCGCTGGTCGACCATTTCGGGCAGGTGGTGGACTACTGCGAGATCGCACGGGAATTCGAGCGGGGCGGCGTGTTCTCCGGCCGGTAGGCGAGCCGCCCGGCCTGCCATACCGCGCGGATCCGGTCGGCGAGGTCGGTCAGGTCGAGGTGCTCGCCGTGCAGCAGCACCAGATCGGCGCGCAACCCGGTGGCGATCCGGCCGCGGTCGTCCAGCCGTAGCAGCCGGGCAGCCTCCGCCGTGGCCGCCCGCAGTGCTCCGGCCGCGCCCAGCCCGGCCCCGGCGAGCGCGGGCAACTCGGCCAGCAGGTCGCCGTCCCCGCGCCGCGCCCGGTCCGAGCCCGCGGCGATCGGCACGCCCGCCTCCAGCGCCCGGCGTACGGACGCGCGGTGCGCCTCGGCGGCCTCCGGCTGCCGCCCGATCGGCGTCAGGGTGGGGACATACCAGCAACCGTGCTCGGCCATCGCGGCCACCGCCGCCGCGTCCAGCCAGACGCCGTGCTCGATGCTGCGCACTCCCGCCCGTGCCGCGAGTTCGGCCGGTCGCGCGCCGTGCGCGTGCACCATCACCGGCCGCCCGCCCTGCCGCTCGGCCTCGTCCACCACCGCGTGCACCTCGGCGGCGGTGACCAGCGCGTCGTGCACCCGGTCGCCCTCGCTCATCGCGCCGCTCGCGCCGAGCTTGATCCAATCCGCACCCGCGCGGACCATCCGGCGCACCGCGGCCCTCGCGGCATCCGGGCCGTCGAACACCGGCTCGGGCAGGGCCGGGTCGCCGAGCGCGTCCACCGAGCCGGTGCGCGGGTTCCACGGGTCGCCGATACCGCCGGTGGTGCACAGCTGGCGCAGGCTCAGCAGCAGGTCCGGGCCGGTGATCCAGCCCTGTTCCAGCGCGAGCCGGAACCCGGAGTCGGCGCCCCAGGCATCCCGGACGGTGGTCACCCCGCGGCCGAGCAGGGTGCGCAGCACCGCCGCGGCCTCGAACAGGCGGGCACTGCGCGGAGCGTCCCCGGGTTGCGGGAAGGCGATATGCGCATGGCAGTCGATCAGGCCGGGAACGAGCAGCCCGCCGGTGCAGTCCACCCTCGCCGCCCCGGCCGCATCGAGCACCTCGCCGATCGTGCGAATCCGCTCATCCTCGACCAGCACCTCCGCGCGGACGATCTCGCCGGATTCCACCTCGAGCACACAGCCTCCGGTGAGCACGGTCCGCGCGGGTTTCCCAGTCATGCCTTTCATGTTGGCAGCCACAGATCGGATCACCGAACCAAAACGAGAGCAATGATCACGAGATCGGCGCTCTCGATTCGGCGCACAACTCTTGTCCGAGAGCAGTGGTCCGGGGCATGCCGGGCCGCGTACCGGCGGGTAGCATCAGGGCCGGCCCGAGGGGAGGAGCGTGGTGAGTTCCGAGAACCTGGCACGCCGCGCAGGCCGGCTGGCGAACTGGGCGGCGCGGACGAGCTACTCGCTCGGCAAACGGCTGCCGGGCGCCGATGCCGCCGAGCGCGGAATTCGTTCCGTCGAGCGCGCCGCGTTGACCGAGCTGCGCAGGCGGCTGGACCGGGTGGACGATCCGTACCTCACCGCGTTGAGCCAGGCCTCGGCGATGACGCAGCACACCGGCAACGGCAACCAGGGCATGGAGATCGCCGACACCGTCGCCGTGGTGCCCGCACGGGACGACCAGCGGCCGGAGCCACTGCGCTCGGCCATGGCGGAGTTGCTGAACCGGTCCCTCGGCTTCGGCAAGGAGCGGGCACGGGAGTACCTCTACGCGGTGATCCTGCGGCAGCTCACCCCGGACGAGGCCAGGATCCTCGCCGCACTCGCGGACGGAACGCCGTTCCCGCTGATCGACGTCGCCGAGCGCACCAGCCTCGGTGGGACGGGGCGGATCGTGCTGCGCAACGCCTCCACCGTCGGCAAGGCGGCGGGGGTGTCGCTGCCCGATCACGTGCCCAGCTACCTCACCCGGCTGACCGGTCTCGGCCTCACCGATATCGGCGACGAGGAACCGGAGCTGGAGACGCAGTACGAGATCCTGCTGACCGACGAGGTGGTGCGGGCCGCGGAGCAGTCCGTCCGGCGAGCCAGGTTCCTCCGGCACACGGTGCGACTTTCCGCGCTGGGGTCCAGTTTCTGGCGGGCCTGCGACCCCGGCGGTGGTAGCGGAGGCGGCTGACGCGCCCGTTCACGCACTACCCGGGGCGTCCGCGCCACTACGTAGCCGCTGTGCCCTGAGCGCGATCAGCAGGTTGAACCGTTCGGCCGGGTCGTTGATCCGGTCGCCGAACAGCTCCTCGATCTGGTGCAGCCTGCTCCGGACGGTCTGCGGGTGCACCCCGAGACGTTCGGCGAGCTCCGGTGCGTTGGCCCGGCTGGAAAGCCAGGCGAGCAGGGTGGCGGCCAGCCGGGTCCGTTGTTTGCGGCCGACGGCCCGCAGCGGGGCGAGGCAGCGCTCCAGCTGGGCGTCGATCAGGCCGGCGTCGATCGTCAGCCACAGGGTTGCCAGGTGTTCGCGGCTCCACAGCACGGGCGCGTCCGGAAGCAGACCACGGTCGGCAAGGTCCAGCGTGCGGCGGGCGAGGCGCAGCGAGTCTCGCGCCCCGGTGAGGCGCACCGGCGGGCCCACCGCCACCCGCCATCCGGCCAGCTCGGTGCCCGCCTCGGCAAGGTGCCGTTCCGGGTCCGCGGTGACCAGGCAGGGTCCTGCGCCGTCGAGCCGGGCGAGCACATCCCCCGGCAACGCCGGGTCCGGTGCCGGGCGGCCCGACTCGCGGGGCTGGAGTGCCACGGCGTGCACGGTGTCCGGCACCGGCCACCGTGCTCCGGCCGCGGCCTCGGTGATCGCGGCGGCCGGGGTGGCGGGCTCGGCGAGGATCAGCCGGATCAGCCGCTGCCGCTGGTGTTCGAGCGCCCCGGCGTGCTCCGCTCGCGCGGCCGTGTAGCCGTCGATCGACATCGCCGACAGCTCGTCGACGAAGGCGAAGATCGCTTCCGCCGCCACGCACAGCAGATCGGCGGAGATTCCGGCCGCCCGGCAGAAACCGGCCACGTGCCGCCAGGCGACCCGGCCACCGATCCGGTAGGCGGATTGCAGGTTGTCCACCCCGTGGCCGAGGACGAACTCCAGCCTGCCGAGCTCGCGGAACACCTCGGTGGAGCCGGGGTCGACCGCGCCGCCACCGCCCGCCGTGCCCACGCTCCGCAGGCAATGCTCGATCGCCGTGTGCACGGCACGCAGGAACATGCCGCCGAACCGGCCGTCGAGGGGCCGCGCGTAGGCCGGAACACAGCTCTGTACCTCCCGTTTGATGTCCTCGGCGAGCCGGTCCGTGTACGGCCGGAACTCCTGAGCGAACGCGCGCGGCACGCGACCCCACAGCTCGGCGGCGGTCCGGGTGCGCCCGGCCGCCGGGGCCTGCTCGCCTGCCCGCGGCGCGAGGTCGAGCACCCCCGGTTGTCCGGAAAATAATCCGGAACCGTGGATATTCCCTAATTGGAACGATGCCCGCTCATCGTCACGCATGCCGGAGACACTGGTCGTCATGTCTGTTTCCTAGGTTGTCGGAACAGCGTTTATGCGGGGACGATCAACCTAGATTTTTCGCGTAACTCGTGTCAATCGGCTGCCCTGCGGGAACGGGCAGGGCCGAGGATGATCACCGAATCGGGTGACAGATTCAGCTCCCGTACACCTGCTGTTTCGTTACCGTCCCGGGTTGTGCCACCCGTTCGGGTGAGGCCTTGTTGTGGTGGTGACAAATGGGGCACCGGTCGACCGGGTGTCATTTGTTGCCGGCCCGGCAAATCCCACGATCCGCCCGATTCCGAGGGGTTTTCATCTTTCGTCCGGCCTTTCCTGGTGGTGGTCCAGGATTCGGCCGAGGAGGTTGGTGAGCTGACCGCGTTCCGCGGCCGACAATGGCGCCAGCAGCTCGTCCTGGACCTGGGCCAGCTGCCGGTCCAGCTTGCGTAGCCTGCGCCGCCCGGCCGGGGTGATGGTGATGATGTTGCGTCGCCGGTCGGCGGGGTCGGGCGCGCGTTCCACGAACTTGTCCCCGGCGAGTTCGTTCACGGCCGCCACGATGTCGCTGACGTGGATCCCGCTGCGGCGGCCGAGGGCGGCCTGGCTGGCCGGTCCGAACTCCTCCAGGGTCGCCAGTAGCCGGTAGTGGTAGCCACGGGCGCCCACCGTGGCCAGCCCGGAGCCCACCTGGCGATGGGCGTGCATCGCCGACTGGGTCAGCAGCCAGCTCGGCAGGCGCAGCAACCGGGCGGGCGTCAGGTCGTCGGTCCCAGGATCCATGCGCACAGTCTAGGCAGGTCCCATCGTATTTCGTTTGCCAGTCAAACGTTGGTTCGACTAATGTTTGAACGACCAACGAATGAGGAGATGTCGTGATCACGCCCTTCCGCGTCGAGATCCCGGAACACGCACTCGCCGACCTGCACCAGCGGCTGGACCGGACCCGCTGGCCCGACGAACTACCCGGAACGGGCTGGGACTACGGCCTCCCGCAGGCGCGGTTACGGGAGCTGACCCGATACTGGCGCGAGGACTACGACTGGCGGGCGCAGGAAGAACGGCTGAACGCGTTGCCGCAGTACACGACCGAGATCGACGGCCAGCGGGTGCACTTCCTGCACCTGCGGTCCGCCCGGCAGGACGCGCTCCCGCTGCTGCTCACGCACGGCTGGCCCGGCTCCATTGTGGAGTTCCTGGATGTGCTGGAGCCGCTGGCCGGACGGTTCCACCTGGTGATCCCCTCGATCCCGGGGTTCGGCTTCTCCGGCCCGACCCGCGAGCGCGGCTGGGATGTGCACCGCGTCGCCCGTGCCTGGGCGGAGTTGATGCACAGGCTCGGGTACCGCCGGTACGGGGCGCAGGGCGGTGACTGGGGCTCCGCGATCTCCCGCGCGCTCGGCGCGCTCGCGCCCGAGGCGGTGGTCGGGGTGCACCTCAGCTACCTTCCGACGCCCCCGCCCGCCGAGGGGGTGGGTGAGCTGTCCGCGGCGGACCAGCGCAGGCTCGCGGGAATCGGGGAGTACCTCGCCAGGCGGCCCGGCTACCAGGTCATGCAGGAGACCGAGCCGCAGACGCTGGCCTACGGGATGGCCGACTCGCCGGTCGGGCAACTCGCCGTGATCGCGGCCAGGTTCGCCGAATGGACCGACCCGGCGGGCGAGATCTCCTTCGATCGGCTGCTCACCAACGTCATGCTGTACTGGCTCACCGGGACCGCGGCCTCGTCCTCCCGCCTGCGGTGGGAGAGCACCCGCGGTGGGCCTGGCGGGTCCCTTGCCTGCCCGGTGCCGGTGGGTGTGGCCGTGTTCGCGCACGACATCACCCTGCCCATCCGCGCCTTCGCCGAACGGTCGTACCGGATCACGCACTGGAGCGAGTTCGGCCGTGGCGGCCACTTTCCCGCGCTGGAGGTACCCGGTTCGTTCGCCGCGGACGTCGGCACGTTCTTCGGGTAGGAGGTTTCAGGTAGCAGTTGCGGCGTCGGCGCGTGCCGGGTGCTTGCGGGGGCAACTGCCCCGCGTGGGCGATGCGGATCTTCGACCATCGTGTGACGATGGTCACTCCGAGTGTCGGGATGGGGTGGTCATGGACGCGATCCTGGATGATTTCACGCGGAACTGGCCGATCTACTGCTCCATCCCGATCGTCGCGGCGCTGATCGGCTACGTGACCAAGCTGCTGGCGATCCGGATGATGTTCGCCCCGCTGGAGTTCGCCGGGATCAAGCCGTTTCTCGGTTGGCAGGGGATCGTGCCGAAACGCGCGGCGCGGATGGCGGGCATCGCCTGCGACACGATGACCCGGCAGTTGATTCGCCCCAGCGACGTGGTGAACCGGCTGGACCCGGAACGGATCGCGCGGGAGATCGAGAAGCCGCTACTGGCCGCGGCCGAGGAGATCGTCCGGGACATCGCGGCCGAGTACCAGCCGGGACTGTGGGAGTCGTTGCCGGACCGGGTGCAGCGCATGGTGATCAGCCGGGTGCAGGCCGAGGCGCCGAAGATGGTCGCCGAGGTGATGGCCACCATCAAGCGGGACGTGGACAGCGTCTTCGACCTCAAGGACATGGTCGTCACCAGCCTGGTGAAGGACAAGGCGCTGCTGAACCGGATCTTCCAGGAGGCCGGGCGCAAGGAGTTCCGGTTCATCGCCCACTCCGGGATCTACTTCGGCGGCCTGATCGGCGTGGTGCAGATGGTGGTGTGGGTGCTGTTCAAGGTCCCCATCATCATGCCGCTGTTCGGCCTGTTCATCGGCTGGTTCACCGACTGGCTGGCGCTGAAGATGATCTTCCATCCGAAGCAGCCGGTGCGCTACTTCGGACTGTTCGAGTGGCAGGGGCTGTTCCTCAAACGCCGCGCCGAGGTGTCCGAGGCCTACGCCGAGCTGATCGCGAAGGAGATCATCACCCCGCACAACGTGATCGAGGCGGTGCTGCGCGGGCCGCTGTCGGACAAGGTGCTCGCGCTGATCCAGCGGCAGGTCGACCTGGAACTGTCCCGGCACGCGAGCGTGGCGAAGCCGCTGGTGGTGCTGGCCGTGGGCGGCAAGCGGTACCAGACGATGAAGCTGCGGATCTCCGAGCAGATCATGGCGAGGCTCCCGGAGACCATGCGCTACATCGAGGACTACGCCGAGGACGCCATGGACATCCGCAACCTGCTGGTGCACAAGATGAAGGAGCTGGACGCGGAGGAGTTCGAGGGCCTGCTCCGGCCCGCGTTCCAGCAGGACGAATGGATCCTCATCCTGACCGGCGCCCTGCTCGGCGGCCTGGTCGGCGAGCTCCAGGTCCAGGCCGTCCTCCTGCTGACCCCTTGACGCGGGGCGGGAGTGGGTCAGCAGCCCGTGTCCGTGGTCCGGAGCTACTTCTTGGCGGCGGCCTTGTCCGCCTTCTTGAAGGCACGGACCTCGGCGAGGGTGTCCGGGTCGGTGACGTCGGCGATCGAGCGGCGGGACCCTTCCTCGCCGTAGGCGCCCGCGGCCTCGCGCCAGCCCGCCGGCTGGACGCCGAGCTGCTTGCCGAGCAGGGCGAGGAAGATCTTCGCCTTCTGCTCGCCGTAACCGGGCAGCGCCTTGAGCCGCTTCAGCACCTCCTTGCCGTCCGGGTCACCCTCGGTCCAGATCGCCTCGGTGCGGCCGCCGTAGGCATCCACGACGTGCCGCGCCAGCGTGTGTATCCGGCGCGCCATCGAAGCGCCGTAGCGGTGGATGCCCGGCTTCTGCCGCACGCAGAGCGCCACGAACTCCTCGAGATCGGTCCGCGCGATCTTGGTGATACTGAAACCGTCCATCCGGTCCGCGATCTTCCGCGGACCGATGAAGGCGACCTCCATCGGGATCTGCTGGTCCAGCAGCATGCCGGTGAGCAGGGCGAACGGGTCGCTGGACAGCAGCCTGTCGGCTTCGGCGTCGCCGGTGAGGGTGAGCTTGTTCGGCATGGACTCATATTCGCACGTCGAGGCGAAGGGGGAACTACCTCGACGAGGTGGCGGGCTCGGCCTGAAGCAGACGTGGGGACGCCGCGAATCCGTGACGTGAGTACGCCGGAACGGCTCGGGTGCTGGAGTGAACGGTCACGCGCTCGAGCCCAAGTTCGTGTGCGAGCTCCAGAACCGCCCGGATCAGCCGACCCCCCAAGCCACTGGCTCGTTCCGCCGGCATGACGTAGACGCATTGCACATCGCCGGACGCCCGTTCGACGGCAAGCGGGGTCGGTACCCGCTGGAGGATGGCCAACCACGCCATGCCGACAACGGGGCCGTCGCGGACGGCGACCAGGCAACGGTGGGAGTGCACGTGCCGGCCTGCCCATGTCACGAAGCGATACACGAACTCGTCGTGCGTGGTGCCGGGCGACCTTCCGCTTTCCCGGACCCACTGCCATCGAAGTTCGGCAACAGCGGCCAGCTCGTCGTGCCTGGCCGGACGGATGGCGATGCCCTTCATGCCGCCGATCATCCCGCGGTTCTGCCCCGCCTGGCGATCGGCGGCATGTCCCGACCGTCCGGACCGGGCCGGTGGAGTCGTCGACGGTCGCTGGTGCGGCCGAGTGGAGTATTCGACACTTACCCACTCGCGTTTCCGCGGTCGTCCCACTACCGTGTGCTCGTAGTCAGCCTCGACGCTGGTCAGCGTGCGGATACCGCGGCCAAGCCGAGGCTGCTTGTGCTGCGCACCTAGCACGACAGGTCCGGTGGCGGTATACTTTTGTCGTCATTGTCACACCTGTTTCTTCATCGCCGCAGGTAGGTAGCCTGCCGCGGGCGCAGGGCGGCTGAGCTGGGCAAAAGCTTCTGTTAGGTTGCATTGATATGTCCGGAAAGCACACACAGCGTGCCAACGGCGACAATGCAGCGGCCGACCACGTGGTGATCGAATCACCCACCAAGTCGGATGGTGCGGCCCTCTGGCGAATCGCGCGCGATTCGCAAAAGCTGGACCTGAACTCGTCGTACGCCTACTTGCTATGGTGCCATGATTTCACCGATACGTCCGTGGTGGCGCGAGTAGACGGAAAAGCCGTCGGGTTCGTGATCGGCTACCGTCGCCAGTCGAAGCAGGACGCCGCCGTCGTGTGGCAGGTCGCCGTGGACGACTCGCAACGCGGTCGTGGTTTGGCCGGCCGCATGCTGGATACCCTCTTCATCGGGTTGGTGCGGCACGGTGTGCGGTACCTGGAGACGACCATCACACCGGACAACGAAGCGTCCATCCGGTTGTTCCGCTCGTTCGCCGAGCGGTGGGACGCCGAGCTGGAGACCGCGGAGCTGTTCGCGGCCGCGGATTTCCCGGATGAGCACGAAGCGGAACACATTTACCGCATCGGTCCGCTCGCCGACCGTGCGTGATACGTCGCCCGGGTGACAAGAAAACGTTAGTAGTCGCCCGCTGGGCACGAACAGAGTAAGAGACGGAGTTAGTGTGAGCATCTTCGAAACGCTCGAATCGGAAGTGCGCAGCTACAGTCGTGGCTGGCCGGCCGTGTTCGACCGGGCGCAGGGGAGTTGGCTCTACGCCGAGGACGGCAAAGCCTATCTTGATTTCTTCGCCGGGGCGGGGGCGCTCAACTACGGGCACAACAACCCGGCGCTGAAGAAAGCGCTGATCGACTACATATCGCGGGACGGCGTAACGCACTCGCTGGACATGTTCACCGTGGCCAAGCGGGACTTCCTGGAGAGCCTGGACGAGGTGATCCTGAAGCCGCGCTCCATGGAGTACAAGGTGATCTTCCCCGGCCCCGGCGGCGCCAACGCGGTCGAGGCCGCGCTGAAGCTGGCCCGCAAGGTGACCGGGAAGGAATCGGTCATCAACTTCACCAACGCGTTCCACGGTATGACGCTGGGCGCGCTCTCGGTGACCGGGAACTCGATGAAGCGTGGCGGCGCGGGCATCCCGCTGGTACACGCCACGCCGATGCCCTACGACAAGTACTTCGACGGCGCCTACCCGGACTTCCTGTACTTCGAGCGGCTGCTGGAGGACTCCGGCAGCGGGCTGAACGAGCCCGCCGCGGTGATCGTGGAGACCGTGCAGGGCGAGGGCGGGATCAACGCCGCCCGGCTGGAGTGGTTGCAGGGCCTTGCCGAGCTGTGCAAGCGGCACGGCATCCTGCTGATCCTGGACGACGTCCAGATGGGCTGCGGGCGCACCGGCCCGTTCTTCAGCTTCGAGGACGCCGGGATCAAGCCGGACATGATCTGCCTCTCCAAGTCCATCAGCGGCTACGGCCTTCCGATGGCGCTCACCCTGATCAACCCCGAGCTGGACGTGTGGGCGCCCGGTGAGCACAACGGCACCTTCCGCGGCATCAGCCCGGCCTTCGTCACCGCCACCGAGGCGCTGCGCACCTACTGGCGGGACGACGAGCTGGAGAAGTCGACCAAGGCCAAGGGCGAGCGGATCGGCGGCGTGTTCAAGGAGCTCGTGCAGAGCTACCCGGACGCGCGGCTGGTCGCCAAGGGTCGTGGCCTGGCTCGCGGCCTCGAGTTTCCGGACGGCGAGACGGCTGGCAAGGTATGCGCCGCCGCCTTCGACCGGGGCCTGCTGATGGAGACCTCCGGTCCGGACGGTGAGGTCGTGAAGCTGCTGCCCGCGCTGACCACCACGGACTCCGAGTTCACCCAGGGCCTGGAGATCATCGAGGAGTCGGTCAAGGCCGTACTCTCGCCCTGAACCAGCAGACCACCCATGCCGCGGAACCAAAGGAGAGTGTTTTGATCGTCCGTACCCTCGATGAGGTCACCGACACCGACGCCGATATCAAGACTCCGAACTGGCGCAGCAAGCGAATTGTGCTCGCCAAGGAGAAGGCCGGTTTCTCGGTGCATGAGACCACGCTGTACGCGGGAACCGTCAACGATTTCTGGTACGCGAACCACATCGAGGCGGTGTTCGTTTTCGAGGGCGAAGGCGAGATTACCGACAAGGCTACCGGCGAGACGCACCAGCTCAAGCCGGGCTCGCTGTACCTGCTGAACAACCATGACAAGCATCAGGTGCGGCCGCGCACGGACATGCGCACGGTGTGCGTGTTCAACCCGCCGGTGACCGGCAGGGAGGTGCACGACGAGAACGGCGTGTACCCGCTCGTCCGCGAGGAAGACGACCTGGCGGGCGACGTCACCTCCTGACGCCGAACTGACTGGCGTCCCTACCACCAAAAGAATGGGGCAGAAAAAACCGGAAGGAATTGTGAGGAGGCGAGCAGCTTGACGCTCACGGACACTCGTGTGGAGGACAGCTACCCGACCCGGATCGCGGGCCAACCGGAACTCATGGACCGGATGGACCCGACCGTGTGGGGCGGCGAGGCCGACGGACCTGGCGACGCCGCCGACCTGGCATCGCACGATGCCAAGGGGTATTCGATCGTCGAGGGTCTGCTTTCGCCTGCCGAGGTTCAGGGCTACTGGCAGGAGCTGGTGCGGCTGTCCTCGGACCAGGAGCTGAAGGCGGACGAGCGTGTCATCACCGAGAAGGCCTCCGGCGAGGTCCGGTCGATCTTCGAGGTGCACAGGATCAGTGAGTTGATCAGCGAGCTGGCCAGGGACCCGCGGGTCCTCGACCGGGCGCGGCAGATCCTCGGGTCCGAGGTGTACATCCACCAGAGCCGGGTCAACTACATGCCGGGTTTCCGGGGTTCCGGGTTCTACTGGCATTCCGACTTCGAGACCTGGCACGCCGAGGACGGGATGCCCCGCCCCCGAGCGGTGAGCTGCTCGATCGCGCTGACCGACAACTACCCGTTCAACGGCGGGCTGATGCTCATGCCGGGGTCGCAGCGCACGTTCGTGCAGTGCATCGGGGAGACGCCGGAGGACTACTACAAGACCTCGCTCAAGGAGCAGAAGATCGGCGTCCCGACCGAGGACGACATCACCAAGCTGGCCGCGGAGCACGGGATCGACCAGTTCACCGGGCCGGCAGGCTCGGCGCTGTTCTTCGACTCGAACATGATGCACGGCTCCGGTAACAACGTGACGCCGTACCCGCGGTCGAACATCTTCCTGGTGTTCAACAGCGTGGAGAACGCGTTGGTGGAGCCGTTCGCGGTGAGCAAGCGGCGGCCCGGGTTCATCGGTAGCAGGGACTTCACCCCGCTGTCGCGCTGACCAGGCAAAACACGGCGCGGGTGGGCCGCTTGTAGCGACCCGCTCGCGCTTTGTTATGTTGTGTGGGTCACGCCGAAGGCGGGCCGGATTTTCGCTCGGGGTGAGATCCGGGCCTCTCGGAGGCGACGACATCCGGCGGAGCGTCCTGCGAGCCGCCGTCGAGTAGCACCGAGTGCGGCCCCGCACCATCAGATCGGGACTGATGGTGCGGGGCCGCACTCGTCTGATCGGGTGCGGTTGACCGGGCGGAGCGTCGATCCCGGCCGAAACGCCCCCTGCCCGCCGAGCCGCGCGGTACTTTCGATGTCCGTTACGAATGGGGAGTCGGACACGGGAGCGCGATGTGGACGCACGCGACGTCGGCGTGGGGGACTCGGTGGACTCGGCAGACGTGCGTATCCAGCTTCTCGGCCCGGTGCAACTCATCGCCGACGGTCGGCAGGTGCCGGTCGGTGGCCCCGGGGTGCGCGGCCTGCTCGCCCTGCTGGCACTGGATGCCAACAAGGTGGTCACCCTGGACGACATCATCGACGGCCTGTGGGGCCACGAGCCGCCGGCCACCGCGCGGACCATCGTGCACGGCAACGTGTCGCACCTGCGCAGGGTGCTCCGCTCGCTGCACGGGGAGCAGCCGGACCGGTCGGGCGCCGCCCCGGTCGAGATCCACACCGCCACCCCGGGATACCGGCTGACGATCGCCCCGGAGCGGGTGGACGTGCACCGCGCCCGCACCCTGCTGGAGCGCGCGGCCGTCGCGCCGGTTGCCCGGCGGGCCGAACTCCTGGGTGAGGCCTTCGCCCTGTGGCAGGGGCCCGCGCTCGGCGGCGTCCCCGCCTCCGTCGCCGCACCCGCGCTGGACGAACTGCGCCAGGCCGTGCACGGCGCCAGGGTGGACGCCGACCTCGAACTCGGCAGGCACGCCGAGCTGATCGCCGAGCTGGCGCCGCTGGTCCGGGACAATCCCGCGGACGAGCGCGCGGTACGGCAGCTGATGCTGGCGCTGTATCGCTCCGGGCGGCGGGCCGACGCGCTCGAGGTCTACCGGCGGGCCTCCCGGCAGGTCGGCGAGCGGCTCGGTATCGACCTCGGCCCGGAGCTGCGTACCCTGCACGACCAGCTGCTCAAGGACGAGCTCGCCGAGCACACCGGCCGGCCGCGCACCAGGCTCGCGCTCACCCAGCTACCGCCCGCCGTGCCCAGTCTCGCCGGTCGCGCCGCCGAGTTGTCCTGGCTGAACGACCTGCGCGTGCGCGCCCAGCAGGGTGCGCGCGCCATCGGCGTGCTCACCGGCGCCGCCGGGATCGGGAAGAGCGCGTTGGCCGTCTCCTGGGCGCACGACGCCGTCGATGCCTTCACGGACGGCGTGCTGTTCGCCGCGTTGCGCGGGTTCGACCCGCACCGCGAGCCGGCCGACCCCGCCGAGGTGCTCTCCCATTTCCTGCTCGGCCTCGGGGTGCCCGCCGCCGAGCTGCCCGAGCGGCTGCCGGAACGGATCGCGCTGTATCGCTCGCTGCTGGCCGAGAAGAAGGTGCTGGTGCTGCTGGACGACGCCCGCACCGCCGAGCAGGTCCGGCCGCTGCTGCCGCCGGGAGCGCGCTCGATGACCCTGATCACCAGCAGGTCCAGATTGGACGGTCTCGCGGTTTCCAACGCCGCCAAGCTGTACGCCCTGGACGTGCTCGCGGCGCAGGACGCGGTCCGGCTGATCGACGAGTTGGCCGGGGCGGACCCGCACGGGCGACACGCCCGGCTCGCCCGGCTGTGCGGACACCTGCCGCTGGCCCTGCGCATCGCGGGCGCGCGGCTCGCCGCGGCCCCGGAATGGACGGCGACCCAACTGCTCGAGGAGCTGGCAGGCGAGCGGACCAGGCTGGCCGCGCTGGACATCGCGGACGGCGAGGGCGGGGACACCAGCGTCCGGGCCGCGTTGGACGTGTCCTACCGGGGCCTGCCCGCCGAGGCCGCCGCGATCTTCCGCGCCCTCGGCGCGCTCACCGCCTGCTCGGCGGCGGTGGGCCTGGTCGCCACCGCCCGCGGCACCGATCTCGACACCGCGCGGCGCGGGCTGCGCGTGCTGGCCGCGCACCACCTGCTGACCGAGACCGCGCCGGACGTCTTCACCCCACACGACCTGGTCCGGCTGTACCTGCGGGACCTCGCCGAGGCCGAGCTGACCGGCGACGAACGCACCGAGGTGCTCACCGGTGCGCTGCGCTACTACCAGGCCTCCGCCGACCGGGCACGCAGGCGGTTGCTGCGTATCGTCGACCCGCTCGAGTTCACCGGGCTGCCGGGGGTCGCCGCCGAGCCCGCCGGGTTCGACGAGGCACTGGACTGGTTCGCGGCCGAGTGGCCGAACCTGCTGGCGATCATCCGCCAGGCCCGCTCCCGCGGGTCGCACACCGAGGCCTGGCAGCTGGCCAGGGTGGTGCACACCTACCGGGTCGTCCGGCCGCTGTGGGACGAGTGGCGGCAGCTGGTGGACCTCGGGCTGGCCTCGGCCGAGGACTCGGGCAGCCGGCTCGGCCGGTGCTGGATGCTGATCTCGCGGTGCGCGGTGGCGTTGATCTTCGGCCGGGCCGAGGGCAGCCTCGCCGATGCCGAGGAGGCGCTGGAGATCGCCGGCAGCCTCGGCGACGAGCGGCTGCTGATCTCGGCCAACATCCACCTCGGCTGCGCGTTGACCCTCTGGGAACGCTACGCGGAGGCGATTTCCCGGCTGAGCGCCGCGATCGAGGACACCGAACGCCTCGGCGACCTGGCGCTGGGCGGGCAGGCGCTGAACAACTGCGCGGAGGCGGAGAAGCGCTCCGGCCGCTACCACGAGGCGATCGCGCACCAGCTCCGTTCGCTGGAGATCGATCGTCAACTCGGTGACGACAGTTATGCCGTGGTCTCCCTGAACAACCTCGCCGAGATGTACCTGGCGATCGGCCGGCCGGCGGAGTCGCAGCGGTACGCACAGGAGGCGATCGCGGTGACCGAGGCGAGGGGGCTTGTGCTGCAAGAGGGTGTGTCGCGTCTCACATTAGGCCGGGTTTTGCGGACTATGGGTGACGTCGCGGGCGCCAGAGCCCAGTTCGCCGCCTCAGTGGAACTACACGAACGGGTGAGTCCGCATGCGGTGGACGAGATCCGGGCCGAGCTCGACACGGTGCCACCCGCCGGCTCTTAGCGAGTTCTTAGTGGTGTGCGGGGCGTTCGGCGTAGTGTGCGGAAGCGGCGCTGACCACACGACCCTGGGGAGGGGCGCGGTGGAGCGCCGCATCCACGGGGACAGGGGGATGGCTCCGTGGACGTGGACGGGTCACCCGAGACGATCCGTCGCGGACCGGTCGGCGCCACAGGGGAGAACGCCGGCCGGTCCGCCCTGGCGGACGCGTGCCGGTTCCGGCTCGGCGTCCTCCTCACGAGTCGGGTCTCGGAGTCAGTCGAACAGGCTGGTCTCGGAGCGGATGTCGAGCAGCTCGTAGACCGGACGGCCGCGTCGGCCGTCGATCGTGGTGGTCCGGACCACGCGCAGCCGCGCGGTCACCGGCTGGTCCAGGTTCAGCTTGATCTCGTCCAGCAGGTCGGGTGCCACGGCGCCCTGGATCGTGCTGCCACTGTCCCGCTCCAGGTAGAAGATCCGCCGCCGGGTGCGTACCCCGTCCAGCCTGCCGGTGACGGTCTCGTAGCCGACATCCTCCCTGGACTCCCGCAGGCTGCCCTGCAGCACGCGGGCCTGCTCGGTGGTCATGCTGCGGGCCACCTCATCCCCGGTGGTCGGGAGCAGGGTGAGCCCGACCCCGGCATTCTTGGCCACCGCGTTCACGATGTCGCTCACCGCGTTGCGCACGGTGTCCCGTTGCAGCAGCACGGCGTCCAGCGCGCCGTCGTCGGAGCCGTTGACCGGGAGGAAGTCGCACAGTTCCTTGACCGCGCGCTCGGAGAGCGTCTCGATCCCGTCGTGGATCAGCGCGTCCTCGTCCACCGTGTCCGGGAAGCCGAAGAAGATCGTGTTGCCGGCCTGCCCGCGCTGGATCAGCGGCGCCTTCTCCCGGTCGGCCGGCTGCACCGAGGTGATCTCGGCCTGCGGGTTGCGGACGATATGGCCGACCTTCGCCGTGGCGTCCTGGAGGGCCCTGCCGATATCGGAGAAGGTATAGGCGTCCAGCTGGGTGGTACCGAGTACCGAGACCCGCAGCAGGGGCGAGCGGCAGGTCCGCTCGAACTTCGCGTGCGCGGCCATCGAGGAGGCCCTGGCGAGGTCGTCCAGCCAGGTGCCGCCGGGGATGTCCTCGGTGATGTGCCGGAAGCTCACCACGTCACCTCCGCGTAGCCCTTGGTCAGCCCGTCGATCGGGCCATGTGGCCCGCGGACGGCCGACCATGCCTTCGCCCAGATTTCCTCGTCCCCCGGCCGGCAGAGGAACCCGTCCAGCAGCCCGCCGACCGGCTGTACCTGGTCCAGGTACATCACCGGCTGCTCGACGATCACCCCGCGCAGGGTCAGCAGCCCGTAGAACGCGGCCCGTGCCGGGCCGGACAGCCGCTTCAGGCTGCCCCAGTCGTCCGGCAGCAGCACCACGTCGATGTCCTGGGGTGCCTCCTCGGTGCGCAACACCAGGCCGCCGCCGACCCAGGCCCGCCCGGACGGCATCAGCTTGGCCACCATCCCGAGGTAGCCGCTCAACGCGCCGAACAGGTTCTCCCTGGTGTTGCGGTGCGGGGCGTCCCAGACCAGCCGCTCGTAGATGTCCGAGAGGTCGGCCGCATGTCTGCCCGGCGGCAGGAGCCCGTCCGGAGTCCAGTGCGGGAGCGGCATTCGGCCTCCTTACCTCGATCCCTCGGTCCCGGATGGACAGCCACCATCGCTGAGTGCGTCTTCCCAGACCGCGCGTACTTCCGCTCGCCTCAGGCAGTCAGGTCCGGTTCAGGAACAGGCTCTGAATGATTGCGTGTGGAAGGCGCCCCGGTCGCCTGGGTGTTCGAACCTATCAGCCGCCGCGCGGCGCGCGGACACGCCCGGACCCTAGGTGGCGCCGGAGGCCGTCGCGATCCGGACCGGCATCAGCGCGCATCGGTGGCGTCGCCGAGCGGGGAGAGTTCCGGCCGTTTCGGGGCGAGGCCGTCGCCCATCGACTCGCCGCGCAGGTGGCGGCGGATCCATGGCAGCAGGTACATCCGGGTCCACTCCAGATCGGAGCGGCGCAGGGAGATCCAGTTGGCGTGCTCGTCGGCCACCGGCCACGGCTCCCGCCAGTTTCCCTCGGTCGGCACCCCGAGCACCTCGGCCGCGCGCAGCGCGATCCTGTGGTGCCCCTCCGGGGTGAAGTGCAGCCGGTCGTCGCTCCAGGCGCGCAGGTCGTGCAACGGGTCCATGGCCCACAGGTCGACGACGCGGGCGCCGTGCCGGTCCGCGATCGCCCACAGGTGCGCGTTGTAGATCGCCACCTTGCCGCGCAGGATGCTCATCACCGACATCTGCTTGGTGTCCGGCCCGGTGAAGATCAGGACGTCGACTCCGGCCGCGCGCAGCTTCGCCACGGCCCCCTCGAACCGCTCGGCCGCCGCGTCCACATCGGCACCGGGAACGATGATGTCGTTGCCCCCGGCGCACAGCGTCACCAGATCGGGTCGGATGTCCAGTGCGGCCGGAAGCTGCTCCTCGACGACCTCGTCGAGCAACTTGCCGCGCAGGGCGAAGTTCGCGTACCGCAAGCCGGGACGCTCGGCGGCGAGGATCTCCGCCAGCCGGTCGGCCCAGCCGCGGTAGCTACCGTCCGGCAGTTCGTCGTTGAGACCCTCGGTGAAGCTGTCCCCGAGTGCCACATAGCTCTCGAATCCACCGAAGCCACGCACGCTGCTCTCCCTCCGTCGCCGCCCGTGCATCCGAATTGGTTGCATCCCCTAAGCAACACTTCAGGATGCCTCCCCGGTTCCGACCTACGCCACCGTCGGTTCAGTCGGAAGTCATTGAGTCTATGCAAATGAGTGCTATGCACAGCTGGAGGTGTGGCCGCCGTCCGTGTCCCACCTCGTATCCAGGCGCCCCGAGCCGCCCCCGCAGGCTCCGGGCGGCCCCCGTCGCCTGGATTGTGCATAACCCTCATAGTTTCGTGGGTCGTCGGTCCTCGGCGCAGCCGCATTACCGGGATGCGACCCTGGACTGTGGCGAAGGTCTCGACACCTGCTGACCGCGGCGCGGTCATGGGGCAGGCTAGGGGACGTGACGGAGCAGCCCTCGTCCCCTCCCCCCGGATCGGCATCCGGCAGGGGGCACGGCCGAGAACCACTCGCCGCCGTGCTCGGCGGGCGCAAGGGCGCACTGGACGCGAGCCTGCCACCGGCGGCGTTCGTACTGGGCTGGTTGCTCGCCGGGCGGTCCATCGCCTGGGGCGCGGGGGCGGCGATCACGCTGGCCGTGGTGGTCGGGGTGCTCCGGCTGGTCCGCGGGGACAAGTCCCGCGCCGTGGTGGTCAGCCTCGCCGCCGTGATCGGCGCGGCGCTGATCGCGCTGCACACCGGCCAGGCCGAGGACTTCTTCCTGATCCAACTACTGTCCAATGTGGCCAGTGCACTGGCGTGGGCGGCGAGCATCGTGATCCGCTGGCCGCTGCTCGGCGTGGTGGTGGGCCTGGTACTGGGCCAACGAACCCGCTGGCGGTCCGATCCCGCGCTGCTGCGTGCCTACTCCCTGGCCAGCTGGGTGTGGGTGTTCCTGCAGTACACGGTGCGGGTGCTGGTGTACGGCTCGCTGTGGTGGTCCGGCGAGGTGGTGGCCCTCGGGATCGCCCGCACCGTGCTGTCCTGGCCGCTGGTCGCGCTCACCGTCGCGGTCAGCGGCTGGGTGCTCTACCGGGCGTTGCCGAACGACCACCCCGGCCTGCGGCACCCGGTCGTGGGCACGTCCGGCTCGTAGCCGGATCACTTGTAGCCGGATCAGCCGTGGCGCATCCACGACCGTGGCCCGGTCACTCCAGCGCGACCACCCGGGTACTGCTGACGACCGGGTACTGCTGACGACCTTCGCCTACGAGGCGGGCCTGGCGGCTCCCCTAGTAGCGCGGGCGGGCGGCGCCTTCGCCGAAGGCGTCCACCGCCGCCAGCCAGGCCGCGCCCAGCACGCCGTCCGGGCTGGTCAGTACCTCGCACCCGGCGAGCCGCCGCCGGACCTTGGCCCCGACCGGGCTCTGCTCACCGAGCACGCTGCCGACCAGCACCACCGGGGTGTCCTCGCCGGGCTCGCGCGCCTCGAGCGCGCTCGCGACCAGGTGGTCCGCGGCCCGCTCGGTGATCTCACCTGCCCCGGGTTGGCCCGCCTCGTCGGCCGCGCTGACCAGCGGGGCGAACCGGGCCAACCGTACCGGTGGCTCGGCGTTGGCCGCCGTGATCAGACCGCGCCAGGCATCCGCCCGCTTGCCGTCGGTGAGCCGGTCCACACCGGACAGGCCGATGGCCTCGGCGAGCACCGCGGCGGCCAGGCCGTCCAGTGGCTCCCCCCGGCCGAGCGCGTCCAGGGTGAACCGCACGGCCTCCCTGCCGATCCAGAACGCCGAGCCCTCGTCCCCGAGCAGCCAGCCGTACCCACCCACGGTGGTGGCGAGGCTGCGCGTGCGGATCCGCCCCGCGATCGACCCGGTGCCCGCGATCAGCACCGTCCCGTCCGGCCGCGAGGTCGCGGCGGCGTAGGCCGCCTCGGCGTCGGTGACCAGGTGTACCCGGCAACCCAACCCCAGCCCTTCCCAGGTCCGCTGGAACACCGCGGCGACATCCGGATCGCTCAGCACCTTGCTGGTCCCGGCCATGCCGATCGTGCAGGCCATGGTGTGCGCGGGGTGCACGTCGGCCAGCGCCGAGCCGATCGCCTCGGCGAGGTGCGCGGCGGCCTGTTCCGGCGGGTGCGAGTTGGGGTTGCCGCCCCCGGACTGCCCCCTGCCCAGCACCTGGCCCCCGGCGTCGACGGCCAGCGCCCTGGTGGAGGTGCCGCCGGTGTCCACGCCGACGACATGCCCGGGTTCGGTGCCCGTCATCGGGTCCTCGTCACCTTGTGCAGCCCGCGCGGCCGGTCCGGATCGCCGCCCCTGGCCAGCGCGAGTCCGAGCGCCAGCCGCTGCACCGGCAGGACCTCCAGGATCGGCGCCACCTCCTCGGCGGTCTCCGGCAGGCCGACCCGCACCGCGGCGGGTACCTTCTCGGCGGCCGACCCGACCGCGAGCACATCCGCCCCGCGTTGGGCCACCGCGTCCAGCACCTCGTGCATGGCGGCGCCGCCCTTGCCCGCGCTGGTCACCGCGAGCACCGCGGTCTCCTCGTCCACCGCGGCCACCGGCCCGTGCAGCAGGTCGGCCCCGCTGTAGGCCCGCGCGGCAAGGTAGCTGGTCTCGGCGAGTTTGAGCGCGGCTTCGGCCGCGGTGGCGTAGGAGTAGCCGCGACCGGTGGTGATGATCCGGTCCACGAAGCGGTAGCGGTCGACCGCCCGGCCGACCGCGTCGGCCGAGGAGTCCAGCGCCTGCCTCGCCAGCTCGCCGATGCCCCGGACATGCTCGGCCGCGCCGCCGCGCACCGCGTCGATCAGCAGGTACAGCGCCATCAGGGTGGCGCTGTAGGTCTTGGTGGCCGCTACGGCGTTCTCCACCCCCGCGCCGATGTCCACGGCGAGCTCGGCCGCCTCGTTCAGCGGTGAGCCGGTGGTGTTGCTGACCGCGACGGTCAGCGCGCCCTGCCGCCGCGCCGCCTGGGTGACCTCGAGCAGGTCCGGTGACCCACCGCTCTGACTCACCGCGACCAGCAGCACGTCCCGCAGGTCGGGGCGGGCGTCGTAGAGGGTGGCTGTGGACGGCGAGACCAGCCCGGCAGGCAGGCCGAGCAGTACCTCGATCAGGTACTTGGCGTAGAGGGCGGCGTGGTCGCTGGAGCCCCGCGCGGCCAGCAGGGCGAATCGCGGCGGGCGCCGCGCGATCTCCGCCGCCACCTCGGCGATGCCCGACCGCCGCTCCACGAGGCCGGCCAGCACCTCCGGTTGCGCGGCCACCTCGGCGGCCATGTGCTGTCCAGGCTGGGTGCTCGCCTGCTCGCTGCTGGTCATCTCGCTCCCCGCTGTCGCCATCCGACTTTCGCTCGCCTCCGGCGGCCAGGCCCGGCTGAGGAGCAGGCCACCTGAGGTCTAGACCAATGCTAACCGGTGGACAGACTACCCGCGAAGGGTACTTTTTCCGAGGTCTCCTCCGCAGCATCTTGGCTGACCAGGCATGCTTGTGGCGCGGGGAGCGCAGGACGGCGGCCGGCACGGGCCGCGGAGTGAGTTGGCGGCCGGCAGGGGCCGCGGAGAGCTTTGAGGAGTCGGTCATGTTGGAGACGTCCCCAACCGGTGATGCGGGCGCGGTTTCCGGCGCACGCGGCCAGCGCGAGCCCAAGTACTGGGCGCTCAAGCAGCATCTGCTCGATCTGCTCGACGCGATGCCCGCGGGCTCCCCGATCCCGACCGAGCGAGCGCTGGCCGGTGACTTCAACGTCTCGCGCACCACCGTCCGGCAGGCACTGGCCGACCTGACCGCCGAGGGCAGGCTGCACCGGGTGCAGGGCAAGGGCACCTTCGCGGCCGAGCCCAAGCTGGCCCAGCGGCTGCATCTGTCCTCCTACACCGAGGACATGCGCGCGCAGGGCCGCGAGCCCTCCTCCAAGCTGCTGGACATCGAGGAGGTCCCGGCCGAGGGTGAGATGGCCAAGCTGCTCGGCATCCGGCCGGGTGCCAAGGTGCTGCGGCTGAACCGGCTCCGCCTCGCCGACGCCGAGCCGATGGCGATCGAGACCACGCATCTCGCGGTGGGCCGGTTCCGTGGGCTGCGCAAGCACGTGTCCGCGGGTGCCTCGCTGTACGCGGTGCTGCGCGAGCAGTACGGGGTGGAGATGGACCGTGCCGAGGAGACCATCGAGACCGCGCTGGCCGGTCCGCAGGAGGCCGAGCTGCTCGGCGCCGATGTCGGGGTGCCGATGCTGCTGCTGTCCCGGCACTCCTTCGCCACCGACGGCAGGCCGGTGGAGTTCGTGCGCTCGATCTACCGAGGCGACCGGTACAAGTTCGTCACCACGCTGAATCGCCCGTGAGCGCGCCTGCCGAGGGCGTCCGCTGGGGGAGCGCGACCGCGCGGGGTGTACTGGCCACCACCATCCTCGGTTCGGGCATGGCGATGCTCGACGGCACCGTGGTCAACGTCGCGCTGCCCCGGATCGGAGCGGAGCTGGACGCCTCGGTCGCCGGCCTGCAGTGGATCCTGGACGGGTACCTGCTCGCGCTGGCCGCGCTGATCCTGATCGCCGGCGCGCTCGGTGACTCCTACGGCAGGCGCCGGATCTTCGTGCTCGGCGTGGTCTGGTTCGGCGCCGCCTCGGTGCTCTGCGGGATCGCGCCCAGCACCGAGCTCCTGGTGGCGGCGCGGGTGTTGCAGGGCATCGGCGGTGCCCTGCTCACCCCCGGCTCACTGGCCATCCTGCAGGCCACCTTCGCCCGTGCCGACCGGGCCAGGGCGATCGGCGCCTGGTCCGGTCTGTCCGGTATCGCCGCCGCGATCGGGCCGCTGGTGGGCGGACTGCTGGTGCAGCTGTGGTCCTGGCGGTTGGCGTTCCTGATCAACGTGCCGATCGCGGTGCTGTGCGTCTGGCTGGCCCGGCGGTACGTGCCGGAGTCCTGCGACGAGCAGCGGGGTGGCCGGCCCGCCGTGCTGTCCTCGGCGCTCGGCGCGGTGGGTCTGGCCGGGATCACCGCCGCGCTGGTCGAGGCGCCGGTGCGCGGCCCCGGGGACCCGGTCGTGCTCGGCGCGGGCGGCGCGGGCCTGCTCGGCCTCGTGGCGTTCCTGTGGGTACAGGCGCGCTCGGACTCCCCGCTGGTGCCGCCCGCGCTGTTCGGCGAGCGCACCTTCACCCTGGCCAACGGCCTCACCCTCGTCGTCTACGCGGCGCTGGGCGGGGTGATGATGCTGATGGTGCTGCAACTGCAGGTCTCACTCGGCTACTCGCCCACCGCGGCCGGGCTGGCCGGCCTGCCGATCACCCTGATCATGCTCGCGCTCTCCGGTCGTTCCGGCGCGCTGGCGACCCGGATCGGCCCGCGCCCGCAGTTGGTCGCCGGGCCGTTGCTGATCGCGGCCGGGATGCTGTTGCTGCTGCGGGTGGTTCCCGGCGCGTCCTACGCGGGCTCCGTGCTGCCCGCGGTGGTGGTGTTCGGGCTCGGGCTGGCGACCGTGGTCGCTCCGGTGACCGCGACCGTGCTCGCCGCGGCGCCGGACCACGTCGCCGGGGTCGCCTCCGGGGTGAACAACGCCATCGCGCGCACCGGCGGCCTGCTGGCGATCGCCGTGCTGCCCGCGGCGGCAGGGCTTTCCGGCGCGGCCTACGCGGATCCGGATTCGCTCACCGCGGGTTGGCAGACCTCGTTGTGGATATGCGCCGGGCTGGCAGTGCTCGGTGCCCTGCTCGCCACCGGGGTGCGGCAGGACGTGCTGGCGCCCGCCGAGCGGGACAGTCCGACCTGCTGCGGGGTCGAGGGGCCACCCAGCCTGCAACGTGCCGACTCCGTGGAGTGAGCAGCCCACCTGCCCCGATGGTCGCCGCCGGGTGACCGGCTACTTCATGGCGGCGAGCTGGATCAGGTTGCCGCAGGTGTCGTCGAAGACGGCGGTCACCGCCGGCCCCAGGTCGGTCGCGTCCTGGGTGAACTCGACGCCCAGCCCCTTGAGCCGCTCGACCTCGGCGTACACGTCATCGACGGCGAACTGGGTGAACGGGATGCCGTCGGCGACCAGGGCCTCCTTGAACGGGCCCGCCGCGGGGTGGCCGTCCGGCTCCAGCAGCAGCTCGACGCCGTCCGGGGCGGCGGGGGAGACCACGGTGAGCCAGCGGGCCCCGCCCGCGGGCTCGTCCGTCTTCTTGATGAACCCCAGCTTCTCGGTGTAGAAGGCCAGCGCCTTCGCCTGGTCGTCGACGAACACGCTGGTGATGTTGATGCGGATCACGGGTTCGGTTCCTCTCGGTCGATGGGCCATCGCTCGACGATCGAGCGCAGCGGGTTCGGGTCGATGTGGTGGAACTTGTACCGGCCCTGCCGCCGGGTGTGCACCAGGCCGGCCTGTTCGAGCACCGCGAGGTGCTGCGAGATGGCCTGGCGCGAGGAGGCAAGGCCGTGCTTCATGGCCAGCCGGCCGCAGATCTCGAACAGCGTCTGACCGTCCTTGTCGGTCAGCTCGTCCAGGATGGTGCGTCGCGTCGCGTCGCCAATGGCCTTGAACAGGTCGGAGTCCGCGTCCACGGACACCATTTATAGGCAAGTTGTCACTTGCCTGTCAAGGGGAGGGTCGTGCGGGGCTTCGCTCGTCGTGCCGTCGCCGGGTTTCGGGCGGGTCCCGTTCGGAAGGGTCCGGATCGTGCGTAACCCGCTGAGTGTCAAGTAATCGTCAAGGATTTACTGTCCCTTGTGGACTTTCTTGTCGGTCGCAGTGGTGCTGCTCACCTTTCGGCAACGCCGGGAGCCTCCGGATCGCCTTACCCGTTGAGAGTGCGGGAGATTCGGGGAGTCGTGAGCAAAGCGAAAGACATGACCAAGGAGAAGGGCAGCAGCGAGGAATCGGAGGAGTCGAAGGGTCCGGGCGTCAAGCCGTTGCAGGTGCTCGCCGCGGGGCTGGCGGCGGTCACCGCGGCGTTTCTCGGCTCGTCGCTCGGGGTGTACGGCACCGTGCTCGGGGCAGGCGTGATCAGCGTGGCGACCACGATCGGCAGCGAGCTGTACCTGCGGTCGTTGCATCGCACCAAAGAGGCGGCGCGGCGGTCCCGGGTGCTGGCCGGTGGCAGATCGCGGCAGGAGAAGGCGGTCAGCGCGGAGGGCGCGCCCGAGGGGGATGACCGCACCGTCCCGCTCCCGCGACCCGGCCAGGAGGAGCCCGGGGTCGAGGAGGGCGCGCGAACCCGGCTGGGCAGGCTGCGCTGGCCGTTGATCATCGCCACCAGCGTGCTCGCCTTCGTGCTCGGCATGCTGGTGCTGACCGGGTTCGAGCTGACCACCGGCAAGCCGGTCTCCGGCGGAGAGGGCAGCACGATCGGCCGGATCGTCGGTGGCGGCGGTGGCCAGCCGGCCGGCGGTGACCAGCGGGGGGAGTCGCCGGGCGGCACGGACTCCGGCACCGCGCCGCCGAGCGGGACCGGCGAGCGCCCGCGGCCGGAGGACGGCGAGGAGGGCGAGCACAACACACCGGATCCGACCGAGACGCCGGAGAGCACGCCCAGTACGCCGGAGAGTTCGTCCCCACCGACCTCCAGCAGATCCGCCGAGCCAGGCAGCGGTGACGGCGGTGACGGCGGTGGGGGCAACGGCCGTTCGGACGAGGGGAGCTCAGGAACCGGGTCGTAGTTCCCGGGTGAGCGCTTCCGCGACGGCTCGGGGGTCGGGCGCGTCGGTGATCGCGCGGACCACCACGACACGTTCCGCCCCGGCGGCGCGGACCTCCGGCAGCCGTTCGAGGTCGATGCCGCCGATGGCGAACCACGGGCGAGCCGGCGCGGCGCTCGCGGTGGCCCGCACGAGGTCGAGCCCTGGCGCCTCCCGCCCCGGCTTGGTGGGGGTCGGCCAGCACGGGCCGGTGCAGAAGTAGTCCACCCCCGGTTCGGCCGCCGCCGCTTCGGCCTGCGGCCAGGAATGCGTGGAGCGGCCGAGCACCGGGTCCGCGCCGAGGATCCGCCTTGCCACCGGCACCGGGATGTCGTCCTGGCCGAGGTGCAGCACGTCGGCGCCTGCGGCCAGCGCGATATCCGCGCGATCGTTCACCGCCAGCAGCGCGCCGTGCCGGGCACAGGCCTCGGCCAGGATCTCCAGCGCGGCGAGTTCCTGGCCGGCCTCCAGCGGCGCGCCTTCGGACTTGTCCCGCAACTGGAGGATGTCCACCCCACCGGCCAGCGCGGCATCGGCGAACTCGGCGAGGTCGCCACGCTCGGCCCTGGCGTCGGTACACAGGTACAGCCGGGCTTCGGCGAGGCGGTCACGGATCTGGTCACCATTGAGACCTGGCATGGCGCCACCGTAGTGGCTCGCGATACCGTGAAGGTGTCCGCACGGGAGCCCGAGGGTACGGGCTGAGAGGGAGCCGCCGCTCCGACCGTGGAACCTGATCCGGATCATGCCGGCGCAGGGAGCGTGATCGTCGATGAAGGACAAGGTTGACCTCGCCGTTGTGGGCGGAGGCGTGATCGGGCTCGCGGTGGCCTGGCGCGTGGCCGCGGCGGGGCACCGGGTATCCCTGTTCGACCCCGCGTTCGACCCCGAGTTGGTCGACCCCGTGCCGGGCCGCAGCGCGTCCTGGCTGGCCGGCGGCATGCTCGCCCCGGTCACCGAGGCCTGGCCCGGTGAGGAGCACGTGCTCGAACTGGGCGAGGAATCGCTGCGGCGCTGGCCGGGGTTCGCCGCCGACCTGCGCGCCGCGGGCACCGACCCGGGCCTGTCCGGCGCGGGTACCGTGGTGGCCGCCTTCGACCGGGCCGATGCCGAGCAACTGGACATCCTCGCCGGCTACCTCGCCTCGCTCGGCAGGGAGGCGAGCTGGCTGTCCGGTCGCGAGCTGCGGCGCGTCGAGCCGGGCGTGGGGCCCGCGGTCCACGGTGGGCTGCTGGTGCCGGGTGATCTCGCGGTGGACAACCGCAGGCTGCTGATGTCCCTGCGGGACGCGGCACAGGCCGCCGGGGTCGGATTCGTCCCCGAGGTCGCGCTGGAGGTCGAAGCCCGGCAGGTGCGCACGCACGCCTCGACCCGTGGTTTCGACGCCGTACTGATCGCGGCCGGGGCGTGGAGCGCACGGCTGCACGCCGAGCTCGCCGACCGGGTGCGCCCGCTCAAGGGCGAGATCCTGCGGCTGCGGACCCGTCGCGGCACCCTGCCGCCGCCGACGCACACCCTGCGCGCGGTGGTGGAGGGGCGGCCCTGTTACCTGGTGCCACGGGAACGGGGCGAGCTGGTGCTCGGCGCGACCCAGTACGAGGCGGGGTTCGACGAGACGGTCACCGCGCGTGGCCTCCGCGAGCTGCTGGACGGGGCCGAGCGCGTGTTCCCCGCGGTCGCGGAGTACGAGGTGGTGGAGGCGGCCGCCGGGGTGCGCGCCGCCAGTGTGGACAACCTGCCGCAGATCGGCGAGCTGGGCGACGGCGTGCTGGTCGCCACCGGGCACCACCGCAACGGCTTGCTGCTCGCCCCGGTCACCGCGGACGCCGTGGTGGCCATGCTCGCCGGCGAGGCGCGACCGGACTGTGTCCTCGCCGCGCGCCCCGAGAGGTTCAGCGCTTGTTTCTAAACTCGCGACACGATCGGTTCGGCCGGGCTCGGACTCCGGCACCATCGTCACCTTCGCAGGTGATGCGCCCGGAGGGTTATTCAGAACGACCCAGCGACCGCGGGCCGCCAGGCCCATGGTCACCGCGGCGCGCAGCGCCACCGTGTGGGTGGTGGTGGGCGACGGGAGGGCGAGTTCTTCCGCTCGCCTCGAGCGGCGAAGTCCAGTTCAGGAACAGACTCTCGAGGAGATGGTCTGAATGCAGGTCAACGTGAACGGCGAACAGCGGGAGTTCGCCGAGGGCAGCACGCTCACGACCGTGCTGGAGGCGCTGGGTCGAACCCACCGCGGGGTCGCGGTCGCGCTGAACGGCGAGCTGGTCCGCCGCGGCCGGTGGGACGAGGTCGTGGTCCCCGACGGCGCCCGGCTCGAGGTGCTCACCGCGGTGCAGGGAGGTTGAGAATGTCGCGACACACACAATTCCCGGACGGATCCGACGATCAGTTGGTCATCGGCGAACACAAGCTGCGGTCGCGATTGATCATCGGCACCGGTGGCGCGGGAAACCTGGCAACACTGGAGAAGGCGCTGCTCGCCTCGGGTACCGAGCTGACCACCGTCGCCATGCGCAGGGCGGACGCCGAAGGTGGCTCCGGGGTGCTGGAGCTGTTGCGGCGGCTGGGAATCCGGCTGCTGCCGAACACCGCGGGCTGCCGCAGCGCCGCCGAGGCGGTGCTGACCGCGCAACTGGCACGGGAGGCGCTGGAGACCGACCTGATCAAACTCGAGGTGCACGCCGACGAGCGCACCCTGCTGCCCGACCCGGTGGAAACCCTCGACGCCGCCGAACGGCTCGTCGCCGAGGGATTCACCGTGCTGGCATACACCAATGACGATCCGGTGCTCGCGTTGCGGCTGGAGGAGGCGGGTTGCGCAGCGGTGATGCCGCTCGGCTCGCCGATCGGCACCGGGCTGGGTATTCGCAACCCACACAACATCGAATTGATCGTTTCCCGGGCGAATGTTCCGGTGGTGCTGGACGCGGGCATCGGCACCGCGTCGGATGCCGCTCTCGCGATGGAGCTGGGCTGCGACGCCGTACTCCTTTCCACCGCCGTGACCAGGGCACAAGACCCGGAACGGATGGCATTCGCGATGCGCTCCGCGGTGCTGGGCGGCCGGCTGGCATCCGCTGCCGGACGCATTCCGCAACGCTTTTGGGCGCGGGCTTCCAGCCCGCCACGCTGAGAATTGCGACTTCCACGGGGACGCCGGGCGCTCAGCACGTATGGTTGACGACAATTTCCCCCGGTTCGCGTACGCGTGCCGGGCCGACGACCATGCGCACACCGAAGGAGCGCTAGGTGACCACGTCGCCATCTCACGATGTTCCGGGAAGGCTGTTCCTGGCTGTCGGCAGGTTGTCCCGCTCGTTGCGCCAGGCCGGAACGCCCGGCCCCGGGCACGGGGCGATCTCCGCCCTGGCCACGCTCGCGCACTACGGGCAGCTACGGCTGGGCGATCTCGCGGCCAAGGAAGGAGTCGCCGCGGCCACCATGTCCAGGATCGTGGCCGCACTGGTCGAGTCGGGCTACGTACGCAGGGAGTCCGATCCGATCGACCGCAGGGCCTGGCTGGCCACAGCCACCGAGGAGGGCAGGCGGCTGGTGTCCGGCGTGCGATCCACCCGAGTACAGGAGTTGGGCAGGCGCATCGACCGGCTTCCCGATGAGCAGCGCGAGGCACTGGTCGCCGCGTTGCCCGCGCTCGAGTCCTTGCTCGCGGAGGACGAGGCCGCGGACACCTGAACCGGCGCGCGGGGTTGCGCATGGGACCCCGACGTGAGGATGTTACCCGGGGGTCATCAGCTCCCGGCCGTGCCCGGCTCCGGTTCCAACCGCCAGAACGCCGACACCGGGCCCACCTTGGCGCCCATCGGGTAGGAGTGGCGGACCGCCTCGGTGACGTACCACTTGCCGAACCGGGCCGCCTCGACCGGCGTCATCCCGCGGGCGAGCCCGGCGGTCAGGGCCGAGGCCATCGCGTCCCCCGCGCCGTGCGTATGCGGGGTGCGGAACCGGGGACCGGGCAACTCGGTGACCGTTTCGCCGTCATAGAACAGGTCCACGCAGTCCTGCTCGTCCATCAGGTGCCCCGCCTTCACCAGTACCGCACGCGGCCCGAGGGCGTGCAGCGCCGCCGCGGCCGCGCGCATCCCGGCGCGTCCGGTCACCTCGATCCCGGTGAGCAGCCGCACCTCGTCCAGGTTCGGGGTGAGCACGGTCGCCCTCGGTAGCAGTTCCGCGCGCAGCGCGGTCAGCCCGGCCTCGTCGAACAGCGGGTGCCCGTGCATGGAGGCGGCCACCGGGTCGACCACGAACGGGATCGGTTGGTCCCGCCCGATGCCGGCCTCATCGCAGGCCGCGGCGACCGCCGCGATGATGTCCGCGGAGGCGAGCATGCCGGTCTTGGCCGCCCCGACCGGCATATCGGCGGCCACGGCCTCGATCTGGCCCGCGACGATCCGCGCCGGTACGTCGGAGCGGTCGTGCACCCCGAGGGTGTTCTGCACGGTGACCGCGGTGACCGCGACCAGCCCGTGCACCCCGCAGGTGAGGAAGGTGCGCAGGTCGGCCTGCAGCCCGGCGGCCCCGCCGGAGTCGGAGCCGGCGATGGTCAGCGCGGCGGGCGGTGGTTTCTCCGCGTGTTCCATCCACCCAGTATCACCGCCTGCCCGGTCACCGGCGGAACTCGGCCCGGCCGGCACCTAGTGTCCTGCGCCGGAGAGGCGCCAGAACGGGGAGACCGGGCCGATCCCGGAGCCGAGCGGGTAGGACTCGGCGACCGCCCGCTCGATGAACCGCTTGCCTGCCTCGGCCGCGTCCGGCACGCCGAGCCCCTTGGCGAGGGACGCGGTGATCGCCGAGGCCAGCGTGTCCCCGCCGCCGTGGGTGTGCCGGGTGTCGTAACGCGGCCCGGTCAGCTCCACGACGTGCGTGCCGTCGGAGAGCAGGTCCACGCAGTCCGGGACACCTTCCAGGTGCCCGCCCTTCACCAGTACCCACTGCGCGCCGAGGTCGAGCAGCGCCTTCGCCGCCTCGCGCTGGCTGCCCGGGTCGGTGACCGTCAGCCCGGTGAGCAGCCTGACCTCGTCCAGGTTCGGGGTCACCAGGGTGGCGCGCGGGAGCAACTCGGTGCGGATCGCCTCCAGCGCCTCCTCGCGCAGTAACGCGTCGCCGTGCATCGAGGCGGCGACCGGGTCGACAACGAAAGGAACCTGTCCCTCGCGTCCGATGCGGACCTCGTCGAGGGTGCGTGCCACCGCGGTGATGATCTCCGCGGTGGCCAGCATCCCGGTCTTCGCCGCGTCCACGCCCATGTCCGTTGCCACCGCCCGGATCTGCGCGGTCACCGTCTCCGCCGGGACCTCGGAGAATCCCTGCACGCCGAGGGAGTTCTGCACGGTGACCGCGGTGATCGCGCTCATCCCGTGCACCCCGCAGGCGAAGAAGGTACGCAGGTCGGCCTGTATTCCCGCGCCACCGCCGGAGTCGGAGCCGGCGATGGTCAGCGCGGTCCGCGGTGTCGCCGTCACGGCTGCTGGACCACCGGGAGGTAGACCTGGTTGCCGTGCTCGGAGAACTCCTCCGACTTCTCCCGCATGCCTTCCTCGATGGCTTCCACAGTGGACAGCCCGTGTTCCTCGGCGTACTTGCGCACGTCCTGGGTGATCCGCATGGAGCAGAACTTCGGTCCGCACATGGAGCAGAAGTGTGCGGTCTTGGCCGGCTCCGCGGGCAGCGTCTCGTCGTGGAAGGCCCGAGCCGTGTCCGGGTCCAGCGAGAGGTTGAACTGGTCGTGCCAGCGGAACTCGAAACGCGCCTTGGAGAGCTCGTCGTCCCATTCCTGGGCGTGCGGGTGACCCTTGGCGAGGTCAGCGCTGTGCGCGGCGATCTTGTAGGTGATCACACCGGTCTTCACGTCGTCCCTGTTCGGCAGCCCGAGGTGTTCCTTCGGCGTCACGTAGCACAGCATCGCGGTGCCGTACCAGCCGATCTGCGCCGCGCCGATGGCCGAGGTGATGTGGTCATAGGCAGGCGCGATATCCGTCGCGAGTGGACCGAGGGTGTAGAAGGGCGCCTCTCCGCACAGCTTCTCCTCCAGCTCCACGTTCTCCTTGATCTTGTGCATCGGGACGTGCCCTGGCCCCTCGATCATCACCTGCACATCGTGCTCGCGGGCGATGTGCGTGAGCTCGCCCAGTGTCTCCAACTCGGCGAACTGCGCGCGGTCGTTGGCATCGGCGATCGAACCGGGGCGCAGGCCGTCGCCGAGCGAGAAGGTCACGTCGTAGGAGCGCAGGATCTCGCACAGCTCGGAGAAATGCGTGTAGAGGAAGGACTCCTTGTGGTGCGCGAGGCACCAGGCCGCCATGATCGACCCGCCGCGGGAGACGATCCCGGTGACCCGCCGCGCGGTCAGCGGCACGTACCGCAGCAGCACGCCCGCGTGCACGGTCATGTAGTCCACGCCCTGCTCGCACTGCTCGAGCACGGTGTCCCGGTAGATCTCCCAGGTGAGCCTCTCCGGCTCGCCGTTCACCTTCTCCAGCGCCTGGTAGATGGGCACGGTGCCGACCGGGACCGGCGAGTTGCGGATGATCCATTCGCGGGTCTCGTGGATACGCTTGCCGGTGGAAAGGTCCATGATCGTGTCGGCGCCCCAGCGGGAGGCCCACACCATCTTGTCGACCTCTTCCTCCACAGAGGACCAGACGGCGGAGTTGCCCATGTTGGCGTTGACCTTCACCAGGAAGTTCTTCCCGATGATCGCCGGTTCGCTCTCCGGATGCTTGCGGTTGACCGGAATGACCGCCCTGCCGCTGGCGACCTCGGCGCGGACGAACTCCGGGTCCATCCGCTCACGTGCCGCCACGAACTCCATCTCGCGGGTGATCACCCCGGCTTTGGCCCAGCCGAGCTGTGTTCCGTGCTCCCTCCCGTCGATCCAGCCGGAACGCATCGGATGTAGTCCTTTGTGGACGTCGATTCGCGCGTCCGGATCGGTGTACGGGCCGGAGGTGTCGTAGACGTCGAAGTGCTCGCCGTTGGAAAGATCGACGCGCCGAGCCGGTACCCGCAGACCCGACTCGGTCTGGTGGTAGACCTTGTGCGAGCCGGTGATCGGCCCGGTGGTCACCTGCGGAACGGCATCGGTGGCGTTGGCCGCGGCGGAGTTCTCCAGTGTCGTCACGATTCACTCCCTACGCCGGCATTACCCGGTCAGGTTCATGCGGTCGGCGGCACCGGTCCCCGGATCGGGCACCAGCCACCCTCTCAGCCCGCCAAGGCGCGAGCTCCCGCGGTGTGTGTGGTTGTTCCTCGACCATGCCACGTCGCAGGCAAGACCACAACCGCCACCGCGCTCCATCCTTTCGGGGGATCTTGGGCGAACGGATCCGTTCGCACTGGTCAGGGCTGGGTCGGCGGGAACGACTGGGGCATACTTGCCAGTGCGTCCCCAGGCGCACGGGAAAAGGAGCAGGAACGTGGCGGAGCCGTTGATGGTGTCTCCCGAGTTCGACCCGCTGGTGGAGTTCTACGGGATGTGGAACACCGAGTTGGCGGAGCAGTACCTGCCGCTTCCCCGGGTACACGCCCGTAAGTACGAGTGCCTGGGGGATATCTGACGATGAGTCCATACGAGGGGGCGGCGAACGCCTATGTGAGTCGCGACTGAGCGGTTCCGCGTCATCGAGCCGTTCGCCCTGGACTTCGACCCCGCCGAGCTCCTCGAACCGGGCTAGGGGCGGGACAAGAAGGTACCTGCGCACGGTGGTGCGGGCGCCTGGCCGACGGCCAGCGCGCCTTGTGGAGCACGGGCTCAGGCGCTGGCGGGCTCCGGAAGCCAGCTGTTTCCGGGCACACCCCATTTGTTGTGTTTGAGCATCTTCTTGGCCGCCCTGGCGTGCCTGCCGACGAGCCGGTCCAGGTAGATGTAGCCGTCCAGGTGGTCGGTCTCGTGCTGCAGGCAGCGGGCGAAGTAGCCGGTGCCCTCCACCTCGATCGGCTGACCTTCCAGGTCGAAGCCGGTGACCTTCGCCCAGCTCGCCCTCCCGGTGGGGTAGGACTCACCGGGAACGGAGAGGCAGCCCTCCCAGTCGTCGTCGGGGTCGGGCATCGTCTCCGGGATCTCCGAGACCTCCAGCCGCGGGTTCACTACCAGCCCCTTGTGCTGTACCCCCTCGTCATCCGGGCAGTCGTAGACGAAAACCCGCAGGTCGACACCGATCTGGTTGGCGGCGAGCCCGACGCCCTGGGCGGCGTACATCGTCTCGAACATGTCCCCGGTGAGGGTGCGCAGCTCCTCATCGAACGTCTCCACCTCGCGGGTGGGGTGGTGCAGCACGGGGTCACCGGCGATGCGGATAGCGTGGACGGTCACGCGTTCGGATACTACCGGCGGCTCCCGGCGTGACGCGCCGGGAGTGATGCCTGCGTTCGCATCGACGGGCGTGATCTAATGGCGCATCGGAACGACAGCCGTGTCATTCGCTGATTGAGCACGACTCGATGCGAAGGAGCAAGATGGACGCCGCGGAGTCGACGGCCACATCGGGTACGCCGTCCACGCCCGCGCCCGCAGGCGAGCCCGCGGAGGGGTTGTCGAGCCGCGAGGAGGCGGTGCTGGCGTTCGAGCGGCAGTGGTGGAAGTACGCCGGGGCGAAGGAACAGGCGATTCGTGAGCTGTTCGCCATGTCCCCGACGCGGTACTACCAGGTACTCAACCAGCTGATCGACAAGCAGGAAGCCATGCGTGCCGATCCGATGCTGGTCAAGCGACTGCGGAAGATGCGCGCCAGCAGGCAGCGCACCCGCGCGGCACGGCGGTTGGGAATCGAGCTGTGAGCAACTTCTCTGGTGTGTCCAGGCCGGCGCGAGCCGCGGGGATCGGCTTGCTCGCCGTCGCGGTGGCGGCGGCCGTCGTCGGTGGAGTGACGGTACTGACCAGCGGTGACTCCGAGGACACCGCCGCGCCGCCCGCGACCTCCACCCCGGCGGGCCCGGACGAGCCGGGCGGCGACCCGACCTCCGCGCCGCCCACCACCTCCACCACCACGACGGGTACCCCGACCGAAGGCACCGAGACCACCGCGAGCGACTCGCCGTCCGAGCCGGGCGGTGCGGAACCGGGCGATCCCGAGGGTGACGGGCCCGGTGCCGAGGACAGGCAGGCCGCCGCCAAGACGGTCTCGGTGCGGGTCTACAACAACAGCAAGATCAAGGGCCTGGCCCACCGCGCCTCCGACGACCTGCGCGGCCAGGGCTGGACCGTGGTGGAGACCAGCAACTACTCCTCCGGGATCATCCCGGAGACCACCGCGTACTTCCGCCCGGGAACCGGGGAGGAGGCGGCGGCGCGCGTCCTCGCCGACACCTTCGGGATGCGGGCCGAGGCCCGCTTCGACGGTATCGCCGACTCCAGCCCCGGGGTGATCGTGATCGTCACCAAGGACTACGCGGGCGCCGGAAGCGGCGGCAAGAACTGAGCCGGCGCCGGAGAACGGCTCGGAACCGTGGTGAGCGGCGAACGCGTGCTCGGACAGGCACTGAGCGGGCGCCTCACGCCCCCCGGGTGCCGGCGTAGGCCTCCAGCGCCGCGAGCTGAGCCTCGTCCAGGGAGGGCCGTACGGCCTCCCGCGCGGTCGCCAGGTGCCCCGCGGTGACCTCGCTGGCTTCCAGTGACGCGCGCATCGCGGTGAGCGCGGCCTCCCTGATCAGCGCGGCGCAGTCGGCGGCCGAGTAACCCGCCAGTGTCCCGGCGAGCGCGTCGAGGTCCACGTCCCCGGCCAGTGGGGTGTTCCGCGCGTTCGCCCGCAGGATGTCCGCCCGTGCCTCGGCGTCCGGCGGCGGCACGTACACCTGCCGTTCCAGCCTGCCGGGGCGGAGCAGCGCGGGGTCGACCAGCTCCGGCCGGTTGGTGGCGCCGACCACGACCACGTCCCGCATCGGCTCCACCCCGTCCAGCTCGGTGAGCAACGCGGCCACCACCCGGTCGGACACCCCGGAGTCCCCGGACTGCCCGCGGCGTGGCGCCAGCGCGTCGATCTCGTCGAGGAAGACCAGCGCGGGCGCGGCCTCGGCGGCCCTGCGGAACAGCTCGCGGACCGACCGCTCGGACTCGCCGACCCATTTGTCCATCAACTCGGCGCCTTTGACCGCGAACACGTTCAGCGCGCCGGTCCCGGCCAGCGCGCGCATCAGGAAGGTTTTCCCGCCGCCGGGCGGGCCGTACAGCAGCACCCCGCGGGGCGGGGCGACGCCCAGCCTGGCGAAGGAGTCCGGGTAGCGCAGCGGCCACAGCACCGTCTCGGTGAGCGACTGCTTGACCTCGGTCATGTCGCCCACATCGTCGAGCGAGAGCCCGCCGGTCGCCAGCGTGTCCGAAGTGGACATCGAGATCGGCCGCACCGTGGCGAGCGCGTCCAGCAGGTCCTGCTCGCTGATCTGCGGCTCCACCACGTCCCGCTGGCGCAGCGCGGCCCGCAGCGCGGCGTCCCGGCGTAGCGCGATCAGGTCGGCCGCGACGAAACCGGGGGTTCGCTCGGCGATCGCGCCGAAGTCGACGCCGTGCTCGACCGGGGCCTCGCGCAGCACGATCCGCAGCAATTCGGTGCGTGTCCTGGTGTCGGGCAACGAGAGCATCAGCTCGCGGTCGAGCAGGTCGGCACCGCGCAGCCGGGGATCGGCGGACTCGGGATGCGCGGTGGTCGCCACCACGGCGCATCCCGGCTTGGCCAGTGCCGCCCGCAGGTGCTCCAGGATCACGGTGGCCACCGGCGGTGGCTGGTGCGCGGGCAGCAGCGCGTCGATATCGGTCAGCAGCAGCACGGCGGGTCCGTCGCCCGCTGCCCGCTCGACGGCCTCCCTGACCCGCTCGGCGGCGGCGTCCGGCCGCAGCACGGCCACGTTCGGCGCCGCCAGGGTCACCACCCTGACCTGCTCGGTGTGCGCGACCGCACGGACCAGGGTCGCCTTGCCGGCCCCCTCCGGCCCGGAAAGCAGTACCCCGAGGTGCGTCCCGGCGCCGAGCCTCGCCAGCAGCTCCGGCCGGTGGAAGGCGAGGTCGAGCCATTCGGTGAGCCTGCGGGCCGCCTGCTCGGCACCGGCGAGGTCGGCCACCGGCGGTGGCGGGACCTCGTCCGGTTCCTCCTCGACCACCTCGGCTTCCAGGACCTCGTCCCGGCCGGTCCGCGGTGGCGCGGGCGTGGCGGCGGTGTCCTGCCCGGTGGCGGCCTGCTCGTCCCGCCAGCGCACCACGGTGGACGGTCCGACCGCGACCGGGCCCTCCGGTTCGGTGGCGGTCACGGTGAGCAGCTCGTTGGTCCAGGTCATACCGATCGCGCCGGAGAGCTTGCTGCGTGCGGCGGACACGTCAGCCCCGGGCGGCGGGGCGAGATCCTGCGGCAGCAGCGAGACCGCGTCGCCGACGGTGAGCACCTTGCCGATCAGGGCCAGCCGCAGCGTGTTCGGTGGCAGCGAGGTCCTTGCCAGCCGCGAGCCCGCGACGACCACCGAGCGGGCCGCCGTCACCTCCGCGGGGCGCAGCACGACCTCGGCTCCCTCGGTCACGCCGAGGTTGGACATGGTGACGTCGTCCGCGAGCACCACGCCAGGGGCGCCCTGCACGCTCGCCGGGGCGGCGAGCGCGGCGCTGACACGGGCCCCGGTCAGGTGCACCGCGTCCCAGGCATGCAGCCCGAGCGCGTCGAGCACCTCCGGATGCAGTCGCACGATCCCTCGCCTGCTGTCCAGCGCCGAGGGAGAGATCCGGACGGTCAACGTGATCTGGGCTGAGCTGGTCACGCAACCACCCTAGCCGTCCGCGGTGCGGGTCAGTGGCGGTCGTTGCGCTGGCGCAGGCCGATGCGCCGCCAGCTCCGGCGCCGGTGGGCCCGGTCCTCGGCGCGCCCCACCGGTTCCGGGCCACGGGTGCCGGTCGGCTGCGCTTCCTCGTGCCGGGGCAGCCGCACCGCCCGCAGTGCCGCACCGGCGACCCGGCGCCGGAGCGGCCTGCGCAGACCGAGCCTGCGCATCCGGGAGCTGCCCGCGCGCCGGATGGCCCTGCGTTCCCTCGCGGGCACGTCCCACGCCTCCGGGTGCTTGGCCAGCCAGCGGTACCGGCGGATGGAGTACGGGATGTGTGCCAGGTACAGCACGAGCGAGGCGGCCAGCGCGATCAGCGGGTACTGGATCACCGCCGCCGCCAGCAGGCCGACGCCCACCAGCAGCGGCGCCACCGCCTTCGCGGGCGCCTTCACCGTCTTCAGCGACAGGGTCGGGATCCGGCTGATCAGCAACCCGGCGATGCCCACGGTCCAGAACCACACCACCACCTCGCTGGACCACCAGCCGTCGCCGAACTCCTCGTTCAGCACCAGCGGCAGCAGCACCAGCAGGCCGCCCGCGGGCGCGGGCACGCCCACGAAGAACTCGCTCGAGAACGGCAACTGCTCGGTGTCGTCCAGCAGGGTGTTGAACCTGGCCAGGCGCAGGATCATGCATACGGCGAAGATCAGCGCGGCGATCCAGCCGACCCGGTCCCCGCCGAAGTGCCAGATGTAGAGCACCAGCGCGGGCGCGACGCCGAACGAGATGGAGTCGGAAAGCGAGTCCAGCTCGGCGCCCATCCGGCTGGTGGCGTCCAGCAACCGCGCGATCCGGCCGTCCAGGCTGTCCAGTACGGCGGCCACGCCGATCGCGCCGATGGAGAGCAGGTAGTCGCCGGTGAGCGCGAACTGCACGGCGGAAAGGCCGGCACACAGCGCCAACACCGTGATCGCGTTCGGCAGCAACCGGACGCCGGGGGTGGTCCGGGACATCGGATCAGCCCTCCGTGGACCGGGCCGGGGTGGGGAGTTCGGCCAGCGCGGTCTCGCCGCCGATGGTCCGCTGCCCCTCGGCGACCAGGACCCTGGACCCCGGTGGCAGATACACCTCGACGCGCGAGCCGAACCGGATCAGGCCGTAGGTCCGGCCGGCGGTGACCTGCTCGCCCTCGGCGACCTGGCAGACGATGCGCCTGGCCACCAGCCCGGCGATCTGCACGGTGACCACGTCGTGTCCCCCGGCGGTGCGCAGCAGCATCGAGTTGCGCTCGTTGTCCTCGCTGGCCTTGTCCAGGTCGGCGGAGAGGAACTTGCCCGGCCGGTAGGCGATCCGCTCGACCAGGCCGGCGACCGGCACCCGCTGGACGTGCACATCGAAGACCGAGAGGAACACGCTGACCCTGGTGCGCGGCCCGGCGGGCAGGCCGAGCTCGGGCGGGGGCGAGGCCTCCTCGACGCGGGCCACGGTCCCGTCCGCGGCGGACAGCACGAGGCCGGTTCGCGGTGGCGGCACCCGGCGTGGTTCGCGGAAGAACAGGGCGGTCGCGGCGGTGCCCGCGGCGGCGACCCGGCCCAGCCTCGGGGAGACCTTGCGCAGCAGCAGGGTCGCGGCCAGGCCACCGAACACGAACGGCCTCCCGGCCGGGTGCATCGGCGGAACGGACTCACGCGCGAGGTGCACGATGTGCGCGAACGGATGACGTGCCGGTGGCCGGGCGGAGCTCATCTGCTGGGAGTTCCCCGTTGTTCGTAGGGCGAGGTTGTTTGTGGGGCGAGGTTTGTTCGTAGGGCAAGGTTGTTTGTAGGGCAAGATTCGCGGGCAACGCTACGCCAGCGACGGAAGCCGGAGGGGGCGGGTGGCGTCCAGCCCCCGACGCCGCACGCCACCCGCCCTCGAGTTGCCGGGGGAGGCCGCGATAGTAGCGTGTCGACCAGGAAAAATAACCATTTGTCAAGAAACTGTTACAAAACGTCACGCAGGGCGCGGCGGCGTTACCGGCGGGCGGCGCCACGCACCAGCCGTAGCACGCCGAGCAGCACGACCGCGCCCAGCACGGCGACCCCGAAGCTGGCGAAGTCGAACTCGAAGGTCTTCTCCTCACCGGTCGCCAGCCGGTAGATCAGGCCGCCGAGCGCGGCGCCGACCACCCCGACCAGCACGCTGACGATGCATCCCTGCCCACGCCGTTCCCGCCCGCCGATGACCAGGTTGGCGGCCCATCCGGCCAGCGCGCCGAAAATGATCCATGCGATGAAACCCACGCCGTCGAGGCTACCTCGCGGGCGCGGTGCCGGCCGGTCGTCGGCTCGTCGTCACAGCAGCAGGACATCCACCTCGGAACCCTCGGCCGCCTCGGTCACCGGCTCGGGGAGCACGATCAGGCAGTTCGCCTGCGCGAAGGCGGCGAGCAGGTGCGAGCCGGGACCGCCGCGCGGGCCGACCACCCCGGTGACCTGCGCCGCGCCGCCACCGTAGTCGGGGGGCGTGTAGTGGCCGCGGCGGAACTGCCGCTTGCCGTCCGGCGACCGCAGCCCCTCGGTCAGCCGGGCCCGTACCCGCGTCCGGTCGACCTCGGTGTGCCCGAGCGCGGTGCGCAGCGCGGGCCGCAGGAAGGCCTCGAAGGAGACCAGCACGCTCACCGGGTTGCCGGGCAGGGTCACCACCGGCACCCCGTTCCACCGGCCGCAGCCCTGCGGGCCGCCGGGTTGCATGCCCACCCTGGCGAAGGTCACCCCGACCTCGGCCAGTGCGTCCTTGACCACCTCGTACGCCCCGGCGCTGACCCCGCCGGAGGTGACGACCAGGTCGGCCTCGGCGAGCAGCGGTTCGACCGCGCCGAGGAAGGTGGGCACATCGTCGGCGACGCTGCGCACCGTCCGCACCTGGCAACCCAGCTCGCGCAGCGCGGCGTGCAGCATGATGCTGTTGGACTCGTAGATCTGGCCGTGCCGCAGCGGTTCCGGCGGGAGCACCAGCTCGGTGCCGGTGGAGACGACCAGCACCCGCGGCGGGGCGTGCACCGGCAGCCGGTCCAGCCCGATGGCGGCGGCCAGTCCCAGCCGCGCCGGCCCGAGCACGCTGCCCGCGGGCAGCGCGAGGGTGCCGACCGACACGTCCTCCCCGGTACGGCGCAGGTGTGCCCCGGGAGCGGCGGCGGCGAAGATGCTGACCCGGTCCGTGCCTCCGCTGGTGCGCTCGACCGGCACCACGCTGTCCGCGCCGGGCGGGATCGGCGCCCCGGTCATGATCCGGTGTGCGGTGCCGGGCAGCAGCGCGGGGATGTCCGTGCGCCCGGCCGGGATGTCCTCGGCCACCGGAAGCTCGACCGGCCGCTGCTCGTCGGCCTCGACCACGTCCACCGAGCGAATGGCGTAACCGTCCATCGCGGAGTTGTCGAACGGGGGCAGTGCGACGTCGGCCTGCACGTCGGCGGCCAGGACCAGGCCGGCGCAGTCGGCCAGTGCCAGCTCGGTGGTCGGGCGGGTGCCGAGCAGCTCGGTGACCGTGGCGCGGTGGTCTTCGACAGAGATCACGAGAACCATCCTCCCTCGCGGCGCCGGGCATGCAAGACTCTCCCCGCGTCAGCGCGGCGAAGCGCCCGGATCCGACAGCGGCCGAGAGCTATGGAGTAGTGGACATGCAGGTTCAAATCCGTCACCAGCCATCCTTCGCCGTGGCGCGGTTGCTGCTCGCGCCGGGTGAGCCCGCCCAGGTCGAGTCGGGTGCCATGCTGGCCACCAGCTACGGCGTGCATGTCCAGTCGCAGTCGCAGGGCGGCGTGATGAAGGGGCTGAGCAGAGCCTTCCTGGCCGGCGAGTCGTTCTTCATCTCTACCTTCACCGCGCCGCAGAACGGCGGCTGGGTGGATGTCGCGGCGAACCTTCCCGGTGATGTCCAGGTGATCAACATGGACGGCCGGGTGGGCTGGTGCGTCACCAGGGGTTGCTGGCTGGCCTCCGCGCACGGGGTGCAGACCGAGACCAGGTGGGGTGGCTTCAAGAACCTGTTCGGCGGGGAGGGCGGCTTCCTCACCCATGCCACCGGGCAGGGCCAACTGCTGGTCGCCTGCTACGGCGCGCTGGAGACGGTCACGCTGCAGCAGGGCGAGATGGTCACCATCGACACCGGCCATGTGGTGGCCTTCGCGGACAGCACCCAGTACCAGGTGCGCAAGGTGTCCGAGGGCATGATCCAGTCGATGAAGAGCGGGGAGGGGCTGGTGTTCGACTTCGCGGGGCCGGGGCAGGTGCTGACCCAGACCCGTAACCCCGCCGCGCTGATCGCGTGGATCGTCCCGCAGATCCCGTCCCGGCGGTGAGGGCCGTACCGTGCAGGTCCACACCAGGCATACGCCGAGCTTCGGTGTCGCCAGGGTCACGCTGTCGCCCGGCGAGGCCGTGCAGGCCGACGCCGAGGCGATGCTGGCGTGCAGCTTCGGCATCAAGGAGGCCCGGCAGGGCCGGGTCAACGTGCGCGGGGGCGGCCGGACGACCGCCGTGTTCACGGCACCCGCCGAGGGCGGCTGGATCGACCTCGCGCCCAGCCATGCCGGGGATGTCTATCCACTGGAGTTCAACGGCCGCGCCGGCTGGTCGGTCGCGCGGGGCATGGTGCTGGCCCGGCCCGCGAGCGTCCGGGCCGATGCCCAGTGGCCCGCGTTGCGCGCCCTGTTCGGCGGGGACTCCGGATTTCTCGAGCACTACAGCGGCAGCGGGTCACTGGTGCTCGCCTGCGCCGGGCCGGTGGACGCGTTCACCCTGGAGTCCGGCGAGGTGATCACGGTCAGCCCGCGTTTCCTGTTGGCGTACCCGGATGCCGTGCAGTGCCGGTTGCGCGCGGTGGATCCTTCCGGGCCGCAGTCGGTCCGTACCGGCGAGGGGCTGATGCTGGACTTCGCGGGCCCCGGCACGGTTCTGGTGCAGGCGCGTACGCGTTCGAGGTGAGCCATTGAGTCTTATGCGCCCCTGAGCCTTGGGCACGATTCCGGCCGGAGATTCCGGCCAAATTGGGCATTGCCCGTCGCGGGTAATCCGGTAGCGTGACCGGAGTTTCACCGGCGGCAGCGGTCGCCGTCGTTTTCGGCTGTATCCCAAGGAGGAAGCCGTGGCTGTAGGCACGGTCAAGTGGTTCAACGCGGAGAAAGGCTACGGGTTCATCGAATCGCCCGAAGGCCCCGATGTGTTCGTACACTACTCCGCCATCCGGGCCGACGGATTTCGCACCCTCGACGAGGGCGACCGGGTCGAGTTCGAGGTGCAGGCCGGCCGCGACGGCCGCAGCCAGGCGGCGGACGTCCGCAAGCTCTGAGAGCCGGTTCCTGCTAGCACCCGACCCTCGGCGTCGCCGAATCACCGGACGTTAGGCTGCGCTGCGTGACAGGCGATGTGTCGGGGGACCTCACCGGTCGCCGGCTGGGCAATTACCGCATTGACGGTGTGCTCGGCAAGGGCGGCATGAGTGTGATGTACAAGGCCACCGACGTGCGGCTCGGTCGCAAGGTGGCGTTGAAGGTGATCGGCGAGCATCTCGGTGCGGACGCGGAGTTCCGCGAGCGGTTCGTCGACGAGGCCAGGAACACCTCGGCGATCGACCACGCCAACATCGTCCCGCTCTACGACTTCGGCGAGCTGGACGGGATGCTCTACATCGCCATGCGCCTGGTGGACGGCTCGGACCTGGCCAGCCTGATCGGGAACGGCCCGATGGCGCCGGAGCGCGCGTTCAGCCTGCTCGAGCAGGTCGCCGACGCGCTGGACACGCTGCATGCGCACGGCCTGGTGCACCTGGACGTCAAGCCGGCCAACGTACTGGTGACCAGCCGGGAGTCCGCCCGCGAGCACGTCTACGTCGCCGACTTCGGGCTCACCCGCAGGGGCGCCACCGGGCATCGCACGCGGGGTGGCGACTTCCTCGGCTCGCCGACCTACGCCGCCCCCGAGCATCTGCGCGGGGAGCCGCTGGACGGCCGGACCGACCAGTACGCGCTGGCCTGCATGCTGTATGCCTGCCTCACCGGAAGGCCGCCGTACCAGGGCGACGTGTCCGCGGTGATCAAAGGACATCTCAGCGGGGAACCGCCTTCCCTCGCCCGCCTGCTCGGGTTACCGGCCCCGGTCGATGAGATCCTGCGGAAGGGAATGGCGAAGAATCCGCCGGAGCGGTACAGCGGCTGCGTGGAGCTGATCACGACGGCGCGCGGGGCATGGTCCTCCGGCGGGTCGTCCGGGGGGAATCGGGCCGCGCGGGCGCCGGTCGGTGCGGCCGGGATCGGTCAGGTGGGCGGGCAGCAGCGACCCGTCCCGCAAGGAGAGGGGCCGCCGATGCAGCCGTACGGGCAACAAGGACAGCCACAGCAGGGCAGGCAGCCGCAGGGACCGCCGCCACCACCGGGACCACCGCCCGGCTACGGGGCGCCACCCCCCGGCCAGCCGCCGGGGCAGGCGCCGGGGCAACCGCCGTACGGCCCGCCGCCCGGGATGGGTACCCCGCCGCAGGGCATGCCTCCGCAGGGGCCGCCTCCGCAGGGACCGCCGCCCGGCTACCCGCCGCAGGGACCGCCCGGCGGCCCGCGGTTCCAGCAGGGCAAGGGCGGCGGCAAGATGTGGATCGTCTGGGTGCTGGCCGCGGTCGTGGTGGTCGGCGGGGGCGTGCTGATCCTGGTGCTCGCCCTTGGTGGCGAGGGCAACGAGGGCGGGCAGAACCCACCCCAGGAGACCACTCGGTCGGCACCGGACATCCCGGTGGGTCCTGGCGGCTCGCAGCCGAGCACCCCGCCCAGCTCGTCGGTGGGCAACGAGCCGCCGGAGTCCATTCCGGTGGTCCCCACCAACTGAGCCGGGTACTCGGCGGGGCTTTCTTGCACTCTCACCCGGAGAGTGCTAAAACCGAACTTGGCACTCGGCGCCGTCGAGTGCCAGACGGGTGGCCGACCGGCCGCCCGCCTGAAGGTCGGGACGGTGAGGCCGGGTTCGGGTACACGAGCCGGTCGTCCGTCGCGGGCACCGAGCCTGGCCGAGGACGTGTCCTGTTACCTCGGTTCGCTCGCAGTGACGAGCGGGCCGTTCGTAGCGCCCAATACCGGAGGACCACACCGCAATGGCCAAATTGATCGCGTTCGACGAGGACGCCCGCCGCGGTCTTGAGCGCGGCCTGAACACCCTCGCCGAAGCCGTCAAGGTGACGCTCGGCCCGAGGGGCCGCAACGTCGTGCTCGAGAAGAAGTGGGGCGCGCCGACCATCACCAATGACGGTGTCTCCATCGCCAAGGAGATCGAGCTCGAGGACCCGTGGGAGAAGATCGGGGCCGAGCTCGTCAAGGAAGTTGCCAAGAAGACCGACGACGTCGCGGGTGACGGCACCACCACCGCCACCGTGCTGGCTCAGTCCCTGGTCAAGGAAGGGCTGCGCAACGTAGCCGCCGGCGCCGACCCGATCGCCCTCAAGCGGGGCATCGAGCAGGCCGTCGAGGCCGTGACCGAGCAGCTGCACAAGATGGCGAAGGAGGTCGAGACCAAGGAGCAGATCGCTGCCACCGCCTCGATCTCGGCCGCCGACCGCACCATCGGTGACCTGATCGCCGAGGCGCTGGACAAGGTCGGCAAGGAAGGCGTCGTCACCGTCGAGGAGTCCAACACCTTCGGCCTCGAGCTCGAGCTGACCGAGGGTATGCGCTTCGACAAGGGCTACATCTCCGGCTACTTCGTCACCGACGCGGAGCGTCAGGAGGCGGAGCTGGAGGACCCCTACATCCTGCTCTACGGCTCCAAGATCTCCAACGTCAAGGACGTCGTGCCGCTGCTGGAGAAGGTCATCCAGTCCGGCAAGCCGCTGCTGATCATTGCCGAGGACGTCGAGGGCCAGGCGCTGGCCACCCTCATCGTCAACAAGATCCAGGGCACCTTCAAGTCCGTTGCCGTCAAGGCGCCGGGCTTCGGTGACCGCCGCAAGGCCATCCTGCAGGACATCGCGATCCTGACCGGTGGCCAGGTCATCACCGAGGACGTCGGCCTCAAGCTGGAGAACGCCGACCTGTCCCTGCTGGGCAAGGCCCGCAAGGCCGTCATCACCAAGGACGAGACCACCATCGTCGAGGGTTCCGGCGACGCGGACCAGATCCAGGGCCGGGTCAACCAGATCCGCGCCGAGATCGAGAACAGCGACTCCGACTACGACCGGGAGAAGCTGCAGGAGCGCCTGGCGAAGCTGGCGGGCGGCGTCGCCGTCATCCGTGCCGGTGCCGCCACCGAGGTGGAGCTCAAGGAGCGCAAGCACCGCATCGAGGACGCGGTGCGCAACGCCAAGGCCGCCGTCGAGGAGGGCATCGTCGCCGGTGGTGGCGTGGCCCTGCTGCAGGCCGCCGAGGCCGCGTTCGCCGGCCTCAAGCTCGAGGGCGACGAGGCGACCGGTGCCAGCATCGTGAAGGTCGCGGTGGAGGCCCCGCTCAAGCAGATCGCGGTGAACGCCGGCCTCGAGGGCGGCGTCGTGGTGGAGAAGGTCAAGACCCTGCCGCAGGGTCACGGCCTGAACGCCGCCACGGGTGAGTACGAGGACCTGCTCGCCGCCGGCGTGCCGGACCCGACCAAGGTCACCCGTTCCGCGCTGCAGAACGCCGCCTCCATCGCCGCGCTGTTCCTGACCACCGAAGCCGTGATCGCGGACAAGCCGGAGAAGGAGAAGGCCGGCGCCGGCGGTGGCGACCCCACCGGCGGCATGGGCGGCATGGACTTCTGATCTCGTAACCCGGAAGTCCGGCTACTGCTCGACGAAGGCCCGGAGGTGCTACGGCGCCCCCGGGCCTTCGTTTTGGGCTCACTGCCCGCCGGGCAGCATGGCGAGGACGTGTTCCTCGGTGGCGTCCTTGCCGATGCCCAGCCCGCTGAGCACACCCGCGCCGTCCTCGAACTCCAGCAGCGCGAGCAGCATGTGCTCGGTCCCGATGTAGTTGTGCCCCAGCCGCAACGCCTCGCGGAAGGTGAGTTCCAGCGCCTTCTTGGCCGGTGAGCCGTACGGGACGAGGTCGGGCACCTCGCTTGCGCGCTCGGGGAGCGCGGCCCTCGCGGCGGTTTCGACGGCCGCCAGCGGCACCCCCTGGGCCACGATCGCCTTGGCGGCGAGCCCCTCCGGCTCGCTCAGCAGCCCCAGTGCCAGATGCTCGGGCCGAACCTCGCCGTTACCCGCCGCGTGGGCCGCGTTGTGCGCCGCCAGCACCGCGTTCCGTGCCCGCGCGGTGAACCGGCTGAACCCCTCCTCGGGGTCCAGGGTGGACGGCTCGTCCTTCGGGACGAAGCGTTTCTGCGCCGCCTGCTTGCTCACCCCCATGCTCTTGCCGATCTCGGTCCAGGACACGCCCGTGCGCCGGGCCTGGTCCACGAAGTGGCCGATCAGGTGGTCGGCGATCTCGCCGAGATGATCGGCGGCGAGTACCGCGTCGGAGAGCTGGTCGAGAACGTCGGTGTGCACCTTCTTGATGGCGTCGATCAGGTCGTCCAGCCGGACAGGGCTGGTCATCCGCATGGGTTCGGTCATGCGTCAACAGTAGGTTGACGCACACTATGTCGTCAACTTCCGGTTGACGTTCAGGCCTTGTCCTCCGGCATCAGGATCCAGCAGGCCGCGTAGATCAGCACCGGGGTGCCGACGCCGAAGATGGTGGCCGCCACCAGCAGGATCCGCAGGATGGCCGCGTCGACGCCGAGCAGCCGGGCCCAGCCCCCGCAGACGCCCGCGATCATCTTGTCGGTCGAGCTGCGCCGCAGCTTTTTGGTCCCGGTTTCCGGCGAGTACACGCTGTTCGTCATGACTCCATGGTTGCCGGCCGGGGTCGCGCGCACATCGGGGCAGTTCCCTTAACCGACCCCGGAACTCGACCCGAGCCAACCCTGAGACCGACTTTCGTAGCAGCCCGAACGGACCTTTCGGGTGGCTAACGAAACCTCCTATGTTTCTTGCGGGACCGGGTGATTCACAACGGAGGTGCGGGGTATGCCAGTGCGATTCATGGGGCGCGGATTCACGACGGTCACCGGCATGCTCGCGGCCGGCGCCATGCTGCTCACCGGCGTGCTGGGCGCCGGGACGGTACCCGCCGCGACGGCGCGGGCGCCGGAGCCCGAGGTGGTGTCGCTGCTGCGAGTCAGCACACCGAGCGAGGAACGGGTGGCGGACCTGGTCGGCACCGGGCTCGACCTCGCGGAGCATCGCACGGCGGGGTCGGTCGAGGTTTTCGCGCACGGGCAGCAGGACATGCGGCGCCTGCGGCAGGCAGGTTTCGACTACACGGTGGTGATCCCGGACCTGGCGGCACACACCAGGGAGGTGCTCGCCGAGGACGAGGCACGTGCCCGCACGATGGCACCCTCGGACCTGCCGAGCGGGCGCAACACCTACCGGACCTACGCCGACTACGGCACCGAGCTGGCCGGGCTGGTCGCCGAGCGCCCTGATCTGGTCAAGCCGATCGAGTTGCCGCACAAGTCGTTGCTGGGCAAGACGGTCCGGGGTGTCGAGATAGGACATAACGTCGCGGCGCGGGACGGCAGGCCGGTTTTCCTCCTGGTTGGCAACCATCATGCCCGGGAATGGCCGACCGCCGAGGTGGCCATGGAGTTCGCCATCGACCTGGTGCGGTCCGAGGGCGAGGACCCGCGGATCACCGGCCTGCTACGGCAGGCACGCATCATCGTGGTGCCGATCGTCAACCCGGACGGCTTCGACATCTCACGCAGCTACATCACCGAGTACAAGCGCAAGAACTGCCGGGTCACCGACGGAGAGGGTGCCACCCCGGCGCAGTGCGCGGACGCGGACAACGCGCGACTGGGCGTGGACCTGAACCGTAACTACGGCGTGAACTGGGGCGGGGTGGGTGCGAGCACGAACCCGGCCAGCCAGACCTACCGGGGCGCGGGCCCGTTCTCCGAACCGGAGGTCCGCAACGTCGTCGACCTGGTCTCCGAGCGCCAGGTGACCTCGCTGCAGAGCGTGCACAACTACGGCGGGCTGGTGCTGCGCCCGCCACAACAGTCCACGACACCGCTGACGGCGGACGAGGAGACCTATGCGGCCATCGGCGCGGATCTCGGCGACGCGACCGGATACCACAGCATCCCGTCGTACCAGCTGTACGACACCAGCGGGAGCACCGGGGAGTGGGCCTACTTCACCACCGGCACCTTCGGGTTCGAGTTCGAACTGGGCGGGAACAACTTCCACATCCCGTACCAGCGGGGCGTGATCGACCAGTACTTCGGCACCGGCTCGGCGACCGGAGCCGATGGCGGGGTGCGGGAGGCCCTGCTGCGGCAGTTCGAGGTGGCCGCCGACCGCCAGTACCACTCGGTGATCACCGGGAAGGCTCCCCGTGGCGCGCGGCTGAGCCTGGAGAAGACCTTCACCCAGTACACCGCGCCGGTACTGCGCCCGGACGGCTCCGCCGGGCACCGGTTGCCCTTCCACAACCGGCTGACCTCGACGATGACCGCGTCCGGTGCGTTCACCTGGGACGTGAACCCCTCGGTCCGGCCCGACCGCACCGGGCACACCATCGCCGAGAGCTGGACGCTGCGCTGCGCCCGCCCGAACGGCACGGTGCTGCAGGAGGTGCGGGTGACGGCGGAGCGGGGTGAGCGGGTCTCGGTCGACCTTTCCCGCTGCGCCGCGCGCTGGCGACGCTGAGCGGGACCCGCGGCCCGGTTTGCGTACCGGGCCGCGGGGGTAACCGGCGGGCGTACCAACCAGCACTCGTCGAGGGGACGAACTCGTGTCGGAGACGCTGACCGGACGCCGGGTCGCCTTCCTGGTGGCGCCGGAGGGCACCGAGCAGGTGGAGCTGACCCAACCGTGGCAGGCGGTGCGGGACGCGGGCGGCGAACCGGAGCTGGTGTCCGTCAGTCCCGGAACCATCCAAGCGTTCAACCACCTGGACAAGGCGGACACGTTCCCGGTGGACAGGATGGTCACCGAGGTCTCGCCGGATGACTACGACGCACTGGTGCTGCCCGGTGGGGTGGCGAACCCGGACTTCCTGCGCACCGTGCCGAACGCGGTCCGGTTCGCCGGCGAGTTCTTCGCCAAGCAGAAGCCGGTGGCCGCGATCTGCCACGCGCCGTGGATCCTGATCGAGGCCGATGTGGTGCGTGGCCGGAGGCTCACCTCCTACCCCAGCCTGCGGACCGACCTGCGTAACGCCGGGGCCGAATGGGTCGACGAGGAGGTCGTCGTGGACGCCGGGCTCGTCACCAGTCGCAAGCCGGACGACCTGCCCGCCTTCTGCGCCAAGCTGGTCGAGGAGATCGGTGAGGGCGCGCACCGCGCGCAGGCCCGCAGCGCCTGACCGGCAACCGGGCGCTCAGACCCGCACCAGGACCTGGTCCAGTGACTTGCGAACCAGGTCCGGCACCACGCAGTCCTCCGCGGGGTAGCCGACCGGGATCACCGCGAACGCCTTCTCGTTGCGCGGCCGGTTCAGCACCTCGCCGAGGAACTTCATCGGCGAGGGAGTGTGGGTCAGCGCGGCCAGCCCGGACAGGTGCAGCGCGGTCAGCAGCATCCCGACGGCGATACCCACCGACTCGTCGACGTAGTAGTGCTTGCGCACGCCGCCGTCCGCCAGCGGTGTGAATCGCTGCTGGAACACCACGATGAGGTACGGCGCCTCGGTGAGGTGCGGCTTCACCTCGTCGGTGCCCAGCGGGCGCAGGGCCGCCAGCCACTCCTCGCCGAGCCTGCCCGCGTAGGAGATCTGCTCCTCCCGCTCGGCGGCCTCACGAATCCGCCCGCGCACCTCGGGGTCGGTGACCAGCACGAAGGTCCACGGCTGCTGGTGTGCCCCGCTCGGCGCGGTGGAGGCCACCGCGATGGCGTCCAGCACCACCTGCTCCGGAACGGGATCCGCGGAGAACATCCGTACCGTGCGCCGCTCGTCCATCCGGTGGCGCAGCCGCGCGGCCGTGGCCAGCGACTCGTCGGCGGACATCCGGGCGGGGCGGTAGGGCGCCGGGTGGTAGGGCTCGCCGTGCACGGAGACCCAGCGTTCGCCGTTCGAGGCGGGGTTCGAGTTCGTCACGGGCGCGAGTATGTCAACCAGTGGCCCGCTGTTGAACCCCTCTGCACCGATTTTCGTGCTCAAACGTCCGTTTATCGAACACCCCGCCCGGACCGGGTTTCAGCGGCGGACCAGGTCGAAAATTGGTAATGCGAACCTGTTCGCGTACTGGTAATTGCGACCAAAGTTTGAAAATATTCGTCGGATGCCAGGCCTGCGTCCGTTTGGTATCCGATTCAAGACCATCGTATTGATCTGTTTGCCGGAACTAGGCTGGATGTCGCATTGACGACGTCCGGAGTGGTGGCGCTAACTGTCCTCACCCTGTGATCAGGTACCACCGCGACATTTGGGGTCGGTTATCGAGGTTATGCATAATCCATAACCTCAATAGGATGAGCCGATCGCGCGATGTGTGGTGGTGCCGTATTCCTGCCTGAGGAGAGGGCGCCACATGAAATCCCTGCGAACCAGACGAGCGGGCTTGGCCGCGATAACCGGCCTTGCTCTCGCGGCGGGCATGTCATCCATGCCCGCCCTCGCCGAAACCGGCACCGGCCCGGCTGCACAGCCGGCACCGCCGGAGGCACTGGCCACCTCGGCCGCCGACGAGGCCGCCGCGATCGGCCTCGACGAACTGAAGAAGGGACCGGCGGAGACGTTCCGGCGGGTCGGCGTCACCCCCGGCGCCGCCGGCCTGTTCTACGTTGCCTACGAGCGCTCCTACCAGGGCCTTCCCGTGGTCGGCGGCGATGCCGTCGTCGTGGCCGACGGGGAGGGCGCGGTGCGCGACACCGTGAGCGCGGACACCGCGTCGATCACGATCGGAACCCACGCCGACGTGACCGCCGAGCGTGCCGAGCGCACCGCCCGCCAGCAGCTGACCACTGTGGACAGCGTGGAGGCGGGGCCCGAGCTGGTGGTGCTGGCGGGCGACAGCCCGAAGCTGGCCTACGAGGTACTCGTCACCGGCACCGACGCCGGTGCGCCGAGCAGGTTGCATGTCTTCGTCGACGCGCGATCCGGGGCCGTGCTGGACACCAGGGACGAGGTGAAGCGGTCGGCACTGGCCGGTGCCGCCGCGGCCGCTGACGAGCGGCCCGCGGCGCTGGGCAGCGGCAACGGCTACTACAACGGCAACGTCACCATCGACACCACCTCCTCCGGTGGCCAGTACTCGACGCGCGACCCGAACCGGCGCGGGCTCAGCTGCGGCAACTACAACTCGCGCCAGGTCTTCACCGGCTCGGACGACAACTGGGGCAACGGCTCCGGTACCGACCTGGAGACGGCGTGCGTGGACGCGCTGTACGCCTCGCAGACCGAGTGGGACATGCTCGGCGAGTGGCTCGGCCGGGACGGGATCAACGGCCAGGGCGGCGGTTTCCCCGCCTACGTCGGGCTGAACGCGGTCAACGCCTACTGGGACGGCAGCTCGACCAGCTTCGGTCACTCCCGGGACGGGCGCAGGCAGGTCACCCCGATGGACGTCGTCGGGCACGAGTACGGGCACGCCATCTTCCAGACCACCCCTGGCGGCGCCGGGCGAGGTAACGAGAACGGTGGGCTGAACGAGTCCACAGGGGACATCTTCGGGGCGCTCACCGAGTTCTACGCGCAGAACCCGAACGACGACCCGGACTACGACGTGGGCGAGGAGGTCAACCTGGTCGGCAGCGGCCCGATCCGGTACATGAACGACCCCTCCCGGGCCGGGCACCCGAACTGCTACTCCTCCTCCATCCCGAACACCGAGGTGCACGCGGCGGCGGGCCCGCAGAACCACTGGTTCTACCTGCTGGCCGAGGGCTCCAACCCGGGCAACGGTATGCCCTCCAGCCCGACCTGCGACAACTCCTCGATCACCGGTATCGGTATCCAGAAGGCCGGCAAGATCTTCTACAACGGCCTGCTGCGCAAGACCTCGAGCTGGGATCACCGGCAGGCCAGGGTTGCCACCCTGGAGTCCGCCAAGACCCTGTTCCCGAACAGCTGCGTCGAGTTCGACACGGTCAAGGCCGCGTGGAACGCGGTCAGCGTGTCGGCGGTCGGCGGGGAACCCACCTGCGACAACCAGCCGCCGGTGGAGAACGACTTCTCGCTCTCGCTGAACCCCAGCTCGGTGTCCCTCGAGCCAGGCGAGTCGGCGACCGTGACGGTGTCCACCGAGGTGACCGAGGGCGACGCGCAGGCGGTGCAGCTGAGTGCCTCCGGTCTGCCGAGCGGTGCCACCGCCTCCTTCGACCCGGACTCGGTGGAGTCCGGCGGCAGCGCGGTGCTGACGATCGCCACCTCGGCGAACACCACGGAGGGCACCAGCCAGGTGACCATCACCGGGGACGGTGTGGACATCGACCACACCGTCCAGCTCTCGCTGACGGTGGGTGATGGTGGTCCGCCGCCGGGATGTGACTCCCCGGCGTGGGATTCGGCCGCCAACTACGTGCCGGGTGATGTGGTGTCGCATGCCGGGCACGAGTGGGAGTCGACCTGGTACTCCTCCGGTGCCGAGCCCGGTGACCCGCGGTCCTGGGCAGTGTGGAGCGACCTCGGCGCCTGCTGAGGCGAGGAAGGACTACATGCCATGAATGTCAAGAAACTCCTGCGTTCGGGGGTGGCGGCGGTAGCGGGGCTCGCCGTGGCCGTGGCGTTCCCCTCGCCGGTGGCCACCGCGCAACCGGCCACGGCCGTGGCCGCACCGGATATCGCGGTGTCCGACGTGCAGGCGCATCTGAACGAGTTCCAGAGCATCGCCAACCGCAATGGCGGTAATCGCGCTCCCGGAAGGGGTTACGACGCCTCGGTGTCCTACCTGGAGCAAGAGCTGCGGGCGGCGGGATACGACGTCACCAGGCAGCGCTGCACGAGCTGCGCGGCGCAGTCGGAGAACCTGCTCGCCGAGTGGCCGGAGGGCGACCCGAACCAGGTGATCATGCTCGGGGCACACCTGGACAGCGTGGGTTCCGGGCCGGGTATCAACGACAACGGCACCGGCTCCGCCGCGATCCTCCAGGTCGCGCTGGAGCTGGCGGAGGCCGACCCGGCGATGGCCAAGCGGGTGCGTTTCGCCTGGTGGGCCGATGAGGAGTCCGGGTTGCGTGGTTCCCGGTACTACGTGTCCACGCTTTCCGGCACGGAACGGTCGCGGATCGACGCGTACCTGAACTTCGACATGATCGGGTCGCGGAACTGGGGCTACTTCGTCTACGACGATGTGGCCTCGATCAAGGCGGTCTTCGACGAGTACTTCCAGTCGGAAGGGGTGCCCACCGAGCGGGCCACCGCAACCGACGGCCGGTCCGACCACTCCTCGTTCAAGAGTGTTGGCATCCCGGTGGGCGGGCTGTTCACCGGGGCGGGGTCGCGCAAGAGCTCCGCGCAGCAACAGAAGTGGGGCGGCACCGCCGGTGCGGCGTTCGACTCCTGTTACCACCGCTCCTGCGACACCATCAGCAACATCGCGACCGCGCCGCTGGACCACAACAGCGACGCGATCGCCTACGCGGTGTGGCAGATGGCGGTCGGTGGCACCGAGCAGAACGACTTCTCGGTGTCGGTGAACCCGGCCTCGGGCTCGGTGGAGCCGGGCGAGTCGGTGACCGTGACGGTGTCCACACAGGTGACGGCGGGGCAGCCGCAGGCGGTGCAGCTGAGTGCCTCCGGGTTGCCGAGCGGTGCTACCGCGTCATTCGACCCTCCTTCCGTGCAGTCGGGCGCGGATTCGGTGCTGACCGTTTCCACCTCGGCCGACACCCCGACCGGCACCAGCCAGGTGACGGTGCTGGGAGACGGGGCCGAAGCCGATCGCACGGCGTCGTTCACGCTGACGGTTGGCGACGGTGGGCCACCGCCGGGATGTGACTCCCCGGCGTGGGACGGGGCCGCAAACTATGCGCCGGGTGATGTGGTGTCGCATGCCGGGCACGAGTGGGAGTCGACCTGGTACTCCTCCGGTGCCGAGCCCGGTGACCCGCGGTCCTGGGCGGTGTGGAGCGACCTCGGAGCCTGCTGAGTTCCCCTTTCAGTAGGCACCGTCCCGCTGGGGCTGCCGGCACACCGTGCCGGTGGCCCCAGCCTTCGCTCGAGCTCAGTGCTGGGCTGGAGACGCGCGGCACCACCGCAGGTGTCAGTTGGTTCCCGGACGCTCGGTCAGTCCCACCAGAAGCGCCACAGCCGCACGCCGAGCAGGTCGTCCGCGAACTCGCGCAGGTCGCCCTGCCGGCTGGTGAAGTTCTCCAGGCAGAACGCCCGATGCTCGGCCGCGGTCACGAGCGCGCGCTCCGGGGTCTTCGGTGGCGCGGCCACGGACAGCTCGAGCGTGTCGAAGCCGAGCGAGAGCAGCACGGCGCCGAACCGATCCTCCCAGCTACGCAGCACGGCCGAGATCGCCGCCACGTCCCTGGTGGTGTTGATCATGCCGGGCCAGCCGAGCAGCGCGGGAATGTCGGCGGGACGTTCGGTGGCCACCAGGCCGAGCCTGCTGTTTCCCTGCCTGGCCAGCACCGAACCGGTGTTGCCCGCCTCGGCGAGCGGATCGGCCCTTCGGGGTGTTCGGCGCGCGAGCCCGGGAAACTCCGCCCCGAACGGGTCGAGGCAGTGCCCCGCACAGCACGGTTTGCCCCACCACCCGGCCAAGGTCGCGGCGGCATCGACACCGGGGACCTGATCTCGCGCGGGTGGTATCCAGTCGCGGTCCAGGATCCAGTCCTCGCCGCCCAGCTCGAAGCGGAGATCGCCGGGGATGAGCACCGGCCACAGCCCGGAATCCGGGTGCGCGGCCACGCAGGCGGGGTACCGGTCCGGTTCGTCCAGCGGGCGTTCGCTCACCCACAGCCTGCCGTGCCAGTGCCCCGGCGGCAGCCCCAGTTCGGGCAGCGGGCTGTGCGTGTGGAGCCGGGTGACGGTCATGGTGATCTCCTCGACGTGAGCGTTCGGGTCATTGTGTCGAACACTAGTTCGAGGATACGACAGTTCCGGCGTGGCAGGGGTCGGGGTGGCTCGAGGGCTTGCCGCTGTGTGTTCCATCACACTACTCTCCAGTAGGCTACTGAAGAGTAGTAGTCAGTCGCTCACCGTCGAGGAGACCGCTATGCGCCGTACCCTGGCCACGTTCGCGGCCGTCGCCGCCGCCGCGACCCTGCCGCTCGCCCCGCCCGCCGCCGCAGAGCCAGCCGCCGAACCAGCCGCGTACTCCTCCTACGTGGCGCTGGGCGACTCGTTCACCTCGACCGGCCCGATGTTCCCCGAGCGGGTGCAGCTGCCCTGCGCCAGGTCCGCGGGCAACTACCCCTCCCTGGTCGCGCACAGGCTGGAGCCGAGCGAGTTCACCGATGTCAGCTGCGGTGGCGCGACCACCGAGCACATGGCCGAACCGCAATGGGGCATCGTCAACCAGCCACAGTTCGACGCGCTGCGGCCGGGCACCGACCTGGTGACGGTCGGCATCGGCGGGAACGACATTCCGTTCGCCGAGGTGGTGCTCACCTGCGGCAGCATGGGCCTGGTGGCGCCGGCCGGCTCGCCGTGCAAGGACTTCTACGTCTCGGCCGGTACCGACGAGCTGGCCGCGAAGGTGCGGGCGGTCGGGCCCAAGGTGGGCGCGGTGCTGCGCGGAATCCGGGACCGCGCGCCGGATGCGGAGGTGCTGCTGGTCGGCTACCCCAGCCTGCTGCCGGACTCCGGTGCCAACTGCTGGCCGCTGGTGCCGATCGCCAGGGGGGACGCGCCCTATCTGCGGGACATCACCAAGCTGCTGAACCGGATGCTCGCCGAGCGGGCCGCGGCCGAGGGCGCCGTGTTCGTGGACACCTACACCAGCTCGATCGGCCACGACATGTGCGAGCCGCCGGGGGAGAAGTGGGTGGAGGGCATCCTGCCGACATCCCCGGCCGTCCCGGTGCACCCCAACGGGCTCGGCTCACGCAACCAGGCCCGCCAGATACTCGCCACCCTCGGCCGCTCCTGACCGACTGCTGTGCGTACCCCTGGGGGGCCCTGAACGTGGCGTTCGCGGCGCTCAGCGTTGCGAACGCCACTATTGGGACGCTCAACGTCCGGAAAGCCACGTTCAGGGGCTTTGGGCTCCCAGCTTGCGGGCGCGGTGGTTGGCCACGTTGAGCCGGTTGCCGCACAGTTCGGGCATGCAGTACCGGCGGCGTCCGGCCCGGCTGGTGTCCACGAACATCCCCTCGCATTCCGGGGATGCGCAGCGCCGGAACCGGTCGTGTCCCAACGTTCGCAGCGCACCGAGTAACCCGGCGCCAGCCAGCGCGGCCAGCTCCCCGGCGAGCGTCGCTTTCGGGGCTGTGGCCAGGTACCACTGCCACCGCCCCTCCTCGTCCGGGGCAAGGCCCACCCCGGCCCCTGCGCGCATGACCAGCGTGGTCGCCGCGTCGACGACGTCGTGTTCGGTGCGGGCCTCCAGTACGGCACGCAGCTCCGTCCGCAGCGCGTGTACCCCGGCCAGTTCCTCCTCGGCCGGTTGCCGCCCGCCGGCAAGGGCGTCCGGCCGGACCTCGTGCTCGGCGAGGAACCGGGTCAGTGCGGCCGGGCCGGGCAAAGCCTCGCCGGTGGCGCGTCGCACCATGGCCGAGGTGTTGACCAGGTCGGTAGCCAGCTCCGCACCGTGCCGGTAATTGATAAAAGCTATCTTCAACCCTTACCTCCTGCTAGTGTAACCGGATAAAGATGACTATATCCATTAGCTTGGAGGGCGCGAGATGAGTACCAGCACGGCAACCGGGACCTGGCGGCTCACCCGGCGGGTCCGGGTGTCCGGTGGGGAGGCCGCCACCGCGGTGTTCGGCGAGGGGCCGCCGGTGGTCCTGGTGCACGGGGCTCCGGCCTCGTCCTACCTGTGGCGTGCGGTCGCCGCCTCGCTCGCCCGCCGGCATACCGTGTACTTGTGGGACCTGCTGGGCTTCGGCGAGTCCTGGACAGGTCCCGGCAGCACGCCCTCGATCGCCGAGCAGGCCCGCGCGCTGGCCGAGTTGCTCGAGCACTGGGGCCTCGAGGCGCCCGGCCTGGTGGGGCACGACATCGGCGGCGGCGTGGTGCTCAGGGCACACCTGCTGCACGGCGTACCCGCCCGCAGGCTCGCCCTGCTGGACGCCGCGGTGCTCGACCCGTGGATCACCCCGTTCACCGAGCATATGCAGCGGTACGAAGATGCTTACCGGACGATGCCACCGCACGTCTTCGCCGACATCATCGCCGCGCGGCTGCGCACCGCCACCCGGCACCCGCTGCCGGAAGCCGTGTTCGAAGCCTATCTCGCCCCGTGGGCGGGGTCCGCGGGCCAGCAACGCTGGATCGACCAGGTCGCCGCGGTACGCGGAGCGGACACTCGTGCGGTCGCGGACCGGTTGGCCGAGATCACCGTGCCGGCCCTGGTGCTGTGGGGTGAGCGGGACCAGTGGCTGCCTCCGGACACCGGATCCCGGCTGGCCGCCGCGATCCCGGGCGCCCGTCGGGTCATCATCCGCGACGCCGGGCACTTCCTGCCCGAGGACAACCCGCACGACACCACCACGGAATTACTCCGCTTCCTCGGCTGAGGCTCGGCTACAGCGGACGGAGCAGGTCGTCCGCGTCGATGATGGTGTAGGCGTAGCCCTGCTCGGCGAGGAAGCGTTGCCGGTGCGCGGCGTACTCGGTGTCCACGGTGTCCCTGGAGACCACCGAGTAGAAGTGCGCCTGCCTGCCGTCCTCCTTGGGGCGCAGCAGCCTGCCGAGTCGCTGGGCCTCCTCCTGGCGGGAGCCGAAGGTGCCGGAGATCTGGATCGCGACCGAGGCCTCGGGCAGGTCGATGGAGAAGTTGGCCACTTTGGACACCACCAGGGTGCTCAGCTCGCCGCGGCGGAAGGCTTCGTAAAGCGACTCGCGCTCCTTGTTCTTGGTGGAGCCCTGGATGATCGGGGCGTCCAGCTCGGCGCCGAGTTCCTCGAGCTGGTCGAGGTAGGCGCCGATCACCAGGGTCTGCTCGCCGGGATGTTTATCCACAATGGACTTGATGACCGGGGTTTTGGTCTGTGCGGTGGAGGCGAGCCGGTAGCGTTCCTCGGCCTCGGCGGTGGCGTAGGTGATGCGCTCGTTGTCGGTCAGGGTCACCCGAACCTCGACGCACTCGGCAGGGGCGATCCAGCCCTGGGCCTCGATGTCCCGCCAGGGCACGTCGTAGCGTTTCGGCCCGATCAGGGAGAACACGTCGCCCTCCCGGCCGTCCTCGCGCACCAGCGTCGCGGTCAGCCCGAGCCTGCGCCGGGACTGGAGGTCGGCTGTCATCCGGAACACCGGGGCGGGCAACAGGTGCACCTCGTCGTACACCACCAGCCCCCAGTCCCTGGAGTCGAACAGCTCGAGGTGCTTGTACTCGCCCTTGCTCTTCCTGGTCATCACCTGGTAGGTCGCGATGGTGACCGGGCGGATCTCCTTGCGCTCGCCGGAGTACTCGCCGATCTCCTCCTCGGTGAGCGAGGTCCTGGCCACCAGCTCCCGCTTCCACTGCCTGCCGGCCACCGTGTTGGTCACCAGGATCAGCGTGGTCGCCTGTGCCTGTGCCATCGCCGCGGCCCCGACGAGGGTCTTGCCAGCCCCGCATGGCAGCACCACCACGCCCGAGCCGCCCGCCCAGAAGGACTCCACGGCCCGGCGCTGGTAGTCGCGCAACGCCCAGGTGTCCTCGACCAGGGACATCGGGTGCGCCTCACCGTCGACGTAGCCGGCGAGGTCCTCGGCGGGCCAGCCCACCTTGAGCAGGCCCTGCTTGAGCCGCCCGCGCTCGGAGGGGTGCACGACCACGGTGTCCTCGTCGACCCGCGCGCCGAGCATCGGGTTGATCTTCTTGCTGCGCAGCACCTCTTCCAGCACCGCCCGATCCGTGGTGGTCATCACCAGGCCGTGTGCGGGGTGGTTGGCGATCTGCAACCGGCCGAACCGGCCCATCGTGTCCACGATGTCGATCAGCAGTGGTTGCGGGACGGGGAATCGCGAGTAGTTGGTGAGCGCGTCCACCACCTGCTCGGCGTCATGTCCCGCGGCGCGGGCGTTCCACAGCGCCAGCGGCGTGACCCGGTAGGTGTGCACGTGCTCGGGGGCGCGTTCCAGCTCGGCGAACGGTGCGATCGCGATCCGGGCGTCGTCGGCCCGGTCGTGATCGACCTCGAGCAGGACGGTCTTGTCGGACTGGACGATCAGCGGGCCATCGGTCACGTCCCCCTTTATACCAAGGAGACGGAAGCGGCCTGCGTTGCCCGGCTGGTCTGACCTGCGCAAACCAACCGGAGCCGGCACTGTACGCCGGTGCGGACCGGTGGGTCGACGCCCCACCCTGCTACCCGAGCCCCCGCTCCGGCAGCAGGGGCTGCACGTCCAGTCGTCCCGGGAGCATGCCCGAGCTGTGCATGAGGTCCGCGACCCGTTGCAACCTCACCCCGTTGAGGGAGACCGGGTAGTCGCCGAGGGACACCAGGGAGGCGGTCGTCTCGTCGATCTCCGTGAGCTCGGGCAGCGCCGCGCGCACCACCGTGGGGTCGTTGGCATGCTGCTGCGCCTCGCCGAGCACCCGGCGGAACAGCGCGAGGGTCCGCGGGTTCGTCCTGGCGAACTCGGTGGTGGCGGCGTAGGCGGACATCGGGAAGTCCGTGGTCGCGCCGCGTGCGGTGTCCGCGAGCACCGTCGCGCCCAGATCCTTCTGTGCCTCGGTGAGGTAGGGCTCGACCATCCAGGCGGCGTGCACCTCGTCTCGCCGCAGTGCCTCCGCCATCTCGCTCGGCGCGGTCCGGGTGAACCGGATCCGGTCGACCTCGGCGCCCGCGGCTCCCAGTGTCGAGCGGGTGGTGAGCGTGCCGAGGCCCGCCGGGGCGTCCACCGCGATCCGCGGGGACAGCAGGTCCATCGGTTCCTGGTAGATCGACCCCGGCAGGGTCATCAGCGCCATCGTGCCGCGCCCCGCCGTGTACGCCTCGCCCTGTAGCCGTAGCTCGGTGCCCTCGCTCGCGGCCTCGAACCAGGCGACATCGGTGGCGAAGGCGACATCCAGCTCGCCGGCCCGCAACTGGGCCATGCCCTCGTCCTGGTTCGCCTGCTCGACGAGCTCGACGGTCAGGCCGGCCCGCTCGAAGCGCCCCCGCGCGACCGCGAGCCGCAGCGGCGCGGTGTCGATGGGATTACCCACACCCACCCGCAGTTTTTGTTGCTCCGGTATGGGTTTTTCGTCCGGCTTCGTGCTGAACAGTGAGCAACCGCTCAAGATGAGCAGGATTACCACCGGCAGCACCAAGTAGCGTGCGCCGGCCCTCATGTGGTGGCTCCCATGTACCGAGAGAATGTGGTTTCGTTGTGGAGCTTAGGCGGTCGGAACCAATACCATCGCCCGGCACGTCGTTCGGGTGAGGACTGGCTGCTGAGCCACCCCGAGTGTTATTACTGTTCAGTAGGTTTACGCACGGTGTCTTCGGGACGTTGTGTGGCGTGGCGTCGTGCGACGCAGAAGGCGCAGCGGTTGGTAAAGGAAGCCAGGTGACCCGTCGTAGCCGAGGGGGCGGACCCCCGCCAGCGGGTCGGCAACAGGAGGAAGCCGGGGAGGCGGGCGGCGGATGGCGGCTGCGGAACTGGCGGCTGCGCAGCAAGTTGCTCGCGGTGCTGCTCATCCCCACCCTGGCGGTTGTGGTGCTGGTCGGCCTGCGGATCAGGTCGGACCTCGCCCAGGCCACCCGATTCGCCGAGGGCGCCACCAGGGTCCAGGTGGACCAGCGGGTGGCCGCGCTCGTGCACCGGTTGCAGCGCGAACGCGACCTCTCGGTCCGGTATGTCGCCGCCGACCGGCAGGGTGACCTGGCGGAGCTGAACACCCAGCGGGAGCGGGTGAACGCCGCGGTCGGTGAGTTCGACCGGGCGTTGGCCGAGGTTCGCCCCCGGTTGTCCGAGCAGGCCGTGGCGAGCTTCGAGCAGACCGAGGACCGGCTCGGCACGCTGATCGGGCTGCGGTACGCGAGCGAGCATTCGGCCCTGCCTTCCACGGGGGTACGGCGCTCCTACGGCGAGTTGATCACCGGGCTGCTGGACATCGGGGACCAGGCCGCGGCCGAGCCGACCGACCGGAAGCTGACCAGGACGCGGCTGGCCACCAACGCGTTGGCCAGGGTCAAGGACCTGATGTCGGTGAAGCGGGCTGTGGTGGCCGAGGGGTTGGCCCGCGGCAACCTCTCCGAGGAGGGGCAGCGGGCGCTGCTCGGTGCCGAGGCCGAACTGGCCGCGGCACGCAACGATTTCGGTAAGCTCGCCACGCCCGAGCAGCGGCGTATGTACGACGACACGGTGATCGGCCTGGTGGTCGACAACGGCAACGACATGGTCGAGGCCGTGCTCAACCGCACCGAGAACGGCGAACCGCTGACCGGGCTGGACCCGCGACGCTGGGAGACCGCGGCCACGTACACCGTCAACCTGGCCAACCAGGTCCAGGAAGCGATGCTGGTGCAGGTACAGCAACGTTCCGACCTGCTCGCGACGCGGGCACGCGAGGACGCGATCCGCGGCGCCGGGGTGATGCTCGGGGTGCTGATTGTCGCCGGGATCCTGGCGGCGGTGGTGGCACGCTCACTGCTGCGGCCGTTACGGACACTGCGCCGCAGCGCCCTCGAGGTCGCCGGGCACCGGCTGCCCGCGGCCGTGGACGAGATCCTCGCCGATCCGGACCCGAGCAGGGAGGGCAGGCGCGGGGTGGCGCCGGTCCCGGTGTTCAGCAGGGAGGAACTCGGCCAGGTGGCGCGGGCCTTCGACGCGGTGCACGGCGAGGCCGTGCGGTTGGCGGGCGAGCAGGCCCTGCTGCGGGAGAACGTCAACTCGATGTTCGCCAACCTTTCCCGGCGTAGCCAGGAACTGGTCGAGCGGCAGTTGTCGGTGCTGGATCGGATGGAGGCCGACGAGCAGGACCCGGAGACCCTCGGTGGGCTGTTCGAGCTCGACCACCTCGCCACCCGGATGCGGCGCAACAGTGAGAACCTGCTGGTGCTGTCCGGGCAGGACCTCGGCCCCGCGGCCGCGGGAGCGGCGGCCACTGACGAGATCATCGGCGCCGCACTGTCCGAGGTGGAGCATTACCGGCGTATCGAGGTCGCCACCACGCCCGCGTTCGCCGTGCGTGGCGACGCGGTGAGCGACCTGGTGCATGTCGTCTCCGAACTGCTGGAGAACGCCACCGAGTACTCCCCGCCGGACACCATGGTCTCGGTGGCCAGCTCGATCACCCCGGACGGGGACTGGCGGATCGACATCACCGACCGCGGCGCCGGGATGCCACCCACCGAGATCCGGCGGGCGAACACCCGGCTCGCCGAGCCGCCCGAGGTGGACGTCGAGGTCTCCCGGCGGATGGGGTTGTACGTGGTGGCGCGGCTGGCGCGCAGGCACGACATCCGGGTGCGGCTGGCCGAGTCCGGTCAGGGCGGGCTCACCGCGACCGTGATCGTGCCGGCCGCGCTGCTCGGGGCGCCGCCACCGCCCGAGGAGGTCTCCCCCGAGCCCGCCGAACCGGAGCCCGAGCCGGTCGAGGAAGCGGAGCGGGAGCCCGTCGAGCCCGAACTCCAACCGGAGCCCGAACCGGAGCCGGAATCCCCGCTCGCCCGCTCGCTCGCCGAGCACGGCCCGCCGCGCCGGGCGCCGGTGGAGCCGGAGTCGCCGCCGGACTGGCCGACCGAGGACGATGACGACGCACACCCGCTCGAGGACGACGTCCCGACCGAGCGGATGCCTGCCTACCAGGCCGTCCTGGCCCAGTGGTTCCAGGCGGTCGCCGCGGGGGAGGAGGACGCGGACAGGTCCGGGCTGGACGCGCTCACCCGGATCCGGGGCGAGCCCGCCGCGGAGGACACCGGGGGCGAGGCAGAGGACCTCGCCGAGGCGGACACCGAGGAGATCGAGCGGTTGCCGCGGCCATCCGACCCGATCACGGTGCCCGAGCAACTGTGGCAGGAGCCGCGCCGGTGGCCCGGTGCGGAGGACGACCCGGAGTCGTACGCCTGGCCGGAGGATTCCGCGGCAGCCGGAGCGGTGCCCGCGGAGCGGCCCGCCGCGGACACCGGGGAGACTGTCCAGGACGGCGGCCTGACCGCGGCGGGGCTGCCGCGGCGGGTGCCGCGCGAGGGACGGATCCCGAGCGCGACCGATACCCCGGCCATGGACGAGGGTCCGGTCATCTCCATGGCACCGGAGGCGGTACGGCTGCGCATGGCGAGCCTGCAGAGTGGCCGGCAGCGCGGCCGGCACCAGCGGGCCGTGGAGCGGTCGACGAGAGGACAGGGACGGTGAGCTGTTCGTGACCAGTGGTAGGGCGCCCGAGCCCGTGCCGAACGAGGATCGTGCCGCGCGTTTCCGGGCAAGCACCGAAGCCTTGCTCGAGGTGATCGCGCTCGGGCCGGAGGACGCCGAACGGGCCCAGAAGGGCGGCGCGGATCGGCTGGAGCTGGTCACCGACATGGCGGTGGCCGGGCTCACCCCGAGCGCCGCGGTGGTGCGGGAGGTGCTCGGCGCGACCGACCTTCCGGTCCGGGTGATGCTGCGGGCGGAGGACTCGTTCCGGCCCGTGGGGCTGGACGGGTTGCGCTCGCGCGCCGCCGACCTGGCCGAGGCCGGCGCCGCCGAGTTCGTGTTCGGTTTCCTCACCCCAGGCGGTGAGCCCGACCTGGCCGCCTGCCGAGCGCTCGCGGAGAGCGTCCCCGGCTGCCGGTGGACCTTCCACCGCGCGGTGGACCATGCCGCCGATCCCCGTGCCGCACACGCCATGCTGGTCGAGGCGGAATGCGACACCGTGCTCACCGCGGGCCATCCGGAGGGCGTCGAGCGCGGCCGGACGCTGTTGCGGGAGCTGGCCGCGCGGCGGGAGGGGCCGCGGCTGCTGGCCGGGGGCGGCCTGCGCGCCGAGCACATCGCCCCGCTGCGCGCCGCCGGAGTCACCGCATTCCACGTGGGCGGCGCCGTCCGGCAGGGTGGCTGGACCGAATCGCTCGACGCGGAGGCGGTGCGCCGCTGGGCGGAGCTGGTCAGCAGTTCCTAGGCCGGACCGGTACCTCCACGGTTCGCTAGGGGGTGTCGAAGTCGACGGTGGGGGCGGTCCGCACCCCGAGCACGCTGGCGCCGATGAGCTTGCGCGCCGCGAGGTTGCCCATCGGCATGAACGTGCCGGCCTGCACGTCCCGCCACATCCGCTCGAACGGCAGGTCCTTGCTGTAGGCCGCACCGCCGAGGGCGTCGACCAGCCGCTGCAGCACCTTCGTCGCGTTGTTGCTCGCGGTGTACTTCACCAGGGCGCACCGGGCGATGCCCTGCTGCACCCCGTGCTCGAACAGCTCGCGGCCGGTCACCTCGCCCGCGTGCCGGTGGATCAGCGCGCGCGAGCTCTCCACCAGGATCTGGCACTCACCGATGAGGTCCTGCAGCACCGGGTCGGTCTCCCGCCCACGCCGGACGAGCTGCCGCGCGGCCCAGTCCAGTGCCCCCGCTGCGATGCCGGTGTACACCGCGGAGAACGCCGGCATCGCCCACGCCCACACCGTCTCCAGCACGCGCGCGTCCAGGTGCCCGACCGGCAGCGAGTGCACCACCCGGTCGTCCGGGACGAAGACCTCGGTCAGCTCGAGGTCGTCGCTGCGGGTCGCTCGCATGCCCATGGTGTTCCAGGTGTCGTGCACCCGCACCCCGGGCTGGTCCAGCGCGATCTGGCAGAGCAACAGCCGCGGCCCGCCCTCGGCCTCCTCGTACCGCGCGGTGGTCGAGCAGTGCGTGGCGACGGAGGTGTTGGTGGCGAAGCTCTTCCTTCCGCTCAGCGTGAAGCCGCCCGGCACCCGCGTCGCCGTGGTGCGCGCGTCGGTCATGTTGTTGGCCAGGCCCATTTCCCCGGTGACCGAGGCCCAGATCAGCTTGCCCGCGGCCGCCATCCGTAGCAGCTCCTCCAGGCGCGGGCTCTTCGTGCGGCGCCACACGCTCGCCCACTGCCCCAACGGGGAGATGTGCATGGTCACCGCGAGCGCGGTGGCGCCGTCGCCCATCGCCAGCCGCTCCAGCACCGGCAGGATCTCGGGCAGCCCCGCGCCGAGGCCGCCCAGCTCGGTGGGAACCGACAGCCGTAGCAGGCCGGCCTCGGCAAGGTCCGCGTAGTTGCGGAACGGGAAGGTGTTGCCGCTGTCGTGCTCGGCGGCGCGCTCGGCGAAGGTGTCCGCGAGCCTGCCCGCGATCGCGACCGGGTCAGCCGTTTGCGGATCCTCTGTCACTTGCGCAGCTCCGCCTCGGTGTCCCTGGCCGCGGAGCCGGCGAGCTCGGTTGCGGTGTCGGTCTCCTCGAGATCCGCCGCGGCGACCTCGGCCGCGCTCGCCTTGCGCGCGCCGGGCTCGCCGCCGTGCAGCAGCCGCGCCACCTCGCTGCGCATGGACACGAACCCGGCGGAGGCCCGGGTGGTGATCTGGTCCCGCTCGGCTGGCAGGTCCACGGGCAGGTCCGCGATGATCGAGGCGGGCGACTTGCACAGCACCAGCACCCGGTCGCCGAGGTACACGCTCTCGTCGATGTCGTGGGTGACCAGCAGCACGGTGCTCCCGTGCTGTTTCCGCACCTGTAGCAGCAGGTCCTCCAGCTCGAACCGGGTCTGCGCGTCCACCGAGGCGAAGGGCTCGTCCATCAGCAGCAGGGAGGGACGGCGGGCCAGCGCCCGCGCGATCGACACCCGCTGCTGCATCCCGCCGGACAGCTGCGCCGGGTACTTCCCGCCCGCCTCGCCGAGACCGACCCACTCCAGCGCCTCCTGGGCCCGATCCCTGCGCTCGGCGCGGCCGAGGTCCATCCAGCGCAGCGGGAACTCGACGTTCTTGCGCACCGAAAGCCACGGGAACAGCGAGCGGCTGTAGTCCTGGAACACCACCGCGAGATCCGCGGGCACCCCGGACACCAGGTCGCCGTGCAGCTTCACCTCGCCGCCGGTGGGCTGGAGCAGCCCGGCCACGCAGCGCAGCAGGGTCGACTTGCCGCAGCCGGACGGCCCGACGATGCAGGCCAACTGCCCGGCCTCGACGGTGAACGAGAGGTCGTCCACGGCCACGTGCGCGTTCTCGCCGGCGCCGTAGCGGTGGCCGAGGCCTTGCACCTCCAGCATGGTCGGCATGTTCATCCTCCCCTGGTCTGGGTTTGTTCCGCGCCGCGGCTCGGTTGCCAGCTGAGCACCTGGCGCTCCACCACGAGCAGTAGTGCGTTCAGCCCGTAGCCGAGGGCGCCGAGCAGCACGATCCACGACCACATGGCCGGGAACTCGAAGTGTTGCTTGGCGGCGATCAGCTGGGCGCCGATCCCGTGCGGTGGTCCGACCATCTCCGAGATGACCATCAGGATCAAGGCGATGGAAAGGCTCAGCCGCAGCCCGGCGAAGATCTTCGGCAGCGCGGCGGGCAGCACCACCCCGCCGATCCAGTAGTGCCGGGGCGTGCCGAAGGAGCGGGCGGTCTCCTGCTTGGTCCGGTCCACCGAGCGGACCCCGTCCACGGTGTTCAGCAGGATCGGCCACAACGCGCCGAAGACGATGGTGATCAGCTGCATGCCGGTGCCGAGCCCGAACAGCAGGAGGAACACCGGGATCAGGGTCGGCGGCGGGATCGCCCTGATGAAACCGAACAGGGGGCCCACGTAGTCCATCCCGGTGCGCGAGCGGCCGAGCGCGGTGCCCAGCCCCACCCCGAGCACCACCGCGATCGCCCAGCCGCCGAGCACCCGGCTCAGGCTGGGCAGGATGTCCTCGAAGACGTGGTCGCCGAGGAACAACTGGGCTGCCGGACCGGAGAACCACAGCTCGGCCGCGCTGGCCAGGATGCTGGTCGGCGGGGGGAAGAACGTGCTGCCCGCGGCCCGGGTGGCCAGCTCCCACAGCACCGCCGCACCGATGAAGAGCGACCAGCGGCGCAGGAAGCCGAGAACGTACCTCACGTCGCCTCCGTTTCGGCCGTGTTCCAGCGGAAGAGCCGCCTGCCGACGCGTTCGAGGCCCTCGTTGATCAGGTAGCCCGCCAGCCCGGCCACCACGGTCCCGGCCAGCACGAGGTCCATCCGGCCCGCGCCACCGCTTGCCTCCAGGATGAAGTTGCCGATCCCGCGATGCGCCCCGGCGATGAACTCGGTGCTCACCACCAGGATGAGCGCGATCGCGCCGGACATCCTGATCCCGGTGAAGATGAACGGCGCCGCGTGCGGCAGCGCCACCGTGCGCAGGATCCGCACCCTGCTGGTGCCGCAGGAGCGCGCGGTGTCGATGAGCAACGGGTCGATCTCGTCGAAGGCGTAGATGGTGTTGTAGAGGATCGGCCACAGCGAGGCGTACACGGCCAGCGTGATCTTGGCCTCCGGCCCGCCGCCGATCACCAGGATCACCAGCGGGATCAGCGCCACCGAGGGGATCGGGCGCAGGAACTCCACGATCGCCCTGGTGGCGACCCGCAGCCCGGGGATGCTGCCGAGCAGCAACCCGGCCGGGACGGCGACGGCGATCGCGACGAACATGGCGATCGCCCAGGCGAGCAGGCTGGCGATGATGTCGCGCAGGAAGGACTCCCGGCCGATCAACTCCACCAGGCTGGTCAACACGACGGTCGGTGGCGGCAGGAAGACCTCCCGCACCAGGCCGGCCCGAACGACTGCTTCCCAGATCGCGAAGAAGCCGATCAGGCCGGCCAGATTTCGGTAGAACGGTCGCACGTCAGCGTCAGCGCCTGTCTCGGGTCAGTCCGCCGACGGCTGGGCGATCATCTGCGAAGCGTCCACGGCCTGCTCGATGATCCCGAACTCCAGCAGCAGGTCGGGCACGCGCTGCAGCCGCTGCGGGTCCAGCGCGGACTGGAAGGTCAGCAGGGTGGCCAGCGAGGCTGTGTCCGCGTCGATCTTGCTGTGCTCGACCAGCAGCGGCTCGATCTTGCTCCGGTCGGCCAGCGCCTCGTTCGTCGCCTTCTGCATCACCCGCTGGAACGCGGCGATGGTCTCCGGGTTCTTGTCCGCGAAGTCGGCCGAGGAGCCGTAGCCCGCGGTGGGGAAGTCCTTGGTCGGCCCCTTGGCGGTGTCCGCCACCGGCACCGCCCCGACGCTCTTCTCCGCCTGGGTGATGAACGGCTCGGTGAGGAAGGCCGCGTCGACCTGGTCGTTCTGCAGCGCGGCCGCGGTGTCCGGGAAGGGGATCTCCACCCACTCCACGTTGTTGAAGTCCACGCCGTTGGCCTGCATGGTCGACTTCACCAGCACCTCGATGATGGTGCCCAGCGCGGTGATGCCAACCCGCTTGCCCTCGAGGTCCTGCACCGACTGGACCTTGGAGTCCGGCATGGCCATGATCAGCGTGCTGTTCGGCGCGGCGGAGGAGGCGTCGGCCACGAACTTGAGGTTCGCGGCTCCCTTCGACTGCGCAAGGAAGAACGGGCTGTAGCTGCTGTAGGCGATATCCACCTCACCGCCGATCAGCTTGGCCAGCGAGGCCTGCCCGCTCTTCGCGCTGACCGTCTCGATCTCGAGGCCTTCTTCCTTGAAGTAGCCGTTCTTCATCGCCAGGTGCAGGGGCGCGAGGTCGATGGTCGGCATGATCGAGACGGTGAGCTTGGACTGCTCCAGCGGGCCGTCGCCACCACCGGAGGAATCGTCGGACTCACCACCGAGTAGGCCGCAGCCACTGACCGAGGCCAGCATGACGAGCGAGGTCGCGAGTATGCCCAGTCTGGTGCGGCGGCTGCGGGACCGCACGGTCCTGGTGGCGTTTCGAAGCAAAGCCAACTCCTCGTGGGATGAGATGAGATGAGGTGGGGATGGGTTGGATTTTGCGGGTTCCGGACAGCACTGGCCAGTGCTTCCCGGGGGACCACGCGGGACACTCTAAAGACCGGAGGTCCCCATCACAATCGGTGCCTACACTAATTCTCTCGGTATCTTGCATCACTCGATCGGATGCACTTGGATGTGATCTGCTTTACTCTCGGCTGGCTTGAAGTTGGCGAGGACTGCAGCGCGATGCGTCCCTGGACGGTCTTGGACGGTCACTGTGATGTTCGGTGACGAACCTGTGAGGGTTACATCACCGCGCGGACTTCGCTACCTTCTGTACCTGCAGCCAGGTATAGACCACCAATGTAGTGATAAGAGAGTGACTGAATGGCCCAGCGACGCCGTGGACGTGCGTGTCGTCGGTCCATCCTTGGACGCTTTCGGAGGGATGGCCCTAACCGGTGAACGCGTATGACGGCGCCAGGTTGACCGGCGCGCGCCCGCGACGCAATGCTGCCGCTGAACCGATCCCGTCCACGTGACCGGCGGTCGGCTCGCATGCAGGGAGTGTGCTGCTAGTGCCTGGTGGCGAACCCGGGTTCGTATCCAGCTCGGAGAACGATGGTGATAGAGCGGTGCCGAGGACAGAAGCCGCGGAGGTAGGCGGGACTCCCGCGACCGAGCAGGACGACCGTGCGCATGAAACGGAGCCGGGTGGCTCCCGATGGAAGCTGCGTAACTGGCGACTACGTTCCAAGCTCGCCGCGGTGCTGATCGTGCCGATGGTCACCGCGGTGATCCTCGGTGGCCTGCGCACGGCGGACGAGCTGAACCGGGCGGAGGAGTTCGGCCAGACCGTCGACCAGGTCGACGTCGCCGCAAGGCTGACCGCGGTGGTGCACGCCCTGCAGGCGGAGCGCACCCTCGCCGTGGACCGGGTCGCGAGCGGCTCCCTCGAGCGCGCCGCGCTGGACTCGCAGATCGCCAGGGTCGACGCGGCCGTGCGCGACCTGCGGTCGGCGGCCGACGAGCTGGACACCGACGACCCGGCGGCCAACGCGCGATACGCGCGGGGCCTGCAACGACTGGACGCGCTTTCGGCGCTGCGCAACGCCATCAGCAACACCAACTACCCGGACATGGCCGCCTTCGTGGCGTACAACTCGATCCTGGACGCGCTGGTCCAGCTCGGCCGGGAGGTGAACGCCGCGGTCACCGAGCGGGAGCTGCTCCGGCAGGGCACCCTGGTCCAGTCGCTCAGCGAGGCCAAGGAGGCCACCGCGAAGGAGAACGCCGCGCTGCACATCGCGGCCGGGCGTAACCAGTTCCCCGCGGACCTGCTGGAACGGACCTTCGCCGCGCAGGCGGGCGCGCGGGCCGGGATCGACGACTTCCTGGCCAACGCCAGCCCGGCGCAGCAGCAGCTGTACTCGGACACGGTCAGCGGTACCGAGGTGGACAACCGCGAGCGGATCAAGCTGGCCGCCTTCGTCCGCGACGCGGAGGGCGAACAGCTCAACATCAACAACGAGGCCCTCACCAACGACGGCGCCGCCACCAGGGACAAGATGCGCGAGGTCGAGTCCGAGCTGCTCGGCCAGCTGCGTGGCCGGGCCGAGACCCTCGCCGCGAACGCGACCGAGTCGGCCTGGGTCTTCTCCGGCATCGTGCTGGCGGCGCTGATCGCGGCGCTCGCGCTGATGCTGATCATCGCGCGTTCGCTGCTCAGCCCGCTGCGGACGCTGCGGACCAACGCGCTGGAGGTCGCCTACGTCCGGCTGCCGGAGACGGTGCGCCGGATCCTCGCCGACCCGAACCCGATGGAGGCGTCCCGGGGCGCGGTGGACCCGGTCCCGGTGCAGACCCGCGAGGAGATCGGCGAGGTCGCCCGCTCCTTCGACGTGGTGCACGAGCGAGCCATCCGGATGGCCGCCGAGCAGGCCCTGCTGCGGGAGAACGTGAACCGCATCTTCGTCAACCTTTCCCGGCGCAGCCAGCGGCTGGTGGAACGGCAGCTCGGTGTGATCGACCGGCTGGAGGCCGAGGAACAGGACCCGGACCAGCTGGCCAGCCTGTTCGAGCTGGACCACCTTGCCACCCGGTTGCGGCGCAACGGCGAGAGCCTGCTGGTGCTTTCCGGTGCCGGCCTCGCCAAGTCGGTCACCAGGTCGGTCCCGTCCGCGGACGTGATCGGCGCCGCGGTGTCGGAGATCGAGCAGTACGCGCGGGTCGAGGTCGGCACCGTGCCGGAGGTCGCCGTCCAGGGCCGCACCATTCACGACCTGGTGCACCTGCTGGCCGAGTTGCTGGACAACGCGACCTACTTCTCCGAGCCGGAGACCAAGGTCAGCGTGCGCGCCGTGGTGACGAGGCGTAAGGCGCTCGCCGTCCAGATCACCGACCGGGGCGTCGGGATGAGCGAGGACCAGATCTCCGAGGCCAACGAGCGCCTCGCCGACCCCCCGGACCTGGACGTGTCGGTGACCAGGCGGATGGGCCTCTACGTGGTCGCCCGGCTGGCCCAGCGGCACGGCATCGAGGTGCGGCTGCGGGAGAACGAGGACATCGAGGGCGGGGTGATCGCCCGGATCGTGGTGCCGGCCGAACTGCTCAGCGCCACGCCTTCCACCGAGTCCTTCGGCCCCGAGCAGCTACGCGCGCCGGCGCCGGAGCGGCCCGAGGAGTCCTCCTCGCCGTCACTGCCCTCGATCCCCCCGGTGCGGTCGGTGTCCTCCCTGCCCACCGAGCCGCCCGCACCGCAGGCGTCGCCGGACCCGGGCGGGCCGCCCTCCTCCCCGCCCGCGACCCTGCCGCCGGTCCCCGAACCGGATCCGGAGGAACAGACCCAGGTCGTCGAGCAGGCCGGGCTGAAGCCGCTGGACCAGCCGATCAGCCTGGACGACCTGGTCGGCGGGGGCGCGTCCAAGGCGGCGGGCCCGTTCCTGAGCTCGGCGCCGGACGACGCGCCCGCTCCACCACCGCTGCCGCCGCCGCGCAGGCCGAGGGAGCCGGCGGAGTACGAGGAGCGGCCGTCCGGTGCCCATCGCAGGGAGGACGCGAGGGAGGAAGCGACGGACTTGTCCGCGGAGGACACGTCGTACATGCTGTCGCTGCCCGCGGACGAACCCCGCTACGTCCCGGTGGCGCCGGAGTGGCCCAAGGACGAGGTGGACGGGGACGGCAGCGCGCTGGACGACGACGTCCCGACCAAACGGTTGCCGATCTACCAGTCGGTGCTGTCGCGCTGGTTCAGCGAGGAGGGAGAGGAACCGGTCGAGCAGGACGATTACGCCGATGCCGAACCCGAGCAGGAGCAGCAGCGGGCCGACGCGGCGGAGGAACCGGAGGGAGCGGCCGTGGCGTCGGAGTGGACCAGCGTGTCCGACAACGGCTGGCAGGCGGCGCAGTCGCTGCTCGAGTCGAAGAACGAGGAGGTCACCCCGGCCGGGCTGCCCAAGCGGGTGCCCAACGCATACTTGGTGCCGGGCTCGGTGTCTCCCTCGGAGAGCAATGCCTTCACCGATACCACGTCGGCACAGCCGGGTGAGGGCGCTATCGCCAGGTCCGCGGCGGCGGCACGGAACCGGATGGTGAGTTTCCAGCGTGGCTACCAGAGCGGCAGGCATGCGCTCCGAGAGGACGATGACGTGACCGACTCCACCTACCGGCCCGATGCCGTGGGTGTCAACGGGCGGGGCGGCGTCCAGGGCACGGGCGATCGATCTGCCGAACACGGGGCTAAGGAGTGAGTGTGCAACGGGCGGGTGCAGCGCAGCCGGGTGGGCCGAAACAGCAGGGCAAGCCGGCACAGCAGGGCAGTTTTGCTTGGCTCATCACGGATTTCGTTCATCGTGTTCCTGGCGCGGCGCATGCCGTCGTGGTCTCCGCGGACGGATTGCTGCTGGCGGCCTCCCGCGGTTTGCCCAAGGACCGGGCCGATCAGCTCGCCGCGGTGGCTTCCGGCCTGACCAGCCTGGCCAGGGGTGCCGCGCAGGTGTTCGAGGGTGGCTCGGTGGCGCAGACCGTGGTCGAGATGGCCAACGGGTTCCTGTTCCTGATGTCGGTTTCGGACGGGTCCTGCCTCGCGGTGCTCGGCTCGCCGGACAGCGATATCGGTCTCGTCGTCTACGAGATGACCCTGCTGGTCGACCGGGTCGGCCAGCAGATGACGCCCGAACTGCGGGCGCAGTTGCAGGGTTCGGTGCGGCGATGACAGGCGTGCCGGTCGAGCGCGGCCGAGGAGAAGGATGTGGATTCAGGGCGTTTCCGCGGTAATCGACAGCTCGGTGGTGGCCATTCCGTGGCACGGTGGCCGGACGAATCGGACAACGACATGGCTGGGGAAGACTGGGACGACTGGCGGGACCGGTCGTGGCGGGCGCGTGGCTACGACCAGGACCAGGCCTACGGCTCGGTAAGCGGCAGCGAGGACTGGTTGTACCACGCCGAATCGGGCACGGCAGGCGACCCGGCGAGCTTCGACGTTGGTGACTACCGGGATCGGCTGCTCAGCGGTCCCGGTGCCGAGTTGTACGGCGTCTCCCGTGGCAGGGACGGCGAGCTCGAGGGTCGCTTCGACGAGCCGCGCGAGGGGTTCGTCGCCTTCGGCGAGCGCTCCCTCGACCCGGAGCCACCGGAGCAGTCCATCCCCGGCTTTCCACGCCAGGCCAGCCAGGAACCCGAGCCCAGCTCGGGACTGGTCCGACCGTACTTTCGCACACGCGGCCGCACGCGGCCGACATACGACCTCGCCATCGAGGCACTGGTGCAGACGAGCGAGCGGGGCCGGTTCACCGGGAGCGTTCGTGTCCCGGAACACCGGTCGATCTGTGACCTGTGCCTGGATACGCGCTCGGTCGCCGAGGTCGCCGCGCTGCTGCGGCTTCCGCTCGGTGTCGTGCGCGTGCTGGTTGGTGATGTGGCCGGCCTCGGGCTGGTGCTCGTGCATACCGCGAGCGCCGCCTCCGGTGACCGGCCGAGTATCGAGTTCATGGAAAGGGTGCTCAGTGGGCTTCGGAGAGTTTGACTCCGACGCGAACACGTCGGCAGCGGCAGGACCCACCTCATCGGCCAAGATCGTGGTTGCCGGCGGGTTCGGGGTTGGCAAGACCACGTTGGTCGGAGCGGTCTCCGAGATCGACCCGCTGACCACCGAGGCTTCGATGACCGAGGCGAGCGTGTCGGTCGACGACGTCTCGGCGACGCCGAACAAGGTCACCACCACGGTGGCGATGGACTTCGGCCGGATCTCGCTGGACTCCGACCTGGTGCTCTACGTGTTCGGGACGCCGGGGCAGCACCGGTTCTGGTTCATGTGGGACGACCTCGCGCTCGGCGCCATCGGGGCGGTCGTGCTGGTGGACACGCGGCGGCTGTCCGACGCGTTCGCCTCGATCGACTTCTTCGAGAACCGCAAGCTGCCCTACATCGTCGCGATCAACTGCTTCGACCGGTTGCTGCACCACCAGATCGAGGACGTGCGGCACGCGCTGACCATCGCGCCCTCGGTGCCGATCATGGCCTGCGACGCGCGGGACCGGGAGTCGACCAAGCAGGTGCTCATCTCGGTCGTGCAGCACGCCATCGCGCACGACACCGCACTCAGCGCCGGTTGACCCGGCCTGCCGGGGTCACCTCCCGGATGGGTGCGGCCGTTGGGGTGAACTCCGAGAATTCGGGGTGATCCCTTCCGTGGGCCGAACAGCCGCCTCCGCCGTGCATGATCTGCCCGGTCTGCGGCGCCGACCCCGCACTGTCCCCGCTGTTTTTCCGTGCTGACCTGCTGAAACCTAGCCGTCACCCGGTTGGACCACACCTGTGATCCAGGTCATTGTGCTGCGGTCCGCGCTGGTTCATACACCCTTGGTGTCGATCATTTCAAGGGGAGTGGGCTCGACAGTGTTGTCCTGATGAATACCCTTGCCGAGGGGATCCAGCGAGCGAAGGAGGGCTGTTCAGGACCGACCCAGCGACCCCGGGCCGCCAGGCCCGCGCGAGCGGTCGGTGCGGGTCACCGTACGAGGTGACGCCCGGTACCAGCTGAATAGCCCGACACTGGAATAGAGCACAGGCGTCTCCGGGTACGGCCACGCTTGTCCGGCGCCGAACGAACGATGGAGGAACAGTGGCAGGTTCGGCCCAGCAGGCGGGCAACTTCGGCTGGCTGATCACCGACTTCGTACGCAGGGTACCCGGCGCGGCGCACGCCGTCGTGGTGTCCGCGGACGGCCTGCTGCTGGCGAACTCCGAGGGCCTGCCACAGGAGCGTGCCGAGCAGCTCTCCGCCGTCGCCTCCGGGCTGATCAGTCTCACCCAGGGCGCGGCCCGCTGTTTCGAGGCGGGCAACGTGAACCAGACCGTGGTGGAGATGGAGCGGGGCTACCTGTTCCTGATGTCCATCAGTGACGGTTCCTGCCTGGCCGTGCTGGCCGCCCCGACCTGCGACATCGGCACCGTCGCCTACGAGATGACCATGCTGGTGGACCGGGTGGGCCAGCAGATGACGCCGGAGCTGCGCGAGCAGCTCCAGGGCGGCGTGCGCGGGTAGCCGCCGATGGAGATGCCGAGACGCGCCGAGCAGCGCTCGCTGGTACGGCCCTACACCCGCACCGGCGGGCGTACCCGGCCGGACCGCGATCTCGAGATCGAGGCGCTGGTGTCCACCAGTGAGCAGGGCAGGCGGCACGAGGGCGCGACCTCGGTGGCGCATCGCGGCATCTGCGACCTGTGCACCGAGACGCGCTCGGTGGCCGAGGTCGCGGCCCACCTCGCGCTGCCGCTCGGCGTCGTGAAGGTGCTGATCGGCGACCTCGCCGACGCCGGGCTCGTGCTCATCCACCAGCCGGGGCTTTTCGTCGGCGACCGCTCCTCCCAGGAGTTCCTCGAGCGTGTGCTCGCCGGCCTGCGCGCCCTCTAACCGAGTTCCCTGAACGTGGCGTTCCGGGCGTTCAACGTCTCAATCGTGCCGTTCGCGGCGCCTAGCGTCTCGAAAGCCACGTTCAGGGCATGTCAGTGGGTCAATCCTCCACCAGCGCGGCCGAGGTGATCCGGTGCAGCGGGTACCGCTCGCTGTCGGCGCCCTCCAGCACCCCGCCGCCGACCCGCACCGGGGTGACCACCCGTTGGCTCGCGGTGCCGTGCGAGTCGACCAGCCCGATCCAGACCTCGCGCTGTTCCCTGGTGGCCCGGGACAGCAGCGCCAGGGTGGCCGAGGTGTCGGCGCCACCGCCACCCGGCAGCCGCGTCACGGAACCACGCCTGCTGCTCGCCGCGCGGTCACCGGCGCGCAGGTGCGCGAGCACGGCGGTGAGCTGTTCCTGGCTGATCCCGGCCTGCTCGGTGGTCACCGGGCGGGACCGGGGCGCGTTCGGCGGGATCCGCCTGCCCGCGGGGCGCAGGTCCATCACCCGGCCGTCGGGGCCCTCGGCGGCCGGGGCGAACCCGACCTTGCGCAGCTCGTCCAGCACCTCGGCCAGCGGGAACGGGCTGATCAGCACGGTCGGGGCGATCCGGCGTAGCTCCACCTCCCTGGCCGCGGCGCTGTTCAGCACCTCCGCCACCAGTACCTCGTCGTCACAGCGAAGGAACGAGCCCGCGGCGCCGCCGCGTAGCCGGCCGTGCCTGCGGGCCACATCATCGATCAGGTAGGTGAGCGACTGCGGGACGGGCGTCGCCGAGCGGGTGGCGAACAGCTCGTGCAGCTCGGCCGCGGTGCGCCCGGTGTCCAGTGCCCGCCGCACCGAGGTCTCGGTGACCCGGTAGACCGTGGCGTGCCCCGCCGACTCCACCTCGGCGACGCCCGCCACCTCGGCGGCCAGGTCGGGTTCCAGCGGTCCCGGCGCGACCACCGTGTTGTCCGCCTGCACCAGGATGTGGTCCACCGGCGTCGGCAGTGCCTCGACCATCGCCTCCACCGCGCCGGGCCGGTCGTCCGCCAGCAGCGCGCCGGTGGCGGTGCACAGGGCACCGTGCGCCACCAGCCCCAGCGCGGTGCCCTCGGCCATGGTCTGCCGCACCACCTCGTCCCGCAGCCTGCCGCCGCGGCGCGGGGCGCGCCAGGCGAGCACCCGCACCAGTGCCTCCACGCTGTCCACGCCCGCCCCGGCGGGCAGCTCGGCCAGCACGTTCAGCACCCGGCGCCGCCCCACCGGCGCCTGCGGCCTGCGCAGCTCCTCGGCGAGCGGGACCAGCGGCTTGTCCTTCGCGTCCCGCTGCCCGGCCAGCCCTGGCAGCCGCGGCAGGTCCAACCATGCCTGCGCCAGCGTGGCCCAGCGTTGGGCGGGCGGGGAGGCCAGCCAGCTGTCGGTGAGCGTGGTCGGCACCCACTCCGGGGTGCCGGCGGCGCTGTCGGCGACCAGCCCGGCGCCCGCGGCCAGCTCGACCAGCAGCGTCGCCGTGGGCTCCGGCACCTCGAGGTCGCGGGCCAGCCTGCGCAGCTCCCGCACGCCGAGCCCGCCGGACTTCAGCACCGGCGGTGGCTGCGCGGACCACGCCAGCAGCAGGCTCTCCATTCGGCGCAGCAGCTCCATGGCCTCGCCCGCGCCCGCCTCGTCCACCGTGGTGCGCTCGTGCGCGGTGATCGGCAGCTCCGGCTCGTCCAGGGTCTCCGCAGTGAACAGCCGCCCACCGCGCAGGGCGATCGCCACCTCCCTCGGCAGCTCCACGGTCTCCGCGTCGCGGCGCAGCAGCAGCCCGCGGGCCAGCAGGCGCTGCACCGGGGTACCGGCCTCGGCCAGCGGGACCTCGGCCGCGGCGTCCCTGGTGCGGCCGACCGGCGGCCCGTCGGCCAGCTTGCCGAGCAGCGCACGCTCATCCGCCCCGACCTGCTCGAGCAGGCCGTCCAGCTCGGCGCGATCGGCCGCGGCGAGGGCCGGTGCCGAGGCCCCGACCCCGGCGGGGAAGGAGCCGAGTACCTCGCGCAGGGCCGGGGCGACCCGCAGTGCGCCGTCCTCGCCCCAGGCCAGTGCCCGCGCCCGCAGCCGGTCCAGCGCCGGGCCCGGCTGCCTGCCGAGCAACTCGCCGAGGTGGTCGCGGGTGGTGGGCTCGGTATCGGCATCGGCCACCAGCAGGGCTTCCAGCACGGCCAGGGTGAAGGTGTCCAGGTCCTCGCAGGCGCGGGCGATCGAGCCAGGGGTACCGGCGCGGGTCGCGAGCACGCCTGCGTCCGCCGGTGGCGGCGTAGCCAGGTCGCGCCGGTTGCGCAGCAGCGTGGCCAGCGCCTCGTCGGAGACCGAGCGCAGCCAGTCCGCAAGTGAGGTCGCGGGCATCATGCCCGAGGATACGGGGGTGGTCGGTGGTGCTCGTCGCCCGCTGGTCGTGCACACTGGACCTGGTTCACCACACTCGTTCGGGAGGATGACGTGGCCAAGGCCGACAACGGAAAGCAGGACCGGATCGACCCCACGTGGCCGAACGCGGCCGAGGGCGAGCACCCCGTCTCCGAGCTGGCCGCCGACCGGCAGGGCGCGCTGTCCCCGTTCGGGGACATGACCTTCCCGCTGAAGCGCGTGCCGTACGTGCACCCTGACACCGAGATCAACTGGCGGGAGTAGTTACTCGCGAGTCGGGCATATGCGCTGCTCGTGGCGTCGGTGGCCCGCGCTAGTGTTTGGCGGCAACCAGCCGAAGCATCCATGCGGGGGTTTGAGCCCATGCCGGTTCCCGGTCCCGGTTATTCGATCACCGTCCGAGTCGAGGCTCCGCCGTCGGCGAGCGCCGCGGGTGACCTGACCACGGCGGTCGGCAAGGTGAGCGGCGTGCTCACGGCGTTCGACGTCGTCGAGTCCCGTTCCGATGCCATCGTCGTGGACATCACCGCGAACGTGTCCTCCGCCGACCACGCGGAGGACATCACCACGGCGCTGAACAGCCTGCCCGGCGTCCGGGTGCGCAAGATCTCCGACCGCACCTTCCTGCTGCACCTCGGCGGCAAGCTGGAGGTGAACCCCAAGGTCGCCCTGCGCAACCGGGACGACCTGTCCCGCGCCTACACTCCCGGGGTGGCCAGGGTCTGCCAGGCCATCGCGGCCAACCCGGAGGACGCCCGCCGGCTCACCATCAAGCGCAACACCGTCGCCGTGGTCACCGACGGCTCGGCCGTGCTCGGCCTCGGCAACATCGGTCCGGCCGCGGCGCTGCCGGTGATGGAGGGCAAGGCGGCGCTGTTCAAGAAGTTCGCCGATGTGGACGCCTGGCCGGTGTGCCTGGACACCCAGGACACCGAGGAGATCATCCGCATCGTGCAGGCGCTCGCCCCGGTGTACGCGGGGATCAACCTGGAGGACATCGCCGCACCGCGCTGTTTCGAGATCGAGGCACGGTTGCGCGAGCGGCTGGACATCCCGGTGTTCCACGACGACCAGCACGGCACCGCGATCGTCGTGGTCGCCGCGCTGCGCAACGCGCTGCGCGTGGTCGGCAAGCCGATCGAGCAGTGCAAGATCGTGGTGAGCGGGGTGGGCGCGGCCGGCTCGGCGATCATCCGGTTGCTGCTGCGGAAGAACCCCGGCGACGTGGTGGCCGTGGACATCGACGGTATCGTCCATTCCGGACGGTCCAACCTGGATGACAACCTGCGCTGGGTGGCTTCGAAAACCAACTCGCACAACGTCTCCGGCACCCTGCACGAGGCGCTGGTCGGTGCGGACGTGTTCATCGGCGTGTCCGCCCCGAACCTCTTCGGTGCCGAGCAGGTGCGGACCATGGCCGACAACGCCGTGGTCTTCGCGCTGGCCAACCCGGACCCGGAGATCGACCCGCTGGAAGCGCAGCAGCACGCCGCCGTCGTGGCCACCGGCCGCAGCGACTACCCGAACCAGATCAACAACGTGCTCGCCTTTCCCGGGGTGTTCCGCGGGCTGCTGGACGCGCACGCCCACCACATCGACGACGAGATGCTGCTGGCCGCCGCCAACGCCATCGCCGATGTGGTGGACGACGGCAGGCTGAACGCGTCGTTCATCGTGCCCAGCGTGTTCGACTCCGCGGTGGCGCCCGTGGTGGCGGACGCGGTCAAGGCCACCGTGCGCAGGGAGGCTCAGGAGAGCTGAGCGTCCCGGTCACACCCAGAGCGGGACCTGCTGCCCCTCGGGAACGCCGTAGGAGCTGGCGATCTTGTTCAGTTCGATCTGGTAATAGAGAATGCCGAGCCCGAATACGATCATCAGCAGGGTGCCGATTCCCGGCGAGCAACTCGCGTGCAGCCCGGCCGCGCGCTGCGCGTTGCGGATCCGGTTGCCACAGTTGTAGTAGCTGACCAGCGGGGCGATGACGGTCCAGCCGAGCAGTAGCAGGACCAGCATCGGCCCGGCCACCGGGACCGCGCGCCGCCGGTCGAACTCGGCCATCTCCTTGTGGATCTTGTAGTACCACACCAGGTGGTAGATCCCCAGCGTGATCAGCGGCCACAGCAGCCACACCGTCACCGGGTGCCGCTGCTTCATCGCGATTCCGGAGGCCACCGGTTCCTGGTGTGCAGGGCCGGTGGGGCCGGGCATGGGCGCCTGCGGCAGACCGCCGTCCGGCGGCATCGGTTGCGCTGGCTGCTCGTAGGGATTCTGGGACATCCGGTTCCTTTCGAGTTTTCGGGCACTTCAGAGATTTTTATGCGCGGCCCCGTGTTCTATCGCACGGCGGGTCGCCATGTGGGCTTTCGGTCAATTTCGATACCGACCACTCGCTGAGCGGTTCACCGGAGTTCGACGGGCGGTTCCTCGCTCGGAGTCAGTGACCGCTGCATCCAGGCGACGTCGCGCCAGGCGCCGTGTTTCCAGCCGATCCGCCGGCAGGTCCCGACCGGTTCGAAGCCCATCGCGTGATGCAGGCCCGTGCTCGCCTCGTTCGGCAGGGTCATCCCGGCGACGGCGGTGCGAAAACCGCGCTCCGCCAGGCGGTCGAGCAGCGCCCGGTAGAGCGCGCGGCCCCCGCCGGCACGCCGCCGCCCCGCGTCGAGGTAGACGCTGACCTCGCAGGACCAGCGGTAGGCCGCGCGGGACTTGAACGGGCCACCGTAGGCGTATCCGACGATCGTGCCCGCGTGCTCCAACACCAGCCAGGCATGCGTGCGGGTCGCGGCCGCGATGCGTTCGGCCATCTCGGCGACCGAGGGCGGCTCGCTCTCGAACGAGATCGCGGTATCGGTGACATAGGGGGCGTAGATCGCCGCGCAGGCCTCGGCGTCCCGGGCGGAGGCGTCGCGGATCTTCCAACTTCCGGCGTCCATGGCTACTATCATAGCCTTTGGTGGCACTATAGTAGGCGCATGTCGGATCCACTCTCCGCCTCGCTGGCGGCGACCGTGCACGCCGCCCGGCTCGCCCGCAATCTCTCCGCCGGGGCGCTTGCCGAGCGTTCCGGGGTCTCCAGGGCGATGATCGGCAAGATCGAACGCGGCGCGGCGCAGCCGACGGCCGCGCTGCTCGGTCGGCTCTCCGGAGCCCTCGGCCTGACACTGTCCGAGCTCATCGCCCGCGCCGAGGGCACCGAGGGCGACCGGTTGATGCGCGCCGCGGACCAGCCCACCTGGACCGACCCGGACAGCGGTTACCGGCGCCGCGCGGTGTCCCCGCCCGCGGGCGGCCCGCTCGAGCTGGTCGAGGTGGAGCTGCCGCCGGGCGCGGAGGTCCGCTACGGCGCCGAGGCCTATGTCTTCAAGTACCAGCAGCTCTGGATCCTGCGCGGCCACCTGCGTTTCCAGGAGGGCGAGGTGGTGCACGAGCTCGAAGCGGGCGACTGCCTCCAGCTCGGCCCGCCGGCCCCGACCTCGTTCGGAAACCCGGCCACCGAGCCCTGCCGGTACCTGGTCGCACTGGCCAAGCGTTCACCATGGCCGGACCTCTAGCCTTCTCGGTATGGCAGAACTGAGTCACCTCGACGACGAGGGTGCGGCCCGGATGGTCGACGTGTCGGGCAAGGAGGCCACCGCGCGGACCGCGGTCGCCAGTGGCGTGCTGCGGACCACGGCGGAGGTGATCGGCCTGCTCGCCGAGGGCGGTCTTGCCAAGGGCGACGCCCTCGCGACGGCCCGGATCGCGGGCATCATGGGTGCCAAGCACACGCCGGACCTGATCCCGCTGTGCCACTCGATCGCCCTTTCCGGGGTGGACGTGGACTTCACACTGGGCGAGCGAGCGGTGGAGATCCGGGCGACGGCGCGTACCACCGATCGCACGGGGGTGGAGATGGAGGCGCTGACCGCCGTGGCCGTGGCCGGCCTGACGGTGCACGACATGATCAAGGCGGTCGACCCGGCCGCCACGCTGGACGGGGTGCGGCTGGAGAGCAAGGACGGCGGCAAGGCGGGCCCCTGGCGGCGTCCGGAAGGGGATGAGCGATGAAGAGGACGGCGCGCGTGATCGTCGCGTCCAACCGGGCCGCCACCGGTGTCTACGCCGACCGGACCGGTCCGGTGATCGCGAAATGGCTCAGCGAGCGCTCCTACGCGGTTCCCGAGCCGCTGGTGGTGGCGGACGGCGAGCCGGTGGCCGCGGCGCTGCGGGACTGCCTCGAGCGGGAGCCGCAGGTCATCATCACCACCGGGGGAACAGGGGTGGCGCCGACCGACCGCACGCCGGAGGCGACCGCGCCGCTGCTGGACTACGAACTGCCGGGGGTGGCCGACGCCGTGCGCGCGGCGGGCAGCGACAAGGTGCCCACCGCCATACTGTCCCGCGGTCTTGCCGGGGTCGCCGGCCGGACCGTGGTGGTCAACCTGCCCGGCTCCCGGGGCGGGGTGCAGGACGGGCTCGAGGTGCTGGCCGAGGTGCTCGAGCACGCGGTGGACCAACTCGCCGGGGGCGACCACGCCGTGCATGGCTCGGGCGGGCCCGACGAACCGGAGCCCGCGGGGGCCCCGGTCCGGGTCGCGCTGGCCGCGGTGACCGAGGCGACCCTGTCCGTGGACGAGCACGCGGCCATGGTGGAGGACCCCGCCGCGGGCGCCGTGGTGACCTTCGGCGGGGTGGTACGGGATCACGACGAGGGCCGCGCGGTCACCTCGCTCTACTACGAGGGCCACCCGAGCGCGGGCGACGTGCTGGCCAGGGTGGTCTCCGAGGTCGCCGGCCGCAGGCAGGGCCTGCGCGCGGTGGCCGTGAGCCACCGGCTCGGCGCGCTCCAGGTCGGTGACGTGGCGCTGGCCTGCGCGGTCGCCGGAGACCACCGCGCCGAGGCGTTCGCCGCCTGCGCCGAACTCGTGGACGAGGTCAAGGCACGGCTGCCGGTGTGGAAGCACCAGCGCTTCACCGACGGCAGCGACGAATGGGTCAACTCCCCCTGACGACGTCGGCTACTGGCTCGCGTCCGAATCCTGCGGGTGTGTTGCGCCACCGTCGGCACCGGTTTGCTCGGTGCGCTGGTCGCGCAACCGCAGCGCGGGCGTCTGGCCAGGCTGAGCAGTTCGACGGCGGTCCGGTTGATCTCGGCCCCGTTGGCGACGGAGTGGAGTACCCCGTTGTAGAAGAGATCCCGGATCCGCCGGACGCGTTGGAGGTCGCCGACCTGCCGGTCGGCGCCACGTCCCTCCAGGTCCTCGAACCGGATGTGCAGCATCCCGCCGGCGGCGTAGCCCTCGACGCGGGTGAGCTCGTAGGTCCTGAGGTGGTTCGATCGGGCACGGCGCTGGTACCAGCGCCGGTTGTAGTCCTATGTGATCCAGTCCGCCCCCGCCGATGTCGTCTGGTAGCTGAACGGGTTGGACATGAGGTAAGCGCCGATGGCCGCGACTACCCACACCGGCCAAGCGGTCAACATGTCAAGGCCGCTTCCGCGGAACAGCGAGATAAGTGTGAATCCGACGGCAAGAATCCCGAGTGACACGAAGTAGACCTTGATGTTGGCGAGGCGGCTGTGCCGATGCCAAGCGAGCACTGGCCCCATGCTCTCCAGCGGTCGGGGTTTGCGCGAGAGCTTGGTGGAGCGGCCGGGGTCGTGCTCGGTCGCCACGCCCTTGTCGTTCCTGAACCCGGGGCCGTGCGGCGGGAAGGGCTCACCGGTGTGTGCGTCCGCGCCTGCCGCGCCGAGCGCGCCGCCATCGACAATGCCGCGTGAGGTTCATCATTTCGGTGAGCCCGGACTCGATCTTGCCCATCACCTCTCGTAGCGCGCGGTGGGCGTTCTCCTTCATGGTGCGGGCGGTGGAAACGATGGCCTTGCACTCGTTGTAGACGGCCGCCTTGGCGTTGTACTTGTCGACCAGGGCGTTGTGCGCGGCCATGGCCTCCAGGTTCTCCTGCGAGAGGGCTTGTGTCTGCCCCGGTGCGCACGGCTCGAGGGGGAGCCCCGGTATGGGTGGTGGCGGGACCGGGGCCTCGATGAACGGGCCGTTGGCCGCTTCCTGACTGGGGTCAAGGACCGCGAGTCCGAGCCTTCTGCGTAATCCGCCCGAGTGCCCTGAACGTGGCGTTCGAGACGGTGGACGTCCCGAACGCCACGTTCGCGACGCCTGACATCCGGAACGCCACGTTCAGGGCTTTTGGTGGGCGGGAATTGTCTTACCGGCGCGTTGTGCGGGGAGAAGAAAAGGGTAACGTTTCGTGCTCGGTGAGTAATGCCACCGCTTTTGTGCTCGATTTTCACCTTGGGAATCGGCGAAGGGACATGGGGCATGTACGGCGGTGGTTATCCGAGTGGCGTGGTTTCCGCTCCCCGGGCGCGGGGTGGGCCCGGGCGGGGCTCGGCATACGTCCTGGTCATCGGCACACTACTGGTCGTCGCGTGCTACGGCATGTTCGAGACGGCGCTGGCGAAGGGTTCGGACCGCACGACGGCTTTGCTCAGTGCTGTGGGGTATGGCCTGTTCATGATGGTGGTCCTCGGGACCACCGCCGGCATCGCCGGATGGATGGAGCGGGTGCTGATCCGTCTGGGCAGGCTGCGCTGGCTGCGGGCGTTGCAGATCCTGGCCTGCGCCGGTACCGGCTTGTTCGCGGCGTTCGTCCTGATGGCGTTCGGTATCAACAGGAAGCTGGTGGAGGCGGGGATCCTGCCCGCGGAGTGGGCCGAGACCGGGCAGCAGGATGCGGTGTACCTGGTCGCTCCAGCCGCCATGTCGTTGCTGTCCGCGTACTTCAGCGTGTTGTGTGTGTTCCTGCCCTGGGCGGCCGCGTTCGCCTGGCTGCTGTCCCTCGCGCGCGAGCCGTCGCCGGTCGAGGAGCCGTTCCCGTACCGCGGTACCGGCAGTCGCCGGGTGCTGCGGTGGGTGTTCGGTAACGCGTTCTCGCTGGTGCTGGCCTTGGTCGGGCTGGCGCATACGGTGTTCGGCCTGTACTTCGCGCTGCCGGTGGTGATTGGGCTCGGGCTGGCCAGCATCGGTGTGCTGTGGGCCGTCGCCGAGCGGCTGACCAGCTGGTGAACTCGAATGCGAAGGCCCCACCGCCCGGGGGATATGCGGTGGGGCCCTCGCGCCGGCCTGATCGACCGAGTGACTCGGCTAAGCCGAGATCACTTGGTGGCGATCTTCTGGCCGACCACGATGTAGTCGGGGTTGGAGATGAACTCCTTGTTCAGCTCGTGCAGCTTCTGGTAGCCGCCCTCGATGTCGTGCTCCTTGGCGATGCTGGTCAGCGTGTCGCCACTGGTAACGGTGTAGTCACCCTCCGGGTTGGACTTGGCCGTCCCGGTAAGCGGGGCCGGAGCCTGCTGCCGCGGGGCGGGCTTCGAGGACTGCTTCTTGGCGGAGCTGGAGCCGGAGCTGCTGCTGCGCTGCTCGGCCTTGGCCGAGGAGCCCTGCGTGTTGCTGCCCTGGTAGCTCGCGGTGGAGCCGGAGCGCTTGCCGCAGACCGGCCACGCGCCGATGCCCTGGCCGTCCAGGACACGCTCGGCGACGCGGATCTGCTCCTGGCGGGAGGCGTTGTGCGCACTGCCACTGCCGCCGTAGGCCTTCCAGGTGCTGTCCTTGAACTGGAGGCCACCGGAGTAACCGTTGCCGGTGTTGATGCTCCAGTTGCCGCCGCTCTCACACTGCGCGATGGCATCCCAGTTGACGCTCTCGGCCTGCGCGGGGGTCGCAGCGATCGCCAACGGGGCGCCTACCGCCAGGCCCGCGACGGCCACACGGGCGATGTGACGGGAAGCGGCGGACGGTTTGCGGTGTTTACCACGGTAAGTCATCGCGACTCGGTCTCTTCCCCCGCGCCTGCAGTACCAAGGCGGGTCTCGTGGACCCGGCCGGCCGCGATGGCCGGCCAACACAACCCCCATGGCCAACGTGCTGCACGTGGTCGCATGTCGGTCCTGTCCCCTCTAGTCCTTGTCCGGAGGTTTTCTTTCGCTCGGGGTACTGGTCCGAGATTCCGCCGGACAAGGTTCGGCGCTACGGAATCTCGGGTCTTGCTGTGGTCGGTCGGGGCCAACCGAGAAGCGACGGTACGTAACAACGACCGTGATCGGAAATTATTGGGGATGTGACCTGTGTCACTGTAACAGCTCGGAAACTCCAGCGATCCAGCCATTTTGGCTGGTCAAAGCGTCGTTATCGAGCCGTTTCCTGCCCGAGATAAAGCACGGATCGTGAGGCTTGAGTCACGTGTTTTTGACGCGAAAGGGCTATTCGCGTGTCGCGTCTACTGATCGGTAACCTCTCTCAGAAAGCCCTCGAGTCCGCTCAGGTCGTCGGTGTTGATGTGGTCCACGCCGGCCGCCGCGAGCTCGGTCCAGACCGCCGTGCGGGCGGCGCCGGGAGCGTCCGGGGTGGCCCAGAACCGGACCCGCTGTCCCGCCCGGTGCGCGGCGGCCACGATGCTCCGCAGCCGGGCCCGCTCCGTCGCGGGGAAGGGGCCCTCGCCCCGCCAGGAGAACAACCTGGTCCAGTTGTCCGAGACCAGCGGTGCCAGCCGCGCGTCGGCGCCGGGGCCGAGGTCACCAGGGTCGGCGATCCGGCCGTCGTAGAACGCCTTGCGGTACCACTGGCCGCGCAGCACCTCCCGTGGCCGGTTGCCGGACAGCACGACGGTCACCGCCCGGTTCCGCACATGGCCGGCCAGGTAGGTGCTGAACAGGAAGGAGTAGCGCGGGTGGTGCAGCCGCTCGCGCAGGGCCGCGTAGGTGTCGTCGGCCCCGCTCTTGATGTCCACCAGTAGCTGGAAGCCCCGCTCGCCGCCGGCCGCGGGCTTGCGGTACACCCGGCCGTGGTTGGCCAGCACCCTGCGGCGCAGCGGGTCGAGGTACAGCGACTCCAGGGTGCGTCCCGGCCGCAGGTCCTCGGGGTCGTGGCCGACCAGTAACTCCCCGTCGACCAGGTGGATGTCCGCCTCCACGCTGGTGAACCCGTGCTCCAGCGCGTCCAGCAGGGGGCGCGCGTGCTCGTAGTCGTTGTGTGCGTGTGCCTGGGCGAGGGGCCGGGGGACCGGCTGGGATGGACGACGCTCGGCCGCGGCAGGCGCGCTCAGCAGGCCGAGTGCGGCCGTCATGCCGAGCAGGAGGGCACCGAGGCGGCGCGAGGTCGTCATGGCGGCCAGCCTGGATGCCGGGCACGGCCACCCGGTGAACGGCTCATCGCGCCGCGGTCACGAACCCCCGAACATCGGGGGTACGCAGCGCGTTTGCCCGGTTTTCAGCCTCCCGCGAACGGCGGCAGCACATCGAGCTCGGCGCCGTCCGGAAGGGGCAGGGTGACGTCCCGCACGGCGATCCCGTCCAGCAGGAAGCTCGCGGCGTCCAGGACGCGGCCGAGGTCGCCGGGATGCCCGTCACGCAGCGCCCGTACCGCGTCCGACACGGTCGCACCGGGCGGCAGGGTGAGCGTCTCCTCATCCTGGCCGGCCGCGGCCCGCGCCGAAGCGAAGAAGCGGACCACCACCGTGGCCTCGTGCCGCTGGATCTCCTCCGGTGCCGCGCTGGACGGCAGGTCCACGGGTCAGCCCCCGATCGCGCTCATCGGCCGGATCGGCTGCGCGAACCCGGCCTCGTTGATCTCGTGGCCCGCGAGTTTGCCCCACATGGTGTCCCGCCAGGCCACGGCCACGTCCTCGTCGCTCGCGCCACCGCGCAGCAGCCCGCGCAGGTCGGTCTCGTCGGTGCTGAACAGGCAGGACCGGACCGCGCCGTCCGCCGTGAGCCTGGTCCGCTCGCAGGCGGCGCAGAACGGCCTGGTCACCGAGGCGATCACGCCGACCTCCTGCGGACCGCCGTCCACCAGCCATCGCTCGGCCGGCGCGCCACCGCGTTCGGCGGGGCTCGGGGTGAGCTCGAACTCGGTACGTAGCAACTCGAGGATCTCCGCGGCGGTGATCATCTCGGCCCGGTTCCACCCGTGCTGGGCATCCAGCGGCATCTGCTCGATGAACCGCAGGTGGTAGCCCCGTTCGAGGCAGAACCGCAGCAGCCCGGGTGCCTCGTGCTCGTTCACGCCCCGGATCAGCACCGCGTTGATCTTCACCGGGTCCAACCCGGCCGCGTGGCTCGCGGCGAGCCCGGCCAGTACGTGCGGCAGCCGGTCGCGGCGTGCGAGCCGCTGGAAGGTGTCCCGGTCGATCGAGTCCAGCGAGATGTTGATCCGGTCCAGGCCCGCCGCGGCGAAGGCCGTGGCCCGTTTGGCCAGCCCGATGCCGTTGGTGGTCATCGCGAGCCGGGGGCGGGGGCGCAGCGCGGCGATCCGGCCGACCAGTCCTTCCAGCCCGGGGCGCAGCAACGGCTCGCCCCCGGTCAGCCGGATGTCGGTGACGCCGAGCCGTTCCACCGCGATCCGCAGCAGCCGCACCAGCTCGTCATCGGTGAGCACCTGCTCGTCCGCGGCCCACTCCAGCCCTTCCTCCGGCATGCAGTACGTGCAACGCAGGTTGCACTTGTCGGTCAGCGAGACCCGCAGGTCGGTCGCGACGCGGCCGTAGGTGTCGAGCAGTGCCGGTGTGTCCGGACGCGGTGTCGAGTGCGCCACGCGCGTGCCCGGAACCCTGGGAAGTCCGAGATCAACCGCTGTCACCCATCCCAGCGTAGCCGCACTCGGGCCACTCGTAAAATGTCTTACATACCAAAATATCCGGAACCACGGAGAGGGGATCGGTGAACACGGAGGAGGGTGCCTGCCATCCGGTGCCGCCCGCGGTGCTGGCCCGCTTCGCCGAGCTCGGGCGTGCGGAGAGCGCCGTCACCGTGCTGCTGCACGCCAGGCTGGCCGAACGGATCGGGCTCTCCGCCACCGACCACAAGGCGCTCGAACTGCTCGGCCACTGGCGACGCCCGCTGACCGCGGGGCGGCTCGCCGAACTGACCGGGTTGTCCACCGGAGCGGTGACCGGGGTGATCGACCGGCTGGAGCGCGCGGGGTTCGCGCGACGCGTGCGCGACCCCGCCGACCGGCGCAAGGTGCTGGTGGAGGTGCCGGCCGAGGGCGAGGAGAGGGCGGCGCCCGCCGCGGGGTTGCCGCTGCGACTCACCGAGCGGGTGCTGGCCGAGTTCTCACCCGGTGAGCTCGAGGTGGTGGAGCGGTTCCTGGTCCGGCGACTCGAGCTGATCGAGACGGAGGCCTTCGGCGGGATGGAGATTCCGCATCTGCGGAGATAGCCTCCTGTTTATGCCGTATTTTCGGTTCTCTGAGGCCTCCCGGTTGCTCGGCGTCAGCGATGACACGGTGCGCAGGTGGGTGCGCGCAGGGCAGCTGTCCGCGGGCACGGACGCGGCGGGCCGCAAGGTGGTGGACGGCGCCGAGCTGGCCGCGTTCGCCAAGCGGCAGGCCGAGGATCCACCCGACCCCTCCGGGGTGGGCCGCTCGGCGCGCAACCGGTTCGTCGGGCTGGTCACCGAGGTGGTCGCCGACACGGTGATGGCCAAGGTGGAGCTGCAGTGCGGGATGCACCGGTTGGTCTCCCTGATGACCGCGGACGCCGTGCGCGAACTGGACCTGCGGCCGGGAGTGCTCGCGGTCGCGGTGGTCAAGGCGACCCACGTCGTGGTGGAGACCCCGGGAGGCTCCCGATGAAGAAGGTGGCCTCCTTGTTACTGTGCGTCTGCCTCGCGGTGGGCGCCTGCACCGCGGCGGGGCACGGGGACCGCACGGTGACCGTGTTCGCCGCCGCCTCGCTCACCGAGTCCTTCGGCGAGATCGTGGACGAGTTCGAGGCCGAGCACCCGCGCACCCGCGTGCGGCTGAACCTGGCCGGCTCGAGCAGGCTGGCCCAGCAGATCGTGGCGGGGGCGCCTGCCGACGTGTTCGCCTCGGCGAGCGAGGCGACCATGCGCACGGTGACCGAGGCGGGCCGCGTCGAGGGTGAGCCGCGGGTCTTCGCCACCAACGAGCTGGCGATCGCCGTGGCGCCGGGCAACCCGCATGGCATCACCTCCTTCGCCGACCTGGCCGGGGCGGGGCTGACCGTGGTGGTCTGCGCCCCGCAGGTCCCGTGTGGCGCGGCCACCGAGCGGGTGGAGCGGGCCAGTGGCGTGACCCTGCGCCCGGCCAGCGAGGAGCAGGACGTCAAGGCCGTGCTGACCAAGGTCCAGGCCGGCGAGGCCGATGCGGGCGTGGTGTACGGCACCGATGTGCGCGCCGCGGGCGACCAGGTGTCCACGGTGCGGTTCCCCGAGGCGGGCCGGGCGGTCAACCACTACCCGATCGCCGTGCTCACCGGCACCGGGCAGCCGGAGCCAGCCCGGTGGTTCACCGAGTTCGTGCTCGGCCCGGCAGTCAGGAAACAGCTCAACGGGGCCGGGTTCGGTGCGCCCTGAGCGCCCTGGCGGCCGGGTGCCGTGGCCACTGTGGATTCCGGCGGCACTCGGGCTGGCGCTGGTCGTGCTCCCGGTCGCCGGGTTGCTGCTGCGTGCCGACCTCGCCCGCCTTCCCGAACTGCTGACCACCCCGGCCGCCCTGCACGCGCTGCGGCTGTCCCTGCTGACCGCCGCCCTTTCCACGGTCGCCTGCCTGCTGCTGGGGGTGCCGCTCGCGGTGGTGCTGGCCCGCGCGCGGCTGCGCGGGGTGCGGCTGCTGCGCGCCGTGGTGCTGCTGCCGCTGGTGCTGCCGCCGGTGGTCGGCGGGTTGGCGCTGCTGTACCTGCTCGGCCGCAACGGCTTCCTCGGCTACCTGCTGGAGGTCACCGCCGGGGTGCGGGTGCCGTTCACCACCGCGGCCGTGGTGATCGCGCAGACCTTCGTCGCCATGCCCTTCCTCGTGGTCAGCCTGGAGGGTGCGCTGCGCGGCGCCGGGGATGCCTACGAGCGGGTCGCGGCCACCCTCGGCGCGCGCCCGCTGACCACCTTCCGCAGGGTCACCGTCCCGCTGCTGCTGCCCGCGATCGGCTCGGGGGCGGTGCTCAGCTTCGCCAGGGCGCTCGGCGAGTTCGGCGCGACCATCACCTTCGCCGGCAGCCTGCAGGGGGTGACCAGGACGCTCCCGCTGGAGGTCTACACCCAGGCCGAGGTGGACACCGACAGCGCCGTCGCGCTCGCCCTGCTGCTGGTCGCGGTGGCGGTGCTGGTGATCGCGATCGCCCGGCCGCGGGCCTGGGAGGGTGCCCGGTGACCCTGCATGCCGAGCTGGACCTGACTCGCGGCGCCTTCCACCTCACGGCCACCGTGGACGTGCCGGCAGGGGGTGTGCTGGCGATCCTCGGGCCGAACGGCTCCGGCAAGTCCACCGTGCTCGGCTGCCTCGCCGGGCTGCTGGACCCGGACACCGCCCGGATCACCCTGGCCGGCCGCATCCTGACCGACTCCACCCGAGGCGTGCGCGTGCCCCCGCACCAGCGCGGGGTCGGCCTGCTCGCCCAGGACCCGCTGCTGTTCCCGCACCTGTCCGTGCTGGACAACGTCGCCTTCGGGCCGCGCTCGCGCGGGGCGCGCCGGGCCGAGGCCGCGCGGGTCGCCCGGCACTGGCTGGCGGAGGTGGGCGCGGCCGAGCTGGCCGGCCGCGGGCCCGCCCAGCTCTCCGGTGGGCAGGCGCAGCGGGTGGCGGTGGCCCGCGCGCTCGCCGGGGAACCCGGCCTGCTGCTGCTGGACGAGCCGCTGGCCGCGCTGGACGTGGACGCCGCCCCGGCGCTGCGCGGGCTGCTGCGCCGGGTGCTGCGCGCGGAGGCCCGCACCGCCGTGCTGGTCACCCACGATCCGCTGGACGCACTCACCCTCGCCGACCAGGTGGCGGTGCTGTCCGGCGGCCGGGTGGTGGAGGCCGGACCGACCAGGGCGGTGCTGTCCGCGCCCCGGACCGCGTTCACCGCGCGGATCGCCGGGCTGAACCTGGTCGAGGGCACGGCGACCGGAACGGGGCTGCGCACCGCGGCGGGTGAGCCGATCACCGGGATGCTCGCCGAGGACGCCGTGCCCGGCGAGCCCGCGGTGGCCGTGTTCGCACCGGGCACGGTGGCGGTCTACCCGGAAGGGCAGGCGCCGGTGGGAAGCCCGCGCAACACCGTGCCGGCCACGGTGGGCACCCTCGAACCGCATGGTTCCCTGGTGCGGCTGCGAGCCACCGGCGCGGGCTGGGCCGCCGGGATCGCCGCCGATCTCACCCCGGCCGCGGTCGCCGAGCTGGGGCTGGACCCCGGCAGCCCGGTCCGCCTGGCGATCAAGGCCACCACGGTACTGATCCATCCGGCACCATAGGCGCCATGACCGAGCAGCGGTGGAACTACCTGACCGATATGGACGGCGTGCTGGTGCAGGAGGAGCACCTTGTGCCGGGCGCCGACGAGTTCCTCGGGGAGCTCAGGGCGAACGGGACCAAGTTCCTCGTCCTGACCAACAACTCCATCTACACCCCGCGCGACCTGCGGGCGAGGTTGCTGCGCACCGGGCTGGACGTGCCCGAGTCGGCCATCTGGACCTCCGCGCTGGCCACCGCCAAGTTCCTCGACTCGCAACGGCCGAACGGCTCGGCCTTCGTGATCGGCGAGGCGGGGTTGACCACCGCGCTGCACGAGGCCGGTTACGTGCTCACCGACCGGGATCCGGACTACGTGGTGCTCGGCGAGACTCGCACCTACAGCTTCACCGCGATCACCAGGGCCATCCGGATGATCGGGGACGGGGCGCGGTTCATCGCGACCAACCCGGACGCCACCGGGCCGAGCCGGGAGGGCATCCTGCCCGCGACCGGCTCGATCGCCGCCCTGATCGAGCGGGCCACCGGCCGCCAGCCCTACTACGTCGGCAAGCCGAACCCGCTGATGATGCGTTCGGCGCTGCGGGCGCTGGGCGCGCACTCCGAGCACACGTTGATGATCGGCGACCGGATGGACACCGACGTGCACTCCGGGATCGAGGCCGGGCTGGAGACCGTCCTGGTGCTCACCGGGATCTCCACCGCCGAGACGGCCGAGCGCTACCCCTACCGGCCGACCCTGGTCGTGGATTCCATCGCTGACCTGGTCGGACGCACCGGAGATCCGTTCCAGGCGGCCTGAACCGGTGCGGCGCGCGGCCGGGGCTTATCGTCGTGGGGGTGAGTGACGAGCAGGGGCCCGCGACCTACGTCGTCGGTGACGTGCACGGGCACCGCGAGGAGCTGGTCGAGCGGCTGCGCGCCCGTGGCCTGGTCGACGAGTCCGAGGACTGGGCGGGCGGCACGGCGCGGGTGTGGTTCCTCGGCGACTTCGTGGATCGCGGTCCGGACGGGATCGGTGCGGTCGATCTGGTGATGCGGCTGCAGGAGCAGGCGCCGGAGGCCGGTGGCTCGGTGGAGACCCTGCTCGGCAACCACGAGGTCCTGCTGCTCGGGATGTACCACTTCGGCGACACCGACGTGCCCTCGGACTTCGGCCCGCGCAGCTTCGCCCGGAGCTGGGAGATCAACGGCGGCCAGCAGGCGGACCAGGAGCGGCTCACCGAGGAGCATGTGGAGTGGCTGTCCACCCGGCCACTGGTCGCGCATGCCGCCGACCACCTGCTGCTGCACTCCGACACCCTGGAGTACCTGGACTGGGGCGACGACGCCGAGGAGATCAACGCCGGCGTGCACGAGGTGCTCGCCGGGGACGACCTCGCGGAGTGGTGGGAGGTCTGGCGGCGGATGACCACCAGGTACGCCTTCCGCGGCCCGAACGGCGCCGAGGTGGCCGGGGCCATGCTGAGCCTGCTCGGCGGCAGCCGGATCGTGCACGGGCACAGCGTGATCGCCGATCAGCTCGGTATCCATCCCAGCCAGATCGAGGAGCCGTACCTGTACGCGGGTGGCACCGTGCTCGGCGTGGACGGCGGGCTGTTCGCCGGCGGCCCCTGCCTTGTCGTGCCGCTGCCATGGGAACCAACCGAGTAGCCGACCGGGTAACCTGCCCGCTACTTTCGTCGGCGGACGTTCCCAGCCCGGTCCGCCGCCGGCGAGCTGAACTGCGATTTCCGGGGACCGGGCGGTGGGTGTGAAAATCCGGCGCCCCGCCGTGCCGCGTGCCCCCGTTAACTTCGCGAGACGCAGAGAACCCTGCATATAGTAAGGAGCTCGACGTGTCACGCAAGCTTTTCGCAGCGCTCACCCTGCTGTTCTCGCTGGCGCTCGCGCAGCTGGTCGGTGTCCCGGCCGCCACGGCCGCACCGGCACCGGAGACCCAGCAGGTACGCACCCTGTACTACGACTCCAGCCGGGCCGCGGAGTTCCGGGACGCGATGGACGAGGGCGCCCGGATCTGGAACGAGAGCGTCAGCAACGTCCGGCTCGAGCGCGGGTCGCCCGCCTCGATCACCATCATCGCCGACAACGGCTGGCCGAGGGCGCAGGTGCGCAGGCTCGGTTCCGGCACCATCTGGATGGGTAGGCAGGCGGTCAACCAGGGCCACGACGAGATCCGGATCGCCGCGCACGAGTTCGGTCACCTGCTCGGCCTGCCGGACCGCAGGACCGGGCTGTGCGAGGACCTGATGTCCGGCGCCAGCGCGGGCACGAGCTGCACCAACCCGTACCCGAACCGGGCCGAGCGGGCCGAGGTGGAGCGCAACTTCGGCGGCTGGCGCCCCGCGGAGTCCTTCCGCGGCTTCTTCCCGGAGCGGGAACTGGCCGTCCGGTAACCGGTTTGCCGGGATCGTGCCGGTTCACCGCTGGACCGGCACGATCTCCCTGCCCAGTGGCACCAGCGCCACCGGCACCAGCTTGACGTTCGCGATGCCGAGCGGGATCCCGATGATCGTGATGCACAGCAGGATCCCGGTGACGAGGTGGGTCAGCGCCAGCCACGAGCCGGCGAAGATGATCCAGAGGATGTTCCCGAGCAGCGAGGCCACCCCGGCGCCGTGCCGATCGGTGAGGGTGCGCCCGAACGGCCAGAACGCGTAGTTCGCGATCCGGAACGAGGCCAGGCCGAACGGGATGGTGATGATCAGGATGCAGCAGATGATCCCGGCCACCAGGTAACCGATCGCCAGCCAGAATCCGGAAAGGACGAGCCACAGCACGTTCAGGATCGCGTTCATGGCGCCCATTGTCCCGGGCCGGCCACATCCGCGAGTTTGCTGCTCACGCGCCCGAGTTGGCCGCTCACGTCGGCGAGTTTGCTGCTCACGTCGGCGAGTTTGCTGCTCACGTCGGGTTCGCGAGCGAGCGGACCAACCGGCCCAGACCTCTCCATTCGCAGATGGCCGCCTCCGGCCCGGCTTCCTAGACTCGGGCCGGGTTGCCACCGTCGTCGGCGCAGGAGGACACCATGCCCGCCGTACCGAGTTACGTGTCCGGGACCGCCGAGGTCCCGCTGATCGGCGACACCATCGGGGACAACCTGGACCGGACCGTGACCGCACACCCGGACCGGGACGCGCTGGTGGATCGGGCCGCGGGCCTGCGCTGGACCTATCGCGAGCTGGCCGCCGAGGTGGACGCGCTGGCGCTGGGCCTGCTGGACCTCGGCGTCGGCAAGGGGGACCGGGTGGGTATCTGGTCGCCCAACCGTGCAGAGTGGACCTTTCTGCAGTACGCCACGGCCAAGATCGGCGCGATCCTGGTGAACATCAACCCGGCCTACCGCTCGCACGAGCTGGAGTTCGTGCTGAACCAGGCCGGGGTGTCCCTGCTGGTCGCCGCCGAGTCGTTCAAGACGTCGGACTACGCCGCGATGATCAAGCAGGTGCGCCCGCGCTGCCCGGACCTGGCGCGGGTGGTCCTGCTCGGCGGCGAGTCGTGGGACCGGCTGCTGGCTGGCGGAAGGCGGGCCGATCCGGCGCGGCTGGCCGAGGTGGCCGGCGGGCTCAGCGCCGACGACCCGATCAACATCCAGTACACCTCGGGCACCACCGGTTTCCCCAAGGGCGCCACGCTGTCCCACCACAACATCCTGAACAACGGCTTCTTCGTCGGCGAGCTGTGCGGGTACACCGCGGCCGACCGGGTGTGCATCCCGGTGCCCTTCTACCACTGCTTCGGCATGGTGATGGGCAACCTGGCCTGTACGAGCCACGGGGCCTGCATGGTGATCCCGGCGCCTTCCTTCGATCCGAAGGCCACGTTGGACGCCGTGCAGGCCGAGCGCTGCACCTCGCTGTACGGGGTGCCGACGATGTTCATCGCCGAGCTGGCCGAGCCGGAGGTGGACGCCTACGACCTTTCCAGCCTGCGCACCGGGATCATGGCGGGTTCACCCTGCCCGGTCGAGGTGATGAAGCAGGTCATCGAGCGGATGGGCATGGCGGAGGTTTCCATCTGCTACGGGATGACCGAGACCTCGCCGGTGTCCACCCAGACCCGTGCGGACGACTCCGTCGAACGCAGGGTGTCCACCGTGGGCAGGGTGGGGCCGCACCTCGAGGTCAAGGTCGTCGACCCGGAGACGGGGCGCACCGTGCCGCGCGGCACGCCGGGAGAGCTGTGCACCCGCGGGTACTCGGTGATGCTGGGGTACTGGCAGCAGCCGGACAAGACCGCCGAGGTGATCGACGCCGCGCGGTGGATGCACACCGGCGATCTGGCGGTGCTGGACGAGGACGGCTATGTGACCATCACCGGCCGGATCAAGGACATGGTGATCCGTGGCGGGGAGAACATCTACCCCCGGGAGATCGAGGAGTTCCTGTACACCCATCCGGACATCCTGGACGCGCAGGTCATCGGCGTGCCGGATGAGAAGTACGGCGAGGAGCTGATGGCCTGGGTGCGGCTGCGCGAGGGCGCCGAGGAGCTGACGGCGCAGCGGCTGCGCGAGTTCTGCCATGGCACGCTGGCGCACTACAAGATCCCGCGCTACGTGCATGTGGTGGACGAGTTCCCGATGACCGTGACCGGCAAGGTCCGCAAGGTGGACATGCGCGAGCAGTCCCGCGCCCTGCTCGGTCGCTAGGAGCGGAGCGTGGTGGCGATCTGGTCGGGGGCCAGGCGCCGGGGAGCGACGTAGTAGAGGATCGCGCCCGCGGGCAGCTCGGTCTGCCAGGACGGGTTGACCATCAGTTCCCCGTCCGCCCTGGCGGCGAGCACGATCGCGCCGTGCGTGCGGCCGAGCGCGGTCTGGCAGTCACCGACCCGCACCGACCCCAGCGACTCCGGCAGCGTCGCCGAGTAGGTGTTGGTTCCGCCGTGCGTCATCAGCTCGGCGTAGACCTCCGCGATGCCGGGGGACTGCAGCTCCTCGGTGATCATGCGCGGGGTGTGCCACTGCACGCACCGGATGCTCTCGTCCACGTACTGGATCAGCGACACCCTGGCCATATCCCGCAGGGTCACCACGACGTGGGCGCCGTCGGTCACATGATCCACGGTCACCGCCACGGCGAGCGCCTCGTTGTCGTCCCGCGCGTCCACCAGCACGCAGCGCGCCCGGTGCACACCCGCGCGTTCCAGTACCTCGCGCTCGGTCAGCTCACCGCGCACGAAGTCGACCTCGCGGTCCGGCATCGGATGGCTCCCGACGTCGTCCCATACGCAGACCACCACCTGCCCGGCGTCCTCGGCGAGCAGCTGGTCGACGATGCGTTCGGTCCGTCCGGCCGTGTAGCCGAGCAGTACGGTGTGGCCGGAGGCGTCCACGGTGATCGCGCCCTGCATCCGTCGTCCCCTCGCGTTCTCGAGCACTGTCGCCAGCCTGGTGAAGATCGTGGTGAGCGTGGCGATACCGCCGACGATGACGTAGACGCCGACGATATGGCCCCCCGCCGACTCCGGATAGAAGTCGCCGTAGCCGACGGTGGAGGCGGTGACCACGAACCACCACCAGTAGTTGGCGGGCTGGACGATCTCGCTGCCCCAACCCTCGGCGAGCGCCAGCAGCGGCCATGCCGTCGCGGACACGAAGACGGCCACCACCACCGGAGTCACCCAGCTGCGCAGGAACGTCATCCTGGCCAGTAACCGGGTCAGAAAGAAGGGCACGCTGCTCCCCGCCGTACGACTGGGTCGGTTCGTCTGGTCGCGCGACAATACCAAGAAGACCGAAAGCCGCCCGCTCAAGCCGGCCAGCTGACCGGCTGCTTTCGGTCGGATTGGTATCTACCGGCACAGTAACCCGGGGCAGGGTGCGTGGCAGCCGGGTGTGTCCAACCGGTGATCAGCCGGTGGGGCGGGCGGCCTCGGCGAACTCCCTGGCGTCCTCCTCGCCGAAGGTGTCCTCCAGCCGTTCCGGGGAGTAGTCCACATCGACCTGCTCGACCGGCATGCCGCGGGCCGAGGCGATGGCGCCGAGTCGCCGTTGCGCGCGATCGGCCGCGTACCGGGTGAACTCCTCGGAGTCGATGCCGAAGGGCGGTTCGTCGAACTGGTCGGTGACCCACTGGATCATGTCCAGCGCGACCGGAAGCAACTCGCCCATCCGCCGCTGCACCACGTCCCACAGCGCGTCGTTCGCGGCGATGTGCCTGCGGCAGGTGAAGGTGCCCCAGGCCATGTGCCTGCGCTCGTCGTCGCCGATCCGGCGGACCAGTTCCTGCATCCCGGGCAGGATCCCGCGGGCGGTGCAGACCTTCTGCCACGCGTAGTACCCGGTCAGCGCCAGGCAGCCCTCGATCACGTGGTTGTAGGTCACGCTGGCCCTGATCTGGTTGGCCGGGCTGGGATCGGTGGCGAGCACCCCGAGTGAGGACGGCAGCTCCTCGTAGAACAGCGTGCGGTAGTGCGGGTTGTCCGCCACGAACGGGTGCAGGTCCTCGTTCAGTCCCACCGCGTCCATCCAGCGCCGGAAGACCTCGGTGTGCTTGGCCTCCTCGAAGCAGAACTGGGTGAGGTACATCTCGTCGGCGAGCCTGCCCTCGGCGGCCATCGCGCCCATGAACGGCTGGATGTCCTCGGTGACGGCCTCCTCACCCGCGATGAACTGGGCGCACAGGAAGGTCGCCGAGCGCCGCTCCTCGTCGTTCAGGCTCGCCCAGTCCGCGGCCTCGCGGCTGAAGTCGAGATCGGCGGGGTTCCAGAACTTGCCGTTCCCCTTGACGAACAGCCGCAGCGGGAAGGAGTCCCAGTTCAGGCCGCCGCTGCTGAGGGAGCGGAAGCCGGTGCGGTGCGGGGTGGTGCTGGCGGCGCTGGCAGTCATATCCGCGACCTTTCTGTGTTCACTGGGAGGGTTCACCGGGAGGTTGTTGCCCGGCGTGCCGGAGGGCCGGACCGAGCACCGCGCAGACGGCGTCGGCGGTCCCGGCGGCGGGGTGGGTCGGTAGCACCAGATGGCTCAGGGTGAGTCGCACCGCGGTTTCGGCGAGCAGTTCGGTGGTGGCCTCCTCCAGGTCCGGCAGCCTGCTGCGGTAGTGGGTGCGCACCAGGTCCATGGCCGCGCGCAATACCGGCTCGCCTCGGGTGGTCAGCAACGGCAGCAGGTCGGCGGCGGTTCCGGTGCCCAGTGCGGCGGCGACAAGCCGGTCGGCCTGCGCGTGCTCGATGGTGAACGTCACGGCGTGATGGACGCCGGTGAGCAGGTCCTCGGCCTCGGTCAGCCGCTGGTTCACCCCGTCCAGGAAGGTCGAGGTCGTGCGCAGGACCACCGCCTGCGCGAGCTCGGCCTTGTTGCCGAACTCGTTGTAGACGGTCTGCCTGCTCACGCCCACCCGGGTCGCCACGTCCGCCATCCGCAGGCCCGCGTACCCCTTGTCCGGCAGCAGGTCGGCGGCGGCTTCGAGGAGTTCCTCACGCAGCGAGGCACGAGCACGCACCGCGAATCGAGTGATATTCGACACAGGTCGAGTTTGACACAGTGGTCCTATTTGTCAAGCAGATGGACGTGAGATGTTCCTGTGTCCAATTGCCGTCCGGGCTACCGTGGCGGGGTGACCATCACCATCGGCTTCGACCTGGACATGACGCTGATCGACCCTCGCCCCGGCATGGTCGCGGCGATGGACGCGCTGGGCGCCGAGGCCGGGCTCACGCTGGACGGGGAGCACTTCGCGGCGAACCTGGGGCCGCCGCTGGAGGACGTGCTGCGCGGGTTCGGGGTGCCCGAGGAGCGGGTGCCGGGCCTGGTTGCCCGGTTCCGGGAGATCTACCCGGAGATCGTGGTGCCGAGGACGGTGGCCTTGCCGGGCGCGGCGGCGGCGCTGCGTGCCGTCGGCGAGGCCGGGCGCGGCACCCTGGTCGTCACCGGGAAGTACGGCCCGAACGCCGCCCTGCATCTGCGTGCGCTCGGCCTCGAGGTGGGCATGCTGGTGGGTGAGCTGTGGTCGGCGGAGAAGGCGCGGGCCCTGATCGAGCACGGGGCGCTCGCCTACGTCGGGGACCACGTCGGCGATGTCCGGGGTGCGCTGGCGGCGGGTGTGGTCGCGGTCGGGGTGACCACCGGCCCGTGCACGCGGGCCGAGTTGTCGGACGCCGGTGCGGAGGTGGTGCTGGACTCACTGGAGGAGTTCCCCGGCTGGCTCACGGCCAACGCGGACCGGCTGGCCGGCGTGCCCTAGCTGGTCCGCTTCGCCTCCCGGACCAGTGCGATCAGGCCGAAGGCCAGGCCGAGTGGGGTGATCACCCCGGCCGCGGCGCTGAGCCAGACCGGCAGGTTCTGCCACCCGGCGGCGAACATCACGAACACGGCGACCACGGCGAGCATCCCGAGCGCGAACAGCCCGATGCCCAGTCGCATCAGCACGGACTTGCGCCGTGGCCCACCGGGTCCGGGCGGCGTGTTCGGGCGAACGGCTGTCTCCATGCCGCCATCCTAGTGCGGTGCCGGGTATCTGCTTCTCCCCAGTGCAGCAGCCGGGATAGGCTTGGTGCCTGCGCGTCCTGGGTACGCCCTAGGACGCGTTTCGTCGTGCATGGCCCGCCTGGTCATGCGGACTCGTGAGCACAGTGAAGGAACGGTGAGGGCAGTGCCGACCGGCAAGGTCAAGTGGTACGACGCGGAGAAGGGATTCGGCTTCGTCACCCAGGACGGCGGTGAGGACGTCTATATCCGCAAGGCCGCGCTACCGCAGGGGGTGGAGGGGCTCAAGGCCGGCCAGCGGCTGGAGTTCGGCGTCGCCGACGGGCGGCGTGGCCCGCAGGCCCTCTCGGTCCGCCTGCTCGACCCGCCGCCTTCGGTGGCCGAGGCGCGGCGCCGTCCCGCCGAGGAGCTGCACGGGCTGGTCGACGACATGATCAAGCTGCTGGAGAGCCGGGTTCAGCCGGACCTGCGCCGTGGCCGTTACCCCGACCGCAAGCACACCAAGCGAATCGCCGAGGTGATGCGCGCGGTGGCCCGCGACCTTGACCCGTGATGCGCCCCTAGACCGGCTCGATCCGGAGTATCCAGATCCCGCGGGTGACCAGTTGTGGGTCGCCCGAATCGTCCAGGAGCGGATCACCGGCTTGGTCGGCCGCGTAGGCGGCGCCGACCTGCTGTATCTCGACGGTCAGTACCTGGTCACCGGGGCGATCCCCGGTGACGGTGTAGGCGTGCCGCGTTCCGGGGCTGAAGAACCGCCATTTGGGTTCCTGTCGCTCGCCCGAGGCATTGGCGTACTGGGTTATCACAACCCACGGTGCATCGCTGACCTCGGCCGGCACCGAAACCTGCACCGGGTAGCCGGGCCGTGCGGGTAGTGTCGCGGTTCCGCCCTGTTCGCACGAACGTACCCGTACGTCACAGTGCATTAGCGGGGCCGCTTGGACGGAGTCCCCGTCGACGAAGAAGGTGACCTGGGGCGCGCCGGGGGCCGAGCAACCGGCCGCCACGAACGCGGCACAGGCAACGACAACGGCCAGGCGACGCAGCATGCGCCTGAGCCTAAAGCCTCCCCACCCGGTGGTCAGCGGTGGGACTGCGCGTGCGGGGCGCCGTTGCCGGTGGCGCCGGGGCGCAGCGGGCGGTCGCCGCCGAGTCCGGGGATCAGCGAGCTGCCCTTGCGCACCAGGTGGGTCTGCGCGAGGCCGACGGCCAGCAGCACGGACACCACGAGGAAGCCGATCCAGTACGTCGGCGGCAGCAACAGCCCGATCGCGCCGCCACCGCACCAGGACAGCTGCAGCACCGTCTCCGAACGCCCGAACGCCGAGGCGCGGGAGGCGTCCGGCAGGTCGTCCTGGATCACCGCGTCCAGGCTGATCTTGGCGAGCGCGCTGGCGGTGGCCCCGACCAGGCCGACGATCGCCGCGGTGCCGAGCCCGGCCAGCACGGTGGCCAGCAGGGTGGCCAGCAGCACACCCGCGACGCAGCCGACGATCACCTGGTCCGGGCGGCCGAGATGAAGCCGGGAACCCAGCGCGTTGCCGAGGAAACCGCCGGTACCGGCCGCCGCGCCGATCGCGCCCAGCATCAGCAACTGCATGAACGGGCTCTGCCCGCTGTTCTCGGTCTGCGCCTTCACCGCGAACGCGGCGAACATCATCAGGAACCCGGTGAGCACCCGGATCGTGCCGTTGCCCCACAGCGCGACCACCACATGCCGGCCCATCGGCTGCCGTTTCTTCTTCGCCCCGCGCTCGGGGTGCGCGGACAGCGAAGCGGGCACCTCGCCCTCGGTGACCTCCACCCAGGCGGGGATGCGCATCGCCTGCACCGCGCCCGCCACGCAGATCACCGCGGCGAACCAGAGCGCGCCGGGGGAGCCGAAAGCCCAGTTGAACCCGCTGGCGATCGCGCCGGAAGCGCCCATCGCGCCGAGGCCGAACACGGTCAGCCGCGCGTTCGTCTTGGAGAGGGTGATGTCCGGCGGCACCACTCTCGGCGCGACCGCCGCCTTGAGCACCATGAACGACTTGGACAGCACCATCTTGCCGAGCGCGGCCGGATACAGGCCCCAGTCGTCGAAGTGCAGCGCCATGATCACGCACATCAGCGCGGAACCGGCCGAGGTGACGCAGATCGCCAGCCGCCGACCGCGCTGGAGCCGATCCAACGCCGGCCCGATCACCGGTGCCACTAGCGCGAACGGGGCGATCGTGATGAGCAGGTACAGCGCGACCCTGCCCCGGCTCTCCCCGGTGCTCGCCGCGAAGAACAGGGTGTTGGCCAGTGCCACCGCCATCGCGGCGTCGCTGGCGTAGTTCAGCATGGTCGCGTAGGTCATCGAGGTCAGCCCGGACTTGTCCGCGCCGTCCGCCCTGGTCGCCCGGTGGAAGGCTCCCACGGCCTGCCCGGTCAGCTGCCTGCCGCGCAGCGCGGCCACCCTGGTCACGGTGATCTTCTTCGGCAGCTTCGGCACGCTGCCCTGCTGCGGCGGTTCGAAACCCGACCTGGCCTCGGGCCGCTCGTCATCCTCCGGCTGCGGTGGAGGTGGCGGTGGCGGTGGAGTCGGTGGTGGTGGCTGGTGCGGCGGTCGGCGACGCTCGTAGCCGTCCGTGCCGTACCGCTCGTAATCGCCGGCGGCCGGCGGGGGTGGGGGCGGCGCGGATTCGCGGTAGGCGGGCCGGCTGCGCCACCGGTCGTCCGGGGGTGGCGGCGGTGGCGGGGGATACGGGCGCGCCCCCCGCTGTGGCGGGGGTGGCGCGGCCGGCGGCCCTTGCGTGGGCACCGCTCCGGTGGGCGCGTCGTCCGCGGTCGGGGCGGGGTTCCCTGCGGGAGGGGGCGGGTAGCCGCGGGACTGCGCGGGGTAGGCCTGCCGGGTCGGCTGCGGGGGCGACTGCGGGGGCGGCTGCTCGACCCGGGTGCGGTCCACCGGGCTCGGCCGGTCCGAACCGGGCTCGGGCGTCCACTTGCGCTTGCCTTTTCGGCGCCCCTTGCCCTGCCGGCCGGACCGGGTACCGTCCGGGTCGGACTGGGGACCGAAGCGCATGTGTCAATCCTGCCGTACTCGAGGTCGGTCTGGTCGCGTCTCAGCCGGACGCGACCAGTCTCACCCGGAACATCTTGGGCCATAGCTTCCCGGTGAGCAGAAGCTGGTCGGTGCCCGCTACCGCGGCGATACCGTTCAGCACGTCCGCCTCCGCGCGCTCGGCCGGATCGAGCAGGCCGGAGGCGTCGATCTCGGCGGTGACCTCCCCGCTGCCGGGGTCGATCCGCAGGATCCGGTCGCTCCGCCACACGTTGGCGTACACGGTGTCGCCGACGCACTCGAGCTCGTTCAGCTCGGTCACCGGCTGCCCGCCCGCGGCGACCCGCACCGAACCGGTCTCGGCGAAGGTGCGTGGATCGCGGAAGGTGAGCTCGGCCGAGCCGTCGCTCATCACCAGCCTGCCCCGCTCCGGCTGGTGGCACAGTCCCCAGCCCTCACCGGAGTACTCGACCCTGCGCAGCTCGGCGAGGGTGTCCCGGTCGCGTTCGACGGCGACCTCCCCCTTCCAGGTCAGCTGCCACAACCGGGAACCGACCACGGTGATCCCCTCACCGAACAGCGGGGGCGGCAGGTCCACCCGTACCGGGGGCGCCGCGCCGAGCGGCCCGGCCCGCACCGAGGATTCGCCGACCAACCCGGTCCCCTCGAACAGGGTGTCGCCGTGCAACTCGAGTCCTTGGGTGAACGCCTCGGGGTCGTGCCGCAGCACCTCGAGCACCTCGACCCGCAGCCGGTCGACGGCCCGCTCGGAGGTCTGCCCCGGTGCCGGTGTGCCCGTGCAGGCGGCGAGCACGCCGGCCGTGATCAGCAAGGCGGTGACGGTACGCACTCCGACAGCCTGACACGAGTTCGCCGTGGTCGTGCTGCACAATTGGGGCATGACCCTGCTGCTGACTGCCGACGACGGTGCGATCCAGGACGCTCTGGCGGGCGCGGTGGAGCTCGCCAGGGAGGCGGCGGTGGCCGATACCGATACCGAGCAGGTCGGCGGGCACGTCGGCGTCGAACGGGAGGACGCGGTCTCGGTCAGCCATCTCTTCGAGGCCACCCTGCCCGGCTACCGGGGCTGGCGGTGGTCGGTCACCGTGGCCACGGCGGGCAGGGAGGAGCCGGTGACGGTCAGCGAGGTGGTGCTGCGGCCGGGGCCGGACGCGCTGGTCGCGCCACGGTGGGTGCCGTGGGAACGCCGGGTGCGGGCCGGTGACCTCGGGGTCGGCGACATCTTCCCCACCGAGGAGGACGACCTGCGGTTGGTGCCCGCCTACCTGGACTCCGACGACCCGGAGGTCGAGGAGGTCGTTACCGAGATCGGCCTCGGTCGCAAGCGGGTGCTGTCCAGGTACGGCAGGCAGGAGGCCGCGAGCCGGTGGCGCGCGAGCGAGTTCGGGCCGCGCTCCGATATGGCGCGCAGCGCGCCGGACGTCTGCGGCACCTGCGGGTTCTACCTTTCCCTCGCCGGCTCGCTGAGCGCGGCCTTCGGAGTGTGCGGCAACGAGATCGCGCCCGCGGACGGGCATGTGGTGCACGTCGAGTACGGCTGCGGGGCGCATTCCGAGGTGCGGGTCGACTCCGCCTCCTCGGTGCCGGTGGCCGAGCTGGTCTACGACGACTCCCTGCTGGACTCCGCGCCACTGACCGAGGCGCCGAGTGCATCCGCGGGCCGCTGAACCCGCCGAGTCCTTCGGGATCGACGGGCTGCGCTCCTCGGTACTGCGGGCCTGGCGGGACTCGCCGACCCGGTTCACCGAGGACACCAACGCCGAGCACGACCTGCGCGTCGGCGGCTACCGCGACCGGCTGCTCGTCGAGCTCGCGCAGAACGCCGCGGACGCCGCGGCACTGGCGGGGACCCCGGGGAGGCTGCGGGTCACGCTCGCCGGGCGCGAGCTGCGGGTGGCCAACACCGGCGCCCCGCTGGATGCCGCCGGGGTCGCCGCGCTGGCCTCCCTGCGGGCCTCGGCGAAGCCCGAGGGCCGCACGGTCGGCCGGTTCGGCGTGGGGTTCGCCGCCGTGCTCGCGGTCTGCACCGAACCCCGGGTGGTCTCCCGCGACGGCGGGGTCGCCTTCTCCGCGGCCCGAACCGTGGCGGCCACCGGCGCTGATGGGGCCGTCCCGGTACTGCGGCTCCCCTGGCCGCTGCCGCCAGGGGAGCCGCCCCCACCGGAGGGCTTCGACACCGAGGTGCGGCTGCCGCTGGCCGAGGGGGTGGACACGGCGGGGCTGGTGGACCGGCTCGCCGCCGAGGTACCCGAGCTGCTGCTGGCCCTGCCCTGGCTCGGCGCGATCGAGGTGGAAGGCAAGGAGTGGCGGCGCACCGACTTCGGTGCGGGCCTGCTCGAGCTGACCGGGCCGGACGGCACCACGCTGCGCTGGCTGACCCACGCCGTGCCGGGTGCGGCCGCCCGCTGGGCGCTCCCGGTGGACGAGGCGGGTGTGCCACGGCCGCTGGAGGCCGATGTGCTGCACGCGCCCACCCCCACCGACGAGCGGCTGTCCCTGCCCGCAAGGCTGATCGCGACCCTGCCGATCGAGCCCTCCCGCCGCAGGGTGCTGCCCGGCGAGGCGGCTACCGCGGTGCTGGAGTCCGCCGCGCGAGGCTATCCCGAGCTGGTGCGCGCGGTCGCGCCGGAGCACCGGCTCGCGCTGGTCCCCGCCGCGGGCTTCCCGCTGTCCGAAGTAGATGAGTCCGTGCGCGAGCTGGTGCGCGCGGCACTGCGTGCCGATCCGTGGCTGCCCGCCGCCTCCGGTGGGCCGGATCTACCCGGTGGGCGGGCCAGGCTGCTCGAGGCCGACGCTCCCGACCTGGTCGAGCCGCTGGCGGAGGTGTTGCCCGGCCTGGTGGCCGCTCCGCTGTGCGGCCATCCGCGGGCCAGGGTGGCCGCGCGGGTGGGCGCCACCCCGGTCGGCACCGCCGAGCTGATCGAGGCCGTCACCGGGATCGCGCGGCCGGTGGGCTGGTGGTACCGGCTCTACGGGGCGCTGCTGGCCGCGGTGGACGGTGGGCGGCTCGCGCTGGACGAACTGGGCGCGCTGCCGGTTCCACTGGTGGACGGGCGCACCCTGCCGGGCCCGCGCGGGGCGCTGCTTGCCGACACCGGTACCGGGCTGCCGGGCCTGCTGTCCGAAGTGGACATCGTCGGGCTGCGCGTGGTGCACCCGGAGGCCGCGCACCCGCTGCTGGAGCGGCTGGGCGCGCGGAAGGCGGGTCCCGCCGACCTGCTCGCCGCGCCGGAGCTGCGCGAGGCGGTCGAGCGCAGCCTCGCCGACGCGCTGTCCGGAATGGACACCGGACCACTGGCCGAGGTGCTACTGCGCCTGGTTTCCGAGTCCGGCCCCGGGGCCGCGGGCGGGCTCGCCGGGCTGGCCCTGCCGGGCGAATCGGGTTGGCGGCGGGCCGAGGAGCTGGTGCTGCCCGGAGCCGAGCTGCTGGAGGTGCTGGACCCGGAGGCACTCGGCCCGGACGCGCCGCTGGAGGTGCTGGACGCGGAGTTCGCCGGCCGCTGGCCTGCCGAGGTGCTCGCCGGCGTCGGGGTACTCGACTCCTTCACCGTGCTCACCGACGAGGAACCGGCCGGCCCCGAGCACGACCTGCCCGAGGAGGCTGACTGGTGGGACGCGGTCGCCCCCTGCCGGGTGCATGCCGTGCGCGACCTCGATCTGGTCGCCGACGACGCCTGGCCGGCCGCCTTGCGGCTGCTCGCCGCGAGCCCGGATACCTGGCGGGCGCTGACCGAGCCGGGCGGGCATACCGGCTGGTGGATCGCCCGGTACGCGCTGCTGGCCGGGCGGGCCCCCGCGCAGTGGCGGCTGCCCGAGGCCACCGCGCTGGCCGGGCTGTACGACCCGGTGCCCGACCTCGGGGTGCGCGCCGACCTGCTGCGGGCGGCCGGGGTGCTGGCCGAACTGGTCATCGCCGATGCGGCGGACGCGGCCGAGTTGCTGGACCGGCTCGGTGATCCGGAGCGCGCGGTGGCACCGGGGCCCGCCGCCCGCGCGCATGCCGCGCTGGCCGACGCGGAGCTGCCGCTGCCCGAGCTCGACCCACCCGAGCGGGTGCGCACCCTGGAGGGCGCGGTGGCCGACGCGGAGCGGGCCATGGTGCTGGACCGGCCGTGGCTCGCCGCGGTGCTGCCCGCGCGGCGGCTGGTCGCGGTGCCCGGCTGGGACCGCGCAGGCAGGCTGGCCGAGCTGCTGGACCTGCCGGCCGCGAGCGAGTGCGTGGCGGCCGTGCCACCCGCGGACGGCGAGTACGTGGACTGGGCCGAGCTGGGCGCGGTGCGACTCGCCGCCGAGCTGCTGGCTCTCGAGCTTCCCGCGGGCGGGGTGGTGGTGCACGACCGGCTGACCGTCACCGTCGAAGGGCAGCCGCACGAGGTGACCTGGTGGTGCGCCGAGCACCCGCATGCGGAGGACAGCTCGGCGGGCCTGGCCAACGCGCTGGCCTGGGCCGCCGACCGCTGGCCGGACCGGCACCTGCTCGCCGCCCTGCTGGACGACCCCACGGCCACCACCCTGCTCACCTGACCGTGCTCGCGGCGTGTTTGCTCCCCACGCGCACGAGTTTGCTCCCCACGTGCACGAGTTTGCCCGCCACGCGCACGAGTTTGCCGTTCGCGTGCGTCAGAGACCCCGCTGCGCTCCCCGGGCGCCGCGCCGGGCGGCGACGCGCTGCCAGGCCATGACCCCGAAGCCGATCAGCCCGAGTACCCACCCGGCCAGGGTGGTCCACAACCACACGCCGTCCTGCCCGGTCAGCAGCAACACGAGGAACGCGGCCAGCCACAGTCCGGTGCCCACCACGACCACCGGCCACAGCTCGAGCAGCCGTGTCGGCAGCTCCGGCGGCGCGGACAACCCGCCCGTGCCCCCGGCATCGTTGCTCGGTTCCTCCACCTGAGGAAGGCTACCCGCGGCACGGAACACGCATTCCCGGCAGGTGACGATGGCACGCAGGACGGTACCGGCGACTCTGGACCGGTTTTTCAAGATCAGCGAACGTGGCTCGACGCCAGGCACGGAGATCCGCGGGGGGCTGGTCACCTTCGTCACGATGGCCTACATCATCGTGCTGAATCCGCTCATCCTGGGCAGCTTCTCGGCCGAGGACACCGGGGCCAAGACCGATGCCTTCGGCGACATCCTGCCGGTGGGCCAGGTGGCCGCGGTGACCGCGCTGGTCGCCGGGGTGATGACCATCCTGTTCGGCCTCGTCGCCAACTACCCGTTCGCGATGGCCGCGGGGCTCGGCATCAACGCGCTGGTGGCGGTGACCATCGCGCCGCAGATGAGTTGGCCCGCGGCGATGGGGCTGGTCGCGGTGAACGGGCTGGTCGTGCTGCTACTGGTGGTCACCGGGGTGCGCACGATGGTGTTCAACGCGGTGCCGCCGCAACTCAAGGCGGCCATCGCGGCGGGGATCGGCCTGTTCATCTGCCTGATCGGCCTGGTCGACGCCGGTTTCGTGCGCCGGATCCCGGACGCGGCGGACACCACGGTCCCGGTCGGGCTCGGTATCGACGGCTCGATCGCCTCCTGGCCGACAGCGGTGTTCGTGGTCGGCTTGATCATCACCGGCATCCTGGTCGCCAGGAACGTCAAGGGCGCGATCCTGCTCGGCGTGCTCGCCGGGACGGTGCTGTCCATCGTGGTGGAGGCGATTGTCGAGGCCGGACCCTCGCAGGGGGTGAACCCCAAGGGCTGGAACCTCGCCTACCCCGCGCTGCCCGAGGACGTCGTGAGTGTCCCGGACCTCTCCCTGGTCGGCGAGGTGTCCTTCGACGCCTGGGCGCAGGTACCTGCGATCACCGCGGCCCTGCTGGTGTTCACCCTGGTGCTCACCGACTTCTTCGACACCATCGGCACCATGACCGGGCTCGGCAAGGAGGCCAACCTGATCGGCAGGGACGGCAAGCTGCCGAGGGTGGGTAAGGCGCTGTTCGTGGACGGTCTCGGCGCGGTGGCCGGCGGCGCGGCCTCGTCCAGCTCGAACACGGTCTTCGTGGAGTCCGCTTCCGGCATCGCCGAAGGCGCGCGAACCGGCCTCGCCAACCTGGTCACCGGCCTGCTGTTCCTGGCCGCGATGTTCCTCACCCCGCTGTACGAGGTGGTGCCGATCGAGGCGGCCGCGCCCGCGCTGGTGGTGGTCGGCGCGCTGATGATCCGGCAGGTCGCCGAGATCGACTTCCGGGACTTCTCGATGGCACTCCCGGCCTTCCTGACCATCGTGGTCATGCCGTTCACCTTCTCCATCGCCAACGGGATCGGTGCGGGCTTCGTCAGCTTCGTGCTGCTGCGCGCGGCCACCGGCAAGGCGCGCCAGGTGCACCCGCTGCTGTGGATCGTGGCCGCCGCCTTCGTGGTCTACTTCGGCATCGGGCCGATCGAGGCCGCGCTCGGCTGATCGGCACGGACACCGGGTGGCCAGATTCACCCGGATGAGGCTCAGATCGTAAGGTATGCTAACGATATGTCGGAACGCGTGCCTGAGCGATCGCTGGCCAGCCGGCTGCGGCTGGCCGTGGTGCGCCTCAACCGCAGGTTACGGGCGCAGCGTACCGACGAGGACGTCTCGCTCACCCAGCTCTCGGCCCTGTCCACGCTGCACAAATGCGGGGCGCTCACCCCGGGGCAGCTCGCGGGCAAGGAGGGTGTCCGACCGCCCTCGATGACCAGGGTGATCAGCGCACTGGAGGGGCTGGGCTACGTCGAGCGCAACGCCCATCCGACCGACGGCAGGCAGGCGATCGTCGCGCTGTCCGCGCGGGGGCTGGAGCACGTGCACGCCACCATCTCGGCGCGCGAGGCCTGGCTGGACGAGCAGCTCACCAAACTGAGCGACGAGGAACGCGCCGTGCTCGCCGAGGCGGCGGAGATCATCGACAGAATGGCGGAGCAGTAACACACAGATGCCGAGTACACCGGGTAGCGCGCAGGCCGATCCAGGACTAGCCGCTACCCGGGAACCGGCCGCGGGCTCCCGGCCGCGGTGGGGCACTTTCTCCTCGCTGCGGGTACGGAACTACCGGTTGTTCTTCACCGGCCAGGTGATCTCCAACATCGGCACCTGGATGCAGCGCATCGCCCAGGACTGGCTGGTGCTCACCCTCAGCGGGAACGATCCGATCGCGCTCGGGCTGGCCGTCGCGCTGCAGTTCACCCCGATCCTGCTGCTGTCCTTGTGGGGCGGCGTGCTCGCCGACCGGGTGGACAAGCGGAAGCTGCTCATCGCCATCCAGGCCGGCACCGGGGTGCAGGCCGTGGTGCTCGGCCTGCTGGAGGTGACCGGGCTGGTCACGCTCCCGCAGGTGTACGTGCTGTGCTTCGTGCTCGGCTGTCTCGCCGCCCTCGAGGTGCCCACTCGGCAGTCCTTCGTCGCCGAGATGGTCGGCAAGGACCAGGTCGCCAACGCCGTGGCGCTGAACTCCTCGATCTTCAACATGGCCAGGATCGTCGGCCCGGCCGTGGCCGGGTACGTGATCATCTGGGTGGGCACCGGCTGGCTGTTCCTCGCCAACGCGGCGAGCACGCTGGCGGTGATCGCCGCGTTGGCCATGATGAATCCGGCCAAGCTGTTCCGCGTCCCCGCGCTCGGCCGCGGCAAGGGCCAGCTACGTGCGGGCCTGCGTTACGTGCGTGGTCGCCGCGACCTGAGCATCCTGATGGTGCTGGTGTTCTTCGTCAGCACCTTCGGGATCACCTTCTTCACCTCGCTGGCGATCGTGGCGGCCAAGGTGTTCGGCACCAAGGCCGACGGCTACGGCCTGCTGTCCACCCTGCTTGCGGCGGGCACGTTCACCGGCGCGCTGCTGTCCGCCCGGCGTGGCTCCCGCGGCCGTCCCCGGCTGCGCCTGCTGCTGGTCTCCGCGTGCGCGCTCGGCACCATCGAGTTCGGTGCCGCGTTCATGCCGACCTACCTCGCGTTCGGCATCGCCCTCGTACCACTCGGTTTCGCCACCATCACCTTCCTGAACACGGCCAACGCCCTGGTGCAGACCTCGGTCAGCCCGGAGATGCGCGGTCGGGTGATGGGGCTGTACGTCCTGGTGCTGGTCGGCGGCAACCCGATCGGCGGTCCGCTGACGGGCTGGATGGCCGACGTGTTCGGTGGCCGCTCCCCGTTCTTCATCGGCGGGACCGTCTCGGTGCTGGCCGCGGTGGTCTGCGCGGCCCTGCTGGCGCGGTCGCGGCGGCAGCGGTAACTCGATCGGGTGAGATCGCGTTCTCTTCCGCCACGCCCTTGCTTCCGTGATTCAGGTTAGGCTAACCTCATTCTTGTCCGCTTCGTGGTGGGAGCGGCAGTCAGTTCGGGAACGGGCGGGGCCCCGCGGCCGGGAGACCGGCGGCGGGGCCCCGTTCACGTGTGCTCCGGCCGGCGGCACCGACCGCGGGTGCCGGGCGCGCGGAAACGGGGCCCTTCCCGAGGGAAGAGCCCCGCTCGAGCGTTCGTGGTGTTCAGCTCAGCAGCAGCCCGTTGCCGCCGTTGCGGGCGTTCTCGAACCGCTTGCCGATCTCCTCCCAGTTGAAGACGTTCCACAGCGCCTTGACGTAGTCCGGCTTCACGTTCTTGTAGTCCAGGTAGAACGCGTGCTCCCAGACATCCACCAGCAGGATCGGCTGGGTGGGCAGCACCAGGTTGTTGTGGTGGTCGCGCAGTTGCTGGGTGATCAGCGTCTTGCCGATCGGGTCCCAGGACAGGGCGCCCCAGCCGTTGCCCTGGATCGTGGTGCACACCGCGGTGAACTGTGCCTTGAACTTGTCGAACGAGCCGAAGGCGTCGTCGATCGCGGCCGCGAGCTCACCGGTCGGCTTGTCGCCGCCGTTGGGGGACAGGATCTTCCACCACACCACGTGGTTGGCGTGCCCGGCGAGATTGAACGCCAGCGTGGTCTCCAACCCGACGATCGAGCCGAAGTCGTCGGCCTCGCGGGCCGCGGCAAGCTTCTCGAGCGTGTCGTTGGCACCCTTGACGTAGGTCGCGTGGTGCTTGCTGTGGTGCAGCTCGTTGATCTCGCCGGAAATGTGCGGAGCCAGGGCGCCGTAGTCGTAGTCGAGATCCGGAAGCTCGTACCGGGCCATCAGCCCTCCTCTTTAGTTTCGACACAAAGTCTGTTGTCTTACCCAAACCTAGTAGCAGCGGTGTGGCCCGGCGAACCGGGGACACTTTTCGGCACGGCGAAGAATTCGCTGTGTCCTCCCGAAAAACGGGCCCCTGCTTCCGTGTCGATCCTGCAAGTTCGAGTCCGGTTGAGGTCAACGTGATGTTGCCGGAACCACAGCTTCCGCGAGTTCGGTGAGTACGTCGATGTTCAGCTCGAACGCGGTCAGTGTCTCCGCGATGATGCGTTCCCGCTCGGCCGCGTCCCAGCCGGCGGTGTTCAGCAACTCGCGATAGCGCCCGCGGAACGCGCTCGGGCTGCCCAGTGTGCTGAAGTCGTAGAACAGCGCGCCCGCACCCTCCACCCCGTAGGTCTTGCGCAGCAGCGACCGCACCACCTGACCGCCCGCGAGGTCGCCGAGGTAGCGGGTGTAGTGGTGCGCGACGTAGCCGCCCGGCCAGTCGAAGGCCACCGCGTGCATTCGCCGCACGTAGGTCTTCGTCGCCTCGACCGGGTGTAGCCGCGCCTCCCAGTCCGGACCGAGCAGGAACTCCAGGTCCGCCCGCAACGCGGGCATCCTGCGCAGTTCGTCGATCACGAACGGCGCGCCGACCGGGTCGTCGGCCATGGCGTCGCTGGCCTGCTCCAGCGCCTGGTAGATGAAGTAGTACTGGGCCGCGAGCTGCGCGTAGCCGTGCAGGCTCAGCCTGCCTTCCAGCAGCGCGTCCATATAGGCGGAGTGGTGCGCGCGGTCATGCACCTCGCGAGTCGACTCGCGCAGGGTCCGGGCGAACGTCGTGGACTCGTCGAGGTCCGGCGAGGTTGCTGCCGTCGGTGCTGCCATGGGGACACCCTCCGTCGATATGACAACCTGTCAGAAAGAGGGTACGGCAGATCTCGTGGTTAGGCTACCCTAAATTCGATCCCGGCTGGGGTTCGCGCCGACCGCCCGTAGCACGAACCGCACCGCGCCTTCGATCGCCTTGTCCAACTGCTCCGGCGGCACGTCGACCACCTCGCGGCTGGCCAGTGCCGCGCTGATCATGGGAACCAGCAGGTCCGGATCCTCTCCGGGGAGGCAGCCCTGCCGCACCCCCGCGGTGACGATCTCGCGCAGCTTCTCGGTGATCGGGTCCGCGTGCGCGGCCACCTTCCGGTAGGCGCTCGGCGCCAGGGTGGAGGCGAGCGCGTTGCCGGGCGGCAGGTGGTAGTCGGCGAGGGCGCGCAGCTGAAGCCGGACGAAGGCCTCGAGCTTGCCGATCGGGTCCGTCGCGGCCGCGACCGCCTCGGTCAGCCTGGCCACGTACCGGGTCGCCTCGTCCTCGACGAAGGCGATCAGCAGGTGCTCCTTGTCCGGGAAGTGGTTGTACATCGCGGTCCGGCCCAGCTTGGCCTCGGCGGCCACCCCGGACAGCGTGATCGCGTCGAAACCCCGCTCGTAGAGCTGGTTGCGCAGTGCCTCGAACACCCTGGCCCGCACCTGCTCGCGGTGCGCGGCGAGGGAACCTCCGATGATCTTTGGCATGCGCGAGACCTCCCACCGGGAACAGGTAGGCGCCTATGGTCTCACTCCACCGGCCACTCGTGTACCGGCCGCTCCGATCGGGAGAGCTCCAGGTAGCGCGCCAGCATCCCGGCCAGTGCGGTGTCCCGGTCGATGCCGCGTTCCTGTGCCCGCGCCACCGCCTGCCGCTGCCAGGTCGATCCGGTGCGTTTGGCCAGGCAGCGTTGCTCGATCACCCCGAGATAGCGGGCACTGGCCTGCTCGGACACCTCCGACCGCCGCAGCCCCTCGTAGGCCAGCGGCAGCAGCACGCGCAGGGCCAACTCGTCCGGCGGGAGCCAACCGATGCCCGGCCAGTACAGCTGGGCGTCGAACCCGTTGCGCGCCCCCGCGTACAGGTTCTCCTCCGCGGCCTGGAAGGACATTTGAGTCCACACCGGACGGTCGGCTTCGGCCAGGGCCCGCTGGGCGCCGTAGAAGAAGGCGGCGTTCGCCATCATGTCCAGCACGGTCGGTCCGGCGGGCAGCACCCGGTTCTCCACCCGCAGGTGCGGTTTCCCGTCCACCACGTCGTACACCGGGCGATTCCACCGCCAGACGGTGCCGTTGTGCAGGCGTAGCTCGGTCAGCTTCGGGGCCAGCCCGGACTCCAGCGCCTCGATCGGGTCCTCGGAGTCGGTCTCCGGCAGCAGCCCGGGGAAGTAGCGGACGTTCTCCTCGAACAGGTCGAAGATCGAGGTGATCCAGCGCTCGCCGAACCACACACGTGGCCGCACACCCTGGTTCTTCAGCTCTTCCGGACGGGTGTCGGTCGCCTGCAGGAACAGCGGGATCCGGGTCTCGTGCCACAGGGCCTTACCCAGCAGGAACGGGGAGTTGGCGCCGAGCGCGACTTGGATGCCCGCCAGGCACTGGGCCGCGTTCCAGTGTGCGGCGAACTCTTCCGGCGGCACCTGCAGGTGCAATTGCATCGAGGTGCAGGCCGCCTCGGGCAGAATCGACTCGGCAAAGCTGCGCAATCGTTCGGGCTGCTGGCCGGCGAGGCCCGCGCCTTCCATGGAGAGCACGGTCCGCTCACCGCGCGCCGCGAAAATCTCGTCGTTCAGTAACGAGTATCTGGCATTGTTGGTCAACCATTTCTGGTCGAAGTGTTCCCGGACGAGCGTGGGCAGGATCCCGATCATCGCCACCGAGGCTCCCGCGGTCCGCGCCTTACCGCCGGCGGCTGCCAGGTAGTCCCGCAGCTCGTCTTCCAGTCGCAGCGCCGAATCGCCTGCCAGCGGGCGGGGCGGGACGTTCAGCTCGAGGTTGTGCTGGCTGAGCTCGGTGGTGAACGAGGGATCGTCCAGTGCCTCCAGCACCGCGGCGTTGCTCATCGCGGGCCGCATGGTGTCGTCCACGAGGTTGAGTTCTAGTTCGAAGCCGATGTGCTTGCGGGGAAAGGAAAAACTGCCGTCGGACAGCATGCGTGCCAGGGTGTCCAGGCAACGCTGTACCTTACGCCGGTACTTTCCGCGATCGCGTGGCTTGAACGGATCCGACAACAGGTCCTTGCCCATGGCGTGTCCCCGTTCTGCTCGGCCATAACTGACGCGCCTTTTGTTCTCGCGGAACTGCCGGCGGACAACCGTGACACAGGGTTTTCCCCTACGGCTAGCGGCCAAACTGGTGCCGTCCGTCACCGGTGTCTAACTTTGTGCGACCGTGCCGTGTGCACCGCGCGGTGGCCCCGCGCGTTCGGAGTAGCGCGGGCTCCCCGCGGGAGCGGGTGACACACTCCGGCGGTGGCACGCGAGGTTTTCATCGACGACTCCGGCGACGAGCGGCTGACGGATTTCCGCGATCTGACCACCGCCGACCGGCGTCCGGACCGGCCCGGTGGCAGGGGTTTGGTGATCGCCGAAGGCACCGTGGTGGTACGGCGGTTGCTCGAGTCGCCGTACCCCGTACGGGCGCTACTCGGAGTAGAACGCCGCATCCGCGAGCTGGCGGGTGATCTTGCCGGAACGGCGGCGCCCGCCTATGTCGCGTCCGCGGAGACCATGGCCGAGGTGGTCGGTTTCCACCTCAACCGCGGGGTGCTGGCGGTCGCCGACCGGGTGCCGAGACCACCGGCGAGCGGGATCGCCGCCGGGGCACGGGCGCTCGCCGTGCTGGAGGGGGTCGGCGATCACGAGAACCTCGGCGCGCTGTTCCGCAACGCGGCGGCGCTGGGCGTGGATGGGGTGCTGCTCGGCTCCGGGTGCTCGGATCCGCTGTACCGGCGCAGCGTGCGGGTGTCGATGGGGCATGTGCTGCGGGTCCCGTTCGGCACCCTCGACCCGTGGCCGTGCGGCCTCGAGCAGTTGCGTGCGCAGGGGTTCCGGATCGCGGCGCTCACCCCGCGCGCGGAGGCCATCGAGCTGCGCGCGCTGCGCGACCGGCGACCGGAGCGGGTGGCGTTGCTGCTCGGCTCGGAGGGGTACGGGCTGTCCGAGGCGGCGCTGGCCGCCGCCGATCTGGCGGTCCGCATCCCGATGGCCACCGGGGTCGATTCGCTCAACGTGGCGACATCCGCGGCCGTGGCCTTCTACGAGATGGGCGTTCCGTGAGTACATTGATGCCTCGTGGCCGGGAGTCGGGCGATCAACGGAGGCCTTCACGTGGAGTTGCGGGTCCAGGGCGAGCGGGTGGTGCTGGCCGGATACGACGCGGACACCGAGTACCCGGACGGGGTGGTCGGCGCCGAACTGACCGAGGCGCTCCAGGAATGGGCTCGGGTCGCGGCAGCCTTCATCCGGGCAGGCACCGGTCCCGAGGACGAGGCGGCCGCGGTGGTGTCGCAGCGGGGCAGGCAACTCGCCGCGCGGGTCGCGGGCACCGTCGGTGAGCCGGTGAACTACGTGGATCCGGTGACCGCGACCGAGCAGCTCGTCCACCCTCCGCGCAATGGCGGGGTGACCGTGCTGGCCCGCCGGTTGCTCGGGGGCGATCCGCAGGGCACCGAGCCCACGCCGTGGGGGACCGGCCTGATCGTCGCCGCGTTCGTCGGTGTGGTGGTGGCGGTGGCGATGCTCGCGCTGACGAGCACCCTGGCCGCCGAGACCACGAACTGGCTGACCTTGGGTGCGGCGGTGATGGTGACCGCGGGCCTCTCGCCGTCGTTGTGGCTCGCCCGCAAGCTGCCGATCGTGCGGTGGGTCGTGCTCGGAGCCGCCGCCGGGGTCGCCTTCTCCTGGGTCGGCGTCCTCGCGATCGTTCTCTAGTACTACAGGGGAAAGTTGCCCACGTGGACGGCCAACCCGGTTACCGGAGTCGCCAACTCGGTTACGCGAACAGCAAACTCGGTTACCTGGACGGCCAACACGGTTACCTGGACGGCCAACACGCCGGGCTCAGCCCCTGTAGTACTAGCGGGCCGTAGCCAGCCTCCTGCCCAGCTCGGTGAGTTGTTCAGTGGTCAGCGCGGGCGGAACGGACCCGTGTTCGTCCTCGGAGTCGATCCAGCTACTCGTCCATATCAGGTAGGTCGGGTAGCCGGTCCGGTAGATCTCGAGCTGTTGGTAGGCCGGTCTGTCGGCCGGCGCGGATCGGGGCGGGAGCTGGAGCACGATGTCCGGGGCCAGCCGCAGGCGCCACGAGTCGCACACCAGGTGACGATCGGCCTCCGCCGCGGCATCGTCGTACGCCCGGGAAGCCCGCATGCCGATCAGGGCCGTTGTGCCGACCGGTGCCGTATCCAGTACCACCTCCGTGAGCACCGAACCCCTTGGGGGGTACTTCTCGTATTCCAGTTCGAGGAGTTCGAGGTGAGTGTCCGGCAGGGTATGGCGCACGAGGGTGCGAAACTCCGCGCTGGAGATCACCTTCGGGGCGAGTGCCGGTCCGTGCAGACCGGGTTCGGTGGTCTCGATGCCGCTGTACGGCGGTGGTAACTCCCCGGGGCGCGTGCAGGACACGCTGTCGTCCACCGGCTCCCAACCCGGTAGCCCCCCTGGCCGGGACTCACCGCGTTGCAGCCCGGACGCGGCCGGCACCCGCTCGGCGGTACCGGAGCCTTCCGGCTGGAGCGCAGCGACCCCGGTGCCGAGCCCGCCGATCAGCGCGATCACCGCCGCGGCCGCACCCATACGCTGGTAGCGCAGGCGGCGCCGGCCACGGGCGAGTATCGCGTCCAGGACCTCCTCCTCCGCCGCGGCGGCCGGCCGATGGTCCTCGCCGATACGGCGTAGCAACGCCCTCAGCTCGTCGTCGAACATGGCCGACCCACCGCCTTCCCCTCGAGTTCCCCGAAAAGTCCCTGGTAGCGCTCCCGCAGCGCATCCAGGCCGCGGGAGGCCTGGCTCTTGACCGTGCCCACCGAGCAGCCCAGCACCTTGGCCACCTGCTCGAGGGACAGGTCGTAGCCGAACCGCAGCAGCACCACCGCCCGTTGCCGCGGTGGCAGATCGAGCAGCGCGGCGTGCAGCGGTTGCCGCTCGACCTCGGTCAGGTCCGCCGCGATCGCCACCTCCGGCGGTTCGGCCATCACCCGTTCCCTGCTCCGACCGCGGCGCCGGTTGTCGAGAAACAACCTGGTCACCACCGTGCGCAGGTAGGCGTCCGCGGTGGCCTTGCGGACCTTGGGCCAGCGCGGGTAGATCCGTACGAACGCGGCCTGCGCGATCTCCTCGCTCTCCGCCCGGTTGCCGCACAGGGCATAGGCGTACCGGCACGCCATGTCGAACCGGTGCTCGAAGAACTCGGCGAACTCCCGGTCCCGTGCCGATCGTGACTGCACCCCGCTCCTTGCTCCTTCGTGCGGCCACCACATCCGTGGCTCTCGACTTACTACGCGCGAGGGCCGCGAGATGTTGAGACCGCTGGGAAGAATGATCGAAATTATGGCTGCCGTCACACTCCGCAACCCTGCCCGGCTGGTGGCCGTACGCCCGCCCCGCCCGGAAAGTTGAGTCCCGCAGGCCACAACAATGCCGTCCTGGCCGGCGTACCGGGGGCATGAAACGTTTCCGAGCAGCCACAATGGGGGTGTCGGCGCTCTGTCTCGCGCTCGCGTCAACCAGCTGCGCCACGACGCTCTACTCGCGGCAACCCGCCGCGCAGCCACCTGAACCGCCCCTCTCCAGTGCGGCAGGGCAACCCGATCAGTCACCTTATGTAATCGACCCCTCGACCGTGGTCGAAGCGGTGCGGGCGGCCGCCCCCGCGGTCACTCCCGGCCTGGTCGTCTTCGACCGGGAGAGCGAGGTGCGGCTGCTGGAGGCCAACGGCGGCCGACGGTTCCGGGCCGCCTCGCTGACCAAGCTCCTGATCACCATCGAAGCGCTGGACAGGGCTGGTGGCCGGAACGCTCGGATCGACGGCAAGCTGCGCCGGATGCTGGCATCCAGTGACGACGGCATCGCCAGTGACCTGTGGGTGGAGTACGGCCGCGGCGCGATCGTGACCAGGACGGCGCGGCGTGTCGGGCTGTCCGACACCAGCCCGCCGCGAGACCCCGCCCGCTGGGGCGACACGCTGACAACCCCGCGGGACGTGGTGCGGACCTATCGCTACGTCCTCGAGGAGCTGCCCGCGCGGCAACGCGAGCTGATCGTGTCCGCGCTGGCCACGGCGCGCCGGATCGCCGCGGACGGCTGGAACCAGCACTTCGGTATCCCGAGCGGCATGTCGCTGCGCTGGGCGGTGAAGCAGGGCTGGTCGGACAGCCCGGACAACAACGTGGTGCACAGCACCGGCCTAGCCGGCCCGGGCTGGCGGTACGTGGTCGTGCTGCTCACCGAAGCGCCTGCGGGCACCCGCTGGACCCCGCTGCGCGCCGCGGTCACCGCCGCGGCCTCGGCCATCGAACCGCTGCTGCCCAGCGCGTGACCCGGTCGTCAGCGCGCGGTCAGCGGGCGGTGCGCGGGCGCGGGGAGCCTCGCCCCTACGAGGAGAGGAGATCCCGAATGACCGACACCACGCCCGCCGAGCCCGCGGCGCGCCCGATACCGACCGAACGCCGTTGTCCCTTCGACCCGCCGGAGGAGGTGGGGCGGCTGCGTGCCGAGCAGCCGATCAGCAGGCTGGCCTACCCGGACGGCGCGCAAGGCTGGTTGGTGACCGAATACGCCACCGCGCGGCGGCTGCTGGCCGACAGCCGGTTCAGCTCGCGGCTGGAGCTGCAGCACTCGCCGATCCGCACCCCGGAACCGGAGCCCACGCCGCCGGGGATGTTCATCTTCATGGACCCACCGGAGCACACCCGGTACCGGAAGCTGCTCACCGGCCAGTTCACCCTGCGCCGGATGCGCCAGCTCGAACCGCGGATCGCCGAGTTCGCGGAGGGGCTGCTGGACGAGATGGAACGGCACGGCGCACCGGCCGACCTGGTGCGGCACTTCGCGCTGCCGCTGCCCTCGCTGGTGATCTGCGAACTGCTCGGTATCCCGAGCGAGCAGCGGGAGTTCTTCCAGCACTACACCGCGGAGATGGTCCGGCCGGATCTCTCCCCCGAGCAGTCCGCCGAGATCGACCGGGTGGTGTTCGGGTTCCTCGGCGAGTTGGTCGCGCGCAAGCGGGCCGCGCCGACCGACGACATCCTCAGCGGGCTGCTGGTCGAGGACGAGCTTTCCGACGACGAGGCCATGGGGATGGTCACGATCCTGCTGGTTGCCGGGCACGAGACCACCGCGAACATGCTCGGTCTCGGTACTTTCGCGCTGCTGGAGCACCCCGAGCAGCTCGCGGCGCTGCGCGCCGATCCCGGGCTGATCGACGGCGCGGTCGAGGAACTGTTGCGGTACCTGAGTATCGTGCAGTATGAGATCAACCGCACCGCCTTGGAGGACGTGGAGCTGGACGGGCAACTGATCAGGGCGGGGGAGCCGGTCACCGTGTCCCTGCCCGGCGCCAACCGCGACCCTGCTCGGTTCGACCGGCCGGACGAGCTGGACGTCACCGCCTCGCAGGCACGGCAGCACCTGGCCTTCGGGCACGGGGTGCACCAGTGTCTCGGCCAGCAGTTGGCCAGGGCGGAGATGCGGATCGGGTACGCGGCCCTGGTGCGCCGCTTCCCAGGTTTACGCCTGGAGGTGGCACGGGAAGATGTGCCTATGCGGACAGATCGCGGTATCTATGGGGTGCACCAGTTGCCCATTAGTTGGTAGGAGGATCGACGATGAAGATCGAGGTGGACAAGGAGGTCTGCTGCGCGGCTGGGATGTGTGCCCTCACCGCGCCGGAGGTCTTCGATCAGGACGAGGCCGACGGGACCGTGATGCTGCTCGAACCGGCCCCTGCCGCGCAGCACCACGCGGCGGCCAGGGAGGCGGCCGAGCTGTGCCCCTCCGGCGCGATCACCGTGAACGACGACGGCGGGTGACCCGTTACCGGCGAAGGATGCGGTGAACACAGTGACGCGGAGCGTCTCCGTCTGGGTGGTGACGGAAGACGGGTGAGACGGTCACTCGCCGCAATGGGCTGACGCGGAGTAGGAGTGTGCATGACCTCGACCCTTGACCGGACCACCGGATCCAGCGGTGGAACGAAGCCGATTCTGGAGGGCAGGGCCGGTGTCGTGCGGCAGGTAGCGGTGTACGTGTTCATCGGGTTGCCGTTCCTCGCGTTGCTCGCCGCCGTACCGTTCCTCTGGGGCTGGGGGCTCAGCTGGCTGGACATCGCGTTGGCGGTCGGGTTCTTCTACCTGACCGGGCTCGGCGTGACCGTGGGGTACCACCGATACCTGACGCACGGCTCGTTCAAGGCGACCCGGCCGATGCGAATCGCGCTGGCGATCGCCGGCAGCATGGCAGTGCAGGGCCCGCCGATCACCTGGGTCGCCAACCACCGCAGGCACCACGCCTTCGCCGACCGGGAGGGCGACCCGCACTCGCCGTGGCTGTTCGGCACCTCGCCGCTCGCGGTGCTCAAGGGGTTCTGGCACGCGCATATCGGCTGGAACTTCAGCCGGAACCTGACCAACAAGCAGCGGTTCACCCCGGACCTGCTGATAGACAAGGACATGGTCCGGGTGAACAAGCTGTTCTGGCTGTGGACGGTGCTGACCCTGCTGCTGCCCGCCGTGATCGGCGGGCTGGCCACCTGGTCCTGGTGGGGGGCGCTGACCGCGTTCTTCTGGGCCGGGCTGGTCCGGGTGGGGGTGCTGCACCACGTCACCTGGTCGACCAACTCGATCTGCCACATGATCGGCGAGCGGCCGTTCAAGAGCAGGGACAAGGCGGCGAACTTCTGGCCGCTGGCCGTGCTCTCCTTCGGCGAGTCCTGGCACAACCTGCATCATGCCGACCCGACCTGCGCCCGCCACGGTGTGCGGCGGGGCCAGATCGACACCTCGGCCAGGCTGATCTGGCTGTTCGAGAAGTTGGGCTGGGTGTCCCACGTGCGCTGGCCGACATCGAAGCGGGTGGCCGCACTGACCCGCGACTGACCGGGCGGGTCCCGGACGCCCGGTCAGTCACCGCGGTGTCTGCCCGCCTCCTCGCCGTCGTCCTCCTCGCCGTCGGTGGCTTCTTCGTCGTCCTCCGTGGCGTCGGTGGCCTCGGCGGAGGACTCCGAGTCCGCCGCGGCTTCCGCGGCTTCCGGCTCCTGGCTCGGCGGTGTGAAACCGAACTCGTCCCGGATGGCGGCGAAGATCGGGGTTCCCCCGTGCTCGGCGGTGGCCTCGTCGATTGTGCCCATCGTTGTCCTTCCCTCCCCACACGGGAGGCACGACGCCCGCGAGCCACGGCCCCACGCGGCACAAGCTGGCGGGGGTACCCCCATGCGGTTCTTCCGCGGTGGCGGGTCCCGTCCCCACGCCCGGCCACCGCATCGTGTGTAACCGGAAGTAATACTACCTACCGACGGTGAGGGGTCGATCAAGCACCGACCCTCCACGGGTCGGGAAGGGCGCGCAGCCCGCTCCTAGCCGCGTTGTGAGCGGACCCCGAGCAGGACGTCCTCCCAGGCAGGTACGACGGGGTGATTCTTCTTACCCTTCGCAGGCCGGGGTGGCGGTGCCTGGCTCGGCTGCCGGTCCGCGCCGGTGTCCTCGGTCGGCACCTGCGGGAGCTCGGTGGTGTCGTCCTCCTCCGGCTCCGGGATCGGGGCTTCGATCACCGTGCCGCCGGAGGCGACCGCACCGCCCGCCGTGCCGTAGTCCAGCATCGGCTGCTCGGCGTCCGGCTCCTGCTCGGCCTGCCCGATCGAGCGCAGCGTGCGTGGCGCGCGGTTGGCATGCGGGTTGAGCAGGTCCTCGGCGAGCTCGTCCAGCGCGGCCACCGTGCCGCCGTGTGCTCCCGGAGCGAAGGACCAGTGGGCGCGGTTGTCCGAACGGCCGGCCTTCCAGTGCAGGCAGACCACCCACTTGCCGTCCTCGCCGCGCCAGGAGTCCCAGCCGGCCTGGCCGTAGTCCTGCCCGAGTACGCCGAAGGAGTGCGCGACCACCTCGCCGAGGGTCTGCACATCCGGCCCGTCCTCGCGCACCGGGTGCGCTCGCTGGGCGAGTTCGGCGGTACGGGACCGCTCGAGCAGCACGGGGTAGGCGAAGCGCTCGACCCGCTGCACCGGAACGCCGGCGGTGGTGGCCACCTGCTCGACCGACTCCCCTGCGCGGATACGGCTCTGGATCTCGCGTGGACGCATCTGGCTCTCCAGCTCGATTTCGATCTGGCCGAGACGGGTCACGTCACCGCGCGCGGCCGCGCGCAGGCGCTCGTCGGCCGGTAGTAGGAAGCGCTCACGGCGTGCCGGGTCTTCACACACGATGGACTCGCCGTCCTCGTGCAACCCGACTACCCGCAGCGCTCGCATTGCTCCGCCTCCCGACCGGGAGGGTTGTGCACATCCAGGCGACGGGGGCCGCCCGGAGCTTGCGGAGGGTGGCTCGTGGCGCCTGGATCCGACGCGAAGCATGGACGACAGCCACACCTACCGCTGTGCATAACCCTCATTTACATAAGACTCCGTATCACCGCTGTGGGTGCCTAGGTTAGGGCGGCGCGTCGACTTGACGCGCGAGGCGCGCCGAGCCTTCACCCGATCTATTTGTGATCTTGATGAATGACGTCACCCGGTCGGGGGCCGGTGTCGATGGCAGGCAGGTTACGGTCTTGCGGTGCTCGATTGGCGCGCGCCACGCCCAGCGGTGCTGATTTTGCTCCTTGCCGAGGTCGTGATCGTCGGCGTGTTGCTGGCGTGGAAACACCTGGACGGCCTGGACCTCGAGGTCTACCGGCTCGGCGCGGACGCGCTGCTCAGCAGCGGCGATCCGTACGGTGTGCTGCCGCCGACCAGGGACGGCACCGTGCTGCCGTTCACCTATCCACCGTTCGCGGCGCTGGCCTTCGCTCCGCTGCTGGTGCTGCCGCTGGACATAGCGCTGGTGCTGCTCAGTGTGGTGTCGGTGCTGGCGCTGGGCGCTGTGATCGCGCTGTGCTTCGCGGGCGCGGACCGGCGGGTGTGGGTGGTCGGTGGCGCCGCGCTGGCCGTGCAGGCGGTGGCGCTGCTCAGCGAGCCGGTGCGCGCCACCCTCGGATTCGGCCAGCTCAACCTGCTGCTGATGCTGCTGGTCGGCGTGGACGTCCTGGCCCCCGGGTGGCGCTACCGCGGCGTGCTCATCGGGCTGGCCGCGGCGATCAAGCTGACCCCGGCGGCGTTCCTGCTGTTCTTCCTGCTGCGCAAGGACTTTCGCGCGGTGGTACGGGCAGCGGTGGTGTTCGGTGGCTGTGCCCTGCTGGCCTGGTTGCTGGCGCCGTCCGCCTCGGTGCGCTACTGGACCGAACTGATCTTCGCGCGGGAGCGGGTGGGGGACCCCGGCTACATCGGCAACCAGTCGTTGCGCGGGTTGCTCGCCCGGCTCGGCCCACCCGCCGAGACGCTGTTGTGGGTCGGCGCGGTGCTGCTGGTGCTCGCCGCGACGGTACTGCTGATGCGCCGCGCGCTGGCCGCGGGGCGGCCGGTGCCCGCGGTGCTGGTCTGCGCGTTGGGCGCGCTGCTGGTCTCGCCGGTCTCCTGGACGCACCACTGGGTGTGGGTGGCGCCGGTGCTCGGCGTGCTGGTGTGGTCCGGCCTGCACGGCGGCCGGACCCGAGTCGTGCTGTTGCTCGGGTCCGCCGCCGTGGCCGCGGTGGTGTTCGTGTGGAGCCCGCTGTGGGACTACCGGGATGTCTGGCCGATCAGGGAGAGCTACGTGCTGGTCGGCCTGCTTCTGCTCGGGCTACTTGGCCTGACGCTCGACGACCCACTCTATCGCCCGAGTGAGCGCGGTGACGTCGTCCGGCTCGATCGCCGGGAACAGCCCGACGCGTAGCTGGTTGCGGCCCAGCTTGCGGTACGGTTCCACGTCCACGACGCCGTTCGCGCGCAGCGTCTTCGCCACCGCGGCCGCGTCCACGTCCTCGGTGAAGTCCACCGTGCCGACCACCTGCGAGCGGTGCGCGGGGTCCTGCACGAACGGGGTCGCGTAGGAGGTCTTTTCGGCCCACTCGTACAGCCGGGTGGAGGAGTCCCTGGTACGCGCGGTCGCCCAGTCCAGCCCACCATTGCCGAGCATCCACTCGATCTGGTCGGCCAGCAGGAACAGGGTGGCCACCGCGGGGGTGTTGTAGGTCTGGTCCTTGCGCGAGTTGTCCAGCGCGGTGGTCAGCGAGAGAAACTCCGGGACCCAGCGGTCAGAGCCGCCGAGCTCGCCGATCCGGTCCAGCGCGGCCGGGGACATCAGCGCCAGCCACAACCCGCCGTCCGAGGCGAAGGACTTCTGCGGGGCGAAGTAGTAGACGTCGAAGTCCTCGGCCTTGACCGGCAGGCCGCCCGCGCCCGAGGTGGCGTCGACGGCGACCAGTGCGCCCTCGCTGCCCGCGGGCCGCCGCACCGGCACGGCCACGCCGGTGGAGGTCTCGTTGTGTGCCCAGCCGATCAGGTCGGCACCCTGCTGGTAGGCGATCTCCGGGGCGGTTCCCGGCTCCGCCTCGACCACGATCGGGTCGGCGAGGAACGGCGCGCCCTTGGTCACCTTCGCGAACTTCGTGGAGAACTCGCCGTAGGTGAAGTGCTGCGCACGTTCCCGCACGAGGCCGAACGCGGCGGCGTCCCAGAACGCGGTGGTACCGCCGTTGCCGAGCACGACCTCGTAGCCCTCCGGCAGGGAGAACAGCTCGGACAGACCTGCCCGCACCCGGCCGACCAGGGACTTCACCGGCTTCTGGCGGTGCGAGGTACCGAGCAGCGCGGCGCCTTCCTTGGCGAGGTTGGCGACCTGCTCCTGGCGGACCTTGGAGGGGCCACACCCGAAGCGGCCGTCGGCGGGCTGTAGTTCGGTGGGGAGGGTCAACTCAGCTGGATCGGTCATGCCCGGCAGTCTCTCAGGTGACCGGTCGCCCCGCCGTGACGTGGGTTACCCCGGGACCAGGGTCACCGGCCGCGCCAGCCGGCCTCGTCCACGCCACCGGGGATCGGGGCGGTCGGGTCGTAGGGCGTACGGGTGAAGATGAAGGTGGCCAGGTCCAGGTGGTGCGGGTTGCCCTCGGCGTCGCGCGCCACCCGCAGCGTCTCACCCGCGTAGTACCCGTCCAGCCCGAGCCAGGTGTCCCCGGCCTCGTCCAGCGGCCGGAAGCGGGAGGCCCGCCCGTTCCCGGTCACCGGGGCCAGGTTGACCCAGCCGCCGGGTAGCAGGCGCAGGTGGAAGGGCATCGGTCCCCAGTGCCACAGCCCGGTCAGCGCGAGCAGCCCGGCGGGCACCGGCGACGGTCGCCACGGGGCGGGCAGCTTCGGTTCGTGCTCGTCGGCGATGCTGATCAGGTCGACGGTGGTGCCCATCGGGGTCACCCCGGCGGTGGTGTTCGCCAGGAACAGCGCGCCGGTGCCGGTGGCCGGGTCGGTCATCGTGCAGGCGAGGAAGCCCGGCATCGAGCCGGTGTGCCCGGCCAGCCTGCGGCCCCCGACCCTGGCGAGCTGGAAACCGAGGCCGTAGCCCGCGGTCCAGGCGTCGCCGTCGTCCACGGTGGCGACCTCGCGCATCTCGGCCACGGTGTCCGGGTGCAGCACCTCGCCGGTGTGCCCGCCGACGAAGGCCGTCCACCTGGCAAGGTCGTCGAGTGTCGACCACAGCTGGCCCGCGGGCGCCATCGCCCCGGCGTCCGGGGCGGGCTCGGGCAGCAGCACGTCGGCGAAGGGATGCACGGCCCAGCCCTCGGCATGCTTGCCTTCCGGCTGCGGGCTGGTGCGGGACATGCCGAGGGGAACGAGGATCTCGGTCCGCAGGGCGTCCAGCCAGCTGCTGCCGCGCAGCCGGGCCACCACCTCGCCGAGCACGCCGTAGCCGGGGTTGGAGTAGTGGAATCGCCTGCCCGCCCGGTGCTTGAGCTGCTCCGGGGTCAGCCCGGCCGCGAGCTCGCCCCAGCCCTCGCCCTCGCTGCGTTCCCACCAGGAGCCAGGCGACTCGGAGGTGAGCCCGCCGGTGTGCGCGAGCAGCTGGGCGATCGTGCGATCACCGAGACTGGTACCGGGCAGGTGCTTGTCCACCTGGTCGTTCAGGTCCAGCTTCCCCTCGTCGCGCAGCCGCATGACGAGCGCGGCGACCAGTGACTTGGTGATCGAGCCCAGCCGGTACTGGGTGTCGTTGTCGGGTGCCGCGTCACCGACAAACCCACGGGCACCGGACCAGACCAGCTCCCCGTCCCGTACCACGCCCGCGACCAGGGACGGCGCGCGTCCCAGCGACTGTTCGGTGGCGATCCGGCGGAGCAGGGCGAACTCGGTCGAAGGAAGCATGAGGTGCATTCTGCCTTGCCCGGCATAACACTCAGCTCAGCAACCCGCGGCGGATGGCTGAGACCATCGGTCAATGGTCGAGGCTGTCCATGGCCGTCTTCGCTTTCGCGATTCTCTCGGCCAGTTTGGCTGGTTGGCCGGGGAAGACGTTGATGTGCTGGTTGCCGGTTGGATCGGTCAGCTCCAGTCCGATCCGGCCGGCGTCGATGTCGAGGTAGGACAGTGATGCTCGGGCTTGCTGGCGGGTGCCGTCGCGCGGTCGGTGGGCGGTGTGGAGTTGCCCGATGCCGTAGTAGGGCTGGTCCAGGATGGTGTGCAGGTCTCGTGCCTCGTGGCTGTGGACTGCACGGGTTGCGGCTGCGCACCGCCGGGTTCCGGGGGTGGGGACTGCACCGTACCGGCGTCTCGCTCGCCAGAGGGCGGGGTCCCGGGCGGCAGGGGCGCGGAGCCACCGATCACCGGTCCCGACGACCGCTGCGGCCCATTGATCTCGCTGTCCGTGCCGCCGGTTCCACCGTCGGCCAGTCCGATCGATCCGCCCGGATCGGCCATCGGCGTGTACGCGGTCGGGTAGGTCTGCCCGGTCGCCATGCTCGCCTGGTGATATGCCGAGAACGCGGCGATGTTGGTCTGGCTGTTCGTGTTGTACTCGGCCAACCGCCGCTGATGCGCCCCGAAATCCCCCGTGCTCAGCCCTTCGACAATGTCCTGCGCCGTCAGCTCCGGCGGCTGGGGCGGGACCGGAACCACCCTGCTCCGCGCCCGATCGAATGCCCCGATCTGATCGTGCGCACCGCTGTCCGCCGCCGACAGATGCTCGGCATCCTGCATCGCAGCCCTGGCCAACGGAGCAGCGGCGTTCGCGGCGGCCGCACCAGCCTCCCCCTGCCACCCCTCCTGCACCAGACTTCCGAGCGACATCACCTCATCGGCGCGTTCTTCCAGCCGACGCCGCAACCGAACGGCGGCCTCTTGCGCGGCTGACAGCTTGCCCGTGCCCTCACCACCCGTGATCTCCTGATAGATCTGAGCGGCAGTCATCGGCCCCTCAGGCATCACCGACCCCCCTTGATGTTCTGCACAACCTCCACCGCCGTGTCATGCGCAGCCTGACAAGGGTCCTTCTTGCCTACAGTCCGTTCAGACAGCACGGCTGTGAGTTCGACTGTTCGATCATCACTAGTTCCGACCGCAACGGCACATTCGCCCTGGTCTGTCTCGTCGGCGTGCCCATACGCCACCGCCGGGTACCCCTCGACGTTCGGCATCTCCCGGAAGAACTGGTAAGAGGTCCCACGCTGACGATAAATACCTGCCAAACCTGTGTCGCTGATCGTCGGTAAGTCGAGGAAAATGCCTCCGCCGACGCCACCGCGAACGCTCCACGTGCAACCGTCGCCTGTTGGACCGTCAAGTTTCGGCGTTCCCTCAATCGGTTCGCCGAGAAACCGTGTCACTTGGGCGTCGGTGAGCAGCGCGCATGGGTTGTCCTGATAGCGAGAAAGATCGAGTGGATCGTTCACTTTGGGAACTGCACCACCAGCCGCGCTGGGGCTCGGTGACGAACCTTTAGTCGAGGGGACACCGCTCGACGTGGGCACCGGTTCAGGGGCACCGCGCTCGGCGGCCGAGCAGCCAGCGAGCGACAACACACCGGCAGCAAGAAGAAGCACGCCACGACGCACGTCAGTACTCCCCCTGCTTGTTGATCTCGGCCTCGTGCTCGTCTTCGGCCGCCTCGTACTGCCCAAGCGCCGCCCGGCACTTCTTTACCTGCGCTCGGCAGTACTGCACCCGCTCATCCAGCGTGGTCAGCAGGGTTTCTCCGGAGGTACGCAACAAGGCTGCGTTGTCCTGGCTTGCGTATTCCACACCCGGACCCTGAGCCTGAGTCATGATGCGGGCATCGATCTTGTCTTCCTGATACCGATCAGCGAGGTCTTCCCACTTCTGCGCGATGGTCTCCAGCTGTTCGCGGCTGTACTTGAAGCCGGGGCCGCTGGCCGCGTGCCCGGTGGCTCCGGCGACCACGCCGGCGGCCAGCCACTCAAGGCCACCCCGCTGGGCTCCCCCGATGCTCGGGGGCGGGATATAGATGTTCGGATCGGGTAGCGCTTTCCCTTCGATCTCGGCCACCGGTACCGACCCCTCCCTGTCACGACGGGTAGCCCTCCGACGCGCCAGAGTAGCCTACGGTTTCAGCTCACGGGAGCGATTCCACGATTCCTCATCCTTGTGCATGGCCTTCGCTCCGGCTGGCAACCCGCACCACTCCTCGGATTCCCCCGGCCGGCGACATCGCCGCACCTGGCGGAACGGCGCCCCGTCCAATGCGTTCACCCGGATCAGCACGTCGCGACCGAGGTCGTGCAGTAGGTGACCGAGTTCCCGAAGCCCTTCGGTGAACTCCCCGTTGTTCTCTCTGGTGGCCAGGCGCACCGTCGCGTCCCGGTTGAGGTAGCGGCGCAACTCACGCACTCGGTCGACAAGCTGCCGATCCCGCTCGGTTAGTTCATGTCCGATGCTTTCGCTCACCGTTACTCCCTCGACCCAGCGAAGACCACCGGGAAGTCACACCCGTAACGCATGGCGGCCGACCTGCTGCTCGCGCGGAACCGGTGCGGGCCGGAAGTCGGCCTGCATCTGCTGGGGCACGGCCCCCGGCCCCCGGCGCACGTCCAGATCCGTACCCGGCCAGATGGCGCATTCGACGTTCCACAACGGTGCCGTGGGCCTACTGTCTACGGCCGGGACCGGCTCGTCGTAGCCTTCGACCGGTTCGGCTTCGATCCGTTCCCACCCGATCCGGACCATGATCGCCTCGACGGAGTATGCCGGGTCGTCGCTGGTATGACACCCATGCGACCGGGACACCAGCCGTGCGATTCCCATGCCGGCCACAACGGCCAGCAGGACGGCTACGAACTCGATCATCGCCGCTCACCGCCCGTCGTGGGATGCTCTCCGGGCGCAGCCTGGTCAAGGTTGCCGAGAAGCAAGGCCGCGGCCCCAAGCGCATCGAGCCATCGCCCTGCCTCATTCCGCGCCCGCCGTGACGCACCGGCCGCTAGCCCTCGACGCACCATCACTACCGCAAGGCTCGTCCATACCGACCAAGGCAGGTCGTTCTCACTCCGCGCGAGATGTCCGTCGCCGCTTCGCCGTTCCACGATGCGACCTCCCTGTCGTGCGTCCGCTGGCCGGTCGAAGGCCGGCGGGGCAACGGGAGTGCAAAGGGACACGAACCGCCACCCCGCCGACGACTTGGACTTAGCATTTGGACTACTCAAATGTAGAGTGCAAAAGAGTGAATCCGTGTACGCAGCGCGGCTGCGGTGAGTAGCTAGGGTTAACGCATGGCAGTAGGGACCACACGTGGCAAGCGCAGGTTGGGCAGGTTCGTCAAGCCGATCCGCCAGCGCTCGGGGCGCAAGCCCGATGAGGTGGCCAAGCTCGCGGTCTGCTCCCGCCAGACCGTCCAGCGCCTGGAGTCCGGCGACGCGCTGCCGAGCCTCGGCCGCCTGTCGGCCATCCTCGGCGTCATCGGGGCGACCGACGAGGAACGGGCACACGCCGAGCAGCTCTGGCAGGTCGCCAACGCTGACACCACCACCATCCAGCACGCCGAGAACCTCAGCGCGAAGTACCGGCGGTTCCGGATGGACGAGGCCGAGGCGGTCAAGGAACGGACGCTGGATACCGTGATCGTGCCCGGCCTGCTCCAGACACCCGAGTACGCGGCCGAGATCGCGCGCGGCCGCAAGCGACTCGACCGGTCAACGGACTGGGAGAAGCACGCGGGTGACGAGCGCCGGGACCGGCAGGCCCTGCTCCTGCGCGACCGGAACCCGCTGGTGCTGCACGCGCTCATCCACGAGGCCGCCCTGCACACGGTCGTCGGCGGGCCAGAGGTCATGGCCGCGCAACTCGACCTCCTGATCACGATGAGCGAGTTGCCGCACGTCACCATCCAGATCGTTCCGCTCGACCACGGCGCGCACGGCGCCATGACCGGGCCGTGGTTCCTGCTCAGCTTCCCCGAGGACGACGAACCGGATTCCGCCTACGCTGAGAGCGTCACCGGGCTCGACACTGTGGAGAAGCCCGAAGACGTGGCTGGTCTCTCCGACATCTGGGAAGCGATAGCCGCCACCGCGCCATCGCCCCAGCGGTCGGCGGAGATCATCGAGAGTGCAAAGGGAAGAGGTAACCAGGCATGATCACTGACCAGAGGTGGCGCAAGAGCAGCTACAGCAACTCGCAGAGCGCCTGTGTGGAACTCGCGGTCGGGCAGGACTCGGCCATGGTGCGAGACACCAAAGACAGGGAACGTGGACACCTGACCTTCCAACACTCGGCGTTCCGCGCGTTCCTCTCCGAGATACGGGCTGGCCAGCACGGCTAGCAATCGGCTGTGCCCAGAAGGGCGGCCGCGCGTTCTCCGCGGCCGCCCTTGCTCAGCTCAGCAGGCCGCGGCGCATGGCGATGGTCACGGCGGCGGTGCGGTCGGAGACGTCGAGCTTGCCGAACACGCGCAGCAGGTGGGTTTTCACGGTGGCCTCGCTGATGTGCAGTTCCCGCCCGATGTCGGCGTTGGTGTCGCCGCGGGCGACCAGCCGGAGTACCTCGATCTCCCGCGCGGACAGCTGCGGCTGGGCGGGAGCGCGGACCTGGTTGACCAGCTTGCCGGCCACCGAGGGTGCGAGCACGGTCTCGCCCCGGGCCGCGGCCCGGATCGCCCCGGCCAGTTCCGCGCGGGATGCGTCCTTGAGCAGGTAGCCCGAGGCGCCCGCCTCCACGGCGCGCAGGATGTCCGCGTCCGTCTCGTAGGTGGTCAGCACCACCACCCGCGCGTCCGGGGCGTCCCGCCGCAGCCGCCGGGTGGCGTCCACCCCGTCCATACCGGGCATCCGCAGGTCCATCAGCACGACCTCGGGGCACCGGGCCGGGACCAGTGCGACGGCCTCCGCGCCGGACCCTGCCTCGCCGACCACGGTGAGATCGTCCTCGGCTTCCAGCATCCCGCGCAGTCCCTCGCGGACAACCGGATGGTCGTCCACCAGCAGCACCTTGATCATGCCGGCACCTCCAGGTTCACTCTCGTCCCACCATCCGGTCCACTGTGTACCGTCAGCTCGCCACCCACCTGCTCGGCCCGCGCCCGCATCCCGCGCAGCCCGAAGCCGTCCGCGGGCGCGGCGGGGTCGAAGCCGCGGCCGTCGTCGCCGACGCTCAGCCGCACGCGGCCGGCGACGACCGAGAGTTCCACCGATGCCGTACGCGCGCCCGCGTGCCGCAGCACGTTGGCCAGCGACTCCTGGGCCGCGCGCAGCAGCACCACCTCGGTGGCGGTCGGCAGCTTCGGCAGCGGACCGTCGACGACACAGCGCACGGCGAGGCCGGAATCCTCGCCCGCCCGCTCGGCCTGCCGCCGGATCGCCTCCTCCAGCGAGGAGGAACCCAGCGCGGGTGGCGCCAGCGCGGTCACCATCGCCCGCGCCTCGGCGAGGTTCTCCCGTGCCGTCCGGCCCGCCAGCTCCAGATGCCGCCGCGCCGCGGACGGATTTGTGTCCACTTCGGACTCCGCGGCCTGGGTCAGGGTGACGATGCTGGTGAAGCCCTGCGCCAGGGTGTCGTGGATCTCCCTGGCCAGCCGCTCCCGCTCGGCGGCGGAACCCGCCTCGTGGGACAGCCTGGACACCTCGGCCTGGCTGTCCTCCAGCCGCGCGATCAGCCGCTTGCGCTCCTCGCTCTGCCGATCCAGCCGGTCCGTGTAGATGCCGAACACCGAGCCCATCAGGGTGATCGCCAGCATCATCGTGACCATCGAAACGCCCGCGGACACCGAGTCCAGCCCGTACAGCGTCAGCAGGGTCGGCACCAGCATCGCGACGACGAACACCGGGATCGCCTGCTTCGGCCGCAGGCACATGAAGATCATCGGGCCGAGTACGAACATCGCCATCGGGTCGTCCGCCCCAGCCAGCACGGAACCGAGATACAGCGCCAGCTGGCTCGCAAGGTACAGCCGCAGCCGCCGATCCGGCCCTTCGGCCAGGATGGGCCGCCTGCCCCAGGCGACGTAGTTGATGCCGATGGCGGCCAGCAGTCCGGCCGCGATGAACCGCCCCGTTACTGGGATGTCCTCTTCGTACAGTGTCAGCGCGACGATCGTGCCCAGCACCACCGTGAAGTAGGCGTCCCACAGCCAGAACCACCGGTGCCCGGCGTCCTGCTCCGGCCCGCTCACTCCGCCCGGTTGGTCCACCGGAACGTCAGCCTGCACAGCAGCAGCCCCGCCACGCACCAGGCGCCCAGGATCAGCGCGGTCGTTCCGAGCTCCCATTGCCCTGCCACCTCTCGAACGGCCATGTGTTCCGGCAGGAACACCGAGCGGAAGCCCTGGCAGATCCACTTGACCGGGAACAGCGACGACACCGAGACCATGATGCTCGGCAGCGCCCCGATCGGCACGAACACACCCGAGGTGAACTGTAGCCCGACGTAGACCAGCTGCATTCCGGCCGAGGCGCCGCTGACCGAGCGGGCCATCCCGCTGGCGGCCACGCCGAGCAGGCCGCAACTGATCGTGCCGAGCACGAACAGCCAGCCCAGGGTCAGCCAGTCCGCCGCGGTGTCCGGCAACCGCAGGTCGAACAGCGGTATCGCGATCGCCAGCATGAACACCAGCTGGGCCAGGCTGGACGCGCCGACCAGGATCACCTTGCCGAGGAAGTACGCGGTGGCAGGCATCGGGGTGCCGCGCAGCCGCTTCAGCGTGCCGTCCTCCCGGTCCAGCGCGACCCCGATGCCCATGCTGACGAAGGAGGTCGAGATGATCCCGGCCCCGATGATGCTGGCGGCGAACACCTGGCTGGCGGTCACCCCGCTCGGGAAGGTCTCGTCGAAGATCGTGCCCAGCAGCACCATCAGGAACGCGGGCAGCGAGAAGGTGAACACCGCGTGCTCCCGCTGCCGGAAGAACTGGCGCAGCTCGATCCCGCCGCGGGCCAGCCCGATCCGCAGGGCGCCCGGATTCGCTCGCATGGTGGTCGTCATCGGCGCTCTCCGATCAGTTCCAGGTAGGTGTCCTCCAGGCTGGGCCTGCGTACCTCCAGCCCGGCGATCTCCCCACCGCCGGAGGAGAGCTCCCTGATCAGCGCGGTCGGGGCGGTGGTCTGCCGCTCCCGCCTGCCCTCGGCGGTGGACCAGCTCACCGTCGCGGCGGCGGAGTTGCGCCCGCCGAGCGTGGCCGGGTCGCCCTCGGCGACGATCAGCCCGCCCGCGATCACCGCGACCCGCTCGGCCAGTGCCTCGGCCTCATCCAGATAGTGCGTGGTGAGCAGGATGGTGGTTCCGTCCGCGGCGAGCAGCCGGATCAGGTCCCAGAACTGCCGCCGCGCCTCCGGGTCGAACCCGGTGGTCGGCTCGTCAAGGAACAGCAGCTCCGGCCGGCCGATGATGCCCAGCGCCACGTCCAGCCTGCGGCGTTGCCCGCCGGAGAGCGCCTTGATCCTGCTGCCCGCCTGCCGCCCGAGCCCGACCAGCTCCAGCACCTCATCCGGCGCCCGCGGGTCCGGGTAGTACCCCGCGTAGTGCCGCACCGTCTCGGCCACCGTCAGGTCGGCGGCATCGGTCGCGGTCTGTAGCACGATCCCCAGCCGTGCCCGCCACCTGCCACCCGCCCGGCCAGGGTCCTCGCCGAGTACCCGTGCCTCGCCGCCGGAGCGCCTGCGATGTCCCTCCAGGATCTCCACCGTGGTCGTCTTACCCGCGCCGTTCGGTCCGAGCAGGGCGAACACCTCGCCGCGCCGGATATCCAGGTCGATGCCCGCCACGGCCGCCCGCCCGGAGTACTCCTTGCGCAGGCCGCGGGCCGTCACCACCGTCGTCTCTCCACCCATGCCCCGATCCTGCGCGGCCGAGCGGGGCGCGCGGGACGACCGGCGGGTGGAACCCGGTTGTCCATCGAACGGTGGACAACGTTATTGACAAACTGTCTAACATGACAATGTGTTTACCAAGAGCTGGGTGACGGCGAGTGATGGCGTCCGCCTCGCGGTGCGGACCAGCGGGCCGGCGGGCGCGCCCGTGGTGGTCTGCGTGCACGGCTACCCGGACAACGGCTCGATGTGGGACGGCGTGGTCGCCGAGCTCGCCGACCGGTTCCGGGTCGTGGTCTACGACGTGCGCGGCGCGGGCGAGTCGGACAAGCCGAAGCGGCGCGCCGCCTACCGGCTCGACCAGCTTGCCGACGACCTGGCCATGGTGGTGGCCGAGGCCGCCCCGGCGCGGCCGGACGGGGCCGGTGCTGGCGCGGTCCATCTCGTGGCGCATGACTGGGGCTCGATCCAGGCCTGGCACGCGGTCACCGGGGAGTGGCTACGTGGCAGGGTCGCCTCGTACACCTCGATGTCCGGGCCCTGCCTGGACTACGCCGGAGCCTGGTTCCGCGCCCAGCTCCGCCCGCGCCCGCGCGCGTTGCGCAACGCGGTCGGCCAGTTCCTGCACTCCGGCTATATCGGCTTCTTCCAGTTGCCGCTGATCCCGGAGCTCGCCTGGCGTCTCGGCCTGGCCCGCCGGGTGATCGCCGCGCTGGAGCCGGACGAGCCGAACCCGCTGACCTCGGACGGGGTGCGCGGGATCCAGCTCTACCGCGCGAACATGCTGCCCCGGATGAGCAGGCCGCGCCCGCGCACCACCGACATTCCCGTGCAGGTACTCGCGCCCACCGGCGACCGGTACGTCAGCACCCCGTTGCAGACCGAGATCCAGCGCTGGGTGCCGGACCTGCGGGTGCGCCACCTCAATGGCGGGCACTGGATCGCCAGGTCGAAGCCCGCCGTGGTGGCCCGCGCCGCGGCCGAGCTGATCGACTCCGTCGAGGGTGGCACGGAAACCCGTACCCTGCGCCGTATCCGGGTGGTGGACGGGGGAAACAAGCACCGCTTCCCCGACCGGCTGGTGGTGGTCACCGGTGCGGGCAGTGGCATCGGCAGGGCCACCGCGCTGGCCTTCGCCGAGCAGGGGGCGGATGTGGTGCTCACCGATGTCAACGCCGAGGCCGTCGCCGAGACCGCGAAGCGGGCACGCAGCTTCGGCGCCATCGCGGCTGATTACACAGTGGACTCCGCGGACGGCGAGCAGATGCGTGCCTTCGCCGCGCGGGTGCGTGCCGAGCACGGCGTGCCGGACATCGTGGTGAACAACGCCGGCATCGGCGTCTCGGGGTCCTTCCTCGACACCTCCGAGGAGGACTGGCGACGGGTCGTGGACGTCAACCTGTGGGGCGTCATCCACGGCTGCCGGGCCTTCGCCGAGCAGATGGTGGACCGTGCCGAGGGCGGGCACATCGTGAATGTCGCCTCGGCCGCCGCCTACCTGCCCTCCCGCATCATGTCGGCCTACGCCGCGACCAAATCCGCGGTGCTCACCCTGAGCGAGTGCCTGCGGGCCGAGCTGGCCGGGCAGCGCATCGGGGTGAGCGTGATCTGCCCGGGGATCGTGCGCACCGGGATCACCGGAACCACCCGGTTCACCGGCGTGGACGAGGCCGAGCAGCAGCGGCGGCAGGCCACGGCGACCAGACTCTACGCCCGGCGCGGGTTCGGCCCCGAGAAGGTGGCAAGGGACATTCTCCGTGCGGTTGAGCGAAACACCGCGCTGGCACCGTCCACACCGGAGGCCAAGGTCGCGCTGGTGCTCTCCCGGCTGACCCCCGGGCTGCTGCGGGCGGCGGCCAAGTTCGACCCCACCCCGAAGTGAGCGGCGCCCGGGCCCGCACTCCCCGCCGGATGTCACCTTCGGCCCGGCGGGAGCAGCTGATCACCGCCGCGCTGGAGCTGTTCAGCACCCAGCCGCCGGAACGGGTTTCGGTGGACGACATCGTGGCCGTGGCCGAGGTCTCCCGGCCGCTGTTCTATCGCTACTTCGCCAACATCCGTGAGCTGCACCTGGCCGCACTGCGGTCGGTGACCGACGGCCTGATCGACCGGCTGGCCCGGCACCAGGAGGACGCGCCACCGCTGGAGCGGCTGCGTTCCTCGGTCCGCGGGCTGATCGCGGTGGCGGACGAGTACCGTGCCGGGTACATCGCGCTGCTGCGCAGCGGGTCGGTGGTGGCCACCTCGGAGACCGACGCCGTGGTGGACCGGGTGCGCAACCGGGCGGTGGAGCTGATCCTGCGGTACACCGGGATCACCGAACCGTCCCCGCTGCTGCTGGTCACCCTGCGCTGCTGGACGGCGGTGGTGGAGGGTGCGTTGCTCACCTGGTTACAGGAGGGCACCCCGGCCAGGGCCGAACTGGCAGGCTGGCTGGTCGACCAGCTCGTGGCTATGGTCTCCGCCACCGCGGCCCACGATCCCGCGCTGGCGGAATGGCTCGCCTACAGCAGCGAGACGCTGTCCCAGCCCTCGATCTCCTCCGGCCGGCGCGGGCCGGGGCCGACGTAGGTCGCCGAGGGGCGGACCAGCCTGCCGGTCTGCTTCTGCTCCAGGATGTGCGCGGCCCAGCCCGCGGTGCGGGCCGAGGTGAACATCGCGGGCATCATGTGCGGCGGCACCTGCGCGAAGTCCAGGATCACCGCGGCCCAGAACTCGACATTGGTCTCGATCGCCCGGTCCGGGCGGCGTTCGCGCAGCTCGGCCAGCGCCGCCTGCTCCAGCGCGGCCGCCACCTCGTAACGCTCGGCGCCGAGCTCGCGGCAGGTGCGCCGCAGCGCCCTCGCCCTGGGGTCCTCGGCCCGGTACACCCGGTGCCCGAAGCCCATCAGCCGCTCCTTGCGGTCCAGAATGCCCTTGACCACGGTGCGGGCGTCCCCGGTCTGCTCCACCTCGGCGATCATCGGCAGCACCCTGGCCGGGGCACCGCCGTGCAGCGGCCCGGACATCGCGCCGATCGCACCGGAAAGGCAGGCCGCGACATCGGCACCGGTGGAGGCGATCACCCGCGCGGTGAAGGTGGAGGCGTTCAGGCCGTGCTCGGCCGCCGATACCCAGTACGCGTCCAGCGCCTTGACGTGCGCCGGGTCCGGGTCGCCGCGCCAGCGCACCAGGAACCGCTCGGTGATCGAGGTCGCCTCGTCCACCCTGGACTGCGGCACCGCGGGGTGGCCGACCCCACGGGCGGACTGGGCCACGTAGGACAGCGCCATCACCGAGGCGCGGGCGAGCTGGTCGCGCGCGGTCTCGTCGGGAATGTCCAGCAGCGGCTGGTAGCCCCAGATCGGCGCGAGCATGGCCAGCGCGGCCTGCACGTCCACTCGCACGTCGCCAGTGTGCACCGGGATCGGGAAGGCCTCCGCGGGCGGAAGGCCGCGCCCGAAGCGTCCGTCGACGAGCAGCGCCCAGACGTCGCCGAAGGACACCTTGCCCGCGAGGTCCTCGATATCGACGCCCCGGTAACGCAGGGCACCACCGTCCCGGTCGGGCTCGGCGATCTCGGTGCGGGCCGCGACGACACCTTCCAGGCCAGGACGGAAGCCGTCGTCCGGCTGCCCTGCGGGTGTCGTGGTCTGACTGTTCGAGACAGGCACTGAGGTAGTCACTGGAGGAGGCCTTTCACTGCGCGTTCCCCGGCAGGTGGTGGTGGCACGTGCGAGGGCGACGCAGGCGGCGCGCCTCTTCGCACGGTGTCACCAAACAGTGCTCCTCCAGCCGGACGGGAGCAACAGGAACAAGTGGTGCTTTCGGTCACGATTACGAGAACGATTCAGCCCACTTGCGGCCGGGGCCGAAAATATCCCGGCCCGGAGCCCCGCTAGCAGGAGTTACCTGCGGGTTTGCCGGCGAACCGCGCGCCGAGCCATTCCATCGCGATCGGCCCGCCCACGGCGACCCCGACAATGTGCTCGGCCAGCGGAATGGTCTTCCACTGCACGGTGGCACCGAGCCCGCAGTAGCGGTCCCGCAGTTTCCGGCCGGTGGTGTACGGGATCAGCTCGTCGAAGGCCGCGTGGTACAGCAGCACCGGCGTACTCGGCGCCCGCGCGCCCGCCCGGTTCTCGGCCAGCCTGGCCCGCCAGCGCGGATCTTCGAGCGGGTCCCGCATGGTGACCAGATCGTTCAGCCGGGTGAACGGTGCCGCGGCACGTGGCCGAGCAGGGGCTGGCCCCGGCACGGGACTACCGGCTGGCCGCGATCGCGCTGGTCGGTGCGGTTACCGGGCTGCTGCGGGAGTGGCAGGCGCGTACCCCGCCGTGGCCGGTCGCCGAGATCGCCGCCGAGATCAAAGGGGTGATGCTGGCCGCGATCACGCGGGGGCCCGGGTAACCGGGTGGTGGTTATCACCGTTCAGGAGGTTTCCCCCGCCTGCGAGCAGGGCCTACCTTCGCGGATAGAGGGGCCAGGAAACGCCGTGGGCGGGTGTGGAGGTAGGCGAGCATGCCGGAGTTCGACGACGTGGACACGATGGGCGACCGCGGTGACCTGGCCTTGTGCCTGCCCGGTATGCGGGTCTCCTACGAGAGCGAGCCGCTGGAGGAGGCCGCACTGGCCGGGACCTGGACCGAGCAGCTACAGCACTGGCTGGACCAGGCGGTGTCCGCGGGCGTCGCGGAGCCGAACGCGATGGTGCTCGCCACCGCCGACGCCGAGGGGCGGCCCTCCTCGCGCACGGTCCTGTGCAAGGGGCTGGACCCGCGCGGGGTGGTCTTCTACACCAACTACACCTCGGCCAAGAGCCACGACCTGACCGTCACCCGGTATGCCTCGGTGACCTTCCCCTGGTACGCGCTGCACCGCCAGGTGACCGTGCGCGGCGAGGTGGAGAAGGTGGACGTCTCGGAGACCGCCGCCTACTGGGCCTCCCGGCCGCGCGGCTCGCAGCTCGGCGCCTGGGCGTCCCCGCAGTCGCGGGTGGTCGGGGGCAGGCGCGAGCTGGACAACGCGCTGCACAGCGTCCAGCGCCGGTTCGCCGACGTCGAGCAGGTGCCCTTCCCGCCGCACTGGGGCGGCTGGCGGATCCGTCCCGACCTGGTCGAGTTCTGGCAGGGGCGGCAGGACCGCATGCACGACCGCCTGCGCTACGTCCGCACCGAGGACGGCTGGGCCCTGGAGCGTATCGCCCCCTGAGCCACGGAAAAGCGGGTGCGGTGAGGTAGTTAGCGGGGCTAAGCTCCGCCGCCGTGACTGATCCGGGGGAGGCCGAGCGGCGCGGGGCTCGCCGGGGACTCGGTTCGATCGTGGTCGACACCCGCCCGCTGCGCATCCCGGCCTTCCGCAGGCTGTGGACCTCCACCGCGGTCACCGCGGTCGGCAGCCAGCTGACCTCGGTCGCGGTGCCCAAGCAGGTCTTCGACCTCACTGGATCCTCCGGCTACGTCGGGCTGGCCAGCGTGGTCGCCCTGGTCCCGTTGCTGATCTTCGGCTTGTGGGGCGGCGCCATCGCCGACACCGTGGACCGCCGCAAGCTGCTGCTGGTCACCAACATCGGTATCGCGGTGAGCGTGCTCCTGCTGTGGGCGCAGGCCTTCCTCGAGGCCGGGTCGGTGTGGCTGGTGTTCGTGCTGATGGCCACGCTGCAGGCGTTCGTCGCGGTGAACATGCCGGCCCGCAGCGCCATGGTCGCCCGCCTGGTGCCCGCCGACCTGCTGTCCTCGGCGGTCGCGTTGAACGCCACCACGATGGTGTTCGGCTTCGTGTTCGGCCCGATGGCGGCCGGGGCGCTGCTGCCCGTGCTCGGGCTGCCCGCGCTGTTCCTGATCGACGGTGCCGCGCTGCTGCTGATGCTGCCGGTGGTCGCCCGGCTGCCCGCGCTGCCGCCGCTGAACGGCGCGACCCGCCGCGCCGGGCTGCGCGATGTCGTCGACGGCTTCCGTTACCTGGCCGCGAAGAAGATCCTGCTGGCCTCCTTCCTGCTGGACATCATCGCGATGGTGGTCGGCATGCCGAGAGCGCTGTTCCCGGAGATGGCCGAGCGGACCTTCGGTGACCCGCCGGGCGGCGGGCTCGCGCTGGGCTGGCTGTACGCGGCCATGGCGATCGGCGCGCTGGCCTGCGGGCTCGCCTCCGGGTGGCTGACCCGGATCGCCCGGCACGGCGTCGGGGTCACCGTCGCGGTGTGTGCCTGGGGCATCACGATGATCGGGTTCGGCCTCGCCGACTCGCTCTGGCTCGCGGTGGTCTTCCTCGCCCTCGGCGGGGTGGCCGACTTCGTCAGCATGGTCTTCCGCAACGCGATCCTGCAGGCCGCCGCCACCGACGAGATGCGCGGCCGGCTGCAGGGGGTGAACACCGTGGTGGTCGCCGGCGGTCCGCGGCTCGCCGATGGGGTGCACGGCTGGGCGGGCGCCGCCGTGGGCACCACCGCGGCGACCACCGGCGGTGGTGTGCTGGTCGTGCTGTGCGCGCTCGGCGCCGTGGCGCTGCTGCCCGCGTTCTGGCGCTATCGCTCGCAGGCCGCCGGGTGAACGCGTTGCGCGGCAGGCGCCCTCAGGCCGCGGTGCGCCGGGACTGGCGCAGCTCCACGGCGCTGTGCGCGGAGAACATAGTCACCTCGTCGGTGTGCGTGGCCGCGAGTTCCTGCAACCGCGCCAGGTTCTCCCTGCGCTTGGCGCCGTCGGTCTGCATCAGCACCTGGAACACGCTCAGCGCGGGAGTACAATGTGGACGGATCGGATCCATTTGCCCGTGGTAGAAGTAGGCGTCCCCTGCGTGCAGCAGCCAGCCGGCGCCGGTGTCCACCGCCACCCCGGCATGGCCCGCGGTGTGCCCGGCAAGCGGGACAAGCAGGATCTCCGGCGGCAGGCCGTCCAGTTGCCGGACCGCCTGGAATCCGAACCAGTTCTCGCCCGGTTCGGCGTAGCTGGCCCAGCGCGGTTCGTGCCGGAACTGGATATCGCGGTACCGGGTACGGGCGAGCTGGGTCGCCGGCGCGGTCGCCGCCCGCAGTTCCTCGGCGTACACGTGCACGGTGGCCTCCGGGAAGTCGGCCAGCCCGCCTGCGTGGTCCAGGTCGAGGTGGGTGAGCACGACATGCCGCACCTCGGCCGGGTCGAGCCCGAGGGCGCGGATCTGCGCGGCCGGGGTCTGCTCCAGGTCGGCCTGCGGGTTGATCAGGGTGCTGAACTGGGCACCGAACCACTCGCGGGGGCGCCGCATCCCCTGTTCGCCGAGCCCGGTGTCCACCAGTACCAGCCCGGACCCGGTCTCGATCAGCAGGCAGTGGCAGACCATCTCGGCCTGGTGCAGGAAGCCGCCCTGGCCGTCGACCAGCCGCCCGCCGAGTGGGCGCAGGGTGCCGCAGTTGAGATGGTGAACGCGCATCAGGAGAACTCCTTGTCCAGGGTGGCGCGCAGGTGGCGACCCACCGTGCGCAGTGGTTCCAGGTCGCGTTGGGTCCTGGCGAGCAGTAGCCCGCCCTCGATACCCGCGATGGCGACACCGGCGAGCGAGCTCGCCCGCTCGCGGTCGATTCCCTGCCCGGCGAGGTGGTCGGTGACGACCTCCTGCCAGGAGAGGTAGCCCGCGGCGCAGGATTGCCGGATCGGCTCGCTGTCCGTGGCCTCCAGCGCGACCGTCGCGAGTGGACAGCCGCGCTGGAAGTCGGAGGCCAGTAGTTCGGCGCCGAGGGTCTCCACCACGGTGTCGATTGCCTCGGCGGTGCTCGCGGTGCCGGTGAAGATCTCCCGCAGCCGCTCGCACAGGTGCCGGGCCGCGGCGTCCAGTGCCTCGGTGGCCAGTTGCTCCTTGCCGCCGGGGAAGTGGAAGTACACCGACCCCTTCGGTGCTCCGCCCGCGCTGACCAGCTGGTTCAGCCCGGTGGCGTGGTAGCCCTTGGTGCGGAAAAGGGCGGCGGCGGTGTCCAGCATCCGCTGCCGGGTGTCGGTACGGCGAGGCATGTACCCGACCTTATTATGACGACCGGTCTAGTAACAATGGCCTGCGAGTCTCAGTTTGTCGCTCTCTGCTGGCAGGATCCGGTAATCGATCGTGCACAGGAGGTAACAGCAGTGTGGACTCGCACCAGCCCGGTGCTCAGCAGGCGGCGGCTCGGCGCCCGGCTCAAGCGGTTGCGCGAGCGGCGGCGGATGAGCGTGGAGGAGGCCGCGCCGAAGCTGGACGTCTCCCGCGCCACCCTGCACCGGATCGAGACCGGTGGTGGTGCCGATGTGCACTTCGTCCGCTCCGCGATGGACCTCTACGACTCCTACGAGGAGGAGCTGCTGGAGCTGGCCCGCGCCGGGCGGCGCCGGGGCTGGTGGAAGATCTACGACGTGCACGACCAGGGCTACATCGGGATGGAGACCGAGGCCGTCGAGGTGTGCGAGTTCCAGCTCTCCCATCTACCGGGGCTGTTACAGACCGAGAGTTACATGCGGACCGTGTTCGAGGCGAACAACGCGCGGTGGACCGAGGCCGAGGTGGCGAACAACATCATCGTCCGCAAGCGGCGGCAGGACCGGCTCACCGACGCCCAGGCCCCGCTGCGGCTGACCGCGGTGCTGGACGAGGCCGTGCTGCGCCGCCCGATCGGCGGTGTCGAGGTGATGCGCGAGCAACTGCGGTACCTGCTGGAGCGGGCCGAGTTGCCCACCGTCTCGCTCCAGGTGATCCCGTTCGGGCCGCTGCCGCATCCGGGTATGGACGGCACCTTCATCATTCTGCGCTTCGCCGAGGACGAGGACCCGGACCTGCTCTACCAGGAGAGCGTCACCGGCTCGGTGCAAACGGAGAAACCGAGGCAACTGCGGGCTGCTAGGCTGGCCTTTGACCGGCTACGTTCCGAGGCGCTGCCGCCGCCGGAGTCGGCGACGTTCATCGCGGAGGTGGCCGCGCAGCTGTAGTCGAGCCGGAGCGAGGCGATCCTGGTGTCCACTGTAGACCTCTCGTTCGCCGAGTGGCGCAGGAGCAGCTACAGCAACGGCGGTGGGAACGCGGCCTGTGTCGAGGTCGCCTTCGCCGCCGAGGTGGTCGCGGTACGGGACTCCAAGCTGCCCTCGGGCGGCGCCCTGCTCCTCTCCGAAGCGGCCTGGGGTGCCTTGCGCGCGGTGGCCGCTCGGTAGATTCCCGGCATGGCGAATCCGACCGGGGAACAGTTCGAACTCACCATGGGCCGTGCCCGCGCGGTGGTCACCGAGGTCGGCGCGGGCCTGCGCGCCTTCGAGGTCGGCGGCACGCCGTACCTGGAGACCTTCGACCCGGCGGACCGCCCGCCGAAGGGCGCGGGCCAGGTGCTGCTGCCCTGGCCCAACCGCACCAAGGACGCGCGCTGGACCCACCAGGGCGAGGAGCAGCAGCTCGAGGTCACCGAGCCCGCCCGGGGCAACGCCATACACGGCCTGACCCGGCACCGGGAATGGACGCTGCTGGAGCACGCCGAATCGTCCATCACCATGGCGATCGACATCGAGGACGAACCCGGCTGGCCGGTGCCGCTGCGGGCGCAGATCACCTACGCGCTCGCGCCCCGGGAGCTGACCGTGACCCACGAGGTGCGCAACACCGGGGAGCAGGAGGTCGGCTTCGGCGTGGGCACCCATCCCTACCTCCGGATCGGTGATCTCCCCACCGACGACCTCACCCTCACCCTGCCGGCGAGCAGGGTGCGTCCCTACCTGGCGGAGGAGCAGCTGCCCTACGCCGAGGAGCAGGACGTCGAGGGCACCGAGTACGACCTGCGGGCGGGACGGCCGCTGGCGGAGCTCGACCTGGACACCGCTTTCGGCGGTCTGGCCCCCGGCGAGGACGGCCGCCATCACCACCTGCTCACGCACGGCGGCACCGCGCTGGAGGTGTGGACCGACCCGGACTTCGGCTGGGTGCAGGTGTTCACGCCGGACGACCTCGTGGGCCGGGGACGTGCCGTGGCGATCGAGCCGATGACCTGCCCGGCCGACGCGCTGAACTCCGGTACCGACCTGATCACCCTGGCGGCGGGGGAGTCCTGGCAGGGGAGTTGGGGGATCCTGCTGCGCGAGCGGGCCTAGTTCGTTAGCGTGTCAAACTATGCAGAGCGCGATCACTGGCGGGTACGTGGTGCCGGTCGAAGGGCATCCCATCGAAGGCGGCACGGTGCTGATCGAGGACGGCCGGATCCTCGCCGTGGGTACCGGGGCCGAGGTGGACGTGCCCGAGGGCGCGAACCTCATCGACGCGTCCGGTTGCTGGGTGCTGCCAGGGTTCATCGACGCGCACGCGCATCTCGGCGTGCACGAGGACGGTGAGGGCTGGTCCGGCGACGACACCAACGAGATGACCGATCCCAACGGCGCCCGGTTCCGCGCCATCGACGGCATCGACCCGAACGACGTGGGCTTCGACGACGCGCTGGCAGGCGGGGTCACCAGCGTGGTGGTCAAGCCCGGCTCGGGCAACCCGATCGGCGGGCAGACCGTCGGCGTCAAGACCTGGGGGCGCACCGCGCTGGACATGGTCTTCGCCGAGGCGGTGAGCGTGAAGAGCGCGCTGGGGGAGAACCCGAAACGGATCTACGGCAACAAGGACAAGACCCCGTCCACCCGGCTCGGGGTGGCCGCGATCATCCGGGAGGCGTTCACCAAGGCGCGCAACTACGCGGCGCAGCGCGATCACGCCCGCGCCGAGGGCAAGCCCTTCGACACCGACCTGACCCTGGAGGCACTGGTCAGGGTGCTGGACGGGGAACTGGCCTGGGACCAGCACACGCACCGCGCCGACGACATCGTCACCGCCATCCGGCTCGCCGAGGAGTTCGGTTACCGGCTGGTGGTCAACCACGGCACCGAGGGGCACCTGATCGCCGACCTGCTCGCCGAACGGGATGTCCCGGTGATTCTCGGGCCACTGTTCACCTCGCGGGTGAAGGTGGAGGTGCGCAACCGCAGCCTGCGCTCGGCCGGCATCCTCGCCCGCGCAGGGGTGCGGCTGGCGATCACCACCGACCACCCGGTCATCCCGATCAACTTCCTCGTCTACCAGGCGGCGCTGGCGGTCAAGGACGGCCTGGACGCGGATACCGCGCTGCGCGCGCTGACCGTCAACCCGGCGGCGATCCTCGGCCTCGATGACCGGATCGGCGCGCTGAAACCCGGCCTGGACGCCGATATCGCCATCTGGTCCGGTGACCCGCTGGACGTCATGAACCGGGCCATGCGCGTCCTCGTCGGCGGTCGCGAGGTCTACCGCTTCAACGAGTCCACCGGCGAAGGCGAGGTCACCTCCCGCGCCTACCAGGAGGCGTGAACGCCGGAGATCAGGACTTCTTCAGCTCGCGGGCGATGACCAGGCGCTGGATCTGGTTGGTGCCCTCGAAGATCTGCGGCACCTTGGCCTCGCGCATGTACCGCTCCACCGGGAAGTCCCGGGTGTAGCCCGCGCCCCCGAGTACCTGCACCGCGTCGGTGGTCACCCGCATGGCGGCGTCGGTGGCGATCAGCTTCGCCACCGAGGCCTGCCGCTGGAACGGCAGCCCGCGGTCGCGACGGCGGGCCGCGTCCAGGTAGGTGGCCCTGGCGGAGTCCACCGCCGCGGCCATATCGGCGAGCAGGAACTCGATGCCCTGGAAGTCGGCGATCGACTGGCCGAACTGGGTGCGGCCCCTGGCGTAGCTCACCGCCTCGTCCAGTGCCGCCTGGGCGAGGCCGACCGAGCAGGCCGCGATCCCCAGCCTGCCCGAGCTGAGCGAGGCCAGTGCGATCTTGAGCCCTTCGCCCTCGGCCCCGATCAGCCGGTCGGCGCCCACCCGCGCGTCGGAGAAGGCGAGCTGGGTGGTGGGGGAGCCGGTCAGGCCCATCTTGCGTTCGGGAGGTGCGGCGGACAGCCCAGCGGTCTCGCCGCCCACCAGCAGGCAGCTGATCCCCCTGCCGCCGTCGTCCGGGGTGCCGGTGCGCACCATCGTGGTGTAGAAGTCGGCCACGCCGCCGTGGGTCGTCCAGGCCTTGGTGCCGTTGACCACGTACTCCTCGCCGTCCCGCCGCGCCCGGGTGCTCAGCGCCGCCGCATCGGAACCGGCCTGCGGCTCGGACAGCGCGTACGCACCGAGCAACCCGCCTTCCAGCATCTCCGGCAGCCAGCGGTCGCGCTGCGTGTCGGTGCCGTAGTGGGCCAGCGCGAAGCAGGACATCGTGTGCACCGACAGCCCCACCCCGACCGACATCCACGCGGCCGCGATCTCCTCCAGTACCTGCAGGTAGACCTCGTACGGCAACTCGCCGCCGCCCCAGCGCTGTGAGTACGGCAACCCCAGCAGCCCCGACTTGCCGAGCAGCCGGAACTGCTCCCGCGGGAAGCGCTCCGCCTCCTCGTACTCGGCCGCCAGCGGGGCCAGCTCCTCCGTTGCCAACTCGCGCGCGAGCGCGAGCAGGTCCTCGGCCTCGGTGTCGGGCAGCAGTCGGTCGGCGGGCATCGTCCCCTCCACGAAAAGATCGTACTGAAAACAGTACTGTGGGTCCCTTTACAGTACTGTACGGGTCTCCCGGTGTCGACGGCGTAGGCTCGATGGATGCCGTCCAGGTCGCCGCGGGCCCGCATGCAGCCGACCGCCCGCCAGCGGGCCCTGCTCGCCGAGCTCGAGGAGCTGTTCCTCACCGAGGGGTTCGTGCACTTCACGCTCGAGGACCTGGCCGCGCGGATGCGTTGCTCGAAGTCCACGCTGTACGCGCTGGCCCCGAGCAAGGAGCAACTCGCCGTGCGGGTGGTCGGCCATTTCTTCAAGGGCGCGACCGAGCGGATCGAGCGGCGCGTGGCCGACCTCGGCGACGCGCGCAAGATGATCGAGATCTACCTCTCCGGTGCGTCCGAGGAACTGGGCCGGGCCACCGACACCTTCATGCGCGATGTCGCCGACTTCGCCCCGGCGCGCCGGACCTACCAGGTCAACTCCGAGGCGGCCGCCGCGCGGATCAGGGAGTTCATCGCCACCGGCGTCGCGGACGGGGTGTTCCGGGACGTGCACGCCGGGTTGATCGCGGAGATGGCCGGGTTGCTGGTGGAGGCCATCCAGACCGGGGTGGTCGGCTCCCGGACCGGGGTGTCCGACGCCGAGGCGTTCACCGCACTGGCCGATTTGTTGCTGGGCGGCATTCAGCGCTCAGATGTGCGGCCCTAGCGGGTGTGCTGGCGGTTGGGCGACGGGTGGGCGCAGTGGCGCGGCGCGCCTCCTTGGGGGGTGGCGGTTGGGCGACGGGTGGGCATAGCATCACGGCCGTGATTGTGGTGGGTGGCGAGGCGCTGGTCGATCTGGTCCCGGATGAGTCTACTGTGGACGGCAGCGCACCGGAGTTACGTCCCTTGTGGCCCCGGCTCGGCGGGGGGCCGTACAACGTGGCGCTCGCCGCCGGCAGGCTCGGCGCCGCGACATCGTTCGTGTCCAGGATCTCGCGGGACAGGTTCGGCGAGGCGCTGCTGCGGCGGCTGCGGGCGTCCGGCGTGGACACCTCCCTGGTGCAGCGCGGCCAGGAGCCGACCACTCTCGCCGTGGTGGCGCTGGACGAGCAGGGCTCGGCGCAGTACACCTTCTACACCGAGGCGACCGCGGACCGGTTCTTCGCCGACCGGGGCGCCCTGCCCGAGGAGGTCTCGGCGCTGTCCATCGGCACGCTCGGCATGGTCCTGGAACCCGGCGCGAGCGCCTACGAGGCGATGCTGCGCCGCGAGGCGGCCAGGGGCGTGCTGACCGCGCTCGACCCGAACATCCGGGCCGACCTGATCGCCGATCCGGCGGCCTACCGCGCCCGCTTCGCCTCCTGGCTGCCGGACGTCCGGTTGCTCAAGCTCTCGGTGGAGGACGCGGCCTGGCTCGCCGAAGGCACCGATCCGCTGACGGCCGCGAAGTCCTGGTTGGATTCCGGGGTCGGCGCGGTGGTGCTCACCCGGGGTGCCGAGGGGCTGTCGGTGGTCACCGCGGCGGGCGAGCCGGTCCGGGTGCCGACCGCGCCCGCCCGGCTGGTCGATACCATCGGCGCGGGCGACACGGTGCAGGGAGCGCTACTGGCCTGGCTGCACGAGCGGGGCGTCACCGATCCCGGCGCGCTCGGTGAGCCGGAGTGGCGTGCGGCACTCCAGTACGCGGCCGGTGCGGCGGCGATCACGGTCTCCCGCAGCGGCGCTGAGCCACCCACCGCTGCCGAGTTGGCCGAGTACCGTTAGGCCACTCGGCGTCGAATCGGCTGCGAGCGTGTGAATATTGTCGCAAACGGTTAGCTCTGGGTAACGCAACGGCTGCGAACATTGCCCCTGGTCGACTAGCGTAAAGGGGAAACTCATACCCCAACGGGGCGGTGTGCGGCGGGGCCGTTGTTCTCCTCGCCCGCCGATCGGGTGGCCCGGGTGACCTGCGGGCACCGCTGACCCCGTGTGACCGCGAGAGGGACCCGCATGTCCGACGACGCGACAGCCGCGGCGCAGAGTGGAACCGGCAACGTCGCGCTCCGCCTGCCCAGCGGCGATGAGCACGAGTTGAACGTGGTGCACCCCGTCGAGGGCGCCCCCGGCATCGAACTCGGCAAGCTCATGGCTTCCACCGGCTACATCACCCTGGATCCGGGCTTCGTGAACACCGGCGCCGCGTCCTCGGCCATCACCTATATCGACGGGGACGCGGGAATCCTGCGTTATCGCGGTTACCCGATCGAGCAGCTCGCGCAGGACTCGAACTTCATCGAGGTCTCCTACCTGCTGATCTACGGTGAGCTGCCGAGCAAGAGCCAGTTGGAGGAGTTCACCTCCCGGATCAACCGGCACACCCTGTTGCACGAGGACCTGAAACGGTTCTTCGACGGCTTCCCCCGGGACGCGCACCCGATGCCGGTGCTGTCCAGCGCGGTGTCCGCACTGTCCACCTTCTACCAGGACTCGCTCAACCCGTTCGACGAGCCCAACGTGGAGATGTCCACGATCCGGCTGCTGGCCAAGGTGCCGACCCTGGCCGCCTACGCCTACAAGAAGTCCATCGGGCAGCCGTTCCTCTACCCGGACAACTCGCTCGGCCTGGTGGAGAACTTCCTGCGGATGACCTTCGGGCTGCCGGCCGAGCCGTACGAGGTGGACCCGGACATCGCCAAGGCGCTGGACATGCTGTTCATCCTGCACGCCGACCACGAGCAGAACTGTTCCACCTCGACGGTGCGGCTGGTCGGTTCCTCCGAGGCGAACCTGTTCGCCAGTGTCTCGGCGGGTATCCAGGCGCTGTTCGGTCCGCTGCACGGTGGCGCCAACGCGGCCGTGCTGGAGATGCTCGAGGGCATCCAGGCCGACGGCGGGGACGTCGGCACCTTCGTCGAGCGGGTGAAGAACAAGGAAGAGGGTGTCAAGCTGATGGGCTTCGGGCACCGGGTCTACAAGAACTACGACCCGCGCGCGAAGATCATCAAGAAGACCGCGGACGAGATCCTGCGCAAGATCGGCGGCAACGACCAGTTGCTCGACATCGCGATGAAGCTCGAGGAGACCGCGCTCTCCGACGACTACTTCGTGGAGCGCAAGCTGTACCCGAACGTCGACTTCTACACCGGGCTGATCTACCGGGCGCTCGGCTTCCCGACCAAGTACTTCACCGTGCTGTTCGCACTGGGCAGGCTGCCGGGCTGGATCGCGCACTGGCGCGAGATGATCAACGACCCGGCAACCAAGATCGGCCGCCCGCGGCAGATCTACACCGGCGAGAGGCAGCGCGACTACGTCTCCATCGACAACCGCTGACCGCTGCCACGAGTGCCCCGTTCCCCGCGTTCCCTCGCGGGGAACGGGGCAACCCGTGGTGGGTGGGCCTCAACCCTTCAGCGCGTCCTTGAGCTTCATCCGGCTGCCGGTACGCAGGATGGCGGTCTGGTAGATCTTGCCGCCGAGCCAGGTGAGCAGGGCGATCGCGGCCAGGGTCAGCACCAGCGCGGCGACGATCTCCATCGGGCCGGCCGAGCCCGCGGCGATCCGGGTGGGCATCAGGATCGGCGACAGCGGCGGCAACAGGGACAGCACGGTCGCCGCCGTGCTCGCCGGCTCCTCGACCACGGTGAACCCGGTGATGAACCCGATGATCAGCACCAGGGTGATCGGGGTGAGCACCGACTGCATGTCCTCCTGCCGGGACACCAGGGAGCCCGCCGCCGCGAACACCGTGGCGTAGAGGAAGAAACCGAGCAGGTACCACAGCAGACCCCACAGCAGGGTCGTGGTGGCCACCCCGGAGACGGTGAGCACGCCGGTACTGGTGGCCATCACCAGCCCGACCCCGCCGAGGATCGCCAACTGCACCAGCCCGACCAGGCCGAGTCCGATCACCTTGCCGAGGAGTAGCTGCCACGGTCGCACCGTGGCCAGCAGGATCTCCACCACCCTGCTCGACTTCTCCTCGACGATTCCTTGCGCCACCAGCGATCCGTAGGTGGTGATGCTCATGTAGAGCAGGAACATCATCACCAGCCCGACCACCAGCCGTTGCCCGCTCTCCGGATCCGGCTCCTCGATCGAACTGACCTCGACCGTGGTCGAGCCGACCGTCTCGAGCACCTGCTCGGCGTCCTGCCCTGCCTCGGCGAGTTTCGCGCCGAGTACCTCGGTCTGCGCGATCTCGTTCAGCATCACCCGCAGCTGCGGGTCCAGTTCGGACTTGACCAGCACCCTCGGGTCAGCCGCGTTGCCGGACACCAGCGCGTCCAGCTCGCCGTCCTCGACCTGCGCGCGCCCTGTCCGCGGGTCGGTGACCGTGCTGATCTCGATGGACTCGTCCAGCTGCTCGGCCTGCACGCGCAGCGGGGCGGCCATGCTCGAGGTCTGGCCGGACAGCCCGATCGTGGTGGTGCCCCGCGCACTGAACACGTTGGCCTGCAACACCATGTACCCGACCATCACCAGCAGGATCACCGCCGTGCCGATCAGGAATCCCCGGGTGCGCAGCCGGGTGTTCAGCTCCCGCCGCGCGATGAGCCGTACGGCGGTGGCAGGGCTCACCACATGCGACCCGTTCATGCCCCGGCTCCTTCCCGCTCGGCACCATTGTCCGAGACCACATTGCGGAACAGTTCGGTGAGCGTGGGCCTGCGCCTGCTGAACTCGGTCACCGGCCCGGTGGCCAGCGCCGCGGCGAGCACGGCCTGGTCGTCCGCGCCGCTCTCCAGCTCCAGCACGGTCTCCGAGCCGCTGTCGGACACCACGCGTACCCAGGGCAGCGTCGCCGCCCAGCCAGGCTGGGCCCGCGGGGCTCGCACGGAAAGCTGCGTGGCCGCGTCGGCGGTGAGCTCGGTCACCGACCCGCTCGCCACCATCCGTCCACTCCGGATGATGCCGACCCGGTCGCACAGCCGCTCGACCAGATCGAGCTGGTGGCTGGAGAAGACCACCGGGACGCCGGTGGACGCCTTGTCCCGCAGCACCTGGCTCATCACGTCCACCGCCAGCGGGTCAAGCCCGGAGAACGGCTCGTCCAGCACCAGCACCGCCGGGTCGTGCACCAGCGCCGCGGCGAGCTGCACTCGTTGCTGGTTGCCGAGGCTGAGCTTGAGCACCTCGTCCCGCCGCCGCTCGGTGAGGCCGAGCTTGCCGATCCAGTACTCGGCGTTCCTGTGCGCCTCGTTGGGCGCGAGGCCGTGCAGCTCGGCAAGGTAGACGAGCTGGTCGAGCACCTTCATCTTCGGGTAGAGCCCGCGCTCCTCCGGCATGTAGCCGATCCGGGTGCGGGTGGCGTGGGTCACCGGGCTGCCGGCGTACCGGACCTCACCGCCATCGGCGGCGAGCACCCCGAGCGCGATCCGCATCGCGGTGGTCTTGCCTGCCCCGTTGCTGCCGACGAAGCCGTACAGCTCGCCGGGACGGACCTCGAAGCTGACGGCGTCCAGCGCCACGATATCCCCGTAGCGTTTCGACACCCGGTCGAACTCCAGCGCTCTGTCAGGCACTGATCTCCTCCTGCTTACGTTGTCCCCTCATGGACGTTGCCGGCGCCTCAGGTCCAGCCTGGGCGCCATCATCGCACCACGACCCGGAGGGTTGTTCGGAACGGCCCGGCGACCGCGGGCCGCCGGGCTCATGGTCACCGCGGCGCGCAGCGCCACCGCGTGGGTGGCGGTGGGCGACGGGCGGGGGTCGTCGCAGGTCACAGTAGTGATGACGCACGCGGCGGACCTGAATGGCCCGACTTGTGAACAAGACACCGGCGTCCGGTCCGGCGCGGCCGCGCGGGTGTGGCCGATCGTTGTCGAACCGGCCCGGCTACGGAGTGCGAGTACGCAAGCCGTGCAGGCAGCGGTCGACCAGGTCGTCCACCACCGGCCGGGCCGCCTCGGCCTCCGCGGGCACCAGGCCGAGGCGGGTCCGGCGGTGCAGCACGTCCTCCGCGTCCAGCGCGCCCTCGTGCCGCACCGCCCAGACCACCTCGGCGCCGGTGATCTCGCAGCCGGGGAACAGCGGATCGGCCAGCGCGCGGTCCACCTCGCCGAGCGCGGCCACCCGCGGCGCCTCGGTGCCGTACTTGCCCACCAGCCGTGCCGGAGCCTCCACAACGGACAGATCGCGCCTGCGGGCGGCGCCGACCAGTGGCAGCGTGCGGGTGCGGGCGGGTCCGGCGGGCAATGCCGCCGCGCGCACGGCGGCGTCCACCGCGTCCTGCGCCATCCTGCGGTAGGTGGTGAGCTTGCCACCGACGATGGTGATCACTCCGCTGTCCCCGGTGAGTACCGCGTGTTTGCGGGACAGGTCCGCGCTGCTGCCCTCCGCCGCGAGCAACGGGCGTAGCCCGGCGAACGAGCCGAGCACGTCCGCGCGGGTGAGCTCCCTGGCCAGCACGGTGGAGGCGACCCCGAGTAGGAAGTCCACATCGGATTCGGGCACCTCGGGCACCTCGGGGAGGGGGCCGGGCATCGGCTCGTCGGTGAGTCCCAGGTAGACCCTGCCGCCTGGCTGCGGCAGCAGGAACACGTACCGGTTGCGTTCCCCCGGCACGCCGACCAGCACCGCGGTGCCCGCCAGTCCGGTGGCCTCCGCGGACAGCACCAGATGGGATCCGCGGGAAGGGCTCAACCGCACCGAGGGCTCCAACTCGCCGGCCCAGACCCCGGTCGCGTTGATCACCTGCCGGGCGCCGAGGACGACCTCCCGCCCGGTGAGCTCGTCCCGCGCGCGCACCCGGTCCCCGGCCAGTTCGACGGCGGAGAGCCTGGTCAGCACGTGCGCCCCGAACGAGGCCGCGGTCCTTGCCAAGGCCAGCACCAGCCGGGCGTCGTCGGTCAGTGCGCCGTCGAAGGACAGCAGTGCCCCGCGCAGCCCGGTACGGGCCAGCCCCGGTGCCAGCGCCATGGCTTCCGTGCCGGGGATCGAGCGCGGGCGGGGGAGTACGGCCGAGGGGGTGCGCGCGGCCCTGCGTAGCGCGTCCCCCGCGTACAGGCCGGCCGTGACCAGCGCCCGTTGCCCGGCCGAGGCCGTGCCGTGCAGCGGGAACAGCTGGGGCAGCGGGCGGGTCAGGTGCGGCGCGGTGCTGGTCATCAGGATGCCGCGCTCCACGGCGCTCTCGTGGGCCAGCGCCAGGTCACCCCTGGCGAGGTAGCGCAACCCGCCGTGTACCAGCTTGCTCGACCAGCGTGAGGTGCCGAACGCCAGGTCGTGCGCCTCCACCAGGGCGACCGAGAGCCCGCGCGCCGCGGCGTCCAGCGCGATGCCCGCGCCGGTCACCCCGCCACCCACCACCAGGACGTCGACCGGGTGGCCGGAGGCGAGCCGGTCCAGTTCCGCGGCGCGGCGCGGCGCGTTCAGCGAGGCCGCGATCATGCCGGCCCGGCCGGTCGTAGCGTCGCGTCCAGCAGGTGGCCCAGCTCGTCCATCAATGTCGACTCATCGACATCGACGGTGGCCGGGCGCAGGGACAGCACGAAGGACTGGACCACGAGCAGGACGGCGCGGGCCTGGGTGGCCCGGTCCGCGTGGCGGATCGAGCCGTCGGCGTGTCCCACGGCGATCAACGTGTCGATGACCTCCTCGGCGAGTCGTTGCGTGGCGCCCAGTCGCTGCACCACGTACGGCATGATCATCTCGGCGTCCAGGTCCAGCACCGTGCGCATCAGCGGGTCGGCCACCAGTGCTCTGACCCCGTGCACCGAGCTGCGCACCAGGCGCTCGCGGGCGGAAGCCGCGGTGGCGGCCTCCGAGCTCGTCCGGCGCAGCAACCCGGTGAACTCCCTGGTCATCAGCGCGGCGAGGATGCTGCGTACATCGGGAAACCGCCGGTACAGCGTCATCCGGCTCACCTTGGCGGTGCGGGCGATCTCGGCCAGCGTGGTCCGCCGCACCCCGGCGGCCAGCACGCACTCGCGCGCCGCGTCGAGCAGTACGTCGTCGGAGACCCGGCCGGCCGCGGTCCGGCCGCGGGCCTCGGCGAGCGAACTGTGACGTTCTGAGTTCATATGTCACACTGTAGTCGTGAGCGACCTTCTTGACCACCGAGTTCGGCATGCCTGGACCCCGGGCGGTGCCGCCGCGGTACACCTGCCGCCGAAGGCCGTGCGCAGGCTGGCCGAGCGTATCGGCCCGTTGCGGGCCGGCGCAGCCGTCGCGCGGGAGTCGGACCTCGCCGTGCCCGAGTCGGCGCTGCCACCCGCGGCGAGTGCCGACCTGGCCGAGGTGGTCGGCGCGGAGCACGTGCTGACCGACCGCGTGGCCAGGCTCGGCCGCTGCGGCGGGCTCTCCTATCTCGATCTGCTGCGCAGGCGGTTGCCGGGAGAGCTGCCGGTCCCCGACGCCGTGCTGCTGCCCGGCGATCCGGAACAGGTACAGCGGGTGCTCGAGGCCTGTGCCCGTCACGACCTCGCGGTGGTGCCGTTCGGTGGCGGGACCTCCGTGGTCGGCGGCGTCACCGCGGCGCGGGGCGGCAAGCACGCGGTGGTCGTGCTCGACCTGCGGCGGCTGAACCGGCTGGTCTCGGTGGATCCGGTGTCCCGGCTGGCGGTGTTCCAGGCCGGTGTGCGTGGCCCGGAGGCCGAGCGGCTGCTGGCGGCGCACGGGCTGACCCTCGGGCACGTGCCGCAGTCCTTCGAGCGCGCCACCATCGGCGGGTTCGCGGCCACCCGCTCCGCGGGGCAGGCCTCGGCGGGTTACGGCCGGTTCGAGGACATGGTGGAGGGGGTGCGCCTGGCCACCCCGCGCGGTGAGTGGCGGCTCGGCGTCGCGCCCGCCTCGGCGGCCGGGCCGGACCTGCGGGAGCTGGCGGTCGGTAGCGAGGGCGCTCTGGGGGTGCTCACCGAGGTCACCGTGCGGGTGCGACCGCTGCCCGCCGTGGAACGGTTCGAGGGCTTCGTGCTGGACGGTTGGGAGCGCGGCACCGCGGCGGTACGCGAGCTGGCGCAGGCCGGGGCGCTCGCCGACGTCACCCGGTTGTCCGACGCGGACGAGACGGAGATCTCGCTGACCCTGAAGGGCGGAGGGCGGACCGCGCTGCTGCGCCGCTACCTGCGCGCCAGGGGGGTGGCCGAGCCCTGCCTGCTGGTACTCGGCTGGCACGGCGGCACGCGGCGGGAGATCGGCGGCCGCCGCGCGCGGACCGTGCGGATGCTGCGCGCGGCGGGCGCGGTGCGGCTGGGCCGCTCGGCGGGTGAGGCCTGGCGCGCGGGGCGGTTCGCCGGGCCACGGCAGCGGGACGCCCTGCTCGACCTCGGCCTGTGCGTGGAGACGCTGGAGACGGCGACGCACTGGTCCACCCTGAGCAGGCTGCGTACCGAGGTGCGTGCGGCGCTGGTGGACTCGCTGCGCGCGCCGGGCCGCTCACCGGTGGTCATGTGCCACGTGTCGCATGCCTACGAAACCGGGGCCTCGCTGTACTTCACGGTTCTCCTTCCGCGGGATGACGCCGACCCGGTCGGCCAGTGGGTCCGGGCGAAACGGGCCGCCTGCCAAGCGATCGCCGGATCGGGAAGTCCACTGGGGACGATCTCGCACCACCACGCGGTCGGCGCGGACCACGCGCCCTACCTGGCGGGGGAGATCGGTGAGATCGGGATCTCGGTGCTGGCAGCCGCCAAGCGGGCCGTGGATCCCACCGGCATCCTCAACCCGGGCACACTCCTCAGAGAACAGTGACGGTCAACCCGTGTGAGGTGGCCGGGTCGCCCCGTAACAGGCGCGCCTCGGCCTGGCCGACTTCCGCGGTCCGTACCGGGGTGCCGCCGGCGAGTAACGGCATCCGCTGCGGCCCGGCCGCGGTGTAGGCCAGCGGCTCGCCGAGCACGGTGCCGTCCTCGAGGGTGACCGTGCCACTGTGCAGCCGGCTGAGGTGGTAGCGCTCACCCCGTCCCTCGCACACGTCGAGCACCCGGATCTGCTCCTCGGTCGCCAGCCAGACGGCGTGCCGCTCGACCGCTCGCGGCAACGCGGCCAGGGTGGCGGGCCGCTGCCCGTCCCGCTGCCGCAACCCGGCCGCCCACACGGCGGCCAGGTCGTGGCATTCCGCGTGCAGCGCGACAACCGGTCCGGTGAGCCCGAGTTCGGTACGCAGCCAGGTGATCTTGGCGGGGCAGGCGTTGGACCCGTAGGCGAGGACCGGTCGCCGCCGCGCGAGCCCCGGCGCGCCGCGGGTGGTCAGCCAGTCCTCCAGCGCGTCCCCCGCGGCGAGGTGCCAGCCGCCGGTGTGGTGGCCGAGGGCGTGGCCGATCTCGTCGAGATGCACGAAGGATCCGCCCGGCCGCGCACCCGGATAGGGGTCGGCAGGGAAGTCGGCGTCGGCGTAGCTCAGTTCGCGGCCGCCACCACCGCGGGTGCGCACGGTTCTCGGCCGCTCGCTCAGTCGAACACCACCACGCTGCGCAGCACCTCGCCCCGGTGCATCCGTTCGAAGGCCTTTTCCACGCCGTTCAGCGGGATCCGCTCGGTGACGAACCGCTCCAGCGGGAGCCTGCCCTGCAGGTAGGCCTCGATCAGCATGGGGAAGTCCCGCGAGGGCAGGCAGTCGCCGTACCAGGACGACTTGAGCGAACCGCCGCGCGCGAAGAAGTCGATGAACGGCAGGTCGGCCAGCCGCATGTCCGGTGTCGGCACCCCGACCAGCACCACCGTGCCGGCGAGGTCACGGGCGTAGAAGGCCTGACGCCAGGTCTCCGGCCTGCCGACCGCGTCGATCACCACGTCGGCGCCGAATCCGGCGGTGTGCTCCCTGACCTCCGCGACGATCTCGTCCTCGCCGCGGTCCCGCGCGTGGATGGTGTGCGTGGCGCCGAAACTCCGCGCCCACTCCAGCTTCCTGGCGTCGGTGTCCACCGCGATGATCGTGCCCGCGCCGGCCAGCCGCGCGCCGGCGATGGCCGCGTCGCCGACCCCGCCGCAGCCGATCACCGCGACGGTGTCGCCCCGGCCCACCTGGCCGGTGTTGATCGCGGCGCCGATCCCGGCCATCACCCCGCAGCCGAGCAGCCCGGCCACGGCGGGCTCCGCCGCGGGACTGACCTTGGTGCACTGCCCGCTGTGCACGAGAGTCTTCTCGACGAAGGCCCCGATACCGAGTGCCGGGCTGAGCTCGGTGCCGTCGGCGAGGGTCATCGGCTGCGCGGCGTTGTGCGTGTCGAAGCAGTACCACGGCCTGCCCCGCCTGCATGCCCGGCAGACCCCGCAGACGGCCCGCCAGTTCAGGATCACGAAGTCGCCGGGTTCGATCGCGGTGACCCCGGCACCCACCCGCTCCACGACGCCCGCGGCCTCGTGCCCGAGCAGGAAGGGGAACTCGTCGTTGATCCCGCCTTCGCGGTAGTGCAGGTCGGTGTGGCAGACCCCGCAGGCCCGCACCGACACGATCGCCTCGCCCGGGCCCGGGTCGGGCACCAGCACCTTCTCCACGGTGACCGGCTCACCCTGCGCGCGGGCGACGACGCCCGATACCTCGTACGCCATGCCCGCAGCTTGCCACGGACCATGCGGCTATCGCGACAACCGCATGGGTTATGGCCTGATCACGTAGGCGATCCCCCCGGGGCCGCCTGCCACGTTCCCTTCGGCGTCGTAGCGCTTGGTGCGTTGCCAGATCGTCTCGAACTGCGCCCTCGGGTACACGTTGCGCACGGCCTCGTTGCTGTTCGAGGCCGGGTCGTTCACGATCACGTCGCCGTGCTCGGTGAACCCGACCACCACCATGATGTGGCCCGCGGTGCCGTAGCCCGCGCCGTCCAGCTCACTCTCCAGGAAGGACTGCGAGGTGATCACCGGGATGCCGCGCGCGATGTAGCCCTCGAGCTCGGCAAGCGAGTGCAGCCGGGTGACGTGCCCGCGCAGCCCGTGGTGCGCCGCGTAGGCGGTGTTGAACGGCCAGTTCCCGGTTCCCTCGTAGGAGTAGTCGTAGGTGAACCGGGCGGCGTGCGCGACCGTCGGGTCCACGTAGTCCGGCGGGATCCAGGACAGCTCTCGCCTGCTCGGCCCGCGCCCCCAGTACTCCACCACCATCTGCGTGGAGGTCGGGCTGCACCAGTTCTGGCCGCCACCGCCGTACTCCGGGTAGTTCCCCCTGTGCAGGTTCTGCGCGTGCCGCGGCACCGGCAGCTCGATCCCGCGGGCCGGGCCCGGTTCGGAGGTCGGCACCTCGAACCGGTCCGGAACGTGCGAGGCCATCGCCCCGACGCCGCGCACCAGCGGGGACGCCCAGCTGCCCGCCTCGCGGTACAGGGTTACCCGCAGCTGGTACGAGCGCAGCGTCACGCCGGACCGGGTGACCAGGGTGTCCACGCTGACCGAGGCGTGCTCGTCCCGCTGGCCGGCGACGGTGGTGCGCTGGATGTCGCCGTCCCCGTGTGCCCACTGGCCGAGCACGTACCACGCGGTGTCCGTACCGGCGGCGGTGCGGCCGCGTGCCTCGATCTGCAGCCAGGTGGAGTCCGGGGTACGCGCGTTCCAGGACGCGACCAACTCGGTGGCGTCGAAGCCGTGCCGGTACCGCGGCGTGGTCCACCGGCCGTACTCGTAGCTGCGGGTGGTGCCCAGGTCCGGTTCCGTGCGCTCGATCGTGCCGACCGGCCTGCTGATCCGCAGCCCCCACGGGCCCGGTACGACGCCTTCCGCGGTGCCCAGGGCGAAGTCCCGCGCGCTGTTCCATTCCTGGTAGTCGATGGCCTCGCCGCCGGGCTCCGCCGCGGCATTCGGCGCCGCCATCGTGGCGGTCACGGCAATGGCCAGGATCACGGTGGCGAGACGTCCGCGCATATCGCTCCAACCCTCGAACTCCGGCCGGCAGGGCACGGTTACCGGCCGTCAAGGATTTTCACTCTCCTGATGTGCGGAGTAAACAGTTCGCCCCGGTTTGGCGTTTTTCTAGGGTCGTTCGAGTACGGCGTGGCTCCGGCTCGGTCAGAGCCTGTTCTTAAGCTCGCGTCACGGTCGGCTCGGCCGGGCTCGGACTCCGCCACGAAACGTCACCTTCGCCGGTCACGCGCCCGGCCTCGCCGCCCGCGGGCTTTCGCCGCTCAGCAGAGTGGCGCGTCAGCGCCTCCGTTTGGGTGGTGGTGGGAGACGGGAGGGCGAGTTCTTCCACTCACCTCGAGCAGCAAAAGTCCAGTTCAGGAACAAGCTCAGGCCAGCGGGTCGACCAGCAGCAGCTCGGTGTTGCGATCGGGGCCCGCGCCCTCGCGGGTGCGGTCGGCGTGCAGGTCGTTGTAGGACAGCTCGCGGTACAGCGAGGCCAGCGCGGGGGGTGTGGTGTCGTCGTAGTCGGCTGCGTACGGCCCCTCGGCCTCGACCAGGGTGGTGAACAGCGACAGCGTGCCGTCGGCGTTGTCGGCCACCTCGATCACGCGGGCCTGCTGCGGGAAGTCGATGTGCGAGGCGGTGTTGATCTCCCAGAACCCCCGCGCGGGCGTGCTACCGGGGTGGGGCGTGATCTTGTTCAGGTGCTGGTGGCCGTTCACCCAGGCCAGCACGTTCGGGAACCGGTTGAGCAGCCCGACGAACGTCTCGCCGTTCAGCCGTGGCTCCAGCGGGTGCCGCGAGTCGGGCAGCGGGTTGCCCATCGAGTCGCTGGTGTGGTGGCTGAACAGGATGAACAGCTCGTCGCTCACGTCCTGGGTGACCTTGCTGCCCCAGACGTCGTAGTAGGCGGAGCTGCCCGCACGCAGCGTGCGCTCGACCCAGAGGAACTGGCCGAGCCCGATCGAGCCGTCGGCGAAGCCACCCAGGGTCGTGGTGTCCAGGCTGATCCCGGTGACACCCTCGGCGATGCGGAAGGTGTAGTAGACATCGCGGCCGTCGGCGTTGCCGTCGGTGAAGCCGTGGCCGACCGGGCCGGCCCCGGTGTTGGCCGGGTCGAGGTGGGCCCGCACGAACTCCGCGGTGCTGTACGGCGCGCGCCGCTCGTCCGGGGTGACCTCGCGGATCAGGCCGGAGTTGCCGAACAGTTCGGTGGCCGGCACGGTCGCGCCGGGCTTGCGCATGGCGTCGGCGAGCTTGCGGCTGGTGCTCTCGTCCTTGCCGATGATCTTGTGCCCGCCGGTGTACCAGTACTCGATGCCGGGGATGTTCGCGGGCAGCGTGCCGACCGGGGTGTTGTCGTGGTTGCCGAATGTGCAATACCACGGGATGTCCAGGCCGGGTGAGTCGAACCGCCCGATCGCCGCGTCCAGCAGGCCGGGTAGCCGCGGGAAGCCCTTGGCGGTGTAGTCGTCGTCCAGCCGGGTGCCGGGGTTCCAGTAGTGCGCCGAACCGGAGTCCTGCACGCCCTCGTAGCGCCGCGGGTCGCCGCTGGTGGGGGTGATGGTGCCGCCGTTGAGGATGCCGAGGAACCAGGACAGCTCGATGTGCTCGTGGTTGTCGGTGTTGTCCCCCGTGGTCATCATGAAGTCGAACGGCCTGCCGGTGAACGGGCCGTTCGCCACGGCGTTCACCCTGCGCACGAGCGAAGCCGCGGACACGGGGCCGAGCGTCTCCTGTGGACGGTGCGCGGACCCGACGAAAGGGTGCAGGTACTCGAACCGGGCCGGGCACTCGGAGTCGGTGATGTGCATGTCGGTGAACTGGACGAACGAGGCCAGCGCGGTGCGCCGCTCGTCCCGCCCGCTGGTGGCCGCGACCAGGTCCGCCCGTACGACCAGGGGCCAGCCGGGTCCTTCGGTGAGTCGCGTGTACCGGGGACCCCGGGTCACCGGCACGGCCACCGCCTCCAGCGTGGTCCCGGCCGGGTTCACGGTGCGCCGGGTGGTCTCCCGCAGTGCCCTGTCCACGGCCCGGGCGGTCGGGGTGGCCAGCAGCAGCCCGAGACCGGAGGCTCCGGCAACGGCGACGAACCCACGTCTGGTCAGTTCGGGCACGGCGGCAACCCCCAGCGCTCTCGATCCGCGGTCGGTCACACGATCCCGGCCGAGGTTAGCCGACCCATGAACCCCACGGAACCCAAACATGAAATCGAATCACATTTGTTGCGAGGGTTCCGGCCGGGTCAGCAGGTCGGGTCCGAGGCGGGCGAGCAGCGGATCGACAGCCTGGTGAACAGGTCGTTGCCCGGGCCGGAGATCAGGCCGGTCAGCAGCGGGTCGAGGTCCTCGGTGGCGCCGCACCCGCTCAGCGGCGGGAGCGCGAACGTCGATGTCGTGTCCGTGGCCGGGGGCTGCTGCCCCGGGTCCTGCGCCTGCAGGTACACCGTGGACTCGATGACGATGGTCAGCGGGTCGGCGGTCCGGCAGTTCGGCCCGACGTCCAGCGCCTTGCCGTCCACCCGGACATCGGAAAGCTCGAGGAACAGTTCGAGCGTGAGCTTGGTACGGGCGCGCGGCAGGGGGAGGATGTCCTCGTCCTCGTCGTCGCCGGGTGGGCCGAACTTGACTTCGATCGTGCCCTCGGACTCGCCGTCCGGGATCATCTCGACGGTGTTGGTGACCGGCATGAACCCGAAGGTGACGAAGTAGCCCTCCGTGCTCGGCAGGGTCAGATTGCCGCGTATCGGCACCGGCGGTGGGTCCGAGGTGATCGGAACAACCAGGTCGAAATGTCCCCTTGGGAAATCGAGTTCCGAGTCGAGCTTTTCCACCCGGCTTTTCGTGTCGACCCAGAAGCTGTATCGCAGCCCCGGTCCGGGCGGGAAGTTCCCCTCCACGGCCGTCCCCGCCGCCGGGGCTGTCCCTCCCCTCGGCTCGGCCGTCCCGGCCGGTCCCACCAGCTCGGCCGGCTCAGCCGGCCCGGCTCGATCGTACCGGGGTTCGGCCGAGCCGGCCTCGGGCGAGTCCGCGCCGAGCCCCACCACGCCGAGCATCAGCAGGCAGGCGGCGGACATGATGCCGATCGGCCTTCGCACCGCGGACAACACGCGAACCGCACCCCCCGGAAACAACGCGGCAATATCAGGACAGAACGGTATTGCCTGAATGTCACGCGGAGCAAGGCTGGAGACGGAAAATCTCGAACCACCACATATTTCGGCGCTTCCTTGTCACCCCGGCCCGAAGTGTGGCGAAATTCCACCGTCCGGGAATGACAACCCCCGGGCACCGATTCCCCGGAGCCGGGCGCCCCCTGCCCCGGGACAGGGGGCGCCCGGCTCCGGCGGCTCTCGGACGCTCCGTCAGACGTGGGTGATGTCGAGCTTGCCTTCGGCGTGGGCGCCGCGCAGGCGCTTCTTGTCGAACTTGCCGACGCTGGTCTTGGGCACCTCGTCCACGAAGGTCCAGTTCTCCGGAAGCTGCCACTTCGCCACCTTGTCGGCGAGGAACTCGCGCAGCTCGGCCGGGGTGACGCTCCCGCCTTCGCGCAGCACGACGGCCACCAGCGGGCGCTCGTCCCACTTCTCGTCCGGCACCCCGATCACCGCGGCCTCGGCCACGGCGGGGTGGGCCATGACGTGGTTCTCCAGATCCACCGAGGAGATCCACTCGCCGCCGGACTTGATCACATCCTTGGCCCGGTCGGTGAGCGTGAGGAAGCCGTCGGAGGTGATCTTGCCGACGTCGCCGGTGCGCAGCCAGCCGTCGTGGAACTTCTCCGGGTCCGGGTCGACGCCCTCCTGGCCGCTGTAGTAGGCGCCCGCGATCCACGGGCCCTGCACCTCGAGCTCGCCGACGCTCTCGCCGTCCCACGGCATCTCTTCGCCGCTGTCGCCGATCAGCCGGGCACGCACCGAGGCGGGGAAGCGGCCCTGGGTGTAGCGGTACGCCCAGGCCTCGTCGCCGGCGGCGGCCGCGGGCGGCCGGGCCACGCTGCCCAGCGGCGAGGTCTCGGTCATCCCCCAGGCGTGCAGCACCGGCACGTCGTAGTTCTCCTCGAAGGCGTGCATCATCGAGGGCGGCGCCGCCGACCCGCCGACCACGACCTCCCGCAGGTGCGAGATGTCCTGCGGGTTGGCTTCCAGGTGCTGCAGCAGCCCCTGCCAGATGGTCGGGACCGCGGCGGCCATGGTCGGCTTCTCCGCGGCCAGGATCTCCGCGATCGGGCCCGGTTGCAGGAACCGGTCCGGCATCACCATGGAGGCGCCCGCCATCAGCGCCGCGTACGGCAGCCCCCAGGACATCGCGTGGAACATGGGCACGATCGCCAGCGACGTGTCCGCCTCGGACAGCCGCATCCCGTCGCTCATGCACACCTGCATCGAGTGCAGCCAGATGGAGCGGTGCGAGTACACCACCCCCTTGGGGTCACCGGTGGTGCCCGAGGTGTAACACATCGCGGCCGCCGACCGCTCGTCCAGCTCCGGCCACTCGAACGTGTCCGGCGCGGCGGCCAGCAGTTCCTCGTAGGAGTGCACCTGCACACCGTCGGGTGCCTCCAGGGTGCCGGCGTCCCCGTTCGCCACCACCACGTGCCGCACGGTGCTCATCTGCGGCAACTGCTTGGCCAGCAGCGGCACCAGCGAGCCGTCGACCAGCACCACGTGGTCGGCCGCGTGGTTGGCCACGAAGACCAGCTGCTCGGGGAACAGCCGGATGTTGAGCGTGTGCAGCACCGCGCCCATCGCGGGGATGGCGAGGTACGCCTCGAGGTGCTCGGCGTTGTTCCACATGAACGTGCCGACCCGCTGGTCACCGGTCACCCCGAGGCCCCGCAGCGCGTTCGCCAGCCGTGCCGCGCGGGTTCCCACCTCGGCATAGCTTCGGCGGCGGGACTCCGAGCCGGTCCAGGTGACCACCTCGCTGTCGGCGTGCACGCTCGTGCCGTGGCGCAGCAGGTGTGCCAGCGACAACTGCCCGTCCTGCATCGTGCTCAACATCCTGACTCCCGCTAGCTCGACGGTGAACCACAGTTTTGGGGCGACTCTAACGGCCGTAGCGCCTCGCTGACATGTGCAGTTCGCACAACCGTGGGCCCATCCCGCTGGGCGGATGTCGCGGACCACCCGCGGTAGTCGCGGTGACGATCACCAGGCCCGGATGCGCTCTACTGGGTGCTTAAGTGCGTGTCGGTTTCACGAGTTCGGAGCCGGTGGCGTTTACTGGGCCCGTGGTAGGAGACGGCCTGGCCAGCGCTTGCTCTTGCAAGCACTACGCCGACCAGGGCGTCGACGAACGACCTCCGCGCTGGCGGTCCTGCCGGACCGGCTGGGTGGGGGTTTGAGCCTTGAGAAGGCCTGAGAAGGAAGGACTAGTGCGTTGGCTCTGCCTACGTTGACTCCGGAGCAGCGTAAGGAAGCCCTGGCCAAGGCGGCCGAGGCTCGAAAAGCGCGTTCCGATCTGCTTGCGTCGATCAAGGCCGGCAAGACGACCATCGACAAGGTGCTTGCCAAGGCGAAGGAAGACAAGACCATCGGCAAGACCAAGGTCACGCAGCTGCTGAAGGCGGTACCCGGTCTCGGCGCGGTGAAGGTCGCTGCCCTGCTGGAGGAGACGGGGATCGACCCGGACCGGCGGGCGGCCGGGCTTGGCGAGCGTCAGCGCGAGGCGCTGATCGCCGCGTTGAAATAGGTTCGTTCCGGCCGGTGGGTAGTTGGCGGCGGTTGGCGACACTGTAACGCCGCTAACTACTCACCGGTGCTGCTTCTCGTACATCCCTCCACCGGGTGCATTCTGGAGGGTGGTGCGGAGATCCCGCGTGCGAGAAGGAGCTGAGGCGTTGTGACTCTCACGCCCGAGGGCGCAGGCGCGCGGGCGGACGCGCCGGTGAAGTTGCTGGCGGCGTACGAGGCGGGAGACTTCTTTCTCGCCACCGAGCGACGTACCGTCCTGGCCGCCGGAACGGCCGAGATCCTGACCGAGCCGGACCCGGTACGGCTCGGGGAGCAGGCGACCGCCGCGCTGGCCGAGGCGCGGGTCCCGATCGCCGCCGGGGTGCTGCCCTTCGACCCCGCCCGCCATCCGAGCCGGGTCGTACTGCCCCGCTCGGTGCATATCGCGGGCTCCGCCCATCCGGGCGCCGCGGCGCTGACCGCGCGGGATGTCGGCATCGCGATCGGTACCCGCCCGGTGCCGCGACCCAGCAGGCACCGCGAGGCGGTCGCCCGTGCGGTCTCCGAGCTGCGCCACGGCGAGCTGCGCAAGGTGGTGCTGGCCCGCGCGCTGGACGTCGAGTTTGCCGATCCGGTGCGGCCGGAGGCGATCCTGCACAACCTGCTCCGGGAGAACCCGCACGGCTACACCTTCGCCGCCGGGCTGCCCGGTGGGTCGAGCCTGGTCGGCACCAGCCCGGAACTGCTCGTCGCGAAAGAAGGCGACCGGGTGTTCGCCTACCCGCACGCGGGCTCGGCCCCGCGCCACGCGGATCCGGCGACCGACCGCGCGGCCGGCGAGGCGCTGCTCGCCTCGGTCAAGGACCAGGAGGAGCACGCGGTGCTCGCCGAGGCCGTGGTGGAGACGTTGCGCCCGTTCTGCCGCAAGCTGGACGCGCCGACCGTGCCGGCACTGGTGGGCACGCCCACCATGTGGCATCTCGGCACGACCGTCACCGGTGAGCTGCTCGACCGGGACGTCACCGCGTTGCGGCTGGCCGCGGCCCTGCATCCGACGCCCGCGGTCTGCGGCACGCCGACCGGGGCGGCGCGCGAGCTGCTCGGCAGGCTGGAGCCGTTCGACCGCCGCTACTACGCGGGCGCCGCCGGTTGGGTGGATGCCGAGGGCGACGGGGAGTGGGTGGTGTCGATCCGCTGCGCGGAGGTGGCGCACACGGCGCTGCGGCTGTACGCGGGGGGCGGCATCCTCGCCGCCTCCGACCCGGAGGCGGAGCTGGCGGAGACCTCCGCGAAGTTCCAGACCCTGTTCCGGGCCATGGGCTTCGACCCCGAGTCCACCTGAGCGGTCACTCAGTGCTTTGTTCCCAAACTCGCGACACGGTCGGCTCGGCGGGGCTCGGACTCCGTCACTGCAGCCACCTTCGCAGGTCATGCGCCCGGCCTCGCCGCCCGTGGGCCGTCGCCGCGCGAGTTCTTCCACCCGACTCGATCGGCAAGGTCCAGTTCAGGAACAGGCTGTCAGGGTAGTTGCCAGGTGTGCTCGGTGACCTTGATGTCCTCGGGGGTGAGGACGGCGACGGCGGCGCGGTAGCCCTCGCCGGGGTCGAGGTCGGCCATCCGGGTGTGCTCGGGGGTGAGCACGGACTCCGCGGAGGAGACCAGGCGGGCACTCTCGCCCGCGGGTGAGAGCGTGATGCCCCGCAGGGGCAGCCGCAGCCCGCGGCCGGTGGCCTTGAGCAGCGCCTCCTTGCGGGTCCAGAAGGTGAAGAACGCGGCGGAGCGCTCCTCGGCGGACAGCGCGTGCAGCGACTGACGCTCGGTGTCGTTCAACGCGTACTCGATCAGCGAGTCCTCGACCTTGCGGCCCGCGGTCTCCACGTCCAGGCCGACCGGGGCGCCCTCGGTGAAGGCCACCCCGATCCGGTCCCCGGAATGCGAGATGGACAGCGCAAGCTGCGCGCCGGGCACCCGGGGCGCACCGTGCGGCTTGCCGCAGCCATCACAGGTCGCGTCGAACTCCACGGAACCGGGCTCCACCCCGAGCCGCTGCCCGGCCACCGTCCTGGCCAGCACTCGGCCGGTCAGGAACCGGCGCCGGTCGATGTCCTGCCGGTAGGCCTCGTACCGGCCTTCCTCGACGGGAGTGAGCAGGGCAAGGAACTCCGGGGCGGCGGGAAGCGGGGCGGCCCACCAGACAGCGCACTCGATCACGAGCCGAATCTACGGCTTCGGCGAGCGTCACCACCACCCTTTCAGTGCTAAGCTACCGCTTAGTAATGTCTCAAAGGAGTGGCGAACATGGATTTCAGTCTGAGTGTCGAGGAGACCGCGGTACGGGACTGGGTGCGCACCTTCGTGCAGCGCGAGCTCATGCCGCTGGAGCAGGAGGTGCTGCGGCGGGAGCGGGCCGGCGAACCGGGACTGACCGGCGAGGAGCTGCACGACCTACAGGCCAAGGCACGGGAGTCCGGGTTCTGGGGAGTGCAGACGCCGGAGTCCTACGGCGGCATGGGGCTGTCCGCGGTCATGACGGCCCTGCTGGAGGCGGAGCTCGGCCGCACCTTCGTGCCCTTCTACTTCGGCGGGGCCGCGGACAACATCCTGTTCCAGGCAAGCGACGAGCAGCAGGCCGAGTACCTGCTGCCGACGATCGAGGGCAAGCGCAGGTCCTGCTTCGCGATCACCGAGCCGGGCGCGGGTTCGGACGCCAAGGCGATCCGCACCACGGCCCGCAAGGAGGGCTCGGAGTGGGTCATCAACGGCGAGAAGACCTTCATCACCGGCGGCAACGAGGCCGACTTCGCCATGGTGTTCGCCGTCACCGACCCGGAGAAGGGGGCCGAGGGCGGCGTCACCTGCTTCCTGGTGGACCGGGACATGGGCTGGCGTTCGGAGTACATCGACACCATGGGTGAGTGGGGGCCCGCCTCGCTGATCTTCTCCGACGTCCGGGTTCCGGAGCGGCAGATCCTCGGTGCGGAAGGGAACGGCTTCCAGCTCGCCATGCAGTGGATCGGCCGCGGGCGCTACCTGCTGCCGGCGCGGGCGATCGGCTCCTGCGAGCGGCTGCTGTCGATGGCGATCGAGCATGCCAACACCAGGGAGACCTTCGGCGCCCCGATCGCCGAGCGGCAGGCCATCCAGTGGATGATCGCCGACTCCGGGGTGGAGCTGGAGGCGTTGCGCTGGCTGGTGTTGCAGGCGGCATGGCAGGTGGACGCCGGGATGGACTCCCGGCACGCGCAGTCGATGGCCAAGCTCTACGGCGGGGTGCGGGCGAACGAGATCGTGGATCGGGTGATGCAGATCCACGGTGGCATGGGCTACACCAGGGAGCTGCCGGTCGAGCGCTGGTACCGGGAGCTGCGGCTGCTGCGGATCTACGAGGGCACCGACGAGATCCAGCGGCGGACCATCGCGCGCAACCTGCTCAAGGGGCACGCGAAGGTCGGCGGCGTCCTGGGCTGAAATACGAAAGTGCGGGCGCCGTTTCGTGGCGCCCGCACTCCCGTTTCGAAGGTTGGAGAATGATCAGTCGGCCGACGCGCTGTCCCGGCGGTCGCGTAGCGCCACCGGAACGCCAGCGAGGTCTTCCTCGTTGCAGAGCAGTTTGAGGTCGTAGTACGGCGAACCCTCGCGCTCGTCGTAGTCGAGGTGTACCGCGAGCACGTCCACCGGTTCGCCGAGCCACTGTTGCGCCTGACGCAGCCACCCGGCACACCGTTCCAACGCGGCCGGGAGATCATCATCACGGAACTCCACCGGGCGATAAGGCACATCCTGTACCTGATCCCGGGAATCGGCCGGGATCGGGAGGCCAGGCGAGAGACCCGATTCGGTGAGCTCCAGTTGGATCGTTTCCTCAGTCACCCATCGAGCGTCCCCCAGCAGCGCGGCCGGGGCAACCTGTACGGGCTACCTTCCGGTTTCGGCCGTTGCCCAGACGGTGTTCACCACCGCGCGGCAGCGGGCGAGGTCGGGCACCGCACCGGGGTCGGTGCAACCGGCCGCGCGCAGCGCCAACCGCGCGTAATGGCCGGCCAGTTGCTCCAGATCGAGCGCGCCACCCGGCGAGTACCAGCGGGCCACCCCGTTGCACATCTCCAGCAGCGCCAGCCGGGTCACCGAGGGCCGGTCGGTGTGGAACACCCCCGCGCGCAGCCCGTCCCGGATGGCCTCGGTCCACAACCGCTCATAGGTGTCGCGCAGCTTCACCACCGGCTGCCGGGTCTCCGCGGAGAGCGACCGTACCTCGTTGTCCACCACCGTGGTCTCCTCACGCTGCACGGCATGCGTGATGACGTGCAGCGCGACCAGCCTGCCCAGCCGTTCCACCGGATCGGCCACCCCGTCCACCACCTCGTGCGCGGCCGTGAGCAGGGCGCCCAGCGCGTCCCGCATGATCCCGGCGAGCAGGTCCTCCTTGTTGCCCACGTAGTGGTAGAGGCTGGCCGAGGACAGCCGCGCCTCCTGCGCCAGGTCGCGGATTCCGGTGCCGTGGAAACCCTTGTCGGCGAACAGCTTCACCGCGGCCCGCCGGATCCGGTCCTTGGTAGGACCGGAGCGGTTCAGCGCCATCTCTCCTCCACCCGGTCGTAGCTGCCCTGCCGGAGATCGGCGTTCGCCCGGCGCAGCTCCCCCTTGGCCACCCGCTCGGATGGGGTCATCGGCAGGTTGTCGGCGTAGGCCCAGTAGCGCGGCACCTTGAAGTAGGCCAGCTTGGCGGCGCAGAACCCGGCGAGCTCGGCGGGCGGCAGGTCCGTCGGGGTGTGCCCTTCGGCGAGCACCACGTAGGCCTTGATCTCCTCGCCGCGAACCTCGTCCGGCACCGGCAGCACGGCGGCCAGCCGCACGGCCGGGTGCAGCAGCAGGGCCCGCTCCACCTCGTCCGCGGACACGTTCTCGCCGCTGCGGCGGATCATGTCCTTGGTGCGGCCGATGTAGTACACCCTGCCGCCGGAGTCCATCCTGGCCAGGTCCCCGGTGTGGAACCAGCCGTCGCGCAGGGCCCCCGCGGTCGCGGTGGGGTCGTCGTGGTACCCGTGCATCAGGCCGATCCCGCGGATCAGCAGCTCCCCGGTTTCCCCTCGGGGTAAGGGTTTTCCGTACTCGTCGGCGATCATCACCTCCCGGTCCCGCGACGGCCTGCCGAGGCAGCCGGTGCCTACGGTGTCGTCGTGGTCCGCGGGCGACATCCGGATGTCCCCGCCCGTCTCGGTCATCCCGAAGGCCTCGAACCACGGCACACCCCACCGGCGTTCCAACTCGGCATGCAGCTCGCGGGGGATGGCCGAGGCATGGATGGCCCGCACCCGGTGCTCCTGGTCCCTCGCGGACTCCGGCGCGCGCAGCAGCAGGGTGGGCATCATCCCGAGGCAGTAGAACCAGGTGACCCGGTGCTCGACGACCTTCGTCCAGAAGGTGCCGGGATGGAAGCGGTCCAGTACCACCAGGGTCGCGCCGGCCGCGAGTCCCAACGCGACGTTCCACTGTGGATCTATGTAGTGGAACGGCTGCGCGGTCAGCAGCACGTCCCGCTCGCCGATGTGCGGGAACTCGGTCACCATGCCGCGCGCCAGCGTGCTCCAGTACCGGTGCGGCAGCACGCAGCCCTTCGGCGCGCCGGTGGTGCCGGAGGTGTACTGGATGTTCACCGGGAGCTCGGGCACGGCGGAGCTCTCCGGCGCCGCGCCACCTTCCAGCGCATCCGGGGTCAGCACCCGCTCGAGGCCGGTGTCCGGGGCGATCCCGGTGAGCAGCTCGACGAACTCCGGCGCGGCCACCGCCAGCCGGGCGCCGGAGTGCGCCAGCACATGCTTGCCGTCCAGTTCCCGGTAGTTGACGTTCACCGGGACCAGCACCGCGCCCAGCCGGGCCAGCCCGAGCCACAGCAGCGGGAACTCGGGCTGGTTGCGCAGCATCACCGCCACCCGGTCCCCGCGGCCGATGCCGAGTGCGGCCAGCGCGCCTGCGAACTCGCCGCTGCGCCGTTCCACCTCGGCGAAGGTGAACCGTTTCCCGGTGGCGTCGAACAGCCAGGCGGTCCGCTCCGGCCAGTTCCGCGCCGCGCGAGCCAGCAGGGCGGGCAGGTCGTCGATTCCGTCCAGTGTGCTCATCGTTCGCTCCGCGCGCGGAACTCCGCGGTCGAGTGGGCGAGGGCGACCGAGTGCTCGGTGAGCAGGGCGTGGCTCACCTCGAGCTCCAGCGCGGTCTCCACGGCCCCTTCGATGCCCTGGTCGAGGGCCCGCTTGGCCAGCGTGGTCGAGGAAGCGGGCTGCCCGGCGATCCGGCCCGCCCACGCCAGCGCCGTGGACATCAGCTCGCCGGTCGGCAGCACCTCGTTGACCAGGCCGAGCCGGCGCGCGGTCGCGGCGTCGATCCGCTCGCCGAGCAGCAGCAGCTCCTTGGCCTTGAGCGGGCCGACCAGCAGCGGGAGCAGCCGGGAGGCAGCCCCGGTCACGCTCAGCCCGAGGCCGGCCTCGGGGAAGCCGAACACGGCGTCCTCGGCGGCCAGCACCAGGTCGCAGCCCAGCGCGAACTCCGCGCCCGCGCCGATCGCGTAGCCGTGCACGGCGGCGAGCACCGGTTGCGGCAGTGCCCTGATCCGGCGGGTCACCTCCTGCAGCCGCTCCAACCGGGCCCGCGAGTCGCCCTCGGGCGCCGGTTCCTTGAGGTCGTGGCCCGCGCAGAAGGCGCGACCGTTACCGGTCAGCACGAGCGCGCGGGTTCCCGGCTCGGCCGCGGCCCTGTCCAGCGCGGTGAGCAGGTCGTCCACCAGGGCGGGGACCACGGCGTTCAGCCGCTCGGGCCGGTTCAGCCTGAGCACGGCGATACCGCCGTCGAGGGTGAGTTCCACGGTGTCCATACCCGCGAGCCTAGACGTTCTATCGATCGATCGATAGAGTCGGCGGCATGCGGGTGGACGCGGTTTTCGAGAACGCCCGGGTGCTCGTGCCGGGTGGGATCTCCTCGGCCGTGGCGGTGCTGCACGGGCGGATCGTGGCGCTCGGTGCGGGGGCCGCCGCGCTGAGCGCGCGGGAGCGGGTCGACCTGGCGGGCTCATGCGTGGTCCCCGGTTTCCACGACGCGCACAACCACCTGGCCTGGTTCGGGATGAGCCTGGACGAGGTGCCGCTCGGCCCGGATGCCTGCGCGAGCGTCGAGGACGTCTACGACGCGATCGCGCGCAGGGCCGCGACCCTGCCCGCTGGCCGCTGGGTCGTGGGCAGCGGCTACGACCAGAACAAGCTGGCCGGCGGGCACCCCACCCGGCAGGGCCTTGACCGGGCCGCGCCGGAGCATCCGGTGCGGCTCAAGCACACCTCGGGGCACATGTCGGTGGTCAACTCGGCCGTGCTCGAGCGGCTCGACCTCGGCAACGTGCCGGTGGGCGGGGACGTGGTGACCGACGCCACCGGTTCGCCGACCGGGCTGCTGCGGGAACAGGCGCAGCTGCTGCTGCGGCCACTGATCTACCCGACCCCGCTGGACACCGTGGTCCGGGCGATCGACCGGGCGAGCGAGCGGTTCCTCGCCGAGGGGATCACCAGCGTGCAGGAGGCCGGGATCGGTGGCGGGCTGGTCGGCGAGACGCCGTGCGAGCTGGCCGCCTACCAGCGGGCCCGCGAGGAGGGCGTGCTGCGGGTACGCGGCACCCTGATGGTGGCCTCCAGCGTGCTGCACGAGATCGAGCACGCCGAGTCCGACGAGGTCGCCTTCTCCCTCGACCTCGGCATGCGCAGCGGGTTCGGCGACGACTGGCTGCGGATCGGGCCGATGAAGATCTTCGCCGACGGTTCGCTGATCGGCCGGACCTCGGCGATGCACGAGGACTTCGCGGGTGAACCGGGCAACCGGGGTTACTTCCAGCTACCGGAGCGGGAGCTGGCCGAGACCATCCTGCGGGCGCATGCCGCCGGCTGGCAGGTGGCCACGCACGCGATCGGCGACCGGGCGGTCACCGCGGTACTGGACGCCTACGCCGCGGCGCTGGCCAGGTACCCGCGGGCCGACCACCGGCACCGGATCGAGCACTGCGGGGTGATCCCGCCCGGCGAACTGCGCAGGCTGGCCGGACTGGGGTTGATCCCGGTGCCACAGGGGCGGTTCGTGCACGAGATCGGCGACGGCATGCTGGCCGCGCTGGGGCCGGAGCGCGCGGACTGGTGCTACCGGGGGCGCAGTTTCCTGGACGCGGGCTGCGTGCTGCCCGGCAGCTCGGACCGGCCGGTGGTGCGGGGCGCGCCGTTGCTCGGCATCGCCGACCTGGTGCGCAGGCGGACCGCGGGTGGGCAACCGCTCGGCGCCGCCGAGGCGCTGACCCCGGCGCAGGCCCTGCGCGCCTACACGGCGGGTTCCGCCTACGCGGCCTTCCGCGAGCGGGACCTCGGCACGCTGGAACCGGGGAAGCTGGCCGACTTCGCGGTGCTGTCCGCGGACCCGACCGAGGAGGCGAACCTGGACTCGGTGCGGGTTCTCGGCACGGTCATCGGCGGCGAGCTGGTGTATCAGCGGTCCTGAATGGTCTGAATGGCCTGAGTGGGCCGAGTGGCCGGAATGGCCCGAGAACGAGGAGAGGAGACCGATGCCGGTCCGGGACGCCGAACCAGGCGATGTGGACGAGATCTGCGCGCTCATCGAGGAACACGCGCGGTACGAGGGCAATGACGAGCTGGTGCTCGACCGCGCCGAGATGAAGGGCCACCTGTTCGGCGCGGACCCCAAGGCGTGGGTGTTGATCTCCGAACCGCCGGACGCGCCGGGCACGGTGGCCGGGATGGCGTTCTGCTGCTGGAACTTCTCCACCTGGGAGGCGAGGCCGGGGATCTGGCTGGACGACATCTTCGTCCGGCCCGCGTATCGCAGGCACGGGCTCGGCCGGGAGCTGCTGGCCGAGCTGCGGGCCCGCACCAGTGGCCGGGTCGAGTGGGACATGCAGGCGGACAACCGGAAGGCGGCCGCCTTCTACGCCGAGCTCGGCGCGTTGCCGGTCCCGGGCTGGGTGCGTTACCGCTGGCGGCCAGGCGCGTGAACGCCGGCCGGTCGCCGTATCGTGGGTGCCATGCTCGAGCGTCTGTTCCCGAACTGGACTCGACCACACGAGGCGAGTAGGAGGACGCGCCCGCCCGTCTCCCACCGTCGCCCACACGGATGCGCTTCGCGCCACGGTGCTCGCGGCAAGCTGCCCACGAGCGGCGAGGTCGGGCGCACGACCTGCGGAAGGTGACGTTCGTGATGGAGTCCCAGCCCGGCCGAGCCGATCGTGTCGCGCGTTCAGAAACAAGCTCGGACAGCCCCAACCGGCGATCCTCCGCCATCGAGGACTACGTGCGGGCGATCTACGGCCTCGCGGAGCGTGGCGAGGAGGTCACCAACACCTCGCTGGCGACCAGGCTGGCGGTGAGCCCGTCCTCGGCGTCCGGGATGGTGACCAAGCTGTCCCAGCAGGGCTTGGTGGCGCACGTGCCGTACCGGGGCATCGAGCTCACCGGGGAGGGCAGGCTGCTGGCGCGGTCGGTGCTGCGCAGGCACCGGCTGATCGAGTCCTACCTGGTCTCCGAGCTCGGCTACACCTGGGACGAGGTGCATCCCGAGGCCGACCTGCTCGAGCATGTGGTCTCCGACCTGCTGATCGAACGCATCGCTGCCAAGCTGGGCAACCCGGTGCGCGACCCGCACGGGGACCCGATCCCGGCCGCGGACGGCAGTATCGAGGAGCTGCCGACCCGATTGCTGGACGAGCTGCAGCCGGGGGCGGTCGGCGAGATCGTCCGGGTCTGGGACACCGATCCCGAGCTGCTGCGGTACCTGTCCGAGCACGCGATCAGCCTCGGCGAGCGGATCGAGGTGGTGGAGCGGCAGCCCTTCGGCGGCCCGGTCGTGGTGCGGGTCGGTGCCCCACCGGATTCGGCAACGCACGCCCTCGGCAGGGAGATCGCCCAGGCCCTCTCCGTAGCCATGCGGTAAATGCCCTGAACGTGGCTATCGCGGCGTCAGACGTCCCGAACGGCACTTTTGAGACGTCTGACGCCCTGAACGCCACGTTCAGGGCTCCCTGGGGGTGAGGGCGGTGCGCAGGTGGGTCAGTGCTTCGGCGATCCACTCGCAGGACAGCGGGTCCTCGCTGTGCAGGGCGGCCCAGCGCTGCTCGGTGCTGCTGCCGTAGAGCAGGCTGGTGGCCACCCGGAAGCGCAGGGCACCGGGGTCGTCCCCGAACTCCACGCCGGCGAGCACCCCGACCCCGTGCCGGTTCAGCAGATGCTCGGTGAGCTGCTTGCCGGTGGCGAAGCCCTTGCCGCGCCAGGACTCCAGGTCCGGGTAGAGGTAGAAACCCGCCTGCGGCGCGCGGGCGGAGGCACCCGCGGCCAGGAACTCCCGGTGCACCGCCGCCGCGACCGTGCGGTGCAGGCGCAGGCCACGCTCGATGTGCTCGCGTACCTCCGCCGGCTCGTCCAGCGCGTAGGCCGCGACCTCCTGCATCGGGGCGGGCAGGCTGGACCAGACCTCGCTGGCCACTCCGATCAGCTCGGTGCGCAACCGGGTCGCGCCGGGGCCGCTGGGCAGCCTGGCGAACCCGATCCGGTATCCGCCGAGCGCCAGGTTCTTGCTCAGCCCCGCGGTCACCACGGTGCGGTGCGCCAGCACGGTCGCCGGGCTGTACACGCTGCCCTCGTGCACCAGGTCGCGGTAGATCTCGTCGGAGATCACCACCAACCCGTGCCGGTCGGCCACCGCGCAGACCTGCTCGATCAGCTCGGGTCCGGCCACGGTGCCGGTCGGGTTGTCCGGCACGGTCAGGATCAGCACGCCCGGCTCGGCCCCGGCCGCGCGGGCCTCGGCCAGTGCCGTCTCCAGGACCCGCGGCTCCGGCACCCCGCCCGCCGCCGGCGGGATCGGCACGTCGATCACCTGCTTGCCTGCCAGCGCGGCCTGGGCGGCGTAGCTCACCCAGCACGGCCGGGGCAGCACGACGTCGCCGGGCAACACGGACAGCAGCGCGAACAGCAGTGCCTTGCTGCCAGGGGCGAGTAACACCCGGTCGGCCTCGGTGGGCAGGCCGCGCCGGGAGAAGTACCCGGCGACGGCGGCGCGGGCCCGTGCCGAGCCGGCCACCGGGCCGTAGCCGTTGCTGCCCGCCGCCTCGGCGAGGACCGTGGCTACCGCCGGCGGTACCGGCAGACCCGCCTCGCCGAAACCGAGGTGCAGCACCCGCTCGCCGGCCGCGCGCTTGGCCTCCAGCCGTTCGTTGATGGCCAGCGTGGCCGAATGCCGAACCACGATCCGCCTCCCGAAGTGCAGTGACAATTGCGCTTCTACTGTACAACGCAATTGAACTTGCGTCAGGATGGGCGGTATGTCGCCGAGTACCTACGCCGAACTCCGCGACCAGCTACGTGCGCGGCTGCCCGGGCTGGCCGCGGGGCAGCGGCGGATCGCCGAACTGCTGCTGACCGACCCGGAGGGCACCGCGTTCCGCAGCATCTCCCAGACGGCGAAGCTGGCCGGGGTGCACGAGTCCTCGCTGGTGCGGTTCGCCACCGCCCTCGGCCTCGGCGGGTACCCCGCGCTGGTCGAGCTGTGCCGGCAGCAGCTCGCCGAGCAGGCGCAGCTGGTGCGGCGTTTCGACCAGGCCGAGGTGCGCGCAGGTGACCTCGCCGGGGTGGTCGCGCGGGACAGGGCCAACCTGGACCGCACGCTGGCCCTGCTCGACCCCGCCGACTGGGAGCGGGTGGTCGGCCTGCTGGCCGAGGCCGGGTCGGTGCACGTGCTCGGGCTGCGCAAGTGCTTCGCGCCCGCCTACCTGCTGGCCTACCTGCTGCGCCTGGTCCGGCCCGGGGTGCGCCAGCTCGCCGCGGCGGCCGCCGCACTACCGGACGAGCTGCGCGAGCTGGCCGAGGGGGACGTGCTGGTGGCGCTGTCCATCCACCGCTACACCGCGGACACCGTGCGGGCGTTCGCCCACGCCCGCCGGCGCGGCCTGCGCACGGTGGCGCTGACCGACAACCCGGCCTCACCGCTGGCCGAGTACGCCGAGGTCACGCTGTACGTGGAGACCGCGGGCGGCACGGTGCTGCGCTCGCTCACCGCGTTCACCACCCTGGTGCAGGCGTTGGCCACCGAGGTCGCCCTCCGCTCCGGAACCCGCACCCGCGCCGAGCTCCTCGCCGACGAGGAACTGCTCGCCGAGTTCGACACCTACACCCCGTGACCGGGGGCGAGGCCGGATTCGTAGGCGATGATCACCAGCTGGGCGCGGTCGCGGGCGTGCAGCTTGGCCAGCAACCGGCCGATGTGGGTCTTCACCGTGGCCATGCTGAGGTGCAGCTCCCCGGCGATCTCGGTGTTGGAGAGGCCGGACGCGATCAGGCTCAACACCTCGCGCTCCCGGTCGGTCACCCCGTCCAGCGAGCGGGCCAGCAGGTTGCTCGGGTCCCGCCGCCGTTCCGGCCGCCGGACGAACTCCGCGATCAGCCGCCGGGTCACCGTCGGCGCGAGCAGTGCCTCGCCGGCCGCCACCGTGCGGACAGCGCTCAGCAGGTCGGCCGGTGGGGTGTCCTTCAGCAGGAACCCGCTCGCCCCGGCCCGCAGTGCCGAGTACACGTAGGTGTCCAGATCGAACGTGGTCAGGATGACCACCCGGACCGAACCGCCCTCACCGCAGATCAGCCTGGTGGCCTCGATCCCGTCCATCTCCGGCATCCGCACGTCCATCAGCACCACGTCCGGCGCGGTACGCCGGGTGGCCGTGACCGCCTCCACGCCGGTGCCCGCCTCGGCTACCACGGTCAGGTCCTCGGCCGCGTCGACCAGCATCCGGAAGCTGCCCCGCAGCAGCGCCTGATCGTCGGCGATCACCACCCGGACGGTGCCCATTCTCGGCTCCTTCTCGCTGCGCTCCTCGGCCCGCGGGCGTGGCCTGCGATGCTCGCTCGTCGTCACCTTCGGGCTCGGGCTCGGGCTCATACCAACGCTCCCGCCCCGACCGGCAAGGTCGCCGCGACCCGGAAACCACCGCCCGGCCGCGGCCCGGCGCTGAAGGTCCCGCCGTACACCGCCACCCGCTCTCGCATGCCGATCAGGCCGTGCCCGGCCCCCGCCTGCTCGTCGGGCGGCGTGCGACGGCCCGGCCCATCGTCGGTCACCTCGATCCGCACCCGCTCGTCCCCGGCCTCGACCAGCACCCGGCACTCGGCGGGCGCCGCGTGCTTGACCACGTTGGTCAGCGCCTCCTGCACGATCCGGTACACCGAGAGTTCCAGCCCCTCCGGCAGCCCTTCCAGGTGATGCAGGTCGAGGCGCACCCGGACGCCGGCCGGTTCGGCGTTGTCGGCGAGCTCGGTCAACCCGGACACCCCGGGCGTGGGGGCGAGCCCCGCGTCCGGTTCCCGGTTCGAGCGCAGCACACCCAGGATGTGCCGCATCTCGGTGAGCGCCTCCCTGCTGGTGCTCTCGATGGTCCGCAGCGCGGCCGCGGCCTCCTCCGGCCGCTGGGTGGCGACGTGGTTGGCGACCCCCGCCTTGACCGCGATCAGGCTCATGCTGTGCGCCACCACATCGTGCAACTCCCGCGCGATCCGCATCCGCTCGTCGGCCAGCGCCTGCCGGGCGCGCTGCTCGGCCTCGCGCGCCGCTCGCGCCCGCCGGTCGCGCACCACCCAGCCCCCGCCCCAGGCCAGGCCGAGCCACAGCCAGACGTAGAACGGAAGCCCCGTGTTCTCCAGCACCGGCTGGCCGATCAGGATCGCGAGCATCGATCCGGCCAGGGTGACCGCCAGCGCCGGGACCGACCAGCGCGGCGGCCGCACCAGCGCGACCAGGTACAGCGCGTACGCGGTGGCCAGGTAGGGCTCCAGGATCAGCCGCAGCAGGGTGGCCGCCATCGTCCCGGCCAGCACGATGCCCAGCACCGGCAGCGGCCAGCGCCTGCGCACCGCCAGCGGCATGCCGACCACCGCGGCGACCAGCCAGCCGACCCAGTCCGGACCGTCGAACATCGGCTGGGTCGGCGTGGACTCGACATAGCTGAAGGTGACGTAGACCGCCGCGGTCACCATCGCGACGGCGGCGTCCAGCAGGTACAGGTGCATGCCCTTCGGCCACCGGTTCAGCACGGCGCGCAGGCGGGACGTGAGCACGCCACGACGGTAGCCGGTCCGCCGCCGGTGCGCGTCCGACCAGGGGCGGTCCTACCCAGGGCCGACCCTCCGTCCTCGGCCTCGACCCGCCCTCCTCCGGAGCCACGCCAGGGTGACCGCGAGACTGGGCAGGCGCGACCTCGCGCCGTGGCTTGCCGGTTCCGGCGCCGGCGGCCTACTGTCTCCGCCCGGCGCGGCCGGGTACACGCGGCCGGGTACGTGAGGCGGAACGCTTCATCGATTGAGAAGGGGCTGCGAGAATTAGGCTGGAACCCGCGGCCCGCCCCTGTGGCGGGTCGGTGAGAAGACCCCCAGGCTTCTCACCAACCCGCGGCCCGAGACGACGACCCGAGCATCGCACCCGTGACGACCCAAGAGGCGATCTTCCGTTCCGACCGGAGAGGAAATCCCTGCTCAGATGCCTCGCATGAGTTTTCCGGTCCGGAACCGGATGAGCACGAGCGAGGCATCACATGAGTGAGCAGGAGGGTGGCCGGAGCGCCCGCGAGGTGTTCGCGGAGCGGTTCGCCTTGCTCTACGCCGAGGCGGGTGACCCGACGCTGCGCCGGGTCACCGAGGCGGTGGCCCGGGTCAACCGGCGGGACGAGCGGGGGCGCCCGGTCCGCGTCTCGGCCCAGCGGATCAGCGACTGGCGCCGGGGTCGCAACGTCCCCGCGCGGTTCGCGCCGCTGGCGATCGTGCTCGAGATGCTCATCGGGGAGGCGCGCAGGCTGCGCCACCACCCCGTCGCGCGCGGGCTGTACGAGCTGGAGGCATGGCGGCGGCTGTGGGAGGAGGCGCTGCGCACCCCGGCGGCCGAGGACCAGGATGGCCCGGCAGGGGCGGAGGCCGAGCCCGAGCCCGACCCGGAGGACACCGGGGTGTGCCCCTATCGCGGGCTGGCCGCGTTCCGGCCGGAGGACGCCGACCGGTTCTTCGGCCGGGAACGCAGCACCACCGCGCTGCTCGGGAAGCTGGAGTCCGCGCTGGAGACCGGCGGGATGGTGGTGCTGGTCGGCGCGTCCGGTGCGGGCAAGTCCTCGCTGCTGCGGGCGGGCCTGGTGCCCGCCATGGAGCGGGACGCGCTGACCGGTGACGACGGCACCCGGCCACCGGTGGCGGCCATGTCCCCCGGCGCGAACCCGCTGAAGGAGCTCGGCAGGCTGATCCCGGAGCTGGCCACCGAGCTGGAGGAGGCCCAGGACGCCGACCCGGCCCGGACCGGCGGGTTCCCCGCGCTGGTCCGCACGGCGGTCGCGGCCTGCGCGCGGCGCTTGGCCGGTCCGGGCGCCGGACTGGTGATCGTGGTGGACCAGTTCGAGGAGCTGTTCACCCTGAACGCGGACAAGCGGGTGCAGCGGCTGTTCGTGCAGGCGCTGCACGCCGCGTGCACCCCGGCCGCCGAGGGCGAGGCCCCACCGGGCCTGGTCGTGCTCGGCGTGCGTGCCGACTTCTACGGGCGCTGCCTCGACTACCCCGAGCTGGCCGAGGCACTGCAGGAACGGCAGCTCGTGCTGGGTGCGATGGCCACCGGCGAGCTGCGCGAGGCGGTGTCCAGGCCGGCGAAGTCGGTCGGCCTGCAACTGGAGGCCGGCCTGATCGACCTGATGCTGCGTGACCTCGGACTCGGTGCGAACCGCGAGGCGGGCGGGCAGCACCGTACCTACGAGGCCGGGGCGCTGCCGCTGCTGTCCCATGCCCTGCTGGCCACCTGGCAGCGCAGGCAGGCGGGCAGGCTGACCATCGCGGGCTACCGAGCCGCCGGCGGCATCCACGGCGCGGTGGCGGCCACCGCCGAACGGGCCTGGGCGGATCTGAGCCCGGCCGCGCAGGCCGCCGCCCGCCCGCTGCTGCTGCGGCTGGTGCATGTGGGAGAGGACACCCAGGACACCCGGCGCCGGGCCACCCGGACCGACCTCGTCGAGCACGCGGGCAACCAGGCCGCGGCAGAGGTGGTGCTGGAAACACTGGTGAAGGCCAGGCTGGTGACCCTGGACGCCGACTCGGCCGAGATCAGCCACGAGGCCCTGCTGCAGGCGTGGCCCCGGCTACGGGACTGGATCGACCAGGACCGGGCAGGCAATGTGGCCCGGCAGCGGTTGGAGACCGACGCCGTCACCTGGGCCGAGCAGGACCGGGACTCCTCGCTGCTGTACCGCGGCAGCAGGCTGGAGACGGCCCGCCAGGCGGCCCGCACGGGATCGACCGAGCTGGCACGGGAGTTCCTGGCCACCTCGAACCGGAGCGCCCGGCGCAGCGCGTGGTTGCGGCGGGCCGCCGTACTCACCGTGGTGCTGTTCGCCGTCGCCACCGCCGTGGCGGCCGCGGTGGCCATCCAGGAGCGCGACGACGCGCGGTTCGGTCAGGTGGTGGCCGAGGCCGACCGGCTCACCGACAGGGACCCCTCGCTGTCCGCCCAGTTCGACCTGCTGGCGCACCGGTTGCGGCCGGGGGAGACCGGCGTGGCGGCGCGGGTGCTCTCCACCCAGCACCGGCCGCTGGCCATCCCGCTGACCGGGCACGACGGCGCGGTGTACCTGACCACGTTCGGTCCGGGCGGGCGCACCCTGGCCACCGCGGGCTACGACAACACGGTGCGGCTGTGGGACGTGTCCGACCGCGCCCACCCGAAACCGCTCGGTGACCCGCTGACCGGGCACACCAGTTGGGTCAGTTCCGCGGTGTTCAGCCCGGACGGCGAGACGCTGGTCACCGCGGGGCACGACGCGACCATCCGGCTGTGGGACGTCTCCGACCCCGCCGATCCGGTGCGGCTGGGCCCGCCGTTGCCGGGCGGGGGCGGCACGATCTACCTGACCTCGTTCAGCCCGGACGGGCGGACGCTGGCCACCGCGAACGACGACGGCGCGGTGCGACTGTGGGATCTCACCGACCCGTCCGAGCCCGGCCTGCTCGGCACGCCGCTCGCCGACGCGAGCGCGCCCGTCCGGTCGGTGGCCTTCAGCCCGGACGGGCGGACCCTCGCCGGGGTCGGCAACGACGGCGCGGTACGGCTGTGGGACCTCACCGGCGAGCGCCCCTCGCTGGCGGCCGAGCACCTCGGTGCGCACCCCGGTGGGGTCCACTCGGTGACCTTCGGCCCGGACGGCACCACGCTCGCGACCGGCGGCGAGGACGACACCGTGCGGCTGTGGGACGTCTCCACCCCGGATCGGCTGGAACCCATCGGGCACCCGTTGGCGGCGCACAACGAGCTGGTCTGGTCGGTGGCCTTCAGCCCGGACGGGCGGGTGCTGGCCTCCGGGAGCAAGGACGGCACGGTGCGGCTGTGGAATGTCGCCGACCCGGCACGGCCCGGGCTGGTCGGCGACGCGCTCACCGGGCACGCGGGCGCCGTGTACGCGGTGGGCTTCGGCCCGGACGGGCGGACCCTGGCCTCCGGCGGGGACGACGGGGTGGTGCGGCTGTGGTCGCTGCCACCGGGGCTGCTGGTCGCGCACTCGGCGAGTGTGTCCTCGGTCTCCTGGAGCCCGGAGGGACATACCCTGGCCTCCGGCGGGGACGACGGTGCCGTGCAGCTGTGGGACGTGTCCGATCCGGCTCTTCCTGCCGCGCTCGGCCCGCGGATCGTCGCGGAGGCCGCGGTGAACCGGGTGCTGTTCAGCCCTGCGGGCGGGGTGCTCGCGGTGGGCAGGAACGACGACACGGTACGGCTGTGGGACGTGTCCGATCCGGCGAAGCCGGTGCCGCTCGGCGCGTCGTTCACCGGGGCCGCCGGCGGGCCGATGGCTTTCGCCCCGGACGGGCGCACGCTGGCCACGGCCAACGACACCACCGTGGAGCTGTGGGACGTCACCGACCCCGCGCACCCCTCCTCGCTGGCCACGGCGCCCTCCCCGCATGCGGGGTACCTGCCCGCGATGGTGTTCAGCCCGGACGGCCGCACCCTGGCCACCGGCAGTTTCGATCACACGGTGCGGTTGTGGGACGTGTCCGACCGCACCGCGCCCACCCCGGTCGGCGAGCCGATCGCCGGGCACACCGGACCGGTGTGGTCGGTGGCCTTCGGGCCGGAAGGCGAGCGGCTGGCGACCGCGAGCGGGGACCGGACGATCCGGCTGTGGGACATCAGCGACCCCGGGTCGGTGCGCCCGGTCGGTGAGCCGATCACCGGGCACACCGACGCGGTGTCCGAGGTGGCCTTCCGGTCGGGGCACACCGGCCTGGTGTCCACCGGGATGGACGGCACGGTGCGGTTGTGGGACCTCGACGAGGGCGGGGCGGTGCGCTCGCAGCGCGTGCTCACCGGGCACACCAGCGCGGTGCTGTCGATCGTGGGCGGCCCGAACGGGGAGTTCCTCGCCACCGGTGGCCGGGACAACACGACCAGGGTGTGGCGGCTGGACATGGAGCAGGCGATCCAGCGAATCTGCACCGACTCCCGCGGCTCGCTGACCGAGCAGGCGTGGCGGGAGTACCTCCCCCAGCTGGACTACCAACCGCCATGTAAATAACCCCAGGTCAACCGGCGTGTTTGCCGCCCACGTACGCGTGTTTGCCGCCCACGCGCGCGAGTTTGCTCCCCACGCGCGCGAGTTTGCCGTGCACGGCGGCCCGAGCGCCGGTCACTCCGGCGGGGTGAGCCGCAGCACCGGGTTGACCGGAGCGGTCCCGTCGAACTTCTCGGCGAGATGCGACTCCGCCAGCCTGCTCAGCTCCGCGAAGGTGGCCTCGATCGACTCGGTGTGCGGTTCCGGGCACGGCCAGGTGTCGATCTCCTCGTCGAACCACCCGGCCAGCCCTTCCGGAATGCGGTACCTGGCGGTGCGCTGCCGGTAGAGCGGGCCGCGGTCGTCGGCCTGCCGGACGAGCTCGCGATACTCGCGCAGCGCGATCCGCATCCGGATCCAGCGGTAGCGGTCGGTCTGCGTGTATCCGGGCGCCTCGCCGTCGTGGCTCTCCACGGTGAACCGCCGCTTGAGCTCGGTACCCGCCTTGTAGCCGCGCAGCGCGAGCGTCGCGATCACCTCGGGCGGCATGAACAGGTTCGTGCCGCCCTCGCCGGTGCCCTGCCGCACGCTCACGATCCGGCCGCGGAATCCGGGCAACCCGGACTGCATGGTGTCCCGCCAGGCGAGGAAGGTCTCCAGAATCCGGCTGAGGAAGCTGGCCGCGCCGTCGTGCACCTTCGCCCACGGATGCTCGAACGGGGTGGCGTCCTGTTTGGCGAGGTAGATCTCCTCCTCCGGGCCGACCTCACGGTCGAGGCGGTCCAGGTTCAGCCCGAAGGTCGGCCACCTCGGCAGCAGGGTGTCGAAGAAGTGGATCGGGAAGTTGCTGGTGATCCCGCCGTCGGAGAACCAGTGCATCCGACCCTCCCGGCACAGCGGCACCGGGCAGATCAGCCCGGGCAGGGAGAGACTCATCCGCACGGCGAGCACCACCGGCATATCCCACGGCTCCGGCAGCCAGTGCAGCCCGGCCTCGGGGTGCCGGGGGCAGTGCTGCCCCTTGACCGGTCCGGTCTCCTTCAGTTGCCGCACGACGCGGTCCGGCACGATCCCGTCCAGGCAGCGTTCGCAGAACTGCCAGCGCTCGCTCGGGTGCCGTGCGACCCGGAACGGCAACCGGAACGGCCTGCCAGCGGACAGGTCGGTGCTCATCAGCGCCAGGTTGATCATCCGGCGCTCGCTCCGCAACGCGCACGCCTCCAGCTCGGCCAGGTCGCGCTCGGCGCCGGAGCCGAGCCAGAGGTCGCCGAAGGTCAACGCCCGCCGGTCCTCTCCCGGCTCGACATCCGATGTGGACCCGGCGAGGTCGTCGATACGGTCGGCGAGCCAGGTCGCCAGCGGCGGCACGCCGGTGGAGCGCGGCATGCCGGCCAACCGGTCCACCCAGGTCGCGGTGTACGGCCATGCCCCGGGGACGAGTCCATAACGGAACCGCTGTGCCTCGGCGATCAGCGGCCAGCTCGCCTTCGTGTAGATCACCGCGAACGCGGTCAGCCCGGCCGCGCTCAGCAGCAACCACCCGAGCACCGTCGCCGCGCCCACGGTCACCCAGGCCGACCAGGACACCGCCGCGTCCCCGGCGACGGCCACGGCCAGCAGCGTCCCGATCCCGAGTACCAGCGGGATCACCAGCACCAGGGTGGCCTTGCGGACACGTGCCGCGGCAAGGGTGATCGTCCAGACCCCGGCGATCAGCGCGGCCGCCGCGGCGAGCAGGGCTACCACCGGTGGCACCGCCTCCCACCGCGGCGGCGGCAGTAGCACCGGCAGCGCGACCGGCCCGGCCAGCCAGCCGGCGAGCACCAGCACCAGCGCGACGGTGGCGAGCGGGCTCACCGCCAGCAGCAGCGCGGCGAGCACCGAGGCGAACCGGTTGCGGCCGGTGGTGGCCGGCTGCTGCATGGTGGCGATCACCACCCGGTAGAGCCGGCTCAACGCGGTGTTCGGCTGGAACAGTTGCACCAGCCGCCAGCGTTCCGATCCGGTCCCGCTGATCATCCAGTTGATCAGCCCGGCAAGCCCGGCGAAGCCCGGTCGAACCGAGCCCTCCGGGACCTCGGTGGGCTGCGCGGCCAGCCGACCGTGCTCGGCCGCCGCGGTGGCCGCCGCCGCGATCGCACCCGCCGAGGCGCCACCCACCGAGCGGAACTGGTAGTGCTGGGCAAGCGAGCACACGGCCAGCGGGTAGATCACCCCACTGGTTGTGCCGCCACGCATGGTCAGGTCGCAGGAGCGGTCCACGTAGCGCTGGTACCGGTCGTCGCCGTCCCTCGCGTGCTCGTCGGCCTCCGCGGGCGACCAGCGCAGCCATTCCGCCTCGAACCCCGTGGTGTACCTGGTCGGGTCGTCCAGCCCGAGCTGCTCGACCTGGCTGATGGGGTCTGCGGCCGTCATGGCCACCTCCGGAGATCGGACCGAGCGTAGGGTGCGTTGCCGCATCTACCACCTACCACGCTGGTTCGCCGCGTGGTGGTGAAACCCTCGTTTCGATAGCTGTGCGGTATCCAACCGGGTCACGTCGGATCGGACACGAACCGCCGGCGCGTCGGCCCGCGGTCACAACCCGGTCAGGAACCGTTCCAGCGCCGCGTCGAACTCGACCCGCCGCTCCAGGTTCGGCAGGTGGGCGGCGCCCTCGATGACGCGCAGCACCGAGCCGGGGATCCGTTCGTGCATCAGCCTGGCCTCGGCGACCGGGGTGAACCCGTCCTCGGTACCCACCACCACGAGCGTGGGCACCGCTACCCCGGCAAGCATCGCCAGGTAGTCCGGCCGCTCGGCACGCCCGCGCAGTGCCGCGGCCGCCCCCTCCGGCGGGGCCGCCTTCATCATCGCCAGTACGTGCTCGGCGACCTCGGGCAGCTCGCGGATGTTGTGCGGGGCGACCATCTTGTCGATGACCTCTTCCGCGTACGGGGTGAGCCCCTCGCGCAGCAGGCGGTCGGCGGTCGCGCGGCGCCGGTCCCGCACCTCCGGGGTGTCCGCCCTGGCCGAGGTGCTGGCCAGCACCAGGCCACGCAGCCGCTCGGGGAACAGCCGGTGGAACTCCAGCACGATCTGCCCGCCCATGGAGAGCCCGCCCAGCACGACCCGGTCGATGCCGAGGTGGTCGAGCAGGCCCACGAGGTCGCGGGCGAAGGTCTCCAGCGGGGTGTCGCCGGGGACCACCGTGCTCCGCCCGTAGCCGCGCAGATCCGCGGCGATCACCCGGCACCCGGCCGCGGTGAATCGGGACACCTGCGGGTGCCACATCGAGCGGTCGAACGGGTGCCCGTGCACGAGCACGAGCGGGTCACCGGTTCCTTCGTCCTGGTAGTCGATGGTGATCCCGGCGTGGCGCAACGTGCTCATGGTGGGAAGCCTCCGCGTTTCGGTTGCCGATCCGACGCTAATCGGAGCAATATCCCGGTGCAATAAAAACAATGACCTCGGTGCAATTGGTGGCAGGTGAGCTATGGACGACTACCGCGCGCTGGCCGACCGGGTCGCGGCCGAGATCGGCTCCGGCCGGCTTCGGCCGGGGGATCGGCTGCCACCACAGCGCCGGTTCGCGCGCGGGTACGGCATCGCGAACTCGACCGCGGCCAGGGTCTACCGGGAACTGGTCCGGCGCGGGCTCGTGGTCGGTGAGGTGGGCCGGGGTACCTTCGTCCGCTCCGCGGGCCCGGCGCCGGAGCCCGCGCTGGCCGAGCCCGGCGCGGCCCGGGTCGACCTGGAGCTGACCATCTCGGTGCTGCCCGAGCAGTCCGCGCTCCTCGGCAAGGGGCTCGGCCGGATGCTGCGGCCCGATGTGCTGGACGCCGCCCTACGACCGGTGGGCGCGGCGGGCACGACCGCGGCAAGGGAAGCCACCGCGGCCGCGCTCGCCCGGCCCGGCTGGGTCCCGGCGCCGCCGGACGTGCTGTTCGCGGGCAACGGGCGGCAGGCGATCGCCGCCGCGCTCGCGGCGCTGGTGCCGCCGGGTGCCCGGCTCGCGGTCGAGTCGCTCACCTACCCGGTGACCAGGGCACTGGCCACGCGCCTCGGTTGCGCCCTGGTGCCGGTGGAGACCGACGAGTCCGGCCTGGTCCCCGAGGCACTGGCGCGGGCACATCACGCCGCCCCGTTGCGTGCTGTCTACCTACAGCCCACGCTGCACAACCCCCTCGGCTGCACGATGCCGCCCGCGCGCAGGGCTGCGCTCGCCGAGGTGCTGCGGGAGCACGGCATCCATGCCATCGAGGACCGGGTGTACGCCTTCCTCGGCGATACCCAACCACCGCTGGCGAGCCTGGCTCCCGAGCACACCGTGGTCGTGGACAGCCTGTCCAAGCGGTTGGCTCCCGGCCTGACCTTGGGTTTTCTGGTGTCGCCCTCCGGCATCGTCGAGCGGATCGCCACCGCCTTGCGCTCGGGGGCGCTGACCGCGAGCGGGTTCGCGCTGGACGCGGCGACCGGCTGGCTCACCGATGGCACCGTGGCCACAATGGAACGGGCCAAGCGCGTGGACGCCGCGGCACGGCAGGGCCTCGTCGCCGAGAAGCTGGCCGGTTTCGCCGTGCGCAGCGGCCAGAACTCCTATCACTGCTGGTGGGAGCTGCCGCGGCCGTGGCGAGCCGAGACTTTCGTCGGTGCGGTCGCCCGGCGGGGTATCGCGGTGACGCCGGCCGCCGCGTTCGCCGTAGGCGCCGGGCAGGCGCCGAACGCCGTCCGGCTCGCGCTCTCCGCGCCGCCGCTCCCGACGCTGGCGGGCGCGCTGGAAGTACTGGCGACGCTGGCGCGCGGTGTGCCGGACGACTCCGGTCCGGAGTAGGCTGGTGTTCAGCAGGTGTTCGGTTGCGGCAAGCGCTACCGCAATGACACAGTGCGTGGAGATTGCCGACTGACGTAATCTCGAACTGCCCGGGACCCCGGTACGTAGCACGGCGCGACCAAGGAGGTCCCGGATGCTTTCTACGCGTGGTCTGTTGACGTGGGTCCGACCCTGCGACTGAAAGGCTCTCCCCATGACTACGAGCGATGCCATTGTGGTTGACCGGCCGCAAGGGCAACCCGGCTACGCCGACCTATCACGGAGCGTGCGTGCGGCCGGGCTGCTCGACCGGCGTCGCTACCACTACCTGGGCCGGATCGTGCTCAACTTCCTGGCGTTCGCCGTGGGTGGCGTGGCGTTCGTCTGGCTCGGTGACTCGTGGTGGCAGTTGTTCGTCGCGGCCTTCCTCGCGCTGGTGTTCACCCAGTTCGCCTTCATCGGCCATGACGCGGGTCACAAGCAGATCTTCCGTAGCCGCAGGGCAAACGACGTCACCGGATTCGTCCACGGTGGACTGGTCGGGCTCAGCTACGGTTGGTGGGTCGGCCAGCACACGCAGCATCACGCCCACCCGAACCACGAGACCAAGGATCCGGACGTCGACATCCCGGTACTGGCCTTCACCATCGAACAGGGCCATGCCAAACGCGGCGTGGTGCGGTGGGTCGCGAAGTACCAGGCCTTCCTGTTCTTTCCGCTGCTCCTGCTGGAAGGCCTGAGCCTGCACTGGTCCAGCATCCGCTCGGCATGGGGTGGCGGGGTGCGGAAACCGCGGCTGGAGAAGGTGCTGCTGGTGCTCCACTTCGCCGCGTATCTCACCGCGGTGTTCTTGGTTCTCTCCCCGCTCACCGGTATCGTGTTCGTGCTGGTGCACCAGTGCCTGTGGGGCGTCTACATGGGATGTTCCTTCGCGCCCAACCACAAGGGAATGCCCACCTTGCCGGACGGGCACACCCTGGACTTCCTGCGGCGGCAGGTACTCACCTCGCGGAACGTGCGCGGTGGACCGTGGGTGGACTTCGCCCTCGGTGGCCTGAACTACCAGATCGAGCATCACCTCTTTCCCAACATGCCACGGCCGAACCTGCGGCATGCCCAAGTGATCGTGCAGGATTTCTGTCTGCGGCACGGGATCGAGTATGCCCAATGTGGACTTCTGCGCTCCTACCGTTACGTGCTCGAGCACCTGCACGCGATGGGCGCACCGCTGCGGGTGTCCCGCTGATCGGAGCCGGTCATTCCGGGAGCGGCACCGCGGTCCCGGTGACGGAGATACCCTCCGCCTCCCCGGCCGGGATGCCCACGGTGAGCAGGCTCGGCCTGCCGAGGTCCACGCCCTGGTGCACGGTCACCGTGGCCGGCGGGGTGACCAGCCCCAGTTCGCGCAGGTAGCCGCCGAACGCCGCGGCAGCCGCGCCGGTGGCCGGATCCTCGTACACCCCGCCCGGCGGGAACGGGTTCCGGCAGTGAAAGACCAGGTCCGACTCGCGCCAGAGCAGGTCGATCGTGGTCCATTCGTGCTGGGCCATCAGCATCCCGAGGCGGTCCAGGTCGTAGTGCAGGTGCGCGAGCCGCTCGCGGTTGGTGGCGGCCAGCACGGGATGCCAGGCGCCGGCGAAGGCGATCCGCGGCGGCAGGGCGGGATCGAGGTCCCCCACCACCCAGCCGAGTTCGGCCAGCAGGGCGTCCAGCGCGGCGGCGTCGATCGGCGCCGTCCGTGGTGGGACGCTGACCAGCGTTGCCAGCGGGCGGCCGTCCGGCCCGGTCGAGGTGTCCACCCCGACCGGGCCGACCGAGGTCTCGAACCGCAACCGGCCCTCGCCGTGCCGCCGCGCGTATGCCACCGCCGTGGCGATGGTGGCGTGGCCGCAGAACGGTACTTCGGCCATGGGGCTGAAGTACCGCACGGTGAAAGTCCGTTCACCTTGTGGAACCAGGAAGGCTGTCTCCGAGTAGCCGAGCTCGGCGGCGACCCGCAGCATCTCCCCGTCGCTCGCGCCGGTGGCGTCGAGCACCACGCCTGCCGGATTGCCCCCATCGGGGTCCGCGCTGAACGCGCTGTAGCGCAAGATCTCCATGTCCGCGATCGTATGCCGTGCCGCCGACAGTCCATCCGGATCTCGGCCGGGCAGGTATGCTGGTGCGGCGCCGCCGGGCGCGTCCGGTCCGCGGGGAAGGGACTATCCCACCGGCAGCAGCACCACAGCCAGTGGACGGACCTCGCTCGTGGCGACGCGGACCCCGGGCACACGGAGGTTCGCCTTGCCTGAACTCCCTTCTCGCCCCTCGCTGGAGCACCTGCGTAAGCAGGCCAAGGCACGCAAGCGGGAGCAGCGCATCCCGCTGAGCCGCGCGCAGTTCACCATCGCCAGGGAGTACGGTTTCGACAGCTGGCCCAGGCTGGTGCGCCAGGCGCGCGCGGCCGGACTGACCGGTGCCGAGCGGGCGCTCGTGCTGGCCGACCCGGACGCGCTCGCGGAGGTGCTGCGGGCCGATCCGGCCGCGGCCACCGTGCTCATCGGCGAGCAGGCGCCGCTCATGCTGCTACTGGATTCCCACGGTTCGCCCGCCGACCTGCGGGCCTGCGCGCGCCTGCTGCTCGAACACGGTGCCGAGGCGGACGAGGACGTCTTCTACCACGCCTGCGAGCACGCCGACAACGAACTGCTCGACCTGCTCTACCGGCCCGGGTATGAGGGCCTGGTGAACCACAAGCTGGACTTCGAGGACACCGCCGGGCTGCGCTGGTTCCTCGAGCACGGCACCGATGTGAACGCCTGCTACTGCCTGCACCACGCGATCAGCCGCGGCCGCGGGATGCCGATCCTGACCATGCTGCTGGACGCGGGCGCGGACGTGAACCTGCCGTGGGACCGCTGGGATGTCGGCAGGCGCCCGCTGGCGCTGGCCGCCCGCTGCGGGCACCTGGCGGCCTACGACCTGATCGCGGCCCGCGGTGGCACCGCCGAGCTCGATCCGGTGGACGCCGCGGTGCTCGCCGTGGCCCGTGGCGAGTCGGTGCGCCTGCCCACCGCGCCGCCGCCCGCGCTGGGCAACCCGTGCGGGGAGGACTATGGCTGGATTCTCGGCCAGTTCGCCCTGCTCGGCAGGACCGAGGTGGTGCGCTCGTTGCTGGACGCCGGGATGTCCGTGGACACCCGAGGCTGGAGCAACTTCACCCCACTCGACCAGGCCGCCATGCACGGGCGTACCGGTACCGTGCGACTGCTGCTGGAGCGGGGTGCGGATGTGACTGACCGCGCGTTCGACGAGGAGGGGCCCACGCCGCTGGACTGCGCACTGTGGGGCCGGCGCAATAATCCCGCCGAGGACGGGGACTACCTCGGCACGGTGCGGCTGCTGCTCGCGGCCGACGCGCCCACCCTGCACCTGTCGCCGACCGGCGATGCCGAGATCGACCGCGAGCTGGCCGCGGCCGGACGTGCTCCACTCGACCCGCGCGGGTGACGGTAACGTCGGGACAGGTGTCGGTAGGGAGAGTGGTGTGAGCGAGCACATGCAGATCGGCGAGGTGGCCGAGCGCACTGGCCTTTCGCTGCGCACGATCCGCTACTACGAGGAGGTCGGGCTGGTGGTGCCCAGCGCGCGCAGCCAGGGTGGGTTCCGGCTGTACACCGAGCCCGACGTGTCCAGGCTGTTCCTGATCAAGCGGATGAAACCACTCGGTTTCCAGCTGGAGGAGATGGTGGAGCTGGTCGCCATCCTGGATCGGGCGGAAGGCGAGGACCTGCCAGCGGCCCGGTTGGATCGGCTGCGCGAGTTCAGCGAGACCGCGGAGCGACGCTGCGCCGAACTGCGCGCCAAACTCGAGACGGCCGAGGGCTTCGCCGAGACCCTCCGGGCACGGTTGGCCGCGGTCAGCCCGGCTCGCTGAGTCCTCATTCCGCGGGCGCGGGGTCGGCCCCGGAGATCTTGACCGCCAGCAGGACCAGCAGGATCACCGTGGCGATCCCGGCGGCGGCGAGGAAACCGGTGGTGGTCGTGGTGGCGTCGATCAGTGGCCCGATCAGCAGCGGCGAGCTGAACTGCCCGGCGAAGATGGCCGTGCCGGACAGCGAGGCGGCCCGGCCACGTAGCCGTGGCCCCGCGTGCCGGTCGATCAGCACGGTGGCCACCGGGAACACGATCCCGTTCGCCAGCCCGAGCAGCACCGGGGCCAGTAACAGCAGCACCGGGTCGTTGACCGTGCCGAACAGCAGGAAGGCGCCCACCCACCCGGCGGCGGCAAGGCGCAGCAGCGCGGCGTAGCCGAGGAAACGGCGGATCCGCGCGTAGGCCAAGCCGACCAGGCTGGTCAGCACGGCGCCGATGACCACGGCGTAGAGGGACACCAGCAAGGGTGAGTCGATGCCGATCTCGGCCAGCCGTTGCGGCAGGAACACGGCCAGCACATAGCCCATGATCGCGAAGCTGATCAGGAAGGCGTAGTACCCGAGTAGCGCCGGACGCTCCCGCAGCATGCGGAGTACGCCCCCGTCGCGTTCCCGCGTGCCGTCCCTTGTGTCCGGAAGGTAGCGCAGGGAGGCCAGTGCGAGCGGGATGCCGACCAGGTAGATGGCGAAGGTCGCGTGCCAGGAGATCCCGCCGAGCACCCCGGACAGCAACGGCCAGACCAGCCCGCCCACGCTGGTGGCGGTGGAGCGCCAGCCCATCACCTTGTCCCGCACCGCGCCTTGGTAGAGGGCCAGCAGGGCCACGGTGGTCGCGGTGAACACGGCCGCGGCGCCGATGCCGAAGGTCAGCCTGCTCACGATCAGCGCGGGGTAGGAGGTGGTGATCAGCCCGGCGCCACCGGCCAGCCCGTAGAGCACGAGTCCGGCCACCATCAGCCCGCGCACGCCCCACCGGTCCACCAACCGGCCCATCAGCGGGCTGGACACCGCGATGGCAAGGCCGTGCGAGGTGATGATCAGACCGGCCGCGGTGCCGCTGACGCCGAGGTCGCCCCGGATCACCTCCAGCACCGGCACGATGATCGCGCCGCCCATCACGCCCAGCGTCGAGGCGAACAGCAACACCGTGAGCACGGCCGGGCTGCCCACGGTGGATTGCGGTTCGGTACGTGTGCTCACGGGACCCCCAGATCATCGAAACGCCACTGAGTGGCATAGTAGTACGAGTGGCGAAAGCGTGCCAGTGGCTTTTGCTTCCGGTTGGGCGCTGGCTAGGCTGGCCGGTTATGAGCCCGCACACGCCCGCGGTGCCCGGCATCGACACCGGGCGCGGAACCTTGCCGCTGCGCGAGCGCAAGAAGCTGCGCACGCGCAGGGCGCTGACCGACACCGCGCTGGAGCTGTTCCTCGAGCGTGGGTTCGACGAGACCACCCTGGACGAGCTGGTGGAGGCGGTGGAGGTGTCCAAGCGCACTTTCTTCCGCAACTTCGCCTCCAAGGAGGAGGTGGCGCTGGCCGCGGAGGTGGAGCTGTGGGAGGCCTACGTCTATGAGGTGGCCCGCGCGGAGATCAGCGGCCCGGTCCTGGATGCGCTGCGGAATGCGCTCTCGGCCGCGGTGTTTCGGCTGGGTGAGGACTGGGACCGACGATTCATCCGGACCCGCAAGCTGGTCGCCGGCACGCCCGCGTTGCGCGACCGCAGTCTGGTGCTGTCGATCAACGTGCAGGAGCGGCTGGTCGACGTGCTCGAGGGCAAGCTGGGGATCGATGGGCGGGAGGATGTCCGGCTGCGGCTGCTCGGCGAGTTCTCCCTCAGCGCGTGGCGCTGCGGCGCGAAGAACTGGGTCGCGGGCCGTGGCTACGGCGGGAGGCGCGGGCACGGTGGGAGCGACACCCTGGTGCGCAGGGTCGAGGAGGCGTTCGACGCCATCCCGGACAGCCTTTCCCTTGCCGTGCCGGAGGCGGAGTGAACCACCGCGGCGCCGCTACTCTGACGTAGCGGTAGAGTCGGGGGCATATGGTTCCCTCCACGTCTTCCAATGTCGCGGCCGAGGCAGGCAGGCGGCGTACGTTCGCGGTGATCAGTCATCCGGATGCCGGTAAGTCCACCTTGACCGAGGCGTTGGCGTTGCATGCCGAGGTGATTTCCGAGGCGGGTGCGGTGCACGGCAAGTCCGGTCGGCGGGGTGTGGTGTCGGACTGGTTGGAGATGGAGCGCAGCAGGGGGATCTCGATCACCTCGGCGGCGTTGCAGTTCGCCTATGGTGACGCGGTGATCAACCTGTTGGACACGCCGGGTCACGCGGATTTCTCCGAGGACACCTACCGGGTGTTGTCGGCGGTGGATTCGGCGGTGATGTTGCTGGATGCGGCCAAGGGGTTGGAGCCGCAGACGTTGAAGTTGTTCGACGTGTGCCGGTACCGGGGGATCCCGGTGATCACGTTCATCAACAAGTGGGACCGGCCGGGCCGGGAGGTGCTGGAGCTGTGTGACGAGTTGACCGAGCGGATCGGGTTGCAGCCGATGCCGCTGACCTGGCCGGTGGGTGTCGCGGGCCAGTTCCGCGGGGTGCTGGATCTGGTCGACGGGTCGTTCGTGCGGTACACCCGCACCGCCGGTGGCGCCACCGCGGCTCCGGAGGAGCGGCTGGACCCCGGGCGCGCCGAGGAAGAGTTGGGTGCGGAGTGGGTCAGCGCCAGCGAGGAGTCGGAGCTGATCACCGCCGCGGGCGGGGAGTTCGACGCCGCCCGGTTCCTCGACGCGAGCGCGACCCCGGTGTTGTTCGGTGCGGCGGTGCTGAATTTCGGCGTGCGGCACCTGCTGGATCTGCTGGTCGAGCTGGCCCCGCGCCCGTCGGCGCGGTTGGATGTGGACGAGCGTCCGCGTGCGTTGGACGCCCCGTTCTCCGCGTTCGTGTTCAAGGTGCAGACGGGGATGGATCCGGCGCACCGCGATCAGGTCGCGTTCGCGCGGGTGTGCTCGGGTGTGTTCGAGCGGGGGATGGTGGTGACCAACGCCTCCACCGCGCGCCCGTTCGCCACCAAGTACGCGCAGCAGGTGTTCGGTCAGCAGCGCTCCACTGTGGAGACGGCGTATCCCGGTGACGTGATCGGCCTGGTGAACGCCTCCGCGCTGCGCGTCGGCGACACCTTGCACGACGGCAAACCGGCCGTACGCTTCCCCGGCCTGCCCAGCTTCGCGCCCGCCCATTTCGCCGTCGCCCGGCCCGCGGATCTCAGCAGGGCCAAGCAGTTCCGCAAGGGCATCGAGCAACTGGAGTCCGAGGGTGTCGTGCAGGTGCTCCGTTCGGACCGTCGCGGGGACGGCACTCCCGTGGTCGCGGCCGTTGGTCCGATGCAGTTCGAGGTTGCCGCGCACCGCCTGGACGCCGAGTTCAAGTCTCCGGTGAAGCTTGATCATCTGCCGTACACCACCGTTCGTCGCCTCACCGATCCCGCACAAAGGTCTGTTGTGGACAGCGGCGGACGTAGTGAGGTCCTCACCCGTACCGACGGCACCGAACTGGCCCTGTTCGTCGACGACATGACCATGCGGATCATGCTCCGCCGCAACCCCGACCTGGCGCTGGAACCCCTGGTCGCCGAGGGCAGCGCCGGTACCTGATCGTTTGCGACCCCGCTCAGAAGGGTGGGGTGTCGTCTGGGGTGAGGGGGTTGTGGAGGGGTTGGTGTGGGTGTCTCTGTGGGGTGTGGTGATGGTGGGTGTGCCGTCGATGACGTCGTAGGTCCATCCCCATCCGGGTAGGTTTTTGAGGTGGTGGTCTTGTTCGCGGTAGCCGACCAACTCCTTCGCGTTGGTGGTGTGGCTTTGGGTTCATCCGGTGGTGTGGTCGTTTTGGCAGCGTTGGGTGGGTGGGTGGCATCCGGTGCCCTGACACTCTCGGTCGCGTTCTCGTACGGACTCGTCCAGTGCGGCGGTGGGTCGGTATCGGGTGCGTCCGAGGTCGGTGGGGTGGCCGGTGGTGGGGTCGGTCAGCGGGCGGCGTCACACGTTGTCGGGTCGGGAGGTGAGTTCGGGTGCCAGTGCGGTTGGGATGTGCCCGTGCCCGGCCAGGTACCCGGGTTGCTTATCCAACCCCAGCAGTGAACTGGCGGCGAGGTAGAGGAACACTTCGGTGCGGGGCGCCCGGGTGGTGCCGTCCTCGCGTAGGGCGAGGTCGGTGAGCACGTTCGCCCGTAACTGCTTCAGGGTGCGCTTGTCTCCCTGTCGCCGCTGTTGTCGGGCGATGCGGTCGCAGGGGGCGTAGATGGCGGTGGCGACCTCGGTGGGTAGGTCGGCCATCAGGGTGGACACCCGATCTTCCTGGTGCGCCAAGTCCAGCGACCGTTGTTCCCGCCGGGCTCGTGCCCGCTTGGGCGGCCCTCTCGGGGTCGACGGCCGGTGCCTGTTGCCGTGCCGCGCGCCGCGCCTGCGTGGGGTCTTTACCCGCCAGTTTGGTGGCGATGCGTCGGTCCACTTTCCGCCGCCTGCTGATCCGACAGCACGGCGGTGGGTTCGGACACGGCCCGTGCCCGGTCCTGGTCGATCACCCCGGCTTGGGAGGCGGCCAGGGTGCACGGTAGGCGGGTGGTGGGGTCGAGCCCCAGGGCGAGGGTGCGTTCGACCCGGTGTGGGGTCCACCGCACCTGCCCGGCCACTTCCTTCACTACCGACTTCGGACCCCACTTTCCTGGGCGAACCGGGCCAGTAGCATCACCGCCCTCCGCGTCTCGGCTTGAGCGATCACCCGCTCGTTGGCTTCTACGGTGTCCAGTATGTCTCCGGGGGGTTTTGTCCTCGTCCGGGGGATCCTGCTGTGGATCGGATCGGTATCTTTCCGCGCCCTCAATGATATCGAGATGCTCGGCAGAATGGGGTGGAGGCGACGCTGTCGATCGATATTCACCCGAATGTGTGTTCGAAACGATCGGGGTGGCCGGTGGGGTGGGGAGTGTCGTTCTGTGGGGTGTTGGCGTTGGTGAGCAGGTCTGCCGGGGGTGATGCGGGGTGCGCCAGTGCTTCACGGGGTGCCGAAGGTGTGCCCGAGACCCAACCCTGAGTTGCCCCGTCTCCCGCATTCACCCATCTCTTCCCCGTGCATGGCAAACTCGCCAACGCGAACGGCAAACTCGGTTACATGAATGGCCAACACGGTTACGTGAGCAGCAAACTCGCGTATATGAATGGCCAACGTATGCGCGTGGGCGGCAAAAGCGGTTAGTGTTTCGGATCGGGGCTGTCGAAGGGTTTCAGCAACTGGTCCGGTTCCGTTGTGCTGCCGCGTTCGAACTCGGCGGCGAACGCGGGGTCGCCGAGGGCGGCGCGGGTTCGGGTGGCGATCCGGTCCACGTCCCCGCGTTCCGCCTCCGGCAGCGGCGCGCCGGCCGACTCGCGTGCCGCGGTGGCGGCGCCGAGCAGGCGGGCGGCGTGCTCATGGTGCCCCGCAAGCGCTTGCGCACCGGCGAGCCCTTCCATCGCCAGTGCCAGCGCCCGGGGGTCCCTGGTCCGGCGGGCAAGCGCGAGCCCCCGCAGGTGCCTGGCGCGCGCCCCGGCCGCGTCGCCACGTTGTTCGGCGACGAAACCGAGTTCGGCCAGCACCAGCGCGAGCGGAACCGCGTTGTGTTCCTCCGCCCGCACCCGCACGTTCCAGTCCAGTACCGCGTTCAACTGTTCCTCGGCGAGATCGAGCTTGCCTTCCCTGCGGGCGCCGAGCCCGAGCCCGATCTGGGCGTACAGCTCGACGCCCTTGCTGCCCTGCTCGGCGGCCAACCGCATACCCCGCTCGTGCAGTTCCCAGGATCGCGCATGGTCGCCGCGCAGCAACTCGATTCGACCCAGCCCGGCGAGCCGGTCGGCGGCCTCGGTCCACAGGCCGAGCTCCTCGGCCAGCCGCAGCCCCGCGGAATGCAGCTCGGCGGCCCCGGCATGGTCACCGGTGACCTCGGCCAGCACGGCCAGCAGCGACATCGCCTGGGACTGGCCCCAGCGTTCGCCGAGCCCGCGAAACAACGCAAGCGCTTGCTCCCCGTCCCGCCGCAGCGCGGTCAGGTCGCTGCGACCCATCGCGCTCACCGCCCGAGCGGTGAGCGCGGCCGCGATACCCCAGCGATCGTCCAGCTCCCGGAACTCGGACAGGGCCTTCCCTGCCAGGTCGGCGCAGGCGTCCAGCTCACCGTCCCCGGTGGTCGACCGGGCGAAGCCGAGCAGCCAGCGCATCCTGGCCCGCCGGTGGGGGTCCGTGATCTCGGGCAGCATCTCCAGCGCCGCCGCGGTGCGCCCGTGGTCGCCGAAGTCGCCACCGAACAGCCCGATCGCCGCCCGCCAGCACATGGCCTCGGCAAGGGCTGGGCCCGAACCGCCCCCGGCCAGCACCAGGTCGAGCGCGCGGCGTGCCTCGGACAGCCTGCCCCGCAGGTACCAGTACCAGCACAGGGCGCACACCATGCGCGCGGCCGGTTCCCCGGCACCACCGGCAACCAACCCCTCCAACGCCGCGCGCAGGTTGGCCGACTCGCCGTCCAGCAGCTCCAGCAGGCGCCGCTGGTCCGGCCCGTGGAGTTCCGGCTCCGCGCGCTCGGCCAGCTCGGCGTAGTACGCGGCGTGCCGGTCACGTACCCGCTCGGCCTCCGCCGCCTCCGCCAACCGTTCCAGGCAGTATTCCCGCACGGACTCCAGCAACCGGTAGCGCACCCCGCCGGGCTGCTCGCTCACCACCACCATGCACCGGTCGACCAGCCGAACCACCACCTCGAGCACCTCCCCGGTGGCGATCCCTTCCCCGGCACAGACCCGCTCGGCCGCCGCCAGCGTGCAGCCACCCTGCTGCACGGCCAACCGCCGCAGCACCATCCGTTCGGGCTCGCTCAGCAGGTCCCAGCTCCAGTCGAGGGTCGCCCGAAGGGTCTGCTGCCGCGGTGGCGAACCCCGGTGCCCGCCGGACAGCAGCCGGAACCGGTCGTCCAACCTGGCCAGCAGGCCGGAGACGCCGAGCGCGCGCACCCGCGCGGCGGCCAACTCCAGCGCGAGCGGGATGCCGTCCAGCTTGCGGCACAGCGTCACCACCTCCGGGAGCACGTCCTCGGTGAGGGTGAACCCCGGCGCCGCGGCGGTGGCCCGGTCGGCGAACAGCGCCACCGCGCCGGAATCGGCGACCTCCGCCACCGAGGTCGCGGCGGCAGGGTCCGGCAGGTCCAGTGGGGTGACCGGGTACAGCCTCTCGCCCGCCAGCCCGAGGGGATCGCGACTCGTCGCCAGGATTCGCAGGCCCGGCGCGGCCCGCAGCAGCCGCGCGGTCAGCTCGGCCACGGGCGCGATCACGTGCTCGCAGTTGTCCAGCACCAGCAGTAGCCGCCTGGAGCGCAGCGCCTCGGTGAGGCGGTCGAGCAGTGGGCCGCCGTCGTCCCGGATGTCCAGTGCCGTCATCACGGCGCCCGCGACCGGGCCGATCTCGCCGGAATCCACGGTCGTGGGGAGCTCGGCCAGTTCCACGAGCCAGGCGTCGTCCGGGGCCTGGGAGGCCGCGGCGACCGCGAGCCGGGTCTTGCCAACTCCCCCGACACCGGTGAGCGTCACGAGCCGTTGCCTCTCCAGCAGCGCGCACACCTCGGCGAGCGCATCCGCCCTGCCCACCAGCCCGGTCAAGGGCGTCGGCAGGTTACCCGCCCGCGCGGGCGGGTCCAGCTCCGTGTCCTGCCGCAGGATCGCCTGGTGCAGCGCGACCAACTCGGGCCCGGGGTCGGTGCCGAGTTCCTCGGCGAGCCGCGCCCGCAGGTCGGCGTAGCTCGCCAGCGCCTCGGCCTGCCTACCCGCCCGGTAGAGCGCGCGCAGGTACGCGGCCCGCAGCCGCTCGCGCAACGGGTGGTTCGCGACCAGCTCGCCGAGCTCACCGGCCAGCTCATCCGCGGGCCTGCCGAGTTCGAGCCGCGCCTCGGCGAACGCTTCCAGCCCGGCCAGCCGCCGCTCGCTCAACCGGGCGATCGCGGCCCGCGCCCAGGGCTCGTCGGCGAAGTCGGCGAGAGCGGGCCCGCGCCACAGCGCGAGTGCCTCGGCGAGCCGCCCGGCCCGCTCCGCCGGGCCGGTCGCGGCCTGGGCCGCGCGGGTCAGCGCGGCGAAGCGGCTCGCGTCCACTGCCTCGGCTTCCACCCGCAGCAGGTAGCCCGAGGCACCGGACACCACCAGATCCCGCCCGCCCGGCACGGCCGCGTCCAGCGCCTTGCGAAGCTGCCATACCTTGTTCTGCAGGGTCGCGGAGGGGTTGCCGGGTGGGCGCTCGCCCCACAGGTCCTCGACCAGCCGGTCGGCGGGCACCGGGCTGCCCTCGTGCAGCAGGAGGTCGGCCAGCAGCGCGCGGGCCTTCAGCTCGGGCAGCCGGGCGGGCTCGCCCGCCGGCGTCCACAGCGCCAGCGGACCGAGGATCCCGAACAACATGTGCCGACGATATGCCACCGAGAGCGAACCGAGAGAGCTCCACACCACGGTGGACGCATGACCACCACGATGACGAGGACACAGCGCGAGGAGTTCCTCGCCGACACCAGGATCGCCGTGCTGAGCGTGGCCAGTGACGACCACCGGCCGCCACTGACCGTGCCGGTGTTCTACGGTTACCAGCCCGGTGGCGAGATCACCTTCTTCACCGGCACCGAGGGCAGGCGTGCCCGCAAGACCCGGCTGATCGAGCGGGCGAAGGTGCTGAGCATCTGCGTGCAGCGCGAGGAACCGCCGTTCCAGTACGTCACCGTCGAGGGCACGTTGGCCGGGATCGAACGGCCGCCCTCGGCCGAGCAACTGCGGAACGTCATCCGCCGGTACGTCCCGGAGGACGTGGCGCGGCAGTGGGTCGAGGAGGAGATCGGCAACCCGGCCGGCACGTTGGTGCTGTTCCGCGTCCGCCCGGATCGCTGGCTGTCGATGGACGCCGGCGAGGACATGAAGTAAGGAGAATCCAGATGAACCTGCCACCCGTTGTGTCCGAACAGGAATGGCGAGCCGCCCGCGCGGAACTACTCGTCGAGGAGAAGAAGGCGACCCGGATGCTGGACGCGCTGGCCGCGCGGCGCCGAAGGCTGCCGATGGTGGAGATGCGCAAGCGGTACCGGCTGGAGGGTCCGGAGGGTCCGGTGAGCCTGCTCGACCTCTTCGACGGGCGTCGCCAGCTGATCGTGTACAGCTTCATGCTGCCGCCCGGTGCGCAGAGCCCCTGCGAGGGCTGCTCGATGCTGGTGGACGGCATGGGCCACCCCGCTCACGTGCGGGCGCGGGACACGAACATGGTGCTGGTGTCCCGCGCCCCGCTGGCCGAGATCGAGCCGGTCAAGCGGCGGATGGGCTGGACGCTGCCGTGGTACTCCTCTTTCGACAGTGAGTTCACCGTGGACGTCGACGCGATGACCGAACGCGGGGACAACTTCGCGCTGAACGTCTTCCTGCGGGACGGCGACCGGATCTTCCGGACGTATCACACCACCGGCCGTGGCGCCGACCGGCTGAACGCGAACTTCAACTACCTGGATCTCACCCCGTTCGGCAGGCAGGAGACCTGGGAGGACTCGCCGGAAGGGTGGCCGCAGACCCCGCCGTACGAATACTGGCGGCTGCACGACGAGTACGCCTGAGCCGTGGGCTTCAGGGCCTTCTGCCGAGGAACGCGAGCAGTTGCTCGCCCGGCGCCCCGCCGCCGGAAGGGACGGGCGCGGCGAACCGGGTTGGCCGGTCCTGCTCGGTGACCACCAGCGGGGCCAGGGGGAGGATCTCCCGCGCCAGCGTCGCCGGGATCGGCCGACGCGCGTGGCAGGCGGCGGCGACGTCCCAGCCGTGCACCGTGACCTCCACCGCGCCGGTGGAGGTCACGATGCCGCTGGTCAGTGGCCGGCCCGCGATGGAAACCAGGTCGTGTCCCTCGGCGTTGGTCCAGGCGCCGAGTAGCCGGCTCGCCCGCTCTCGCACGGTCGTCACCGGGTCGTCCGGCCTGCTCCCGCTCGGGCCGTCCAGCTCGACCCGCCCGGGTTCCACGGCCTCGTGCAGGGCGTCCAGGGAATCGCCAAGGTGCTCCAGCAACGCGCGCAGGTCCCATTCCCGGCAGGGGGTCGGGTTCGCCAGATCCGGCGGTGTGACGAGGCGGAGGTTGCCGAGCGCGTAGTTGATCGCGCGCTCGAGCAGGCCGATGCCGCCCATCCGGACCGCCGTGGCATCCCGGGCCGTCACGGCTGCCCGGCGCCGGGCAGCACCAGCGGCTCCGGCCGGGCCGGCTGGGTCCGCGGCAGGCCGATGGCAGGGAACAGCTCCGGGTCCATGAAGGTGACCACGCGGCTGATCGCCGCGGGCCCGACGGTGAGCACCTGAACGTTGAACGCGTGGTGCGCACCGGTACCGGGGTCCAGCAGGTACTGCGCGAACGCGGGCTGCCCGTTCGCGGTGAACGGGACCAGCCGCAGGTCGCCCGGCCCCGCGGGGCAGGTCGTCGACAGGTGCAGGCCGACGTGCTCGGTGCCCTGGTACCAGGCGGTGTACGGGGGCATCTCCCAGACCACGTCCTCGGTGCACAGGGCCACCAGGCCGGCGACGTCCTTGGCCTCGAAGGCCGTGACATAGCGGTCGAGCAACGCGCGCTGCTCGGCGGTCAGCGCGTCCACCACGGTGTCCTCGGTGGGCGCGACCCGCTCGAGCTGCGCACGGGCGCGTTGCAGGATGCTGTTCACCGCCGCGGTGCTCGTCTCGAACAGCTCGGCGACCTCGGTGGCCCGCCACTTCAGCACATCCCGTAGTACCAGCACGGCCCGTTGCCGGGGCGGGAGGTACTGCAGCGCGGCGATCAGCGCCAGCCGGATGCTCTCCCGCTCGGTGACGATCCCTGCCGGGTCGTCTGCCTCGGCACCGGCCATGGCGTCCGGGATCGGCTCCAGCCACGACACCTCGTCCTGCTTCACCAGGGTGCCCTGGGCTTCCGCGCTCGGGCCGCCGAGCCCGGTGGGCAGCGGCCGCTTCGCCGTCCGCTCCAGCGCGGTCAGGCAGGCGCTGGTGGCGATCCGGTAGAGCCAGGTGCGCAGTGAGGATCTGCCCTCGAACTTCGGGTAACCGCGCCATGCCCTCAGGTAGGTCTCCTGCACCAGGTCCTCGGCTTCGTGTACCGAGCCCAGCATGCGGTAACAGTGGGCGAGCAACTCGCGCCGATAGGGGTCGGCCAGTTGCGGGAAGTCGTCGGTGACCGTGCCTGTCGCCATCGCCGTGCCTTTCGTTCCGCCCGGATCCTGACTGTATGCCAGTACCGACCCCAGCCGGAACGAAAACTCATCGCTCAGGCGGGTTTCTCCGCTACCGCGCACCAGGCGAACGGCCGGGCCTCGGCCTCGGGCTGCGGCAGCGTCGCCGGGTCGAGGTCGGGTCGCCAGTCGGTCAGGTGGGTGATGCCGGGGTCGAGCAGGGTGAGGCCGTCGAACCAGCCGGCGATCTCCTCGGGTTGCCGCAGCCACACCGGGTTGGCGGTGGATCTGTACTGCTCGGCGAACCGCAGCACGCCCTCGGCCTGCTCCGGGTCGTCCGGGCAGGTCATATGCGACAACACCAGCCAACTACCGGGGCACAGCTTGTCCAGGTAGGCCCGGATGATGTCGTGCGGGCCGTCGTCGGGGCCGACGAAGTGCAGTACCGCGACCATCAGCAGGCATACCGGCTGGTCGAAGTCGATCAGCCGGCGGGTGTCAGGGTGGCGCAGGATCCCGGCCGGGTCTCGCATGTCGTGCCGGATCAGGGTGGCCCATTCGGTTGCGCCCTCGCGCTCCAGGATCAGCCGGGCGTGCGCGGCGGCCACCTCTTCGTAGTCCACGTAGACGACCCGGCCCCGCTCGTGTTCGGGCAGGTGCTCCCGGACGACCTCGTGCACGTTGCCGACCGTGGGCACGCCCGAGCCGAGATCGATGAACTGCCGGATCCCGGCGTCCAGCGCGGCGCGTACGGCCCGGTTCATGAACTGCCGGTTGTGCCGGGAGCCGTCCTTGGCGTGTGGCCACAGCTGCTCGATCCGGCGGCCGAACTCCCGGTCGACGGCCCAGTTCTGGGTGCCGCCCAGGTACCAGTCGTAGATCCGCGCCGGTGAGGGTTTCTCCAGGTCAACCCCGGGTGGGGCGTCCGGTGCGACCTCCGCGGCCCTGTGGTCCTCGCTCATCGTCGACCCCCTTGTCGTACCTGCAGCGGTGCCCGCCAGGTTAGCCGCAGCGCCGTTCAGCTCGGTCGCGACCCCGCGGGGTGTCGCGGTGGTGGTTCGGGCTCGGGGGAGCGGCGGCGGGAACGGGACACCGCGACCCCGGCAAGGCACAGCACGCCGCCGGCGAAGGTCAGCCAGCCGGGTACCTCGGCCAGCGCCAGCCAGGACATCAGCACCACCACGGCGGGCACGGCGTAGGTGGTCGCGCCCATCCGGCCCGCGCTGGTGCGGGCCAGTGCGTAAGCCCAGGTGGTGAACGCCAGCGCGGTGGGGAACACCCCGAGGTAGATCAGGTTGCCGGTGGCCTGCCAGGAGGCCGTGCCGAGTTCGGTGACCAGCTGCCCGCTGAACGGCAGGCAGGCCACCGCCCCGATCGCGCAGCCGAACGTGGTGACTTGTAATGCCGAGGCGTGCCGTAGCGCCGGCTTCTGGCTGACCACGCCCGCCGCGTAGGTCACCGCGGCGAGCAGGCACAGCAGCACGCCGACGATCGAGGCGCGTCCCTCGTCGGCCATCGAGAGACCGACCACGACGGCGCCGGCGAAGGACACCGCGACCCCGGCCAGCACGCGGCGCGGGAAACCCTCACGCAGCAGCCACCCGCCGAGCAGGGCGATCAGGATGGGGCCGATGTTCACCACCATCGCGGCGGTGCCGGCGTCCACCTGCTGCTCGCCCGCGTTCAGCGCCACCATGTAGACGCCGAACCACAGCACCCCGGCGCCGAGGATGCCGGGCCAGGCCGCGCGGGGTGGTAAGCCCTCGCGGCGCAGCAGCAGGATCGCGCCGAGGGCGACAGTGCCGGTGAGCAGCCTGCCGAGGGCCAGCGCACCCGGCGAGTACTCCTGCCCCGCGCTGCGGATCGAGACGAAGGCGGAGGCCCACAGCAGTACCGTCACCGTGGCCGCGGCCAGGCTCCTGCGGTCCACCACATCAGGTCGGGTCGAGGTCACCATCGCAACCTAGGCCGTGCGTCGATCACCGGGCCAGCGATTATCCGACATCGCGCTCCGCGCGGTCGGCGATGAGCGTGGCGAGCCCGTCGAGGACGCGGTCCAGGCCGAACTGCCAGCCGTTGTCCCGCGGGGAGTCGTCGGTGGACTCGCCGGTGGACTCGGTGGCCGCCACCAGCCCGGGGAACCGCGTGTCCCGGGTCCGCATCAGATCCTCGATCAGCGGGTTCAGCCGCCGGTCCGTGGTCCACGGCTGGGTGCCCGCGGCCGTGGCGGACTGGGTGTTCCGGATGTGACCGCTGAGCAGGAAGACCGCGTCCATCCGCTCACCGCCACTCAGCCCGGTCCCCTCCAGCGCGGCCACCGCGCATTCGGTCCAGCCGATCTCCCGCGGCCCCATCACCCGCCGGCCGACCGTCGCCACCGGAAGCCAGGGGTGCCGCCGCCAGGTCTCCCGCATCCCGGCGGCCCACGCCTCCATCCTGGCCCGCCAGCCTCCTGGCACCGCGCCGAGTTCGGGCGGCGCCCCGACCGCGGTCTCGATCATCACCGCGACCAGCTCGGCCTTGCTGGAGACGTGCCGGTACAGGGCCATCTTGGTGACCTCGAGCGCGCTCGCCACCCGCTGCATGGACACGGCCGGCATCCCCTCGGTGTCCGCGAGCTCGATCGCGGCTCGGGCGATGCGATCCACCGAGAGCGCCGGTCGTTGCTTCTTGGCCTGCCGGTCCCGCAACCCCCAGAGCAGCTCGATGCTGCCGGCCTGATCCTCGGGAGCGTCTTCGCTCGAGCTCACCATCCGTTCTCCCCTCCGTTGCTTCGGGCAATTCGGGTCTTGCAGGCTCGCCGTATGGTATCTAGTGTACACCGATGTGTCCGCCGGACACATACGAGTCCGGCGGAAGCGCAGGTATCCGAAAGACGCCATTGTTACCGGAAGGCGGAACCCCCATGTCCACCAAGATTTTCGTCAATCTCCCCGTCAGCGACCTCGACAAGTCGAAGGAGTTCTTCTCCAGCATCGGCTACTCGATCAACGAGCAGTTCACCGACGAGAACGCCTCCTGCGTGGTGATCACCGAGGACATCTACGTGATGCTGCTGGTGGAGAAGTTCTTCGCCACCTTCACCACCAAGAAGATCGCGGACACGTCCACGAGCACCGAGGCGATCCTGGCCCTGACCGCGGACAGCCGGCAGGGCGTGGACGAGCTGGTCGACAAGGCCCTTGCCGCGGGCGGCCAGGTCGTGCGCGAGCCCATGGACGAGGGCCCGATGTACGGTCGCAGCTTCTACGACCTCGACGGCCACCTGTGGGAGGTCATGTACATGGACCCGGCCGCGGTGTCGTGACCCGGCAGCTCAGCCGGGTAGCCGGCCCATCCCGATGAGGGAGCTGCCGTCGAGGGTGTCGATGCCCGCCTCGCGCAGCCCGCGCTCGAACCGCGCCCGCACGCGGTCCACGGCATCGGGCGGCAGCCCCTCGACGAAGCCGCGCATGGCCGCCGAGAGGAAGAACGGCCAGGCGTCATCCGGGTGCAGGGGCTGGGTGAACTGCACCTGCTCGACCCTGATCTCGCGCAACCCGAGCGAGCTGAGCCAGGCCCGCACCTTCTCCGCGGTGTCCACCCGCTCGCTCGGGTTCGCGCCCCCGAGATGCTCGGCCAGCTCGGGGCGCTCCGGCGCTGCCGCGGCCACGCCGATCGGGACCAACCGGGCCATGCCGTCGCGCAGCCAGGTGGTCACCACGAACCGGCCGCCGGGGCGCAGCAGGCCGGCCAGCCGCCTGCCTCCCGCGTCCATATCGGGGAAGAAGAACACGCCGTACGCGCACTGCACGAGGTCGTAGGGGGAGTCGTCCCGCCAGTCGAGTACGTCGGCATTGACGAATCGCAGCCGGTCGAGGCCGAGCGCGGTGGCCTCGCGCCTGCCGTGCTCGAGCAGACCCTCCGCCACGTCGATGCCATGCACGACCCCGCCGGGCCCCACCGCGAGTGCCGCGGGGATCGCCGAAGCCCCCGCGCCGCAGCAGGCGTCCAGTACCCGCTCGCCCGGTGCGGGCCTGGCCACCGCGGTCGTGATCTCACCGAGCGGTCGCCACAGCCGTGCCGACCAGCCGGTGAACTCCTGGTGGGCGGCGCTGAAGACGCCGCCGATTGCTTCCGCGTTCATGGGTCGGAGTGTAATCGAAAACTATGTTCAACAGACCTGGTGCGGTGCGGCCGACCGCCGTCGATCGCGCAGCCGTGCGGTGAGCCTGGTGGCCGGTCGCAGGAGCGGCGGCACCAGCACCGCCACGACGAGGGCGCCGAGCAGCAACCCGACCACGGCGTCATGCGGATAGTGTGCGCCGACGAAAACCCGGGACGCCGCGGCGGCAAGGCCGACCGGAAGCGCGAGAGCGGCGAGTGCCCGCCAGGCGAGCGCGATGCCGAGCACGGCGCTGCCGGCGACCACCGAGTGGTTGCTGGGGAAGGACCAGTCGCCGGGCGGCGGGCACTCGGCGATCGGCACCACGTCCGGCAGTGTGCGGCAGGGCCGTTCCACCTGCTTGATCAGCTTGACGACCTCGCTCAGCCCGTAGGCGAGGACGGTGGCGGCCGGCGCCACCACCGCCAGTGCCATCGAGCGGGCGGGCAGTTGCCTGGCCCGCCACCAGCACAGCACCATCAACCCGCCCAGCAGCACGATCGCGGCATCGGTGAAGAAGCCGGCGAAGGACTGCAGCCAGGAGGGGGCACCTGCGGCGAGGTCCACGATGTCGCGGTACAGCGCGGCGCTGGCGTCCGGAACGTCCTCGATGTTGCCGCCGGGCGGCGCGGGTTCTGGTGATCGGGTTTCCATCCTCACCGACATTAGGGAAAACGTGCACCCGGCGCGGTGCACGAACGGTAGCGGCTGCCCCTGACTTTCGTCGGGGCCTCCGCGGTCATCCGGCTTGACGGCGGGACCGGCAGCACCTATGTTATCAACCAGACAGTTGATAAACAGATTGGTTGATAAAGTGGCGGTTGACCAAGGTGCGGAGGAGTGGCTGGATCGGGCGTTCGCGGCACTGGGCGATCCGGTCCGGCGGGGGCTGATCGCCCGGCTCTCCCGCGGTGACGCGACCGTCAACGAGCTCGCCGAGCCGTTCTCGATCACCAAGCAGGCCGTGTCCCGGCACATCCAGGTGCTGGAGTCGGCCGGGCTGATCACCCGCCGCCGCGAGGGTCAGCGCCGCCCCTGCCATCTGGAGGCCGCGGCGCTGGAGACGTTGACGAGCTGGATCGACACCCACCGGCTGAACGTCGAGCGGCAGTACCGCCGGCTCGACGCCGTGCTGGAAACGATGAAGGAGCAGGAAAAATGACCGAGCACCGGAACCCGACCACGATCACCGCGCAGCCGGGCACCCCGTTCGTCGACATCGAGCGCGAGTTCGAAGCGCCGGCCGCCCGGGTGTTTCGCGCCTGGACCGACCCGGAGGCCCTGGTGCACTGGCTGGGGCCGCGGGAGATGGACATGAAGGTGATCGAGTACGACGCGCGGCCGGGCGGCAAATACCGCTACGTGCACACCGATCCCGACGGCGCCGAGTTCGGCTTCCACGGCGTCTTCCACGAGGTGACCGAGTCCGAGCGGCTCGTGCAGACCTTCGAGTTCGAGGGCGCCCCGGGCGCCCCCTGCCTCGAGTCGCTGTCCTTCGAGGACCTCGGCGACCGGACCAGGGTGCGCACCCACTCGGTGTTCACCTCCGTGGAGGCGCGTGACATGGCGGTCGAGAGCGGGATGGAACGCGGCATCACCGACTCGATGGAACGTCTGGACGAGCTGCTGCGGTGAATCGCCGCACCGACGCGGCATGACCGCCGTGGCGAGGCTCGTCGCGCAGGGGTCCATCATCGGGTGCACGGCTGTCCGGGTGGGACACTCGGGCAGCCGGCCCGCGGGGTCAGCTCGCCGGGCGCCAGCAGCGGGGTGGAGATGACCGAGCCGATGACCAGGGCGAGCAGGACCCTCGGCAGGCCGGCAAGTACCTTCATCCGCACCGTGCCGAGGTCGTTCATGCTGATCACCAGCATTCGGTCGAGATTGAGCACGATCGCGGCCCAGCCCAGCGCGGCCACCGCGCTCACCGGCCAGGACAGGTCCAGCGTCGAGGTCAGGGCGAAGAACGCGGACACCCCGGCCAGCGCGGCGGTGCTCAGCAGGATCCCACCCATGGCGGCGTGCTTGGTCAGCTCACCGGGAGCCTCGTCCGGAATCTCCTGCCTGGATCCGGCAAGCCGGGCGAGTCCTGTCCTGAATCTCATGGTCTCTTCTCGTGGTCGGGGTGCAGGCCGAGATCGAGTTCGGGTCCGCTGGTCAGCAGGGAGGCGAGATCCATCGGGAAGCGCATGGCGCGCTGCCGGAACGGATCCCAGCGCCCGGACCGGCAGGTCGTGAGCACGGCCGTCCAGGCAGGTTCGGGCGCCGGCCGGATCGGTGCGGATGGAGTGTCCGCCGCCGGAAGTCAGGCAACGAAGCACGAACAGGCCGAGCTTGTAGAGGTCGGTGGCCATGGTCAACGGCCCGGGATCCGGCGGTGCCCAGTCCGGTGCGTTGAGCTGCCTGGCGCCACCGAGATCTCCCTTGACGCGCACGCTGTCGCAGTCGATGAAGAGGACCATCGGGACGGCATCCAGCCGGTACAATTCGTTCTTGGCGTTGATGTCCCCGAACACTATGGACAGCCGGTCGTGGCAGAAGGCCATCGCGGCGGCGACATCCCTGCAGATGGCGACCCGCCGCGACATCGTGGGCACCGGCCGGCCGAGGTGCACGGCCCGTTCCGGTGCGATGAAAAGGTTCTGCACGTCGCGCGGAACCTTCTTGGTCCGCCCGGTACCCGGTAGCGCGAGTTCGTCCGGATAGTCCTCGGGTCGAGGACGGGCGGGCGCGCGGTCGGGTCGGGCAACTTTGCTCCTCGGCGGGTGCGGTGTCGGTCCACACCGGAGTGATCGAAGAATGCGATCGAACGTTAACGGTGTGACGGAATTGTCACCTCGGCATCAGGTGGTCGAAAAATAGCCGACCGCAATCTTCTTTTTTCGTCAGGAATGACCATGTGCTGGTCAGGCAATGATCAAGAGACAGATCATGGACAACTTAATGACCAATAGGCCGAACGGGGTCCCGCCGAGCCCTCGGATGGGCTACGAATTACGCCATACGAGTGCTCGGACACAGGGAGGGAAACGCCGATGACCGGATCCGAGCTGGAGTACGACATCTGCCTGTCCTTCGCGACGGAGCAGCGTGCCTACGTGGACGAGGTGGCGCGGCTGTTGCGGGCCGAGGACGTCCGGGTGTTCTACGACAGCTTCGAGACGGTACCGCTGTGGGGAGCCGACCTCACCGAGTACTTCGAGCGGATCTACCGGCAGCGGTCGCGCTACTGCGTGCTGTTCCTTTCCGCCGATTACGTGGCCAAAGCGTGGACCAATCTCGAGCGGCGCGCCGCGCTCGCGCGTGCGTTCGCCGACGGTGGCGATTACCTGCTGCCGGTCCGCTGCGACGACACCTCCGTCCCCGGCGTGCTGGAGACGCTCGGCTACGTCGACGCCCGCCGGACCGCCCCCGGTCAGTTGCTGGAGCTCATCCTCGGCAAGCTGCGAGCCGCTTCTCGGGGTGCGGCTCGCAGCTCCAGCGCGACCGTGCTCGCCGTGCGTCCGGAGGGGGACACGGCGGGCCGGTCCGGCGGCACCCCGACCGAGTTGCGCGCGGTGGTGGACACGGCACTCGCGCACGCCCGGATCTCCCCGGCCGAGATATGGGAGGCCGGCTGGGGCGACTGCGTGCTGACCTCGCTGCCTGCCGGCACCGCGAACGCCACGACCGTGCTCACCACCCTGGTTCCGGCCGTGCTGTCCGCCTTCGAGGGCGGGGCCGGGCGCGTGCGGGTCGGGGTGGACAGGGCAAAGCTGTCCCCGGACGGGTTCGTGCCGCTCGAGGAGGAGCTGGACGGCCTGTTGCGGCTGATGACCTCCACCGCGGTGGGCGAGGTGTTGACCACGGCGGCGCGGGCCGATGGCGTGGTGGTGGCGTCGGAGCAGGTGTTCGACGAGGCCGTCCGGTGCGGCTCCGCGGAGATCGTCCCCTCGGCATGGCGGAAGGTGCCCGGCGAGGTGTCCGCCTGGGTGCACGTGCCCGGCTACCCGAGACCGCCGGTGACGCCGGAACCGGAGGACGGGGGTCCGCGGCCGGCGGAGCCCGGGACGCCCTCGGCCGCCTTCTACGGCGACACTGTGATCGGTCAGGTCGGCAACGGCACCGTGCACATGCGGGACCGGCAGTGAGTGAAGGGGAGGAGGAACCCGAGCCGGCCGGTGAGCAGGAATCGGACCCTGGCCCGGCGGGTGGCGAATCGGCCGGGGCCGGCGCCGAAGCGAGCGAACCGGCCCCTGGCGGGTCGACCACGCAGCGGGCCGACTCCGCCGCGCAAGCCGTGCAGGAGCAGGCGGTGACCGAGGAGCGCGCCCGCGAATGGTCGGTGGCAAGCGAGCGGATGTCGGCGGCCATGCAGTCCCTGCTCGGGCAGGGGTACGACCGCGCGGCGGCGAACGTCTTCCTGGGACCGGCAACCATCGGCACGGTCGGCACCAGCCACGCGGCCCCGGTGGAGGCGGGCGCTGCCCGCAGCGGGCCCGTACCGCGCGAGGTGCTGGACCGCATCGGCGCCTCCTTTGTCCCGCCGGAGCGGTACGAGGCGGTGCGCTCCGGGATCCGGCGCAACCAGATGCTTTTCCTCCGCGCGCAGCGCGGCTCGGGGCGCACCACGGCCGCGCTGCGCGCCCTGGACGGGGAGTGCAGGCAGGGTGTGCGCAAGCTCGACCCGGAGACCGACCTGAGTGCGCTGAACGCGAAGGACCTGGAACCCAACCACGGGTACCTGCTGGAGTCGCTGGCACCGCAGCACGCCTCGAAGCTGAGCACGTTCCACACCGAGCGAATCGTGCGGCTGCTGAACGAGTGCGGTTGCCGCCTGGTGGTCGTCCTCGACCCGAGTTCCTTCCTGCGCACCGAGGAAATCCAGCACCTCGTGGTGGACGGCCTCGGCACGGTGCCGGCGCGGGAGGTGCTGCGGCGGCACCTGTGCTGGAGTCCGCATGGCTCGCCCGATGAGGCGGACCGGCTGCTGGACCGGCCGGACGTCGCCGAGCTGGTGGGCGAGCTGCGGCCGGACACTCCCCGGCGGGACCTGGCCAGCCTCGCGACGCTGCTGGTGGAGGTGGGCGCCGGGCGGCTGGCGCTCGCCGAGGTGCGGCAACGGTACTCGCGGCTGGACGACTCCAGCTTCGCCGCCTGGTTCGCCGAGCAGTCCGAGCTGGACCAGCGCGCGTTCGTCATCGCGCTCGCCGTCTTCAACGGTGAGCCGGTGCATCTGGTCGCCGACGCGGCGCACCGGCTCGCCGACCGGTTCCGGCGGATCGAGCACCCGCGCCCCTCCGACCGGGCAAGGCCGCTGTTCGACACCACCTTCGACCAGCGGCTGGACCGGGCACGGGCCGAGTACGCCGAGGTCATCCAGGACACCGTGGACGGCGAGCTGGCCGTCCGGATCGTGCGGTTCCGGGACGACGCCTTCCCGCGCAGGGTGCTGGAGCACGTATGCGGCCAGTACGACCAGGCATACGATCTGATCCGCACCTGGCTGTACGACCTCGGCACGGAGTGGCACGAGCACGTCCGCCTGCGTGCCGGGATGGCGGTCGGACTGCTGAGCCTGCAGCACTTCGAGATGATGCTCGGCGAGCTGATCATGCCCTGGGCGGCGGACGGGGACGAGAAGGCCCGGTGGGCGGCGGTGTCCGCGTTGCAGATACCCCTGCAGGACCCGAACCTCACCCTCGTCGTCACTCCCAAGCTCAAACACTGGCTCCGCCACCGGACGTCGAACCCACTACGAGTGACCGCGGCGCACGCGCTGGGCACCAGCACCGCACTGAGTCCGGCCACGGTGTTGCGGGACCTCGGGCGGGCGGCGAAGCAGGCCGACTGGGACCTGGAAGTGCAGATCGCCCGCAGCGTGGCGGAGATCGTCCGCCGGGACGAGGCGACCGACGCCGCGTTCGCCACCCTCCTGCGGTGGATCGGGGACGGCGACTTCCCGGCCCGTCGCGAGACCGGGGTACTCGCCGTACTGATCATCTCCACCCACCTGCGGGCACGGGTGGACGGCTGCGCCACGAAGTGGCCGGTCTTCGTGTGGATGCACGAGTACCGCCCGGAGCACCGGGAGAAGATGATCGGACTCGTTCGCGAGCTGCTGAACGCGCCCCGATTCGTCCGGCGCGGATACGCGGAGATCCTCCGTTGGCTGCGGGCCGCGCGCAAGGAGGAAACGATGCGGCTCCCACTCGCGCGCCTGCTGGCCGCCATCGCCGAGGCAGGGGACGGCGGGTCGTTGCGGTTCTACCTGAACTACTGGCTCGGTGAGCGCGGCTCACCGAAATCCTCGATCAAGGTCGTGCTCGAGCATTTCGAGCGGGGAGGGGTATGACGTGACGGACCCGGAAGACGTGCCACTCCTGCGACGCGAGACACCGACCCGTTCCGAGCTGCGCAAGCGCAACCCGGTGTCCGACGACCGCAGCGCCGTCGTCTATCTCGACCAGCGCGGTGAGTTCAACCTGGCCACGAGCCGGCTGACCGCGGGTGAGATCTGGCTCGACACCCCGCAGGCGATGTACACAGTGGACATCGCACCGCGCAGGTGCGAGTTCGAGCTGAGGCTGCCGTCCGGGGAGGAAGCGTTCTTCTTCACGGCCAGGGCGCAGGTGCGCTGGAAGGTCATAGACCCGGTGCTCGCGGTGGCGCGCAATGTGGCGAACGTGCCGGAGATGCTGCGGCCGTTCCTGGAGACCCGGCTGCGGGAGACCACCCGCCGCTTCGGCGCGGAGAGCGGCGCCGCGGCGGAGAGGGAGATCGGCCGGGCGTACGGGGAACGGACGATCCCGGTGGACGACGGCGTCGCGATCACCCGTTGCGTGATCACCCTCGCGCTGGACAGCGGGACGGAGAAGCATATCGCCGCGCGCACCCACGCGGGACGGCAGCAGGAGCGCAGGGAACTCGCGCACACCAACAAGATCCAGCACCTCCGGCTGACCGAGGTGGAGAGTACCCACCAGGGCAGGCTGGACGAGCTGAACGCCGAACACGAGCGCAGGCTGGCCGAACTGCAGCAGCAGCACGAGCTCAGGCTCCAGCAGGAACGGATGAAGGTCTACGCCGACGCGCTCCGCGCGGACGACCTGAACCTGCTGGCGCTCCGGCTCGCCGGGCACCACGAGGACGTCGACGGTGTGCTCCGGCTGATCATGGAACAGCGGAATGTCGAGGTCGAGAACGCGAAGGCCGTCTTGCACACCTTGCTGGACAGCAACCTGGTGAATCGGAGCGACGTGCACGGGATCATGACCAGGGCCAGCGGGGTGGTGTCCGAGCAGCTTCGGGGCCGCACCGCGCTCGGGATCGGTGCCGCCGACGGGCGGGAACGATCACCCCAGCTCGTCGGCGGCACCGCCGAGAACGCCTCCGACCAGGACGAGGATGAGGACGAGGACGAGGACGACATATGACCGGGCACCTCGCCCGGGAAGCGGCGCTGGCGCAGGTGAACCCGCTGACCGAGTTCCCGTTGCTGGGCTTCGCGGTCGAACTCCTCGACGGGCTGCTGGCCGATCTCGGCCTGCCCTTCTGGTTCCGGTCCTTCGTCGAGCTGGTCGCGCTGGGCGTGCTCGGGTACCACCTGATCGGGCTGGTGCTGTGCGGGCTGATACCCCGGCTCGGCCGGCTGCTCGCCGAGCCGGGGCGGCGGCTGGTCGACCTGCTGCGCACGTTGCTCCTGCTGCCGGAACTCGCCCTGAGCAGGGCGCTGCGAGCACGGCATCGGCGACCACCGGGCGCGGTCTACTTCTACGGCGCGCTGGTGCTGGGCCTGGGAGATGGGCTGCACCACCTGGTACGCGTGGTGCTGGCCGGGGCGAGGGCACTGGCCACGGCGCCCCGCGTGCTGCTGCTCATCCTGCTGGTCGGGATGTTCCTGTGGTGGAACGACGGAAGCTGCGTCGGCGCGAATCCGTCACCGTGCGTTTCGCCGGTGCAACAGTGGACCTCCGCGGTAACCCGGTCGGCCGAAACAAAATGATCATTCGACCGGAACGATTCGACATTCGGTGGAAGATCACCGTTGTGCTGGAGCGGCGGATATCGCTGCGGCCATGGTGTCCTACACTAAGGGCGCCCATTTCGGTCGGAGCGGAGGGCGCGATGACGCTTTCGTCGAGCCAGCTGATGAACGAGTTCCGAGCGTTGCGTCGGGGTCGTGGCCTGCATACCCCCGGTTTGGACCGCCTGGTCGGTCCCGCGCTACGGGAACTGTGCGGTATCGGCGAGGACGACGGCGCCGAGGTGGCCAGGGAACGCATCCGGAACTGGGTGCTCGGCGAGATCGAGAACTTTCCGGAGGACCTGCGTACCGCCACGGCGACCGCGCTGGGATTGAATCTCGAAGCGCAGCAGCCCTTTCTCGGCGAACGCGTGCGGTGGCTCGCGCGCGGGGCCAGCCGCGACGCACGCACCATACGCAGGCGGATGGAGGCCGGGCTCACCAGGCTGGTCGAGGCCGCCGACCGCCGCCCGGCGCGGGACGGCGCGGGCAAACAGGGCGACGCGTGGCATGTTCGGCGGTTTTCCGCGGTGCTGCGCATGGACGGCCCCACCCCGGTGTGTACCGAGCGCAGGGAGATCGTGGCCGCCCGGGACGGGATCGAGTGGATTCCCTGGTCGATCAGCCTCCCGCGCGGCACCGAAGGGATGCCAGCCGACCTCGATGTGCGGGTGGCCCACGGGGCGGTACTTTCCAGTACGGAGCGTCCCTCCGCACGCCGTTTCCTGATGGGGCTCCAGTTGCCCGAACGGCTCGACGCGGGGCAGACGCACACGTTCTCGCTCGAGGTCCGCATACCCCAGGGCCAGGTGATGCGGCCGACGTACGTGTTCTGGCCGGAACGCCGGTGCGAGCGTTTCGACCTGGTGATCCGGTTCGGCTTGCGGCAGCCTCCGGAAACGGTATGGCGGCTGTCCGATGTGTTTCACCGGGACGCGGACGACTGCGAGCCCGGCTCCGACCTGCTTACGGTGAACGGGGTTGGCGAGGTCGCAGCCTCGTTCACCGAGCCCCGCCCGGGCCGGGGTTACGGCATCCAGTGGCGGCCGTAACCCCGCGCCCTTCGATGGTCAGCCCAACACGGTGAGGAGAACGGTAAGCAGCTCGATGATGGCGTGGGGTTCCATGGCGTTCCCTTTCGTCGATTCGTATTGTTTCGCTTTCCAGGGGCGGCTTGAATAAGCGCGTGCCGGCCGCGCGCGAATGGTTTAACCGCAACGACCCGCTCACGCGGACCTTTCGGCCCGCGATCGCCGAATCGTCCTGAACAACCTTTACCGTCGATTTCTACCGACAGCTTCAGGTTAGATTTGAGCCTCTTTTTGAGGGAATGGGTTTCCTGTTTCCTTGTCGAACGGGAAACCCGGAAACGCCAGGTTTCCGGGTACGCGCGGTTGGTGGCGCGGGGCGGTGGGTCAGCCGGTCTCGGCGCGACGCAAGGCGGTGAGCAGCAGGGCGTGCCCGCTACCCGCGTGCGGGAGTTGCCCGTTGCGGACCAGGGACAGCGCGCCGGGGAAGGCGAGCCTGCGTACCCGCAGGTCGGACTCGCCGCGATCGGGTGCCGGCGTCCCCGTGGTCAGGCCGGTGGCCAGGAACAGGTGGTCGACGTGATTGCTCATCGAGTCGGCGCCATGCACGATGCCGAGCTTGTGCCAGTTGCCGGCGCGCAGGCCGGTCTCCTCGGCGAGCTCGCGCCGCGCGGCGGCGGCCGGATCGGCGTCCTCGGCGTCGATGACCCCGCCGGGAAGCCGCCATTCCGTGCCGCCGTGGGTGTAGATCCACTGCCTGGTGAGTACCACGCTGTCGTCCTGGTGCAGGGCCAGCACCGTCACCGAGCCGGGGGTGACGACGTGCGAGTAGACATCCCGCGCCCCGTCCGGGCGAATCACCAGGTCACTGCGTACGTCGAACCACGGGGTGGAATGCACGACTTCGCTTTCCAGCAGCTGCCACGCCATGACAACTCCGACCCGCTCGTTCATGCACCCGAACCCCATACGAACATACAACCATCCGGCGGTGGAGGTAGGGATCGCCGAAAGCTGGACAGATGCTGGACAGACGGATCCACTCCGGGATCGGGCCGCGATACTGGGGCGCCGGCGCAGGGCCTTTCGCCGAGCATGCTGACCGGGCTCGTGCATGACGGCAAGGGACACCTCGGCACGGTCGATGATGGGGAGAAGGCGGCGAACCCGCCGCCCGCGACGATGGCCGGGCCGCTATCCGGCGAACCCGGAGACCGTGGCCGCCTTACCGCGATGTTCGAGCGCCACCGGTTGTTCGGCCACGGTAGCCGGGGACCTTGGCCGGCTGTCGCAGGCGCTGCTGCGCTCCGCCCGGCCCGCGGTCGCCGCGGTCCGGCAGGAGCCCGGCGCGATCCTGCTCGGCGGGAGCCCGAGTGCCGCCGCGTTGACGGCCTTTCGATTGAATTTAGCCTAACCTGATCTCTTGGAGGGTGCGATGGGTGAGGAAGTCGCGCGGGTTCGGCGAACGTGCCTGCTGAGGCCGCTGGCGGCAGCCGGGATCCGCGGCGCGGGCCACCTACCCGGGCAATACTTTCGATCTCACTCGTTCGGCGGCTTGTCAGGTGTCGACGTCCTCCTATTCTGAGTTCGTTCGAGATACCTCCAGCGGGAGTAAGGGAGGCAGGTGGCGTGGTCCTGCGACCACGAAACAAAAGATCAAAAACCTCCGAGGTGGCGGACGAGGCCGACTCCGCCATCGCATCGGGTCATGTGACGCGGCAAGGCGGCCGCAGCTGGACGCTTTCCGCGGAACGGCGAGTTGACTACGATGTCGCCCTCGTCGATCGGATTTTTGACCTTGCCAATCCCACCCTGGCCAGTTCTGTCGTTGCCGGACGGTCGGACAAAGCTCGCCGTTTCGTTGTTCTCGACCGAAACATCGATTACTTGTACGGCCAGTCCATGCGTGCTTACTTCGCGCATTACGAAGTTGCGTGCGAATATCTCTCCCTCGAGGTCTCCGAGCAGCGCAAGACGATGGAATCCGTCATGCGGATCGTCCATGCGCTCGACAGGTTCGGTATCGAGCGCCACGATCCGATCGTCGCAATCGGCGGCGGTGTACTGCTGGATATCGCGGGCCTGGCGGCGAGCTTGTACCGGCGGGCAACGCCACACATCCGGATACCCACTACTCTGGTCGGTCTGGTCGACGCGGGCATCGGGGTGAAAACGGGGGTCAACCACGACCAGCACAAGAACTGCCTCGGCAGCTACCACCCGCCGCGTTCGGTACTGGTCGACCGCACCTTCCTGGCCACTCTGGACCGGCGACAGCTGAGCAACGGCTTGGCCGAGATACTCAAGCTCGCGATCGTTTCCGACCGCCCCCTCTTCGACCTGCTCGAGAGGCATGGCCGCCTGCTGCTCGACGAACGGCTACAGGGCCGCCAGGGCGAAACTGGTGACCTGGTGGCCCTCGAAGTGCTCGAACGGGCAATTTCCGGGATGCTGGGGGAGCTGTCCGGAAACCTGTGGGAGACAAGCCTGGAGCGGCTCGTTGACTTCGGCCATTCGATCAGCCCGCTGATCGAGATGCTCACCCTGCCCGAACTGCTTCACGGCGAAGCGGTCGCCCTCGACATGGCGCTTTTCGTCATAGTGTCACACCAGCGCGAAATGATCAGCTCGACCAACAGAGACCGCGTGCTGCGGCTGATCAGGGAACTCGAGCTGCCGTTGGTCCACCCCGTGCTCCGCGACGTCTCCGTGCTGCGTCGGGCGCTCGCGGAGACCACTCGCCACCGGGCAGGGCTGGCTCGACTTCCGATACCGCTCGAAATAGGCTCCGTTTGTTTCGTGAACGACGTCTCCGAGGACGAACTGCTGATCGCCGCCAAGGAACTCCGGGAGCTGGGGGGCTACGATGCGTAGCCCACTCATCGTCGGTGACATCGGTTCGGCCTCCGTGGTACACGGCGTCCACGGCACCACCGGTGTGTCGGGCTGGAAGTGCTTCACCCGCCGGACCGGGCTCTCCGGCGACTGGGAAGCGGTGGAATGGGCCAGCCTTCCGCCAGGGGGACTGAGCGGCGAGCACGTCCACACGCGCACCGAAGAGCTGTACTTCATCATCTCCGGCCATGGCCGGATGCTGCTCGACGGCAGGCCGCACGACGTGCGTGCCGGGGACGTGATCCTGACCGGACTCGGCACCAGGCACGGTCTGCGGAACGTGGGCTCGGAGGAACTGCGCTGGCTGGTCATCGAGATCTCCGCCCCCGCGACGGCCGCCGTCCTTCGTGGAGCGACCACATGACCAACGCCACCGTCCACCCGCTGCGCGAGCCCGGCGACATCGACCCGACGACGGTGCTCACCGGCCCACTGCGCCGTATCCGGCGAGTGCGGCTGAACCCGGGCGAACGGGTGACGCTCACCGCGGACGGGTTCGAGTTCACCCTGTTCGTCCTGTCCGGTGGCGGTACCGGTAACCCTGGCACGGCCGCCTTCACGCTGCGCCACGGTGTTTCGGTGACCGCGCCGCTGCGCGCCGAACTGCATCTGGTGGCCGGGGACGAGGGGTTGGAGTACTTCCTCGCCGAGCTGACCGTCCGCGAGGAGTCATGATCGTCACCACGGTCGCGGACCCGACCCGCACGCAGACCGGCACCGAGACCCGCTGCCTGGCACGCCGCGGCATGCTGTACAGCGAATGTGAAGCGTTCGACCAGCTGAGACTCGAGCCGGGGAGCGAGCTCGGGCTGCGCGGGCGGGAAGGCACCGAATCCGCCTGGTTCGTACTCGGCGGCGGTGGCATCGCGCACGGCGCGTCCGTACGGGAGCTGTGCCGCGGCGACCTCGTGCTCGCGCCCGCGGGCGCACTGGTCACGCTCGAGGCCGGTGGCAGCGGTCTCGAACTGCTCTGGCTCGCCGTCCTGCCGGAGGCGGTGACCCGTGCCCTCCCCGCACGGAAGCCCGCCGTCTCATGACCGCGGGCGACTGGCCGAGCGGTACCATGCGAGCGCTGCCCCTCGACGGTCCGGGCCACGTGATCCGGACCAGGTTGCCGATCCCGGACCACGAGCCCGGCACAGTGCTGGTCCGGCCGGCCTATGTCGGCCTGTGCGGCACCGATCTCGAACTCTTCCACGGCACCGCCGCCTACCTGAACGACGGCCGGACCGCCTACCCGCACGTGTTCGGGCACGAGTGGTGGGGCGAGGTGGTCGCCGGCGACGGTGGTTTCACCCCCGGGGACGCGGTGGTGGGTCACACCATGATCCCGTGCGGCCGTTGCCCCGATTGCCAGCGCGGCCGGCGATCGGTGTGCCGGAACCTGGTTGAGACGGGGTTGTACGGGCAGCAGGGAGCGGCGGCCGACTTCATCCGCCTGCCCGCGCACGCGCTGACCCGGTTGCCCGAGGGCACCGAGGCCCCGTGGGCGGTGCTCGTCGAACCCGCGGTGACCGTGGTGGAGTCCCTGGAGCGAACCGGATGTGGGCCGTTCGACCGGGTCGCGGTCCTCGGCACCGGGTCCATCGGACTGCTCACGGTCCAACTTGCCCGCCACTACGGCGCGGAGGTCGAGGCGATCGGCGTCGACCCGGCAGGGCTGGAGCTCGCCACTCACTTCGGTGCCACCGCCGCGTATCGACCCGAGGACGCTCCCGGTCGGGCGTACTCGCTCGTCGTGGAGGCATCCGGCGCGTCCAGCGCGTTCCGGCGCTCGCTGGACCTGGTCGAGCCCGGTGGCCGGATCGCGGTCGTCGGCGTGGCCACCGATCCGCTGGACGGCCTGGTCCCCGGACGGTTCGTGCTCAGCGGTTTCGACGTTTACGGTATCCGCCATGGTCTGGACCACTACGGCCGGACGGTCGAGCTGTTCGCCACCGGCGTGCTCGACGGCGCGGCACTGGTCGCCGCCGTGGTGCCCGCCGCAGACGTCGAGCAGGCGTTCAAGCTCCTGGAATGTGGCCGTACGGGGCGGCCCAAGGTGATCCTCGAGATGGGCGGTTAGTTCATGGTCCGATTCTTCCCCGGTGTGTACCGGATGGACGGACACCGCCCGCTGGTGGAAGGGGAACTGGCGGTGGGCGGATATCCCGGCGACACCGGGGTGGAGTCGGCGGCCGTCGTACTCACCGGATCCGTGGACTGGCGCGGGGAGACCCTGCGTCCAGGGGACGGCGTGTACAGCCCGGGCGGCGGCGACCTGCCGGAGCCGACCAACGCCCGCCTCCTCCTGCTTCATGGGACGAGGCCGAACCACGATGCCGAGGCGACCCGGTGGCGATTCGTTCCGGCCGAGGACGGAACTCCCACGGATCTGGACGGGATCACCGACATGGACGTACGCTGGCTGATCACCGCCGCCACCGCCGGAAGCGCCGAGCTGGTCGTCGCCACCTCCACCTTCGCCCCGAGCGGCCGGCACGAACGGCATCGACATCCGCGCGCGGCCGAGTTCTACCTGGTCGTCGACGGCAGCGGCACGCATCTCGACCAGGAAGGGGAGATCCACCTCGACACCGGCGACCTGGTCTACATCCCGGCCGGGCGCTGGCATGGTTACCGGACCGATCCCGGCGTCCGGACCCGAGCGATCTATGGCTACCTCGGCGCCGGAAGCCTCGACGCGGCAGGCTACGAGCTCGAACGTGAAGGAGTGCTCGGGTGGGCAGAGCCCTAGTGACCGGTGCCAGCTCGGGCATCGGCGCGGCGACCGCGTTACTGCTCGCGCGGCGCGGATTCGAACTGGGGCTTGGTTACCGCGGCGACGCCGACGGCGCGAAACGAGTCGCGACCGCCGTCGAGGCCGAGGGCCGCCGGGCCGTGACGTTCCAGCTCGACCACACCGAACCGGAAGCGGCCGCGGCCGCGGTCGACCACGCCGCGGAACGGCTCGGCGGGCTGGACGCGTTCGTGAACAACGCTGGCATCAACCACCGCGCGGCCTTCCTGGACGAGACGCTCGCCGATTGGCGGCACATGCTGGCCGTGGACCTGACCGGCCCGTTCGCCTGCGCGCAGGCCGCCGCGCGGCGCATGGCCGCACAGGGCGGGGGCGGGCGGATCGTCAACGTCAGCTCGGTGCACGACGAGATCCCGATCTGGGGCGGCTCCTCCTACTGCGCGGCCAAAGGCGGCCTCACGATGTTGACCAAGGTGATGGCACTGGAGCTGGCGCAGCACGGGATCACCGTCAACGCGGTCAGCCCGGGTGAAACGGCGACTCCGATGAACGGCGTGCCCGCCGGAACCGACGCGGCCGACCTGCGCCGGCCGTCGATCCCGGTCGGGCGTCCCGGCCGGGCACGGGAGGTCGCGGCGCTGATCGCGTACCTGCTCGAGCCGGATGCCGCCTATCTCACCGGCCAGTCCCTGACGATCGACGGCGGCCTGACACTGATGAGCGCCATCCCCAACCAGAAGGACGGAGGCGGTTCGCAATGACCGGGCTTCCGGGAGCCAGGGCGGTACACCACGTCGCCTACACCGTCCCGGATCTCGACCAGGCGGTCGACTTCTTCGTGAACGTGATCGGCGGGGAGCTGGTGTACCGGCTCGGGCCGGTCGAGGACCCCGGCGGCGACTGGATGTCCCGCAAGCTCGGCGTCGCGGCCGACGCGTCGGCGCACATCGCGATGGTGCGGCTGGGTCCGGTGACGAACCTGGAACTCTTCGAGTACTCCGCGCCGGGTCAGAGCCGGTCGTTGCCCCGCAACGAGGACTGGGGCGGGCACCATCTCGCGATCCATGTCGACGATGTGGACAAGGCCGTCGAGTACCTCCGGGAACAGCCTGGTGTCACTGTTCTCGACGTTCCAGAAACCATTGTGGATGGACCGATCGCGGGTAACCGCTGGGTCTACTTCACCACTCCGTGGGGTATGAGCATGGAGCTGATCAACCTCCCGTTCGGTGTGCCGTATGAGCGCGAGACCTCCGCCCGGGTGTACACCCCCACCCAACCATGGCGGAATCGTGAGTAGGTGAGCCGATGCGTAACCAGGTCGACGCGTTCATCCGGCTGGGTCAACCGAAGTTCCTGCTGGAGAGCCTGTTGATGGTTACCCTCGGGCTTACCGTGTCTGTCTATTCAGGACAGTCATTTCAGCTCGTTCCGTGGCTGATGGTGCAGTTGATCGTCACCGGGACGCATCTGATGACCCAGTACTGCAACGAGTACTTCGATCTGCGGGCGGACCGCGCGCATACCGGGCCGAACAGGTGGACCGGTGGCAGCCGAGTGCTGGTATCCGGGGAGCTGAAACCGGTAGTGGGCTTGTCCGCGGCGTTCACGCTGCTCTTCGGCGTGCTGGTACTCGTGGTGTTGCTGCCCGCACCCGTCGAGCGGCTGATCGGGCTGGCCGGGATCACCCTCGCCTGGTTCTACACGGCGCCACCGGTCCGGCTGAACTACCGCGCGCTCGGCGAGATCACCACATCCGGCGCGCTGACCGTCCTGTCCCCGCTGCTCGTGGTGTATGCGCAGATGAAGACCGTCCCACCGGTGCTGCTCGCGCTGTTCGGCCCGATGTTCCTGGTGATGGTCGCCAGGATGATCGTGATGAACTTCTGCGACCGCGAGTCCGACCTGCGGGCGGGGAAACGCACGTTGCCGAACACCCTGGGCCCGCGCCGGGCGGCACTGCTCTTCACCGCCCTGCAGGTGACCGCCTACGGCGTGGTCGTCGTGGTGACCGCGGTGGGCATCCTGCCTGCGCCCCCGGGCATCGGCCTCCTCGCCACCGCGGCGCTGGCCTACCCGATCTGCCGCCGGCTGCTGACCGAACCGCCGTCCGAAGCGGATCCGGCTGCCGCGGCCGCCATCGCCAGGCTGGCCACCACGCACGCCGCCGCCACCGGCTTCACCGCGGTCATCGGCATGATCGTCGCGATGGCCGTGGGGTCGGGTGGCGGCTGGAGCTCGTCGGCGCTGGTGTGCCTCGGCATCTTCGCCGTGTACACGCTGCTGTTCACCGCGGTCCAGCTGAGTGGCGGCAACCGGAAAGCGGTGGTCTCGTGAACGTGGCGTTGCTGGTGGCCCCGCCGGTCGTGAGTCCGCAGCGCGAGGTCCCCGACATCCTGCCCGACATCGCGTTCGGCGTCGTCGGGATCTGCACGTTCGTCCTGTATCTCGCCGCGATCCGGCGCGGGTACCTGGACAAACGCTCCACGCTGCCGGTGTTCGCCGCGTGCGCGAACGTCGCGTGGGAGGTGACCTACGCGTTCATCTACCCGATCGACCCGATGATGCGCACCATCCTGTACTTCTGGCTCCCGCTGAACCTGGTGCTGCTGTTCCAGGCGGTGCGCTACGGGCGCAAGGACTTCGGTCGCATGTCGGCGCGGTTGTTCGGCTGGATGGTAGCCGGGTTCTCCGCCTTCGCGTTCACCTTCATCGTCGCCGCGACCCGGGAGTTCGGCGACGATGAGGGGGTCTACACCACGGTCTTCGTCGTGGTGCTGATGGAGTCACTGTTCCTGGTAACCCTGTGGGTGCGCCGCAGTACCGAGGGCCAGACGATGTACATCGCGGTGGTCAAGACATTGATCGACGCATCCGGCGGGGTCGCGCTGATCGCCTGGTACCCGGATCGGTGGCTGCTGCACCAGATGATCGCCGCCGAGCTGATCCTGGACGCGGTCTACATCGTCGCGCTGTACCGGCAGTTCCGAGCGGAAGGCGCGTCGCCATGGCGGAAGTTCTGAGCTCCCGGCGCGTGGTCGTCCTCGGGGCGGGGGTCGCGGGCCTGCTCGCCGCGTCGGTACTCGCCAGGGAACTGGGGCAGGTGACGCTCGTCGAGCGGGACCGGCTCGGCCGGGGTTGCACTCCCCGCAAGGGAGTTCCGCAGGCGCGGCACGCGCACCTGTTGCTCGGCAGCGGCGCGAGGGCGGTCGAGGACCTACTGCCGGGCACGCTCAACGCGTTACTCGCCGGGGGTGCGCGCAGTATCGGCATGCCCGACCAGATTCTCACGCTGACCCCGCAGGGCTGGATGCCTCGGTTCGCCCAGGTACAGTTCTTGATCGGTTGCAGCCGGACGTTCCTGGAGAACACGCTGCGCGACCGGGTGCTGCGCGACGCGCGGATCACCCTGGTCGAGAACGCCGACGTCATCGGGCTCACCGGAGACGCGCGCCGCATCGGCGGCGCACTCGTACGCGACCGCTCGACCGGCGAGACCGCGCCGGTCGAGGCGGACTTCGTCGTGGACGCCACCGGCGCGAGCTCCGACGTGCCGCACTGGCTCGAAGCGCTCGGCCTTGCGGCCGACGAGGACATCGTGGACAGCGGAGTCGGCTACGCCACTCGCCTCTACCGGCCGTGCCCGCAGCTACGCGAGTTCCCGGCGATCTGCATCCAGCCGGACCCGAACGGTGCCGGGCACGGCGGGGTGCTGCTGCCGATCGAGGGCGGCCGGTGGATGGTCAGCGTTGCCGGCATGCGGGGCTACCATCCGCCCGCGGACAACGCCGGATACGTGGAGTTCGCCGGGAAACTCCGGCACTCGCTGATCGGCGAGCTACTCGCTTCGGCCAAGCCGCTGGGCGGCGTGCGCGGTTTCCGTACTCCACCCAACCGGCGACGACGTTTCGAACGGGTGCCGCACTGGCCCGAGGGTTTCGTCGTGCTCGGCGACGCCGTCGCCACCTACAACCCGCTGTACGGGCACGGGATGTCGGTCGCCGCGCTGCAGGCGGTGGCGTTGCGCGAGACCCTGCGCGCGCACGGGGACCACGCGGGGCTCGCCCGCCGCGTGCAGCGCGCGGTCGTCCGCACGGTCGAGGACGCGTGGACGCTGGCGTCCGAACAGGACACCCGCTACGAACGGACCATCGGCCCCAAACCGGGCCTGCTGAAGAAGGTCGGTTCCCGGTACGCGGAACAGGTCGGCAAGGCGGCCGCGGTCCGGCCCGAGGTGACCGCGGCATTACTTGACGCGTATACCCTCAACACGCCACTGTCGAGCCTGCTCCGGCCGCGGACCGCGCTCGCCGTCCTGCTCCGCCCGCGGTACCAGCCAGACAACGCACCTCCGCTCACTCGTCCGGAGCTGGCTTCACTGCGACTGGCTTCGCCGCGCGTACTCGGTGCCGACACCGGGATGAATCCGACAGGTAGAGAGAGGAAGCCGGATGGGTAGAGAGTCGATTCGCTGGGGTGGTGGTCTGCTGGCTCTCGTACTCGCCACCACGGCCTGCGGTGGCGACGCGACATCGGGCGACGGCGACCAGCCGCGCCAGGGCGGCGTGCTCACGTTCGCCACCGACGCCGACCCGGCCTGCATCGATCCGCACCAGTCGCCGACCGCGGCCTCGCAGCTGATCACCAGGGGGGTGGTGGACTCGCTGGTCGCCCAGGACCCGGAGACCCTGGAGATCAAGCCGTGGCTGGCCGAGTCGTGGACGGTCTCCCCGGACGCCAAGCGTTTCACCTTCGACCTCCGCGACGACGTCACCTTCAGCGACGGCGAGAGGTTCGACGCCGCGGCGGTCAAGGAGAACTTCGACCGGATCGTTGATCCGGCGACGAAATCGTTGCTGGCCGCCGGTTTCCTCACCGGCTACGCGGGAACGACCGTGGTGGACCCGCACACCGTCACGGTTGCGTTCGATCAACCGAACGCGCCCTTCCTGCAGGCGGCGAGCACCGCGTTCCTCGGCATGGAATCGCCCGCGACCTTCACCTCCGGCCAGCAGGAGCTGTGCCAGAAGGTGATCGGCAGCGGGCCGTTCGTGGTCGACGACTACGTGCGCCAGCAGAAGATCGAACTGGCACGGCGCCCCGACTACCAGTGGGCGCCGCCGGACCGGGAGCACACCGGCGCCGCCTACCTGGACAGGGTGGTCATCACGGTGGTCCCGGAGAATGGTGTGCGGCTGGGCAGCCTGCGCACCGGCCAGGTCGACGCGATGGCGAACGTGCCCCCGCGCGAGGCGGACTCGCTCACCGGTGACCTCCGGCTGCTGACCAAGGAGCAGCCCGGGATCGCCTACTCCCTGGTGCTCAACGCCCGCAAGGAGCCGTGGGCCGACGTGACGCTGCGGCGGGCGTTCGCGAAGTCGGTCGACACCGAGCAGATCGTGTCCACGGTGTACCAGGGCAAATACCCGCGGGCGACGAGCGTTCTCACCCCGGCCACTCCCGGGTACACGAACGTGCTGGAGCGCGGCCAGTTCGACCGCGCGGCCGCGGAGGAACTCTTCGACCAGGCCGGCTGGGCGAAGGGTCCGGATGGCGTGCGGGCCAAGGACGGCGAGCCACTGACCGTCGAGTGGACCTACATCTCGCCCGCCCGCGAGCAGCGGGACGTGCTCGCCCAACTCGTGCAGCAGCAGCTCAGGGAGGTCGGTGTGCAGATCAGGCTGAACCCGCTGCCGATCGGGGACGTGGTGAGCAAGCAGGCGAAGGGCGAGACCGAGCTCAGCGACATCAGCTTCGTCCGCGCGGACGGCGACGTGCTGCGCACCACGCTGTACTCGCCGCGGGGCGGAGTGCCCGCGTCGGTCGATCCGGAGCTGCCCGGCCTGCTGTCCGCCGCGACCGCCACCATCGACCCGGAGCGGCGTGCGGCCACCTACGAGCGGGCACAGCGCCGGATAGTCGAGCAGTCCACGGCGGTGCCGGTCTACAACCCGACCTACCTGCTCGGCACCAGCAAGGCGGTGCACGACATCACGTTCGACCCGCAGGGCCTGCCGGCGTTCCACGACGCATGGGTGGCTCGCTGATCGTGGCCGGTAGGGGGCGGGGGGAGCTCGGCGGGTTCGTCCTGCGTCGGCTCGCCGCGGTGCTTCCCGTGCTGCTGGCCGCGCTCACGCTGTCCTTCGCGATGATCCATCTGGTCCCCGGCGACCCGGTCCGGACCATGCTGGGTGCCGGTGGACCGCCCACGCTGGAGCAGGAGCAGGCCCTGCGCCATGAACTCGGCCTCGATCGGCCGATCCCGGCCCAGTATCTCGATTTCCTGGGGAACGCCGTGCTCGGCGACTTCGGCCGCTCGATCAACACGGGGGCCCCGGTCGCGGATCTGATCGGTGCGGCCGCACCGGGCAGCGCGGCGCTCGCGGTCACCGCGCTGGCGCTGGGGTGCCTGCTCGGTGCGGGCGGGGCGCTACTCGCCGAGATCACCCGCTGGCGGCCGCTGCGCACGGTACTGAACGCGCTGCCGGTGCTGGCGATGTCGATGCCCGGTTACTGGGTGGCCATCCTGATGATCCAGATATTCTCCTTCCAGCTCGGCTGGTTCCCGGCCACCGGGCAGGACGGCTTCGCCGCGCTGGTGCTGCCCGCGGCCACCATGGCGTTACCGGCCGCCGGTGTGATCGCGCAGGTCCTGGCCACCGGGCTGCGGCAGGCGGGCGCCGAGAGCTACGTACTCACCGCGCGGTCGAAGGGCGCGGGCCCGTGGCGCGTGCAGTTCCGGCACACCCTGCGCAACGCGAGCCTGCCCACGATCACCGTGGTCGGTACGACGGTCGGCAACCTGCTCGCGGCCGCGGTGGTGGCCGAGACGGTGTTCGGACGCCAGGGGCTCGGACGGCTGACCGTCACCGCGATCACCACCCACGACCTGCCCGTGCTACAGGGCATGGTGGCCCTGCTCGGCGTGCTCTATGTCGCGGTGAATCTCGTGGTGGACGTGGTGTACGCCTATGTCGATCCGCGCGTGACCTCGGGGCGGAGGGAGTGATGGTCTTCGAGCCGCCCGAAGCGCTCGTGCCGCCCTCGGCGGGGCGGACGCGCCACGCGCTGCGGCGACTCGCGCGCAGCCCCGCGGCGATTCTCGCCACGGCCACCCTGCTGGTGATGCTGGTCGCCATGGTCGTCCCGGACCTGGTCTCGGGCCATGACCCCGAGGCGGTCGATCCGGCCCACCTGCTGCGGCCGCCGAGTTGGGCGCACCCGTTCGGCACCGACCAACTCGGCCGCGACCTGTTCAGCCGGGTCGTGCACAGCGCTCGGCCCTCGCTGGGGGTCGCCCTCGGTGCGACCGCACTCGCGGTGCTCGCCGGTTCGGTGATCGGCCTGCTCGCCGGGTTCGTCGGTGGCTGGCTCGACGCGGTGCTGATGCGCGTGGTGGACGTCCTGCTCGCGTTTCCGGCGCTGTTGCTGGCACTGGCGGTGGTGGCCGTGCTGGGCAGTTCCGCGGTGAACGTGGCGATCGCGGTCGGGCTGTCCAACCTGGCCACGTTCGCCCGGGTGGTTCGCGCGCAGGTGCTGCACGTCCGGACGCGACCGTACGTGGCGGCGGCCACGCTGTCCGGGGTGCGCGCGCATCTGGTGCTGCTGCGGCACGTCGTCCCGAACGTGGCCGGCCCGGTGGTGCTGCTCGGCCTGCTCGGGATCGGTGTGGCCATGCTGGCCTCCTCGTCGCTGAGTTTCCTCGGGTTCGGTCCGAGCCCACCGGAAACCGACTGGGGGACACTGGCCGCAGCGGGACGGGACTACATCGGCACGGCCTGGTGGTTGACCACGTTCCCCGGTCTGGCGGTTGCCGCGACCGTGCTCGCGGCAACCACGTTCGGCCGGGTCCAGCAGCGGCAAGGGGTTCGCCGATGAGTCCACTGCTGTCGGTCCGCGAGCTGCGGGTCTCCTACCACGGTCCCGCGGCGCCGGTGCGCGCGCTGGACGGCGTCGACCTCACCGTGGGCGGTGGGCAGACGGTGGCGGTCGTCGGCGAGTCCGGTGCCGGGAAGAGCACCCTCGCGCTCGGGCTGCTCGGCCTGCTGCCCCCGGCGGCACGTACGCTCGGCGGGGAGATCCGGCTGGGCGGCAGGGAACTGCTCGCGCTGGATGACCGCGAGCTGCGCGCGGTGCGCGGCCGGGAGATCGCGTTCATCCCGCAGGATCCCGGGACCGCGCTGAACCCGGTCGTGCCGGTCGGTGTGCAGGTCGCCGAGGCGTTGCGTATCCACCGGCTCGCCGACCGCGCCGCGGCGCGGTCGGCCGCGGCTGACCTGCTGGACACCGCGGGTCTGCCCGCCGGGAGGGCGACGAACTATCCACACGAGCTCTCCGGCGGGATGCGCCAGCGTGTGCTGATCGCGATCGCGCTGGCCGGGCGGCCCAAGGTGATCGTGGCGGACGAACCCACCAGCGCGCTGGACGTCGTCGTGCAGGCGCGCCTCCTGGACCACCTCGCGGAACTGACCGCCGAATCCGGCACCTCGGTCGTGCTGATCACGCACGACCTGGGCATCGCGGCCGAACGCGCCGAGCACATCGTGGTGATGTATCGCGGCCGTAGCGTGGAGTCCGGGCCGGCCGAGTCGTTACTGGCGCGGCCCCGACACTCGCATACCCGCCTGCTGGTCGAATCGGCGCCCAGCCTGAACTCGGCTCGGTTGACGGCCGCGACGCCCCCGGTGGCGGTACCCCGGCAGCCGTTGCTGACGGTGTCCGGCCTGGCCAAGACGTTCGCCGGTCCCGGTTGGCGAGGACGTCACCGCAGGACGGCCGTGGCCGGTGTCGACTTCACCGTCGACCGGGGGGAAACGCTGGCGTTGGTGGGTGAGTCCGGGGCGGGCAAGTCGACCGTGGCCCGGCTGCTGGTACGCCTCGAGGAGCCCACCGCGGGGGGGATGAGGTTCGACGGCGCCGAGGTCGCCGAGCTGAGAGGCGCGGCCTTGCGCCGGTTCCGCCGCCGCGTACAGCTGATCTTCCAGGACCCGTTCGCCTGCCTGAACCCGAGATTCACCGTCGCCGAACTGCTCGACGAACCGCTGCGGGCCTTCAAGCTGGGCGACCGTGCGGCCCGGTGGGATCGCGTGCGCGAGGTCGCCGGCCAGGTGGCGCTGTCCCCGGCGCTGCTCGGTCGCCGCCCCGGCGAGCTCTCCGGCGGCCAGTGCCAGCGTGTCGCGATCGCACGGGCCATCGCCGTGCAACCGGACCTGCTGGTGTGCGACGAGCCCGCGTCCTCACTGGACACTTCGGTGCAGGCGCAACTGTTGCGACTGCTTGTCCGCCTCCAGGCGGAACTGGGCTTGAGCTACGTCTTCATCACACACGACCTCGCGGTGGTGCGCCAGATCGCCGACCGGGTGGCGGTGCTACGCAACGGACGTATTGTCGAATCGGGTCCGGTGGACGAGGTGTTCGTCACCCCGGCCGATCCGTACACCCGGGAGTTGCTGTCCGCCGTGCCCCGCAAGCGTCGCACCACCACCGGCGTCCATGACCGAACCGAGTTCGAGAGGGAGAGGGAACGCAGATGAGCAGCACTCCACGGGCCGCGGAACCAGTGGACATCGACAAGTACGGGCCGTACGGCCAGCCGCCGAGCAAACCGCCTGCGGGAGCGCCGAAGCAGGAACGACCGGGGCCGGCGTTCCCGAACCGGATCACGGCCGACGGCTCCGCGGAGTTTCCGGCGGAGCCGGGCCGCTACCATCTCTATGCGGCGCACCCCTGCCCGTTCTCCCAACGCGTGCTGATCGCCAGGGAGATGAAGGGCCTCGAGGAGGTGATCACGGTATCCATTCTGGACCCGATGCGGGACAGCCGAGGGTGGGCGCTGCGCGAGGGTCCTGGGCACGGTCTGGATGAGGTGAACGGGTTCGCCTACCTGCGTGAGGCGTACGAGGCGTCCGGCTTCGAAGGGCACTACTCGACCCCGGTGCTCTGGGACCGGAAGACCGGCAGGATCGCCAGCAACGACTTCCGGAACCTGGACACCGACGTGGCCACCGCGTTCGACAGGTGGGCCGGCCGGGAGATCGACCTGTACCCGGCGGACCTGCGCGGCGAGATCGACGAGCTCAACGAGTTTCTCTTCGACAAAGTCCATAATGGGCCATACAAGTGCGGTTTCGCGCCGTCCCAGGAATTCTACGAGACCGAGGTGCGTTCGCTTTTCGCCGCACTCGACGAGCTCGACGCTCGCCTTGCCGATCGGCGCTACCTGTTCGGTGACCGGCTCACGTTGTCCGACATCCGGCTCTGGGTGACCCTGGTCCGGTTCGACGTCGTGTACCTCACTCATTTCAAGGCCAACCTGCGCAGGATCACCGACTACCCGAACCTGTGGCCCTACGCCCGCGACCTCTACCAGGACAACGCCTTCCGCGGCACCACGAACTTCGACCACATCAAGCGCCACTACTTCGGCACGCACACCTGGATCAACCCGTCCCGGATCGTCCCGCTCGGCCCCGACCTCGACTGGGAGGCCCCACACGGCCGGGAAACTCGGTAGGAGCTGGTCAAGAAGGTGCCTGCGCACGGTGATGCGGGGGCGCGCCTTCTGAACACTGCCTGGCGCTCAGGCCGCCCGGCCGGGATCTCGCCGGTGGACCCGGCTCAGAACCCGATCGGTTCGCGCACGAGGACGGCCGTGGCACGGCCGGGAAAGATCTCGCGTTCGATGATCAGGATCTTGGAAAGAACGCTCGGCTGCCCGTATGCCTCGAGGCAGCGCGCGTGCTCCTTGGGGAAGGAGTAGGTACGGATCCGACGCAGCGCGGTGTCCAGGTCCGGCACCACCTTCTGCGCACCGATGACCCACAGTACCTGGGCCGCGCCCGCCGCGTACGGGGCCAACTGGCTGCCGCTCGCCGACGCCGCCAGCAGCTCGCCTCCCTCGGTCACCGCGTGCACGCTGCCCACGATCACGTCCGGCGTGGTGCCACGCAGGCGGAACTGCTCGATGTCGCCAGGCGGCAACTGCTCACGCAGCGAGACGAACCGCCCGGACTCGTCGACGTCCTCGGTGATCCCGGAAAGGCGCAGCGTCTCACTGGCCGCGGTGAACACAGCCTTGCCGGGCGGTAGCAACTCGTTCACCCGCTGCCGCGCACCGGGCACGGTGTCGACGACATCGACGGTGATGCCGCGCCCGCGCAACGCGCCCGCGGCTCGATCGATCGCCTCGTCGGTCGCGGGTCTCGCGAACTTCTCGTCGGCAACCGGGGTTGGGGTGGTCACTTCATACCTCCTGGTGTCCTATTTAGATGTCGGGTTATTCAGGTCCGTAGCGTGCGTCACCACTGCTGTGACCTGCAACGACCTCCCGCCCGTCGCCCACCGCCACCCGATCGGTGGCGCTGCGCGCCGCGGTGACCATGGGCCTGGCGGCCCGCGGTCGCTGGGTCGTTCTGAACAACCCTCCTGGGATCCGAACGTGAAAGGTCACCCGGCCCGCGAATCTCGCTCAGCGCGAGTTCAGTTTCAGTGGCAGGTTTTCCAGGCCGCGGAAGAGGATGTTGTCCCGGTATCGAACCTCCTCCGCGGGGACGGCGAGGGTCAGTTCGGGGAACCGCTCCAGCAGCCGCTCGATGGCGACCCGGGTTTCCAGCCGGGCCAGTGGCGCACCGAGGCAGTGGTGCACGCCGTGCCCGAACGCGAGATGCCCGCTGGCATCCCGGCTGATGTTCAGCCGACCGGCATCCGGGAACCGCGTCTCGTCGTGATTGGGCGCGCCCAGCGGGATCAGCACGAACTCGCCTTCGGGGACCTCCACGTCACCCAGTTTCACCGGCTCGGTGGTGAACCGCAGCGTGGTGGTGCCCGCGGCACCGTCGTAGCGCAGGAGTTCCTCGATCGCGCCACCCGGCAACTCGGGCTCGGCGCGCAGCGCGGCGAGCTGGTCGGGATTGGTGAGCAACGCGAACACACCGTTGCCGATCTGGTTCCCTGTCGATTCGAATCCGGCGCTGAGCACGAGGAACACCATGGCCACCAGCTCGGTCTCGTTCAACCGGTCGTCCTCGTCGCGCGCCTGCACGAGTCCGGTGACCAGATCGTCGGCGGGGTCTTCCCGTTTCCGTGCCACCAGGCCGCGCAGGTAGTCGGCCATGGCACTCGCCCCGGCACCCTGCTCCTCCGGAGTCCCGAACGCGATGTCCTTCGAGATCCCGCGGAAGTAGGAACGCTCGTCCTCGGGCACTCCGAACAGCTCACCGGCCACGTTGATCGAAAGCGGAAACGCGTAGTCCTCGAGCAGTTCGACCTCGTCCTGCCCGTCGAGCCCTTCGAGCAGGTGTTGCGCGATCTGCTCGACCCGTGGTCGCAGCCGTTCGATCCGGCGCAGGGTGAATGCCTTGGTGACGAGCTTGCGCAGCCGGGTGTGGTGGGGAGGATCCATGTTCAGCATGTGCGACTGGAGTACCTCGTTCAGGAAGGCCGGCGTGCCACCGCCTTCATCCTCCTGCTGCCGCTCGTGCAGTGGCGTGGCCCGGCGCGAGTCCTTGCTCAGCGACGGGCTGGTCAGGGCCACACGGGCGTCCTCGTACCGGGTGACCAGCCATACCCGCAGCCCGTCCGGCATGATCGCCTGCCGTACCGGTGTCTCCCGTCGTAGCTGCCGGTACAGGGCGTGCCGGTCCTGAATGAAGTCGTCCCCAAGCACGACGGGTGACACGTCAACCATGCTGTCCTCTGCTGTCGGGTTGGATCTCCTGCTCAGTGCCTGTTCCTGAACTCGCGTCACGGTCGGCTCGGCCGGGCTCGGACTTTCGTCATCACAGTCACCTTCGCGGGTCGTGCGCCCGGCCTCGCCGCCCGTGGGCTCCGCCGCGCGAGTTCTTCCACTCACCATGAGCAGCTATTTCCAGTTCCGGAACAGGCTCTCAGGCGTTTCCTTCGTGGCGCCGGGGTCACGGTTGAGCCGCGCGAGCAGTTGCCGCGCCCGCGCCTCGCCGAGTTGCTGCCCGGTTTCGGTGCACACCGTGCGCGCGGCCTCCGCGCTCACGGCCGCGGCGGCTGGATTGCCCGTCTCCAGTTCGAGCTGTGCCAGGGCCAGCAGCGCCGCCCCCGCATGCAGCCGGAAGCGGCTGGTGCGGACAAAACTCATGGCCACTTCAGCCTGCTCGCGCGCTTCGCCCCACCGGGAAAGTCGACGCAGCACGGTCGCCAAGCCGATCCGGGCTTCGAGCGTACCGTAGGCGTACGGTCCCATGCTTTCGGCGACGGCGAGTGCCTCTCGGTAGTAGTCCTGCGACTCGTCGAGCCGGTCGAGGCGTTCCAGAACCGCCGCCAGCGCGTTCAAGGCGTCGGCCTCGGTGCGCCGGTGCTTGATCTCCCTGGACAGCGCGAGTGACCTCCGCGCGGTGTCGTGGGCGGTGTCCAGCCGGTCGAGTTCCCGGTAGATGCTGGACAACCCGTTGAGGCTGCGGCTTTCCCCGAAGGCGTTCCCCAGTCGCTGGAAGATCCGCGAGGTCTCGGCGAGCGTGTCCAGCGCCTCGGAGAACCGGCCGAGGTCCCGGTATGCCATGCCAAGGCCGAACAGGCGCACCCCGTGCGTGTACGGCCCCCCGCGATCGCGGCCGACCTCGACCGACTCGGTCAGCCACCGCAACGCTTCGTCGAGTTCGCCGAGGTAGCGGTGCGTGATCCCGACCCCGTGAATGGCGTCCGCCTCCTGGTCGGCGAACCCGTGGCGGCGGCAGAGTTCCAGCGATGCCTTCAGATTCTCGCCGGCTTCGGTCAGCCGGCCGGTCCACAGGTTGGCCAGGCCGAGCGTGTAGCGGCAGCCGACCTCGTACTCCGGGTTGCCGAACTGCGCGCCGCCGCGCAGTGCCTGGCCGAGCTGTTGAATGGCCAGTGCCTGGTGGCCCGAGGTGAGGTACGCGAACCCGAGCGCGGTGTGCATGATCGCCTCGCCCTGCGGTTCGTCCGACCGCAGCGCGCACTCGAGCCCGATCTGGGTGGTCAGCACCCATTCGGTGAACCGGGTGCTGAGGGCGAGCGGGGCGCCCATCGCGACGGCCATGCGCCAGCCGTAGGCGTACGGTCCGTGTTCCGCGGCATGCGCGAGCGCGGCCTGCAGATCGCCGAACTCGGCGTCCATCCACGCCTTGGTCTGCGCGACGGTGTTCAGCCGGGGCAACTCCACCGCGGCCATGTCCTTCGGTGGCTCGGGTTGTTCCCGGTTGGGTTCGACGATCTGCGACGCGGTGACCGTCGCGCCGAGGTGCAGCGAGAACAGGCGCCGCACGGCGGCTTCCCTTGCCTCCCCGCTGTCCATGGCCTCGCTCTGCTCGACGGCGTAGTGCCGGAGCAAGTCGTGGAAGTGGAACCGGTCGGAGCCGTAGTCCTGCACCAGGTTGGCGATCCTGAGGTGCTCGAGCAGCGGCCGCACGCCCTCGACGGTGGTGTCGAACAGCGCGGCCGCCGCGTGCGTCGTGAAGTGGGGTCCCGGCACCAGCCCCAGGTAGCGGAACAGCGTGGCCTCGTCCGGTTTGAGCGTCGCGTAGGAGAGGTCGAACGCGGCCCGAACGGCAGCCTGCTCGTCGCCCTGGATGGCGAGGTTGGCCAGCCGGTCGGCGGCGCGCAGCTCGGCCACGTAGGACCGGATCTCCCGGTACGGTCTGCTGGAAAGGTTCGCCGCGGCGATCCGCAGCGCCAGCGGCAGGTACCCGCAGAGCCGGGCGAGCTCGTGCGCGGCTTCGGGCTCGGCCGGAACCCGCTCGTCGCCGATGACCGTGGCCAGCAGCGAGACCGCGACCTCGGGTTCGAGGACGTCGAGGCTGATTCGACGGGCGCCCTGCAACGCCGTGAGCCCGCGCAGATCGTCGCGGCAGGTGACCAGGACCGCGCACTGCTCGCCCGCCGGGATCAGCGAGCGGACGTGGCCCGCGGAGCCGGCGTTGTCCAGCACCACGAGCATCCGCTTGTCCGCGAGGATCGAGCGGTACAGCGCGACCTGCTCGTCCAGGTCGAGCGGGATGACCTCGGCGGAGACGCCGAGGGCTCGAAGGAACCGGGGAAGCACGTCGGCCGGGGTGATCGGTGCGGCGTGCGAGTAACCGTGCAGGCTGACGTACAGCTGGCCGTCCGGGAAGTGATCACGCAGTTTGTGTGCCACCCGCTGAGCGAGTGTGGTTTTGCCAACGCCCGGTAGTCCCTCGAAGACCACCACCGGCGGCGCTTCCCGTGGCTCGGCGGAGAGGAACTCGGTGACCCGCGCGATGATGTCCTCTCTGCCGACGAAACTGACGATGTCCGGCGGTAGCTGTGCCGGAGGGGGCAACGGCCGTACGGGCGGTGTGGCCACCGCGGGGGTCGCCGCCGGTGACGCGCCGAGGGTAGGATCGTTGACCAGCATCGCCTGGTGCAGACGCTGCAGCTCGCCCCCTGGGTCGATGCCGAGCTCGTCGGCGAGCATGGTGCGTACCTGCTGGTAGACGTCCAGCGCCTCGGCCGCGCGCCCGCTGCGGTAGAGCGCGAGCATGAGCTGTGCCCAGAACTGCTCGCGAAGCGGTTGGTCCGCGGCGAGCACACGAAGTTCGCCGATCAGGTCCTCGTGCCGGCCCAGCTCGAGGTCGGCGGCGATCCGCCGCTCGAGCGTGGTCAGGCGTTCCTCGGTGAGCCGAGCGATCTCGTTGCGACACAGCGATTCGGATGACACGTCGACCATGGCGGAGTCCCGCCACAACGTGAGGCCGCTCTCGTACTCCTCGGACGCGTCTTCCCAGTGGCCGGCCGCGGCCGCGCGGCGCCCGCGCTCGACATGTTGCCGGAACACGTCGACGTCCAGTTCACCGGGCTCGATGCGCAGGAGGTACCCGGTCGGCCGGGTGACGATGCGCTCGCCGCCGCCGGGTTCGACCTCGTTCAACGCCCGACGGATCCGGGAGACGTAGGTGTAGATCGCCGCGGGCCCGCCTCGATCCTCCCCGAACACGGCCTCGATGAGCTGTTCGACCGAGACGACCCGATTGGCACGCAGAATGAGAGCGGTCAGCAGCGAGCTCTGCCGTGAAACGCGTAGCTGAATTCGACCCGACAAGCCGGATACTTCGATCGGGCCCAAAATTCGAAACTCCACCCGTCCCCCCGGCGTAGCATGCATGCACTAACCACCTGCCCGGGCCAGGTATTGCCTGGATCGCTCAGCATATCACTGCGGCGGCGACCGAACGAACACGCCAGGCGGGCCCTGAGCCACCAGAAGTCGCCTGGCGTCCCTGCGCAGCGACACCCGACCACCGCCACGACCGCCGGCAAGAGGAGCGCGGAGCGAACGTTTGCATACCGACTGGAATCGGTGCGCCCACGGCACCGCATTCGGTGTCTCATTCAACGGTCGGGCTATTCAGATCCGCAGTATGCCTCGCCAGTGCTCTGGCCTGCAACGACCGCGCGCGCGGGCCTGGTGACCCGCGGTCGCTGGGTCGTTCTGAATGGCCATCTCGGTCCGAAATCAAGAGCTGCGCACATTCCGCGGGAGTACGCGAAACCGGACGGGCGGTCCGGACCGACCTCCGGGCCGAGGTCGGTCGCCAGGCAACTCGCGCCGTAGCCGTGCCCCGGACATGCGTGTGCCCGGCCCGGATCGCACGATCGCGGGCCGGGCCGGGTTCGGCTGCCGATCAGGTGAACGCGGCGTCGAACATGCCGGGCTCGTAGGAACCCCCCTGCTGGTGCACGATCACGGCGAGCCGGTTGGCCGCGTTGATCAGGGCGACCAGGGCGACCAGCGCGGCGGTCTGGTCGTCGTCGTAGTGCTTGCGTACCTGGGCCCAGGTCTCGTCGGACACGCCGTGGTGGGCGTCGGCGAGCCGGGTGCCCTCCTCGGCGAGCGCCAGCGCGGCCCGCTCGGCCTCGGTGAACACGGTGGCCTCGCGCCAGGTGGCGACCAGGTTGAGCCGGACCGGGCTTTCCCCGGCGGCCGCGGCCTCCTTGGTGTGCATGTCGACGCACCAACCGCAGCCGTTGATCTGGCTGGCACGCAGCGACGTCAGCTCCTGCGTGGACTTCGGCAGCGGCGACTGCTGGATCACCAGGCCTGCGCCCGCGAACCGCTTGGCGAACTTGGCGGCGATCTCGTTGTCGAACATGTTGAATCGGGCGTCCATGACTTCGTCCTCACTCGCGGGGTTGCGTGCTGCCGCACTGAACGAACACCAGATGCCGGCGACCCGATCCTTGTGACAGCGCGATCGCGTGACGCGCGTCACAGGCGCGTGGTCACCGTCTCGGTGTCACACAACGGCGGGCCGCGGTGTCTGGTGGATGACACAGTCGAGCGTGAGGAGGAGCCGCCCATGGCAGGCACGTCACGGACCGCACCCGAGGACCGCCCGGACCACGCGACCGAGGCGTTCCTCGCCCACCGCAACCTGCTGTTCACCGTCGCCTACGAGCTGCTCGGCTCGGCCGCCGACGCGGAGGACGTCCTGCAGGAGACCTGGCTGCGATGGATCGGGGTCGATCTCGGCACGGTGCGGGACCGGCGTGCGTACCTGGTCCGGATCACCACCCGCCAGGCACTCACCCGGCTGCGTACGCTCGGTCGCCGCAGGGAGTCCTACGTCGGCCCCTGGCTGCCCGCGCCGCTGCTCACCGCGCCCGACGTGGCCGAGGACGTCGAGCTTGCCGACAGCGTCTCGATGGCGATGCTGCTGGTCCTCGAGACACTCACGCCGACCGAGCGGGCGGTGTTCGTGCTGCGTGAGGTGTTCGAGGTCGACTACGACGAGATCGCGGAAGCCGTCGGCAAGGGCCAGGCCACGGTCCGGCAGATCGCGCACCGGGCGCGGGCACACGTCGCGGCGCGCCGGCCGCGCGGAGTCGTGTCCGCGGCCGAGGCTCGGCACGCGCTCGAGGCGTTCCAGCGGGCGGTCGAGACGGGTGACCTGCAGAGCCTGCTCGACCTGCTCGCGCCGGACGTCGTTTTCCTCGGTGACGGTGGCGGAGTCAAGCAGGCCGTCCCGCGGCCCGTCGTGGGGGCCGAGAAGGTGGCCCGCCTGCTGGCCGCCGGACGGGGCCGGATCGCCGGCACGGCGACGCTACGGCCGGTACAGGTCAACGGCTACCCGGCGCTGGTTCTCCGGCTCGACGGCGAGATCGACACCGTCGTGGCGGTGCGCATCGACGAGGGCCTCGTCACCGGGCTCTACGCCGTGCGCAATCCCGAAAAGCTGTCGCACATGCAGCGGGAGACCGCCCTGCGCCGCTGAGCCCGAGGCTGTCGGCAGTCATGCGCAACGAGCCGTGCCGACCGATGATTTTCCCCGCGGACCACTGTCTTACCAGTGGAAGCGCCGACAACGGCAGGAGGAGATCATCATGCGCACGCTCGCCATCACGCAGAACATCACCATCGACGGGTCCGTCGAGATGCTGGCCGACTGGTTCGACCCGCAGGGCCAGGGCGGTGTGGACAACTCGGACCTGCTCGAGGAGCTGCACCGGCAGGACCGCGACGCGGACGGGTTCCTCGTGGGCCGCCGGACCTTCGAGGACCTGCGCGGCTACTGGCCCGAGCAGACCGACGACACCACCGGGATCACCGACTACCTCAACGAGGTCCAGAAGTACGTCGTGTCCTCGACGATGACCGACCCGCGCTGGCGGCACTCCACGATCCTCTCCGGCGACCCGGTCGAGGAGGTCCGCGCGCTGAAGGCGCAACCGGGTAAGGACATCGTGGTCACCGGGAGCATCACCCTGTGCCATACGCTGATCGAGGCCGGGTTGGTCGACGAGTACCGGTTGTTCACCTACCCGGTCGTGCAGGGTCGCGGCCGCGGGCTGTTCCCCGAGGGCTTCGAACTGCTCGATCCGACGTTGCTGGACGCCAGGTCGTTCCGTGGCGGGGTCGTCCTCACCCGTTACGCCGGGGCCTGAGGTCCGAGTGGACCATCGGTCATGGGGTGACCTCAGAGGTCCCGGGTGGTGTCGGTGAGCGCCTCGTCGAGGATGGCGACCCCGCGGGCGATCTCGTCCTCGCTCGCGGTCAGCGGGGGCGCGATCCGGAAGGTGCCTCCCATTCCGGGCAACTGGACGATGTTCATGTGCAGCCCGAGCTCGAAGCAACGCCGGGTGACCGCCGCGCCGAGCCGGTCGGCGCCACCCGCGCCCAGCACGTGGTCACCGAGGAGCTCGACACCGAGGAGCAGGCCACGGCCGCGGACGTCCCCGATGACCTCGTGGCGGGCGGCGAGCTCATCCAGTCCACCGCGCAGTGTGCTGCCGAGTCGGCGCGCCCGCGCGTCGAGGTGTTCGCGGGCCAGGACATCGAGGACGGTGTTGCCGACGGCGGCAGGCAGCGGGTCGTTGACATGGGTGGTGAGGAACAGGAACCCCCGATCGTGCGCCCGCTGCTCGATCTCCGCGCTGGTCAGCACGGCGGCCAGCGGTAGTCCGGCGCCGAGCGTCTTGGACAGGGTGAGGATGTCCGGCACGACACCGTCGTGCTCGAAGGCGTACCAGTCGCCGGTGCGGCACAACCCGGTCTGCGCCTCGTCGAGGATCAACAGCATGTCCCGTTCCCGGCACTTCTGTGCCAGTGCGGCGAGATAGCCCGGTGGGAGTTCGACCACGCCGCCGGAGCTGAGGATCGGCTCGACCAGGCAGGCGGCGAGGCTGCCGACCGACTGGGCGTCGATCAGGTCGAAGCCCAGGTCGAGCTGGCGGCGCCAGTCGAGCGAGCCCTCGGCGTCGACGATGTCGGGGTGGAAGCGGTGCGGAACCGGCAGCGCGAAGTTGCCCGGCCCGGCAGGGCCATAGCCCCTGCGCCCCGCGCTGTAGGTGGCGTTGGCGGCGGCCTGGGTCATCCCGTGCCAGGACCGGGCGAACGCGACGACCTCGTGACGACCGGTGACGAGCTTCGCCATCCGGACCGCGGCCTCGTTCGACTCCGCCCCGGTGGTCAGCAGCAACGCCTTCGTCAGCGGTTCGGGCACGGTGCCGGCGAGCCTGCGGGTGAGTTCGACGACCGGGCGGCTCAGCATGCCGCTGTGCAGGTGATCCAGGGCGGCGATCTGCTCGCGGACCGTCGCGACGATCGCCGGGTGCGAGTGCCCGAGGATCGCGCTCATCTGGCCGGAGGTGAAATCGAGCAGCTCGCGGCCACTCTCGGTGAACACCGAGGTGCCCGCGGCACTGGCGATGATCTCCGGCGTGAAGGCGGAGTGGCCGGAATAGCGGATGAGGTGGCGCTCGGGGTCGGCACCGGCTGTCTCGGAAAGCATGTGACCGACGTTAGGGACGCATCGCTGCGCGCGTCCATCACACAGATCTGACCGTTCTGTTCGGCTCAACCGTACAATCCAGGAGTGCTCAACTCGTGGCGGCTGCGGCTGCTCAGCCTGCTGGAAACCCTCGGTACCGTCCGCGCGGTCGCCGAGACGCTGCAGCTGAGCGCGTCGACGGTGTCCCAGCAACTCGCCGTGCTGGAGACCGAGTGCCGATGCCGGCTGCTGGAGCGGACCGGCAGGCGGGTGCGGCTGACTGAGGCCGGCCTGCTGCTGGCCCGCCGGGGCCGGGAGATCCTGGACCAGATGGCCGAGGCCGAGGCCGAGTTACGGGCGCTGAACGACGAGCCGATCGGCACCGTCCGGCTCGGGGTGTTCCAGAGTGCCATCTATCCCCTCGCGGTGCCGGCGGCGACGCGACTCGCCGCCACTCATCCGCATCTGCACCTGGAACTGGTCGAGTTGGAGCCGCACGAGAGCGGGCCGGCCCTGCGCGCGGGGGAAGCGGACGTCATCGTCACCACAACCGACTACGGCGGCCTGTCCTGGGGCGCGGACCTCGAGTTCGTTCCCCTGGGAACCGACCCGATCGTGCTGGTGCTGCCGCGTGGACATCCGCTCACCCACCGCACCACGGTGAACCTCGCGAGCTGCGCGGAGGAGACCTGGGCGTGTGACCGGCCCCGGTCGTACATGGCGGATCTGACCGTGCGGCTGTGCCGCGAGTCGGGGTTCGAGCCCCGGGTGGCATGCCGGTTCAGCAACTACCTGATGCTGCTCCAGCATGTCGAGTCGGGCCGGTCGATCGCCATGCTGCCCGCATTGGCCGTCACCCCGGACCACGCCGTCGTCACCCGGGAGCTCAGCACGCCGGTACACCGCAACGTGACCATCCTGGTGCGGCGCGGTGGCACGCAGCGCGCCGCGGTGAACACCGTGGTCGCGGCGCTACGCAACCACCCCGACATCCCGGCCTTGTCCGCACCGGACCAGCGCCTCGGCCGGTAGCGCCGGCGGGGCCCGCAACCGCCGGCGACATCGTCCGGCAGATCGAGGAGCACGCCGGAGAACCAGGGGACCACCTAGCGAAACCCCGATTGTTTCCGCTGATCCCACTCCTGATGATGGGCGACCGTGGCCGCGGCGGCCAGCTCGACCACCGGTGACAGCGAGTGTCATCCAGAAAGGACTCAGTGATGCGCAAGGCGATCGGTATCGTTGTCCTGACGGCGGCGGCCGCCTCGTGCCTGGCAGCCCCGGTCAGTGCCGCGCCCACCCCCGGCCACGGCGCCTCGCTGACGCGGGCGGTGTGCGACGGCGGTAACCAGCCCACGAACGGTTTCGAATGCGGCAGCGACCTCGCCGTTGCCCGGCACGAGGGGGACGGTCCGACCGGAGTCAGGCACGTCGATGACGCCTACATCTGGCTCGGCGAGCTGGCGGGCTTCTACGCGAAGGTGGGCGGCGACCTCCAGACCATGCTCGCCGCACCCGTCGAGGGTGTCCAGGCGGTCAACGTCTCGGTCCGCGCGTGCGCCGACGGGAGGGACTGCGTCAACGGGGCCTGGCCGACCTACTACAGCGACCGCCGAGTGGTGTTCTCGCACGGGCTGTTCTCCGATGACACCTTCGGCCACGAGTTCGCGCACGGTGTGCAGGACTACTACGGTGTCGTGGAATCCGGCAAGCAGGGCGAGGTCGGTGCGGTTCGCGAGGGCGTGGCCGACGTCCTCGGCGAGCTGTTCGACCTCACCAACGGCACACCGGACACCACGGACCGCTGGAAGATGGGCGACGGCTCGGTGTTCGGGGTGTACCGGGACATGGACGACCCGACCCTGCGGCGGATGCCCGACCGCAAGGGTGGGCAGTACTGGAGCACGCGAGGCAGCCCGGTCATCAATGCCGCCGTCATCGACAAGCTCGGATTCCTGATCAGCGAGGGGCAGACGTTCAACGGCCAGACCATCACCGGTATCGGCACGGCCAGGTCCGCGGCGCTGTGGTTCGCCGTGGTCCGCAACCAGCCGAAGGGTGCCGACTTCCGCGCCATCGCGGCCACCCTGCGCGAGGTGTGCGCGAGCAACGCCCGGGACGGCGTGGCGGGCACGAGCAACGCGGACTGCGCGCAGGTCGAGAAGGCGATCACCGCGACCCAGCTGGAACGCTGACTCGTGCGCGCGAGCGGGTGACCTTGCACTGCGCTCGCGGCTCGTGACGGGCCGCCACAGTACCCGGAACTCCGCCTGGCGACCACTATGAACTCAATCGCGACCGGCCGTCGTCACCGTGCCTAGCATCACACTCCCCGGTGCGAAGGCGCACCGCAGGCCAACGGAGGTCGCCCGTGGAAACGAGTCAGTCGCCGGACCGGCCGTACCGGATCGGGGTGGTGGCCGCGCTACTGGTGACCACCCTCGGCAGCGGGCTGCCGGCCAGTGCCGCAGACTCCCCTGCGGCGCGCGAACGTCCCGCTCCGGTGCCCTGCCCGGACGAGGTCACGGTGCCCGCGAGGTGCTACTCCGGGCAGGACGGCAATGGCGCCTACTACTCGATCGCCATCCCGGAGCAGTGGAACGGGTCCCTCGTGCTGCATGCCCACGGCGGCCCCGGCCTGACCGAGGACTCGGATCCGGAACGCAGTGACAAGGACCTCGCCCGCTGGGCGGTGATGGTGCGCGAGGGTTACGCCTGGGCCGGGTCGGCCTACCGGCGCGGCGGCTACGGCGTGCGGATGGCCGCCGAGGACACCGAGAACCTGCGGCGGCTGTTCGTGCGGACCTTCGGCCGGCCGAGCACGACGCTGCTGCACGGCCAGTCCTGGGGCGGGAACGTGGCGGCGAAGGCCGCGGAGATCCACGGCACCTGGCCGCCGCGCCCTTACGACGGCGTGTTGCTGACCAACGGCATGCTCGCCGGAGGCTCCCGGGGCTACGACTTCCGGGTGGATCTCCGCGTGGTCTACCAGTACTACTGCGGTAACCATCCGCGCCCCACCGAGCCGCAGTATCCACTGTGGATGGGTTTGCGCGAGGGTTCCACGATGACCCGGGCCGGGTTGCGCGCCAGGCTCCAGGAGTGCACCGGCTTCGCGTCGGCGCGGGGCGAGCGAACACCTCGGCAGCGGCAGAACCTGAGCGATATCCTCGCCGTGACGGGGATTCCGGAACGCACTCTGGAGTCACATCTGCGCTTCGCGACCTTCACCTTCCGCGACATCGTGCACGACCGGCTCGACGACCGGAACCCCTTCAGCAACCGGACCATCCGCTACACCGGCTCGTACGACGACGCGGCACTCAATGCCGGTGTCGAACGGTTCACCGCGGACCCTTCCGCGGTGCGTGACCTTTCCTTCGACAGCGACCCCACCGGCGCCATCTCGATTCCGGTGCTCACGATGCACGCGATCGGCGACCCTACCGCGTTCGTCGAGCAGGAGGCCGCCTATCGCGCCAGCCTGCGCGGCTCGCGCACCGCCGGGCGGCTCGTGCAGACCTTCACCAGGGAAGGCGAGCACAGCACGCTGAGCACGTCCGAGTACGCGACGGCCATCGACGAACTGGCGACCTGGGTGAACACCGGACGCACGCCGGCACCCGCCGACATCGCCGGCGCCTGCCCTGCACACGACGCGACCTACGGCACCGGGTGCTTCTTCGACCCCGGCTACGTCCCCGCCGCCTACTCGTCGCGGGTGTACCCGCGTCCTGGTGGCACGCGCTGGCCCGCGCTCTCCCCGCTGGCGGAGTGGGTACTGCGCTTCCGGCCCGGCGTGGGTATCCCCGCCTGAACGAGAATCGTGCCGACGTCCCCAGGGCAAAGGCAAGGAGGTAACCCACTCCTTGCCACTTTCAACATATAGCGCACCGGGGGCCTTGTGGCAAGACCCGGTTGGTGCCGCAGAATCTCCAGCCGACACCAGAACCTGCGGAAACGGGGCCCGAGGGGGCGGACGGGGGGAGATGAACGGATGGGCAGCTACGTGCTCGGTCTTCAGGAGATCGACCAGACGCGGGTCGCTGTCGGCGGCGGCAAGGGTGCGCACCTGGGAGAGCTTGCGCGGATCGAAGGCATCCGCGTGCCGGCCGGCTTTTGCGTGACGACGGACGCGTTCCGGCGAATCATGGCGGACGCGCGGTCGCTTGACGATCGGCTGGATCGGCTGTCGCGCCTTGACCCGGACGACCGGGAGGCGATTCGCACGCGTAGCGCGGAGATCCGGCAGGCCCTGGAAGGGATCGTCGTCCCTGACGAGGTGGCGGCGGCGATCACCGGCGCACTCGCCCGGCTCGGCGAGCGGGCCGCCTACGCCGTCCGATCGAGCGCGACGGCGGAGGACCTGCCCGCCGCCTCCTTCGCGGGCCAGCAGGACACGTACCTGAACGTCGTCGGGCAGGCGGCGATCCTGCGGCACGTCAGGCGGTGCTGGGCCTCGCTGTTCACCGAGCGGGCCGTGACCTACCGGCTGCGGAACGGCTTCGACCACCGCAAGGTCCACATGGCCGTGGTCGTGCAGCAGATGGTCTTCCCGCGGGCGGCCGGTGTCCTCTTCACGGCCGACCCCGCCACGTCCAGCCGGAAGGTCGCCTGCGTGGAGGCCGGCTTCGGCCTCGGCGAGGCCCTGGTCTCCGGCCTGGTGAACGCCGACGTCTACAAGGTGCGCGACGGCGACATCGTCGCCAAGGCGGTCGCCACCAAGCAGCGTGCCATCCACGCCTCGCCGGGAGGAGGAACGCAGGAACAGCCGATCGAGCCGGCGTGGCGGGAACAGCCGGCGCTGACGGACGCGCAGGTCGTGCGGCTCGCGCGGCTGGGCCGGCGGATCGAAGCGCACTTCGGCTGCCCCCAGGACATCGAATGGTGCCTTGCCGACGACGACTTCCATGTCGTGCAGAGCCGGCCGATCACCACGCTGTTCCCCGTTCCGGAGGCCGGGGACCGGGACAACCACGTCTATGTCTCCGTCGGTCATCAGCAGATGATGACCGACCCGATAAAGCCCCTGGGCCTCTCCGTGTGGCTGCTGACGACCCCTGCGCCGATGGTCGAGGCCGGTGGGCGCCTGTTCGTCGACGTCACCCAGATCCTGGCCTCGCCCGCGAACCGCGCCGGGCTCCTGGAGGTCGTGGGGAAGTCCGATCCGCTGATCGGGGACGCGCTGCAGACCATCCTCGAACGCGACGGCTTCATCCCGTCGCTCCCCGACGAGGGTCCCGGCGAGCCGGCCCCCGGCGTCGCGCCGGACCCGATCGAGACCGATCCGGCCGTCGTCACCGAGTTGATCGGGCGCACCCAGGCTTCCATCGACGCGTTGAAGCGCGACATCAGGACGAAGTCCGGAGCTGCGTTGCTCGACTTCATCCTGGCGGACATCCAGGAGCTGAGGCGGCTCCTGTTCGATCCGCGGAGCCATCAGGTGTTCATGTCGGCGATGGAAGCGACCCGGTGGCTCAACGAGCGACTGCAGGAGTGGCTGGGCGAGAAGAACGCGGCCGACACGCTCTCCCAGTCCGTCCCGCACAATGTCACCTCGGAGATGGGGCTGGCGCTCCTCGACGTCGCGGACGTGATCCGCCCGCATCCGGAAGTCGTCGCCTTTCTGCGCGATGTCGGGGACGAGGACTTCCTCGACGAGTTGGCCGAGCTCGACGGCGGGCGGGAAGCGCGTGACGCCATCGCGGCCTACCTCGACAAGTACGGCATGCGCTGCGTCGGTGAAATCGATATCACCAGGCCGCGTTGGAGCGAACGGCCCACCACGCTCCTGCCCATGCTCCTCTCCAACATCAAGAACGCCGAGCCGGGCGCCGGCGAGCGCCACTTCGAGCAAGGGCGGCAGGAGGCGTGGAAGAAGGAACAGGAACTGCTGGAGCGCTTGCGGGCTCTGCCGGACGGGGAGTGGAAGGCCGAAGAAACCAAACGGAAGATCGACCTCGTCCGGACGTTCATCGGGTACCGCGAGTACCCGAAGTACGGCATGGTCAGCCGTTACTTCGTCTACAAGCAGGCCTTGCTGGACGAGGCCGCGCGTCTCGTGCGGGCCGACGTGCTTCGGGAGAAGGAAGACATCTTCTTTCTGAGGTTCCAGGAACTTCACGACGTCGTGCGTACGAACCAGGTCGATGACGAGCTCATCTGTTGGCGGAAGGCCGCGTTCAGGTCGTATCAGGCGCTCACGCCACCCCGGGTGCTCACCTCGGACGGCGAGGCCCTCGCCGGAGCGTACCGGCGCGACGATCTGCCAACCGGCGCGCTGGTCGGCCTACCGGTGTCCGCCGGGACCGTCGAGGGGCGGGCCCGAGTCGTCCTGGACATGGCGACTGCCGATGTCGAACCGGGCGACATCCTGGTCACGGCTCATACGGACCCCAGCTGGTCGCCCCTGTTCGTCGCGATCGCGGGCCTGGTGACGGAGGTCGGGGGCCTGATGACCCACGGCGCGGTGATCGCACGGGAATACGGCCTGCCGGCCGTCGTCGGGGTGGAACAGGCCACGCACCTGATCCAGGATGGGCAGCGGATCCGGGTGAACGGAACCGATGGGTACGTCGAGATCCTCCCCGCGAGGTGACGGGCTGAGCCTCGTCGCGCCCCGAGCCACACCGGCCGCCCGCGCGGAGCGGGATGCTAGGCGTGCTCGTACCTGCGGCCGCCGTCACCCTCCCAGCGCTCGGCGACCATATCCGGTTCATCGCCCGACTCGCCGCCGACCGCGACGGGGCGGGCGGTGAGCAGCACATCGGTGCCGTCGACGTTGTCCGGTCTGGACGCCATGATCAGCACCCGATGCGCGGCCACTTCCGCCGTATCCGGCGGCACAACCAGCAAGGTCAGACGCCGGCCGCCTGCCCCGGCCACCGCCACGAGATCGGGAGCCTGCGAGAAGGACCCGTCCAGCCGCACCTGGTGGCCGACCGCGGCCTTGCGCACGGCCAGGTCCCAGACACTCAGGTTGTAGGTAACCCGCTCGACCCGGCCGAGCCGGGGCCGCAACGCCGCCAGCAACGCAGGTAACTCGGCACTCAGATTCCGCGACCGTGGCCACCACGCACCATCGACGAACCCAGTGCTCGAAGCGACCGGTGGCTTCAGCCTCAATCGCACTTGGGACGGCATAACGGCCATCGCGGAACCGGTAGCGATCAACGTACTCGGGACCGACCTCATGTCGGTACTCCCATCTCCGGCCTGAACCCGCCAGCCGGACTGCCGCCGAGGACGACGCGGACTTGATCACCCGCATACGAGGTACTCTCGACACCGTCGATCCTACGCCTTCCGGCGCGCATCGGCGGGTCCTCGTCGCCGCCGACCGGTGCGACTTCACGGTGATGGCCGCCGGGAGATCGTCAAGCGGACCCGACCGTGCCGACGAGCGCGATGGCGGTCACCCGCCGGCATGAACCGGAGGCCGAGCACGCGAGGTCCCATAGGATGATCGTCCGCTAACGGCGGAGTGCCCTTCGCCGGACGAACCCGATCGCGGCCGTGCCGACGAACAGCACGATTCCGACGATCGCGATCCACATCAGCCCTTCCACAGCGAACCCGACGATCGCCACGATGAGCCAGAGCACGAGCAGAACGATCAACAGGATCAACACGGCGGCCTCCGAAGGCATCCCTTGGCGATGGTCATTCGTCCACCCCGGTCAGAGTCCCACGTAGTACGACTCGCTGCACAACAGTGGTCGTGCGCTGATCGGCGGAGGTGAAGTGCCACTTCGGCCCAGTAGGTCTCGCCAGTGTCGATCGCCCTGGACATGGCACCGCACTCGGCCTTTCAGCGTTCGACCGAACCCGCCGGTCGGCCCGGGCGGAACGTGTACCATGGCAGCAAGTGCCCCAGCCCCCGGCGTGACGTCAGCCGACCGAGGAACCGCTTATGGCACAGAACGACTTCACGGGGATCGCCGACGTACATCACAGCGTCGTCGCGGCCATCCTGCGCGCTGCCCAACGGGGTGTGTTCACCTCAGCGGAGGCGCAGCTGTTCATCGACCGGTTCCGCATCCCCCTCGAAAGTCCTGACGAGACCATGTCCAGTGACAAATGAGTCTACAGTGGACTGTATGGAACTCGCCGTGACCTGATCACCCGAATATCCGCGATCTCTGAACCGAGGAGTCATCATGGGGATCATCGCCTGGATGGTGCTGGGCCTCGTCGCCGGAATTGTCGCCAAGCTGGCGCTCGGCGCCAAAGCGAAACACGGCGTCATCGTCACGATCCTTGTCGGCATCGCCGGCGCGTTGATCGGCGGTTGGGTGGCATCGACCCTCTTCGGCGTCGACACCACCCAAGGGTTCTTCGACCTGTCCACCTGGGTCACCGCCACCTTGGGAGCCGTCATCCTGCTCCTGATCTACCACGCGATCACCGCGGGCCGCGGCAACAGCAGCCTGAAGACTTTCCTGCGCGCCCCGCGTACCCGCCGATAACCCCGATCTGCCCACTTCCTGCTGGTCAGTGGCCTACCGGTCGCCGTGAAATCCGCACATGCGAGGATCCGGCGCGACGGCTACCGGCGAAACGCGGCGAGTGGGGCGTGGGGGTGCTTGCGCCAGGCCGTGGAACGGCATCACCGCCGGATGCCCGGGCGCGTTACCGCAGGCCGAGGGAGCGGGTGAGGTGGGTGGTCCACCAGCGGAGCTGGGGGGCGGGGGTGGTGGCCGTCCGGCCGCTGATGCCGGCGCCGCGGCGGAACGTCGGGCCGTACAGGGGTTCGGTGGCGAGGGCCTGGTGGAGAGCGGCGACGGCGAGCCGGGTGTCCTCGACAGGGATGTCGGCGGCGCCGGGGCGCAGGGCATGGAGCGCGTCGACGACCGGGTCCAGCATCCCTGATCCCTCGTCTCGCCACCCGGCGGCGTGGAGCGCCACCGCCAGCTCGCCGTAGCCCCGGCGGTAGAAGGCCGCCAAGGCGTCGACCAGCTCACCGAGATCGGCGCCGCGGTTGAGCCAGGAACCCAGCACCTCCTCCACCCCGGCCCGGATCTTCCGGCCGCCGTGGCGCAGCAGCGCTTCCAGGAGGCGGTCACGGCTACCGAAGTGGTGGTTGACCCCCGCGTCGGTCATGCCGACGCGGGTGGCGATGGCCCGGACCTGGACGGCGGCCACACCACCCTCGGCGAGGAGCCTCTCCGCGGCATCCAGGATCAGGCGCCGCGCCTCGTCGGGAGGGCGGCGCACCCGGGAATGTGTCACACCAGGACCTTACCTTGACAGGTCAAGGTAAGGCTCCCTACCGTCTTACCTTGACCTGTCAAGGTAGCGGAGGTGGCACCGCCATGATCGACTCAACCGTCCCTCGGGCACGGCGGATCGCCCGTCCTGATGCGGTCCTTCGAGGCGAGGAGGCGGGCGCCGGGCCGGCCGTCCTGCTGCTCCACGCCGGTGGTGAGCGTCGTCGGGTGTGGACGCCGGTCGTCGACGTCCTCGTCGATGCCGGGTTCCGGTGCGTGGCCTTCGATCAGCGCGGCCACGGTGGCAGCGACGGCTCGCTGCGGGCGCTCGCGCCCTGCGCGGAGGACGTCGCCGCCATGCTGCACGCCGAGCCACCGGGGTGTGTGCTGGTCGGTGCCTCGCTGGGCGGGCTCGCCGCCATCGCCGCCATCGGCGATCCGGTGGTGCGGGCCAGGGTGGCGGGCCTGGTGCTGGTGGACGTCGTGCCCGATCTCGAGCCCCACCGGGTCCGGGGCTTTCTCGCCGCAAGCGGTCTGCTCGACGGCTACACCGAGCTCGTCGACGACATCCTCGCCCAGGTTCCACGGCTGCGGCAGGTCACCGCGGAGCTCGACCTGCCCGTCCTGCTCGTCCGCGGTGGCAGCGGGTCGCCCGTCACCGACGACGACGTCGACCGGTTGCTACGCCTGGCTCCGCACGCCACGGTGACCCGCATCTCCGGTGCCGGACACCTCGTCGCCCGGGACCAGCCGGTGGCGTTGGCGGAGACCATCGCCGCCGGCATCACCGAATGGCCGGCGCGGCGGCCGGCGACCGGGAACTAGGCCCTCGTCTACCGCTACGACGTCGGCGATCGGAGCACGACCTACGCCCGCCTCGGCGAAACGCCGCTTCCGCACGCCGCGCATGAAGACGGCAACGATCCGATCATCGTTATCCGCTGAGCCGCAAAGGTTCGACTGGTTCGGGTCCTGCCTCGACTGGCGCACCCAACAAGGCACTATACGAACCTGAACCTGCTGGTCAACGGCCTACCGGCCACCATAAAACCTGCCCACGTGAAATCCGGCGCGATGGATACCGGCGGACGCGATGACCCGTAGCGGAGGGTAGCGTCAGCAACTTGTCACCCTTCTGCGCTGCACGTGTCACCGGCCGAAGCGAAACGCACTCTTTGCCGATGAGCGTGCGCTGGCAGGGATGGGAGTTCTCGGCAACGCCTGTCCCTGCGGTACCCCGGCCAGCTGGCCAGTGCGCCCTACTTCGGTGCCTGGAAGCCGCCGGTCTTCTGCTCGAGTAGTTCGGCCAGTCACAGCGGGGTGAGGTCCTCGAACATCGGACCGATGAGCTGCACGCCGACCGGCAAGCCGTCGGGGGACCGGCCCGCGGGTATGGCGGTGGCGGGCAGGCCGGCATGGTGGCCAGGCCGGCCCAGACGAGCTGGTCGAGGTAGGGGTACTCGACGCCGTCGATGTCGATGCGCCGTTCCAGCGGATTGGGGTTGTGGTCGTGCGGGAACGCGGGCGTCGGCGTGATCGGGCACACCACGGCGTCGAACTCGGCGAACAGCTGCCGCCAGGCGTGGCGAGCTCAGCCGGCCGCTCCCGCCATCCGAACACGCCGACGAGCGTGTCGCCGCCGTACTCGACGTGCTCTACGTGATGTTCACTGAGGCGCACCACACAACCACCGGCGCGCCGCCCCGCGACGCGGATCTCGCCGCCGAGGCGATTCGCCTGACCCGGCTCCTCCATCGGAGCCTCCCCGAGTCCACCGAGGTCGCGGGACTCCTCGCATTGATGCTGCTCACCGAGGCCCGCCACCCAGCTCGGGTAGGACCGGACGGGCACCTCAAGCCGCTCGACGAGCTGGACCGGACATTGTGGGACCAGGAACTGATCGACCAAGGAATCAAACTCGTCGAACAAGCCGCCCCAGGTGCCAAACCCGGCCTCTACCTGCTCCAGGCCTGCATCGCAGGCCTGCACGCCGAAGCCCAGATCGATGAGCTGGAAACCCACGACGCAGCCAACGCCTACCGACGAGCCATCGCCGTCACTGTCAATCTCGCCGAGCAACAACACCTCAGACACCGCCTACGCCGCCTCTCCGGCGCACACGAGTGAGGAATCGCCCCAGGACGCGGCCAGACATCACGGGGTCATAACACGGTTCTGCGCCCGCCGCTTCTGGCTGTCATCGCTGGCGGGTAGGGTTTTTGCGCTGGTTGGCATTGAAGCGCGCTTTCTTCTGACGATTCCCGCACGTGTTCATCTCACACCATTTGCGGGTGCGACTTTGGCTGGTGTCGAAGAAGGCGGCTTGGCAGGTTGGCGATGCACACAAGGCCAATTTTCCGTCTCGTTCGCCTGCGATGATGCTGATCGCGTCGGCGGCGATCACGCCGAGGGCGTCTTCCACGCGGGAAGCCGAGCTGAGCCGCCATCGCCGATTGCCATCGGGCGTCAGGATAGCCGCGGCCCGCCCCTGAGCGCTGCGGTCATTGATGACTTGGACAGCAGACGCGGGGAGAGCATCCTGGATCGCGGCCGCTGTCGCAGCGGCGTGAATCGACTCCCGCAGGTCCCAAGCGAGTCCGAGCTGACCGGTGGTGCAGGAATCCACGGCGAGGCCGTTCACCGCCAGCCAGTCGACGAGTCGGCGCGGCGTGGGAATGCGCTCCACGGTGTCGCCATGACGCTCCGTCAGAGTCGCCGTGAAGCTGGTCGCTAGCACGTTACCGAGGCGAAAGTCAGGGAATTCAGCAGGCATGGAACCACCTTAGCCGGTTGCACGCTGACATGAAGACATGATAGAACCGTCTTAGCCGGTTCGCGATAGGTCGTAGCCGGTTCCTCGCTAGCCAGGAGGTCTCATGCCCTGTCTCACCAGCGACGTGCAAGCCTTTGAAGCCCACGCGACTGACGCCGACCTCGACGATCTGCGCGCGCGATTAGCCGTGGCGCGGCTACCGGAGACCGAGACGGTCTATCGCGCCGCGCCCGACCCTCGCCGATGGGAACAGGGCGTTCCTCTCGCCGATCTCGTCGATGTCGTGAACTACTGGCGCACCGGGTACAACTGGCGGTCGTTCGAAGAGTGCCTTAACCGTATCGGCCAGTTCCGCACGACCATTGATGATCTGGGAATCCACTTCCTGCACCGCCGATCCGCGCGCACAGATGCCACTCCTCTGATCTTGACGCACGGCTGGCCAGGCAGCATCGCTGAGTTCATCGATGTAGTAGACGAGCTGGCAGATCCGAAAGATGCGGACGCGCCAGCGTTCCACGTCGTGGTCCCGTCGCTACCAGGCTTTGGTTACAGCGACAAGCCGGTCACCACCGGGTGGGGAACCGAAAAGATCGCGGCCGCATGGGTGGAACTGATGGGAAGGCTCGGCTACAGCAAGTTCGTGGCCCACGGCGGCGACTGGGGAGGTAATATCACCACGGTTCTCGGCGGCAGGTTCCCGGCGCACGTTCTCGGAATCCATACAACGTTCGCGGAGGGGCCATCCGGGTTGACAACGGAAGGGCTGACGGCGGTCGAGCGCAAGTGGACCGAGGAAACCCGCGATTTCTGGCGCCACCGCGCGGCGTACGCGAAGCAGCAGGCGACCCGACCACAGACCATCGGCTACTCGCTCGTCGACTCACCGGTCGGGCTTCTCGCCTGGATCCTTGACAAGTTCGCCGAGTGGTCAGACACCGAAGACAGCCCATTCGAGACGATCTCCAGAGACAGAATTCTCGACAACGTCACCCTGTATTGGCTGACGCGAACCGGCGCATCGTCAGCCCGCATTTACTACGAAAGCCACAACTCGCTCGACCCCGAACTTCGGGTCGACGTCCCGTCAGCAATCACTATGTATCCCCGCGACATCGAGAAATATCCGCGCGCCTGGGCGCAGGAGCGGTACCGACAGATCGTCCGATGGAGGTCGCCCGAAACCGGGGGACATTTCCCGTCGCTGGAGGTTTCCGAGTACTTCGTCAAAGATCTGCAAGAAGGCCTCGCGGCAGTGCTGGCCGCCAAGAGGTAACGATCCGATCACCGTCGCCGTTCGCCGTACAACATCCCGAATGGTTCGGATGTTGCCTGGACTGCGCACCCAACCAAGCCAGTATACGAACCTGAACCTGCTGGTCAGCGGCTTGTCGGTGGCTGTCGAGTCAGCACATGCGAAGATGCGCCGTACCGGCTCCCGGCGAAACACGGTGGCCGGTAACGGAGGGTAGTGCCAGTCGTTTTCCGGTTGTTTGAACCGCGCTTCGCTGGCCGGTGCTGACGTTCTCTTCTGCCGATGAGCGGATGTTTCGTGCACAGGTTTCGGCGGCCTTCGTTTGTGACGCGGTCCGGTTGCGATGTTCGGTGACTGCGGGCGGGGGCCCGTGTCGGTGTTCGGGGCCCCGCCCGCGTTGGCAGGGCGGTCGGTGGTGAGTGTCAGTTCCGAGCCATAGCGCCATCGTCAACGTCGGATCAGGTTCTTCGGCTAATCGGCGGTGGATCGGCGAGTACGCCGAGCAGTTTCGGAGGCGCTGATCGGTCTCAGTGGAATGCGGCGATGTTGTGGGCGGCCCAGTCGGCGAAGGGGCGCGGGGCGCGGCCGAGGACCCGCTGGACGTCCGGGCTGACGCGCAGTTCGGCCGGGCTCGGGGAGCTGAGGATGTCCAGGGTGTCGTCGGCGAGCTCGGCCGGCATGCTCTGGGTCATGCTGGTCTTGGCCTCGTCGCGGGTGAGGTCGTGGAACCGTACCGGCGAGCCCAGCGCGGCGGCAATGGCCTCCGCCTGCTGGCGCGGGGTGATGACCTCCGGTCCGGTCAGCTCGTACACGCCGCCGGCGTGCCGGTCGTCCAGCAGGCAGGCCGCGGCGACCTCGGCGATGTCCGCCGGGTCGATGATGGGCACCCCGATGTCGCCGAAGGGCGCGGCGACGACCCGGCGCGTGCGGACGGATTCGGCCCACCACAGGGCGTTGGAGGCGAAGCCACCCGGCCGCAGGATGGCCCAGTCCAGGCCGGATTCCCGCAGCACGTCCTCCAGCGCGCGCATCGCGATCCGCGTCGGGCCGTGGGGTCTGGTCGCCACCGCCAGCGAGGTCTGCAGGACGACCCGACGCACCCCGCCGGCCGCGGCCTTGCTGAGGATGTCGGCCGGGTTGGCTCCGGCGGCGTGCAGATCGCCGGGCAGGAGTAGGAACAACGCCTTCGCCCCTGCCAGCGCGGGCTCGAGGCCGGACGGTTCGGCCAGGTCGGCCACCACGTGGCGGACGCCGTCCGGCACCGCCGCGGCGTGCCGCGACACCGCCGTCACCTGCTGGCCCGCCTCGGCCAGCGCCTGTGTCAACGGCCGGCCCACATTCCCGGTAGCCCCGGTCACCACAATCATGAACCAGCGTTGACCGAAGGACACAGTGCAGCGCGGGGAGTTTGTCCAGATGGTCGGCGATGTGATCGCGAGGCGCGTTCGGTTCCGGCGCGCGGCCAACGATATGGAGGATTGCTCCGATGCGATGTGCGGGGTCGCCGTGCACTAAAACGTCGAACGGAGTCGGGCGGATCTGCGCTATGGTGTTCACGCCTCCCTTTATGCTCCGAACCTGCGCTCTCTTCGATGAAAATCATCGAAGATCTCATCAACAGTGCTCGGCGTGAAATCCGGCATGTATTCGTCTCTGCACACGATTTCAAGGTAGGGCGACAGTGCAGGGAAGAATCCCGAGAAGCGCATGTCTCCTCCGGCACGTATCCACAGGTCGATGGCGTCTGGAACGGCACACTCCTTGGCTATCTCGGCGGTGGTGACTGGACGTGGGTGTCCGCGGAAGCGGTTGACGAGGTCGACGATCTCTTCGGGCAGACTCCAGCCCACCGTGATAGTTATTGGGAACCCCGAGGCGTGCTCGGATTCCTTCTCTGCGAACAGTTTCCGTACGTCTGGAGGAACCGGGGAGAGGTTGCCGGCCACAGTGAATTTGATCGGGATGCCGCACATGTCAGGGATCGACGCCCCGGCCTCCAGGAAATTGCGCACCTTCTTACCTGGGCGCTCCAGGTTTACACGTGAAGCGATGGTGACATACAATCTGTTAATTCCGCGGACATGCATCGCCTCCGCCGACATTGCAATCGCCTTGACGGATTTCATCCGGCCTTCACATTCGGTGACGTCGTGCTTACGTGCCCATCGACGACTTCCGTCGGGCACCAGCAATACGTTCATGGCGGCATTCCTTTAATCTCGTGATGCTCAAGGCATTTCTGGCGGTTGACCCGCTAGACAGCACCCTTTGGGCGGCGGGTTGCGGAGATTGCTCTGATGGCCGCAGAAGCCGTGATACGATCGATCACCGGCCAGTTGTTGTAATGAGCCATTCGCGCCAGGTACCGGTCCGGTTCGAATGCGAACGGATTGCCGACGATTTCGAGGAGCTCGGCGTCGGCAGGGGAATTTCCGACGGCCATTGATTTTTCGGTATCAAGTTTCCGTGCATCGGTTCGGTGCAGCAGTGCGTGAAATGCGCCAAACTTACCTCCTGCGAGTGCCGGAGCGGAGATCAACTCTCCAGTAAATCGGCCGTCGTAAACTGCGAACTCCGTGGCGGACCACTGGTGAAAACCCAGTGCTGTGGCAGCGACCCGAACCGTTTGCGCCGGACTTCCGGAAATCAACCAGATCTGATACCCGGCACCCCGCAGTGACTCCAGCGCGGGCCATACATAATGGTGCAGACGAGTCGCGGCCTGGCGCCAGACTAGTTCCGCCTGATGAGCTACATACTCAACGGCAAGCCCAGCGAACGTCTTCTGCAAGATCTGGTGCAGTCGGACCATCAGTTCGTCATGGCTGACCGCGCCATCCTGGTACTCCGACATCAGACATGTGATCGAATTAATGTCGACGTCGACATGTCGGGCGAACGCGTATGCAAGATCGAGAGCCAGTGCGCCGGGCAGCAGAGTACCGTCCAGATCAAATACTGCAACTTTCATGAGTACACTTCCAAGCTGGGTATATATTTTCCAGATTGGAGACCTGCGCGCAGTGCGTGATTGAATTCAACAGTAGATTGCGAGAAGGGACCGTGGACTTCTCCTCGAAGATCGTATTCCTTACCAGTCCTTCCGGAACGCAGTACCTTTAAATCTAAACTCTATGCTGCACCCGCCCCCATGTAATGACAACTTTAAGTACCTGAATGGGTGCGAAAAGTACACATGTGACTTAGAATGCGTCACTCCAAGTAACCATCTGCAACTGGCTGTCCGCGGTTCGTTCACCTGGGCGCAGCAACCTCGTGCGCGCGAACGGACAGTTGCGCGCGGAGCGGCTTGCGATAGCTGACGGAGTTGTACGCGCAGAATGAGATCATGGTGCGGGTCGATCCCGCACGCGCCGACCATCTCCTCGCGACCACCAACGCACGGCCGGATGGAGCTGAAAGGCCGAGCGATCCAGAGCTGGCTGCACGTCGACGGCGACGACCCGCACATCAAGCGCCAACTCACCCAAATGGGCCGGTGATGCGCCCGCCGAGCGCGGGTCGCCGAAGACTGTCACGCTGGCGTCCCCGCAGAATCTCCTCGACACCCGAAGCGAGCACCAGGCTGGCATGGGTCACCGCTGGAGGCGCTTCGCGCTGACATCGAGGCCAGTGCCAACGCTGGCCGCGTCGAAGCCCTCCGCAGCGTCATGCCGACGTTTGTCCACCGCGTAGACATCACCAGCCGCGAACGGCCGCTCGCACATTCGTCATCCCCGGCGACGGGACAGCGACAGCCAAACAACGTTCCGCGGCCGCCTCGCCAGGCGCGACTACGGAGCGAAAGGTTCGTACATTGCCTGGACTGCGCCCGCGGCAGGATTCGAACCTGCGACCTACCGCTTAGGAGGCGGTTGCTCTATCCCCTGAGCTACGCGGGCTGCGGCCGTCAGCGTACCGGTCGCCGCGCTCCCCCGGCGAGGGGACCTGCCGTCCGGTCGGTGGGCCGAGCCACGCGTGTGGTTTTCGTTAACGGCCACTCAGTCGGTAGCCTTCGTTAACCGCACGCGGGGTGACCCGCCACACGTTCGCCCGGAGGCATCGTTGATCAAGGTCATGTTTGCGGACGACGAGGAGTTGGTCCGCTCGGGTCTGCGTGCCATGTTGTCCAGCGCGCACGACATCGACATCGTCGGGGAGGCGCATGACGGCCGATCCGCCGTGGAGACGGCACGCAGATTCCACCCGGATGTGGCCCTGCTGGACATCAAGATGCGTTCCGCCGACGACGGGATCCGGGCGTTGCGCGCGATCCAGGCGCTGCCCGAGCCACCCTACGTGGCGATGCTGACCACCTTCGACATCGACGAGTACGTCAGCCTGGCGCTGCGGCTCGGCGCGAACGGGTTCCTGCTGAAGGACATCGACCCGCCCGCATTGCTGCGCGCGATCCGCGACCTCGCCCGCGGGGGCGCGGTGCTCGATCCCGGGGTCGCGGCCCGGATGGTGCAGGTGCACCGGGACGAGCAGCGGGCCGCCCAGCCCGCGCGCAAGCTGCTGGCCTCCCTGTCCGAGCGGGAGCGCGAGGTGGTTGGCCTGATCGGGCAGGGCATGTCGAACGCCGAGATCGGCAGCAAGCTGCACCTGTCCGAGGCGACGGTGAAGGGCTACGTCTCGGCGGTACTGTCCAAGATCGGCGCCGCGAACCGGGTGCAGGCCGCGCTACTCGCCTACCGGGGCGGCTTGATCGAATAAGAATCCTGCGACCTCATGGTGCTCACCGCGCTGGAGATGATCGGGCTGGCGGCCTTCGCCGCGTCCGGCGCGCTGGCGGCGGTCGGGGCACGGCTGGACGTGTTCGGCGTGGTCGTGCTCGGCCTGACCACCGCACTCGGCGGCGGGATCATCCGGGACGTCCTGCTCGGCATCCACCCGCCGACCACCCTGCGTACCTGGCCTTATCTGGGGGTGTGCGCGGCCGTGGCGCTGATCGTGTTCGCCTTCCACCCGGTGATGGCCCGGTTGCGCAAGGCGGTGTTGCTGGCCGACGCGGTCGGCCTCGGCGTGTTCGCCACCTCGGGTACGGCGATCGCGCTGGCCGAGGGCGCCCCGGTGTACACCGCCTGCCTGATCGGCATGACCACCGGCATCGGCGGCGGAGCCCTGCGCGATGTGCTGCTTCGCCAGATTCCGCTGGTACTGCGCAGGGAGATCTACGCGCTCGCGGCGCTGGCGGGGGCCGCGCTGGTCGGTGCGGGCCACCTGCTCGGCCTGCCCACCGCGCCGGTCACCCTGGCCGCCGCGGGCGTGGTGGTCGGGGTGCGGGTGCTGGCCCTGTGGCGGAGGTGGAACGCTCCGGTCGCGCGTGGCACCGGGGAGTGAAGTCACCCCGCGCTCTAAGCCCGGTCTCAGCCGGGCGGGTAAGACTGTGTTCATGCGCATTCTCGTTGTCGACGACGACCGGGCCGTTCGCGAGTCGCTTCGCCGCTCGCTGGAGTTCAACGGTTACCAGGTGGAGCTGGCCAGCGATGGCGCGCAGGCGCTCGACGCGATCGTGGCCAACCGACCGGACGCGATGGTGCTGGATGTGATGATGCCGAGACTGGACGGTCTCGAGGTGGCGCGCAGGCTGCGCAGCACCGGGGACGACCTGCCGATTCTGGTGCTCACCGCACGGGACACCGTGTCCGACCGGGTGTCCGGGCTGGATGCGGGCGCCGACGACTACCTGCCCAAGCCGTTCGCGCTGGAGGAGTTGCTGGCTCGCCTGCGCGCCCTGCTGCGCAGGGCCAGCGCCGAGAACCAACCGGAAAGAAATGTCGAGACGCTGAGCTTCGGCGACCTGACCCTGGACCCCGGTACCAGGGAGGTGCGCAGGGGCGAGCGGGCGATCAGCCTCACCCGTACCGAGTTCGCCCTGCTCGAGCTGTTCCTCACCTACCCCAAGCACGTGCTGACCAGGAGCCGGATCCTGGAGGAGGTCTGGGGTTACGACTTCCCGACCTCGGGCAACGCGCTCGAAGTGTACGTCGGTTACCTGCGGCGCAAGACCGAGGCCGAGGGGGAGCCGCGGCTGATCCACACCGTGCGCGGTGTCGGCTACGTGCTCAGGGACACGCCACCGTGACGGCGGAGGACGACACCGGCCGCGGCACGGGTGGTCGCCGGTTCTCGTTGCGCTCGCGGGTCACCCTGCTCGCGGCGATCTGCGTGGCGGGTGCCGTGGGCCTGGTCTCGCTCGGCGCGTACCTCACCGTGCGGGACAACCTGTACGAGCAGCTGGACGAGACGCTGATCGAGCGGGCCTCCTCCGCGGTCGAGGTGCCGCTGGTGCGCAACCGGCTGGAGACCATCCCCGGTGCGTTCCTGACCAGCACCGATATCCAGATCGGGCTGCTGTACGCGGACAACCAGATGATCGCGCCCAGCGAGGGTCGCAAACCCGCCTCCGGACCGAAGGAGCTCGCGGTCGCGCAGGGTACCTCGCACTACTCGCTGCGCACGGACACCGCGACCAACACCAGGGTGATCGCCCTGTCCTCGGGGCCGGGCCAGGCCATGGTGCTCGCCCAGTCGCTCGCCCCGACCAAGCACACGTTGGGTGAGCTGTCGTTGGTGCTGATCCTGATCAGCGGCGCGGGAATCATCGTGGCCGCCCTGGCCGGCACGGCGGTGGCCCGCGCCGGGCTGCACCCGGTGGAGCGGCTGACCTCGGCCACCGAGCGGGTGGCGCGCACCGCGGACCTGCGGCCGATCCCGGTCAGCGGGGACGACGAGCTGGCCAGACTCACGCACAGCTTCAACACGATGCTGGCCGCGGTCGCCGAGTCCCAGGAGCGGCAGCGGCAACTGGTCGCCGACGCCGGGCACGAGCTACGCACGCCACTGACCTCGCTGCGCACCAACCTGGAGCTGCTGCTGGCCGCGCAACGCTCGCCGCAGGGGCAACTGTCCGAGCAGGACCGGGCGGAGATCGAGGCCGATATCCGCGCGCAGCTGGACGAGTTGACCCAGCTGATCGGTGACCTGGTGGAACTGGCGCGGCAGGACGAGTCGCGTACCGAGTTCGAGCGGGTCGAGCTGGTCGAGGTGGTGGAGCGGGCGCTGGACCGTGCCCGGCGGCGGGCCGGCGAGATCGAGTTCGACGTGTCCCTGCAGCCGTGGGTGGTCAGCGGGCACTCCGGGGCACTCGAGCGCGCGGTGCTGAACCTGCTGGACAACGCCGTGAAGTTCGCGCCGGGGGACTCCGCGGTGCTGGTCCGGCTGCGGCCGCTCGGCGACGGCACCGCCGTGCTGGAGATCGCCGACGCCGGCCCGGGTATCGCCGAGGACGACCTGCCCAAGGTGTTCGAGCGCTTCTACCGGTCCTCCGAGGCACGCACCCTGCCCGGCTCCGGCCTTGGCCTGGCGATCGTCAAGCAGACCGCGGAACGGCACGGCGGTTCGGTGTACGCGGGCCGGGCACCGGAAGGCGGCGCACTGATGACGATCCGGCTCCCCGGTATCCCCGGCTGACCCCGGTTCGTTGTTCCACCGTCACGATTTGTCAGTGCGCGCGGGCTAGACACGACAGTGAGGCCCCTGCTCCTTGTTCCGAGAGGGAGGGTTGTCCAGAACGACCCAGCGACCGCGGGGCCGCCAGGCCCATGGTCACCGCCACCGATGGGGGTGGCGGTGGGTGACGGGCGGGAGGTCGTTGCAGCTCACAGTATCGGTGACACATGTTACGGACCTGGACAGCCCGACTATTGAAGTAAACACATGCGACACCTGACCCGTCAGATGTTTGGTCATGTAGGATTTTGTGTAGTTGACGTTCAGGTGTGGGACGGAGTTGACGGTGCTGGCGCGGCAGCGGCAAGCGGTGATTCTCGAGGAGGCGCGACGGACCGGTGCGGTCCGGGTCAGCGACCTCGTTGGCAGGTTGGGCGTTTCGGATATGACCGTGCGCCGTGACCTTGACGTGTTGGCCAGCAGGGGACTGGTCGAGAAGGTCTACGGCGGGGCGACCTCGGTGGTCGGCAAGAGCACCGACGAGCCCGGGTTCGAGGCGAAGTCGGTGCGGCAGCGCGTGCAGAAGGAGGCCATCGCCGCCGTGGCCGCCGGGCTGGTCCGGCCGGGAACCGCGATCGGGCTGTCCGCGGGCACCACCACCTGGGCGCTGGCTCGCGCGCTGGACGCGGTCCCCGGCCTGACCATCGTGACCAACTCGATCCAGGTCGCCGACGTGCTGCGCGGCTCAAACCAGCCCGATCGCACCGTGGTGCTGACCGGCGGCGTGCGTACCCCGTCGGACGCGCTGGTCGGCCCGGTCGCGGTGAACAGCCTGCGCACCCTGCACCTGGACCTGGTGTTCCTCGGGGTGCACGGGATGGCGGACGGTCCCGGGTTCACCACGCCCAACCTGACCGAGAGCGAGACCAACCGGGCCCTGGTCGAAGCCGGCCGCAGGCTGGTCGTGCTCGCCGACCACACCAAATGGGGAACGGTGGGCATCTCGACCATCGCCGACTTCGAAGAGGCACATGTCGTGGTCACCGACGACGGGTTGCCGACGCACGCCAGGGAGGCCCTTTCCGAGCACATCGGCGAGCTGATGATCGCCACCGTTCCGGGGGATGGCGAGTGAACAGGATCGCCCGGAACCTCGCGGACGGCCGCGAGATCATCTACTTCGATGAGCGGCCGGTGCCGCGGGACGCGGTGGACGGCAGGGACCTGCCGCCGGTGGTCGCCGCGTCGGAGATCCGGCTCGATCCGCTCACCCGCGAGTGGGTCGCCATGGCGGCGCACCGGCAGAGCCGGACCTACAAGCCGCCTGCCGACCTGTGCCCACTGTGCCCGACCAAGCCGGGGCATCCGAGCGAGATCCCCGAGGCCGACTACGACGTCGCGGTCTTCGAGAACCGCTTCCCCTCCTTCTCGGCCGGAGTTCCCGAGGGTCAGACCACTGTGGACGGTTTGGGGGTGGTTCCGGTCGCGCCGGGGCGTGGCCGGTGCGAGGTGGTGTGCTTCACCAGCGACCACGATCGTTCGTTCGCCGAGCTGAGCCCGCGGCGCGTGCGCACGGTCGTGGACGCCTGGGCCGACCGTACCGAATATCTGTCTACAGTGGATGGTGTGCGGCAGGTTTTCCCTTTCGAGAACCGGGGCGAGGAAATCGGCGTCACCCTGCACCACCCGCACGGGCAGATCTACGCCTACCCCTTCGTGACCCCGCGTACCGAGCGCATGATCGAGGTCGCCCGCGCGCATCTCGCCGAGTACGGCAGCCACCCGCTCGGGGATGTGCTCGCCGCCGAGCGCCGGTCCGGCGCGCGGCTGCTGGCCCGTGGCGAGCACTGGACCGCCTTCGTGCCACCCGCCGCGCGCTGGCCGGTGCAGGTGCGGGTGGTTCCGCACCGGCAGGTCCCGGACATCGCCGCGCTGACCGCGGCCGAGCGGGACGACTTCGCCGAGGTGTACCTGCGGGTGCTGCGCTCCTGCGACGCCCTCTACGGGCGCCCGCTGCCCTACGTCGCCGCCTGGCACCAGGCGCCCGTGCACCGGGACCGGGAGCTGTGCTGGCTGCACCTGGAACTGTTCTCCGTGCTGCGCGCGCCGGACAAACTCAAGTATCTTGCGGGTTCGGAGTCCGGTATGGCGGTGTGGGTGAACGACGCGACTCCGGAGCAGATCGCCGCTAAGCTGAGATCCGCCTGGTCGGCCTGACCCACACTCATGTCGTAACCACAGGTTCGACTCAGCAAGCTCTCAGGACCGAGGCGCATGGTGAGGACATGACCGAGAACGACCCCACAGCTCAGGACCCCCAGGGACATCAGGGCAAGCCGGACCCGGGCACGCCGGAGCACGGCGGTTGGCCCGCGCAGTCCGCCCCCAGCCCGTGGTCTGCGCAGGGTGCGCGGCCAGGATCGCAGCAGCCGGGGGAGACGCCCGGCTCCGGCGCGGAGCACTCGCCGCCGGAGCCGGGTGCCGGCGGCGCGGGCTACGGCATGGGCGCGGGCTACGGCGGGACCCACGCCGCGCCGGAACAGCCTGCGCAGCACGGGTACAACCCCTACGCGCAGCCGGGCCAACCAGGGCAGCCGGTGCAGCCCGGCCAGCACGGGCCGTACGGCAGCCCCTCCACCGCGATCTTCCCGACCCCGCCGGACGCCAAGCGGCGGCAGTCGGGTGGCGCCGGCAAGATCGTCGCCGGGGTCGCCGTGCTGGCGCTGCTGCTCGGTGGCGGCGCGGGCGGCATCGCCGGTTACCTTGTCGCCGACAACAACGGCGGCGGCTCCTCGGTGACCGCGCTGGACCGGCAACCGCCCGCCAAGCGCACCGCGAACGCCCCGGACGGCAGCGTCGAGGCGGTGGCGCAGAAGGTGCTGCCGAGTGTGGTGCAGCTGCGCGTCACTGGCCGGGCCGGCCAGGGCGAGGGTTCCGGTTTCGTGCTCAGCCAGGACGGCTACATCCTGACCAACAACCATGTCGTGGAGGTCGCCGCGGCGGGCGGCGAGATCCAGGCCGTCTTCCAGAACGGGGACCAGGCGAAGGCCACCGTCGTCGGCAGGGATCCCACCACCGATATCGCCGTGGTCAAGGCGGAGGGCGTGAGCGGCCTGACCCCGGTGGAGATCGGGCGCTCGGACGACCTGCGGGTCGGCGAGGGCGTGGTGGCGATCGGCTCTCCGTTCGAGCTGGCAGGCACCGTCACCTCGGGGATCGTCAGTGCGCTGCACCGGCCGGTGAGCGCGGGCGGCGGGCCCGGCGACCAGACCACGGTGATGGACGCCATCCAGACCGATGCCGCGATCAACCCCGGTAACTCGGGCGGGCCGCTGGTGAACATGGCGGGCCAGGTCATCGGCATCAACTCGGCGATCTACAGCCCGCAGTCCGGCTCCGGTGGGCTGCCGGGGCAGCGGTCCGAGGGCGGCAACGTCGGTATCGGCTTCGCGATCCCGATCGACCAGGCGCGCCGCACCGCGGAGCAGATCATGGACACCGGCACGGCCAAGCAGACCTACATCGGTGCCGGGGTGAAGGACAGCCCCTCCGGTGGCGCGCTGCTCGCCGAGATCACCCCGGGCAGCCCCGCGGAGGGGGCCGGTCTGAAGACGGGCGACGTGATCACCAAGATGGGCGACCGGACCATCGAGGACGCCAACACCCTGGTCGCGGCGGTGCGCACCAGGGCGCCCGGCGAGAAGGTCACCTTCACCCTCGCGGACAACAGCACGGTCGAGGTCACCCTCGGCGGCCAGGACGTCCCGGTGAACTGACCCCACCCACGCTCGGCCGCCGCGAGCGGCCGAGACCAACCCCAGTGCATGAGCGGCCCACCGGTGACGCCGGTGGGCCGCTCATGCACTCATTTCCGGCGCAGGTGGCGAGTGGTGCCGAAGAGCAGGGCCACGGTCCAGATGAGGGCGAGCGCGATGAGCAGACCGGTGCCGGTGTCCCCGTCGTGCAGCCCGGGGCTCGGCGGGGCACCGTAACGCCGCCACAGCAACGGCACCGACAGCAGCGCCAGCACCCCGCTGACCGTCGCGGCGGCGGTCAGCGGGGCCCGCCACGCCGGCCCGGCGAACCGGCTCAATGCCAGCCCGGCCGCCCCGACGACCGGGGCCACCAGCAGGTCGTGCACCAGCGGCCCGCCCACCAGCCAGGCCAGCAGGCGCAGGGTGTGCGGCCCCACCGGCAGCGCGAGCTCGCCGACCAGCACCGCACCCCAGGCCAGCATCGCCAGCCCGGCCGCCGCCAGCGCGACCCGCACCGCACCTTCCCTCACCGCACCTCCAGCCTGCCGACCCACTTCGTCTGCAGCACCCCGGGCCGGTTCGGCGCGATGATCCGGCACGGGTAGCCGTGATCGAGGTTCAGCACCTCCCCGTTCAGCCGCAGCGCGAGCAGGGTCAGCGGATCGGTCGTGTGCTCCCCGGGCACCGTGCTGCGCGCCCACAGCCCGGACCGCTCCAGCGAGCTGACCGCCAGCTCCGCGCCCGGCTCGACCCCGACCGCGCGCAGCAGGTCGGTGACGGCCACGCCGGTCCAGGTCGCGGACTGGCTCCAGCCCTCAACACAGGCGATCGGCAACTCGGCCGTGGTCTGCGGGAGCGCGCCGAGCTCGGCAAGGGAGAACCGGCGGGTCCGGTCCCCGGCGACCACTTCCAGCCGCCAGCCCTCCGCCCGCGCGGCCTCGATGACCCCGGCGGACACGGCCGTGCGGTTGACCGGCACCCCCTGCGAGCCGTTGCTCGTGCGCCAGGACAGCACCGAGACGTCGCGCAACAGCGGCACGGTCGCGCCCGCCGTCGCCAGCACCGCCGACCCGGTGGCCAGCCACGTGGTGCGCAGGAAACCGCGCCTGGACAACCCCGCCCGGCCGTGTTCGGTGTCCTCACCGGTGGTGTCCCTGCTCAGCGCCCTGCGGATGACCGGCAGCTTGACCGCCAGATGCACCAGGATCGACCCGGCCGCGACCCAGGCGAGGGCGTAGTGCACGGCCGGGAAGAAGAAGGTCCACGGGTAGTTCTGCGCCACGTTGAACAGACCGGTGACCAGCTGGAAGAACGCGGCCCCGGACAGCACCAGGATCGACGCCCGCTCGACCGCGTGTGGCAGTGACCGCACCACCGGCCGTTCGAACAGCTTGGGGTAGACGCTCCACAGCTTCGCCAGCAGCAGCGGGATCGCCGCGATCCCGGAGATGACGTGCAGGCCCTGGGTGACCCGGTAGAGGTTCACCGGCCGGCTCGGCCAGAGGAACCACGCGGGCGGGTGCTGGACGGCGTGACTGACCAGTCCGGTGACGAAGCAGATCCCGAACGCGATCCCGAGCCACATCCCCACCCGCGCGGCGACCCGCTCGGAATGCGCCGTGCCGTGGAACCGGTTCATCGGGGTCGCCTCAGCTCCGCGAACCAGCGCTCCCCGTGGGCGGCCGCCCAGCCGACCCGCAGCCCGGCTCGCCGCGCCACCGCGGCGATGGCGTCCGCGCCCAGCCAGGCCCAGGAGAACCAGTCGCCGCGGGCGGCGGCGCGGCCGCCCAGCCGGACGTTCGCGTGCCGCAGCCCGCCACCCGGCGGCTCGAGTTCGACCAGGGCGCTGCCGTCCTCGCCGAGCAACTCGGCGGTGCGGCGCAGCAACCCGGCCGGGTCGCCGCCGATGCCGATATTGCCGTCGGCGAGCAGCACATGTTGCCATCGCCCTTCCGCCGGCAGCGGGCCGAACACGTCCCGCCGCATGGCGACCCCACCGCGTCGCCGGGCCAGCGCGACCGCGGTGGCCGAGGTGTCGATCCCCAGCGCGAGCACGCCCCGCTCGCCCAGCGCGCCCGCCAGCCTGCCCGGGCCGCAGCCGACGTCCAGCGTCGGACCGGTGCACCTGGCGAGCAGCAACTCGTCCCCGGCCGCGGGCGGTCGCCGCCAGCGGTGCACCGGAAGCGTCACGCATTCGCCGGTGACCAGCTCCAGCCAGCACGGGTCGCCGAGCAGCGCCCGGTCGAACTCGCCTCCCCTGGTGGCCGGCGCGATCATGGCACCGCGATCCGTTCGTGCAACGTGGCCAGCGCCTCGGCGAACCGGCCGCCCGCCGTTGCCACGACCCGCTCGGCATCCGCCATGGTGTCCACATCGGACAACATGGGGCCGGTGGCGACCTGTAGTCCCGCCGCGCGCAGGGCGGCCGCGGTCAGCACGCCGGTGTCCGCGCGGGACATCGGTACCCCGGCGAGTGCCGGTGCGTCGGCAGGTCGCCGCAGTCCGAGGGCCCACCAGCCGCCATCGGTCGCCGGGGCGAGTACCGCGTCCGGGGTGCCCCCATCCCGCAGCGGCGCGGCCACCGAGCTCAGCAGCCCGGGGGTGACCTGCGGGGTGTCCATCCCGATCTGCAGTACCGGATGGCCCGGGCGCAGTGCGGCGGTATCGACGTGCGCGTGTGCCAGCCTGCTGGCGAAGTCCGTGCCACGCTGCCGGAGCGTGGTGCATCGCCGCAGCATGTCGTCCAACTCGGCGGCCCTTGCCGCCGCACCCAGCTCGCCGGTGAGCGCCACCACCGGCACGGCGCCCGGCACGGCCAGCACCGCTTCCAGGGTGTCGAGCAGCGAGGCCGCCGCGAGCTCGGCCGCTTCCCGCGGGGTGGCAGGCGGGCACAGCCGGGTCTTGGCCAGCCCGGGCACCGGGGCCTTGGCCACCACGAGCAGGCAGAATCCGGCGGTCATCGGGCCAGCACCCGGCTCATGTCCCGCACCGCCCGCGCGGTGCCACGGACGGACCCGGAGACCTTGGAGGTGGTCCCCTTCGCCCGCTCCCGGTAGGCCACGTCGAACTCGCGTACCCGCCAGCCCGCGCGGGCCGCCCTGATCAGCATCTCCAGCGGATACCCGAACGCGCGATCCAGCACACCGAGTTCCAGCAGGGCGGTGCGGCCGACGGCGCGCATCGGCGCGATGTCGTGCACCGGTAGCCCCCTGCGCCGCAGCAGGCCGGCCAGCAGCAGGTTCCCCGCACGCGCGTGCCACGGCCACACCCGCGCGGCCACCGGCATCCTGCGGCCCACGGCCAGCTCGGCCTCGCCGCGGGCGACCGCGGCCACCAGCCGCGGCAGCTCACCGGGGTCGAGCGAGCCGTCCGCGTCCACGAAACACACCACCTCCGAGGTGGCGGCCTCCAGGCCGGTGTGTACGGCGGCGCCGTAGCCGGGACGGGGTTCGCGCACCACCCGCGCGCCGAGTCCCGCGGCGACCTCCGCGGAGCCATCGGTGGATCCGTTGTCCACCACGATCGCGTGGTATCCGGCCGGCAGGCCGCCGAGGACGCCGGGCAGCGCGCCGGCCTCGTTCAGGCACGGTAGGACGACATCAACGTGGTCTGTGCTCACCCATTCACGCTAGATCCACCGTGGACGGTCCGGAAGCATTGCCATGCTTACCGATTTCTGACGTATCCGAGCGGGCGACATAGTTCTTACCAAGTGCTGACGCCCGCCGGTCCCGGCTTGGTGTCCCGCACCGGCACGGTTATCGTGCGGCGGTGCGAGACTCTGCTGCCGCCGGCCCCGCCACCGGTTCGGCGGGGAACCGGCGTGCCGCGCTCGGCGACCTGATCGCGGCCGGCGTGGCGCTGGTTCTGGTCGGCGTGGCGGTCGCGGTCGGTGTGTACCACAACCGGCCCGGTTCGGGCGTGGTCATCTGGGCCTTCGCGCCCCCGCTGTACGGCGGATGGCTGCCGCATATCGGGCCCGGTTCGGTGCTCGCCGTGCTCACCGCGTTCGCGGTGATCGGCTACGGCCCCGCGCTGGCCGCGCGACTGCGCTGGCGCCCGCTGCTGGCGCTGGGTTACCTGACCGCGTTGTGCTGGACCTTCGGCCTTGCCATGGTGGACGGTTGGTCCCGCGGGTTCGCCGACCGGCTGACCAACCAGTACGAGTACCTGCACGAGGTGCCGGGGATCGTGGACATCCCGGCCATGCTCAGCGGGTTCGCCGACCGGATCCTCGCCGGCCGGCCGGACTCCTGGACCACGCATGTCGCCGGGCACCCGCCGGGCGCCACCCTGGTGTTCGTGTGGCTGGACCGGCTCGGCCTCTCCGGTGGGGTGTGGGCCGCCACGGCCTGCGTGCTGGTCGGGTGCCTGGTGGCGGTGGCCGTGCCGGTCACCATGGCCGCGCTCGGTCGGGCCGATGCGGCGCGGGCGAGCCTGCCGTTCGTCGTGCTGTTCCCCGGTGCGATCTGGGTCGGGGTGTCCGCTGACGGGCTGTTCGCCGGTGTCACCGCGACCGGGCTGGCGCTGTTGGCCCGCGCCTGCCGGGGCCGCACCGAAGGCGGCCGGTTCACCACCGTGCTCGCGGTGGCCGCGGGCGTGGTGCTGGGTTTCGGGATCTTCCTTTCCTACGGGCTGCTGTTACTCGGGCTGGTCGCGCTCGCCGTCGTGGTGGCGGGCCGGAGCCTGCGAGCCCCGCTGCTGGCGATACTCGGTGCGGGCGTGGTGGTCGGCGTGTTCGCCGTGGCGGGGTTCTGGTGGTTGGATGGTTACCACCTGGTGGTCGAGCGTTACTACCAGGGCATCGGTGCCAAGCGGCCATACTCGTACTGGGTGTGGGCCAACCTCGCCTGCCTGGTCCTCGTGGTGGGCCCGGCGGCGGTGGCCGGGGTACGGCGCCTCACCGGCGGCCTCGCCGCCCGGTCGTCGCGCCGGGACGCGGTGTTGCTGGTCGTCGCCGCGGCGCTGCTGGCCATCGGGTTCGCGGATCTTTCCGGGTTGTCCAAGGCGGAGGTGGAGCGGATCTGGTTACCGTTCGCCGTGTGGTTGCTGCCCGCCACGGCCCTGCTGCCCCGGGGCACGCGGCGGTGGTGGCTGGCCGGGCAGGCGGCGCTCGCGCTGGTGGTGAACCATCTGGTGCTGACGATCTGGTGAGGACGGGTGAGATGAGCGAAGCGGCCGGCAGGGTGCTGGTGGTCGACGACGACGAGACGGTGCGCGATGTGGTGCGCCGCTATCTCGAGCTCGCGGGCTTCACGGTCGACGTGGCGGGGGACGGGGCGGAGGCGTTGCGCAGCTTCGCGGACCGGCCGGCCGACCTGGTGGTGCTGGACGTGATGATGCCGGGGATCAACGGCCTGGAGGTGTGCCGCCGGCTGCGGCAGACCAGCGAGGTGCCGGTGGTGATGCTGACCGCGCTCGGCGAGGAGGAGAACCGGATCGCCGGGCTGCAACTCGGCGCGGACGACTACGTGACCAAACCGTTCAGCCCGCGCGAGCTGGCGCTGCGGGTCGCCTCGGTGCTGCGCAGGGCGCGGATGCCCCGCAGGCAGCCGACCCGTACCGAGCTGGCCGACGGTGACCTGCTGCTGCGGCTGGACGCGCGGCAGGCCGTTCTCGACGGTGCCGAGCTGCCGCTGACCACGCGGGAGTTCGACCTGCTCGCGTTCTTCCTGAGCCACCCCGGAACCGCGTACTCCCGAGCGGACCTGCTGGAGAAGGTGTGGGGCTGGGATTTCGGTGACCAGTCCACTGTGACCGTCCATGTGCGACGGTTGCGGGAGAAGATCGAGCGCGATCCGGCCAAGCCGACAAGGGTGGCCACGGTATGGGGCGTGGGCTATCGCTACGACACCGGACAGCCGGGACGGCAGTCGTGATCAAGCCGAACGAGTCCTTCAGCCAGTTCCTCGCGCACATCTGGCACATCCTGCCGGTGGCGCTGGCGGTGGCCCTGCCGATCGCCCTGCTGGGCGGGCTGCTGCTGTACTGGCTGCGGCATCGCTCGCTGGCCAGCACGCTGACCGTGCTGGTGCTGGTCCCGGTGCTGGCCTCGCTGGTCGGCGTGCTCGGGGTCAGCGGGTTCATGTTCAACGCCACGCTGACCACGATGCTGGTCGTCTGCCTGCTGGTCGCGCTGATCACCGTGCCGGTGGCGATCCTGCTCGGCAGGGCGATCGCGCGGCGCAGCGTGTGGGAGCACGAGGCGCGGCAACGGGAACGCGCGGCCGAGGCCTCCCGGCGGGAACTGGTCGCCTGGATCAGCCACGACCTGCGCAGCCCGCTGTCCGGCATCCGTGCGATGGCCGAGGCACTTGCCGACGGTGTGGTCGCCGAGCCCGAGGAGGTCGCCGGTTACGCGGGCCGGATCAGCGGGGAGGCGACCCGCCTTTCCGCCATGGTGGACGACCTGTTCGAGCTGTCCCGGATCACCGCGGGCGCCCTCGAGCTGACCCTGTCCGCGGTGCCGCTGCGGGACATCGTCAGCGACGCGGTGGCCGCGCAGGCTCCGCTTGCCGACCGGAAGCGGGTGCGGGTGCTGGCCAGCGCCCAGTCCTGGCCCGTGGTGGCCGGCAGCGATCCCGAGCTGGCCAGGGTGGTGCGCAACCTGGTGTCCAACGCGATCCGGCACACCCCACCGGACGGCACGGTCGCCGTGCAGGTCGGCGTGGAGGGCGGCGACGCCCTGCTGTCGGTGAACGACTCCTGCGGCGGCATCCCCGAGGACGAGATCGGCAGGGTGTTCGACGTGGCCTTCCGCGGCACGCAGGCCCGCACCCCCGAACGCGGCGTGAGCACCGCCGGCGGCGGGCTCGGTCTGGCCATCGCCAAGGGCCTGGTCGAGGCCCATCGGGGCAAGATCGGCGTCCGCAACGACGGCCACGGCTGCCGCTTCGAAGTCCGCCTGCCCCTGGCCGCCCCCTGAGGCGCCCTGAACGTGGCGTTTCGGACGTCAGATGACCCAAAAGTGCCGTTCGCGACGTTGAACGTCCCTATAGTGCCGTTCAGGGCCCTGCCGGACCGGGCTGGGTCGGGTCGCGGAGGGGGTCGGTGGCGAAGGCGGTGATGCCCTCGGCGAAACCGGTGTGCGCGGTGAAACCCAGCAGCTTCTCGGCGCGGGCGGGATCGGCGACGACATGCCGCACGTCCGCGGGCCGCAGGCCGCCGAGTACCCGGGGTTGCGGCCCGCCGCATGCCCTGGCCAGCTCGGCCGCGAGCTCGCCGACGGTGTGTGGTTCTCCGGAACAGACGTTCACCGGCACCAGCTCGCCGGGCTCGGTCTCGACCGTCAGTGCGAGCAGGTTGGCCCGCGCGACGTCGCGCACATGGACGAAGTCGCGCCGCTGACGGCCGTCCTCGAGCACCCCGGGCGCCTCCCCACGACGCAGGGCGGACCGGAACAGCGAGGCCACCCCCGCGTACGGGGTGTTCTGCGGCATCCGGGGGCCGTACACGTTGTGGTAACGCAGGGCCCACACCGACCCGCCGGTCTGCCGGGCCCACGCCCCGGCGAGGCTCTCCTGGGCGAGCTTGCTGGCGGCGTAGGTGCTGCGCGGGGCAGGCGGGGCGTCCTCGGGCACCAGCACCGAGGCGAGCTCGGCGCCGCAGCCGGGGCAGCGGGGTTCGAAGCACCCGGCATCGGTATCGGCCCGGGTGCGCGGGGCGGGGGACACGATGCCGTGGTCGGCGCAGGAGTATCGGCCCTCCCCGTAGACCACCATCGAGGAGGCGAGCACCAGCTTGCGCAGCCCCGCTCGGTACATGCCGGCCAGCAGAACCGCGGTGCCGTAGTCGTTGTGCAGCGCATAGGAGGGCGCGTCGGTCGGGTCCACGCCGTGACCGACCACCGCGGCCTGGTGGCAGACGACGTCCACTTCGGAGAGCAGGCCGTCCAGCGTCGCCGGGTCGGTGACGTCGCCCCGGACGAACCGGTGCGCTCCGGTGTACTCCGGAGCGGTGGTCGAGCCGTGTGCCGTGGGCAGCAAGCTGTCCAGCACGACCGGCCGGTGGCCCTCGCCGGCCAGCAGGTCGGCGATGTGGGAGCCGATGAACCCGGCTCCTCCGGTCACGAGAACGCGCACACCCTCACGCTAGGGGTCGGTAGCCCGCGGCGCAGCCGGGACCGCGCGGGCGTAAGCGTTCGGTCATATCTCTACCGCACGATCGGCCGATCGTGCGGTGCGATCGCGCCGGTGCGGACCGGCTACGGTGGGGGTCATGGAACGGAGTGCACAGCGGCTCGGCCGCGCCCTCGTGGTGATCGTCGATGACCGTGCAGCTCATGGCGAGAACGCGGACACCGCCGGTCCGCTCGTCACCGAGTTGCTGGAAGAGGCTGGGTTCATCGTCGACGGCACGGTCGTCGTGCATGCGGAGACCGTGGCGATTCGCAACGCGCTCAACACGGCCGTGATCGGTGGTGCCGACCTGGTGATCACCGTCGGCGGCACCGGAGTGTCGCCGAGGGATGTCACCCCGGACGCCACGTCGGGCGTGCTGGACCGGCCCATCCCGGGGATCGGCGAGGCATTGCGCTCGTCGGGCCTCGCCGCGGGCGCGGTGGACGCGGGAATCTCCCGTGGCCTGGTCGGGGTGTCCGGCAGCACCCTGGTCGTGAACCTGGCCGGCTCCCGCGCCGCGGTGCGGGACGGGATGGCGACCCTGTCCGGGCTGGTCCCGTATGTGATCGGCGAGTTGTCCGGGCTGGAGGAGGCACAGGCCTGAGCTGATGACCGAGCAGGTGCCCGCGGGCGAACCGCCGCGCCGGCCGCGGCGGGACGCCGCGCGGCGCACACTCGACGAGGTGTTCGGCGAGGTACTGCCGGACACCACTTCGGACGAACGCGAGCCGCGCGAGCAGGCCACCGGTACGGACTCCTGGTACCTGGAGAACCGGCCGCCCCATCACGGGGACCGGTAGCGGGTGCTGCCGGGTTTCGTTCAGGACTTCCCCCGCTGCTCACGGAGCAGATCCCGGATCTCGGCCAGCAGTTCGGTGTCGGTCGGCGCCGCCGGGCCGGGCTCCTCCCCTCGCTTGCGCCGGGCCTTCAGCTTCTGCACCGGCAGGACGATGACGAAGTACACCACCGCAGCGACGAGCAGGAAGTTGATCGCCGCGTTGAGCACGCCCCCGATGTCCATGAAGGTGGACTCGTTGTCCTCGAGGACGCGGAAACCGAGGCCCTGCCCGGCTTCGGACCCACCCATGGCATTGATCAACGGCTTGATCAGACCGTCGGTGAACGCCGTGACGATCGCGGTGAACGCGGTACCGATGACCACCGCCACCGCGAGATCGATCACGTTGCCGCGCATGATGAAGTCCTTGAAGCCCTTGAACATGCCTTTACTCCCGCTGCGCCGGTTCCGGAAATCGCTACCGGAGGGTAATGGCTACCGGGTGGGCCAGCGATACGGCAGCGAGTCGGGTCGCGTCCTCCACCGGCACGGACAGCAGCACCAGCGGCTCGGCCTCGCGCCGCGCGGGTCCGTCCCGTGGCTGGTCGCCCGCGGCCGCCACGGTGAGCACCGTGGCGGGACCGGGCAGCACTTTTCGACCCTCCTCGCCGGGGCCGACCGTCACCACATCCACTCTGCGACCGGAATGCAGTAGCTCGGCCACGCCCGCGTCGGCGAGCCGGACCGGGACCGTGGAGGTGCCGGGTGCCGTGGACGCCGGATCCATCAGCCGGGCGTCGGTGATCGGCTCGCCTGCCCGGGCGGCACCGGTGAGCACCCTGCCGGCGGCGGCCTCCGGAACGCTCAGTGCACCGTGCGGGCGCAGGTCGGCGGGAACCGTCGCCACGCGCAGGTCGGCAGGGCGGAGCGTCCCGCCGGAAGGGAGATCGCGCGCCGACACCACGGTCGGCAGCCCCTCGTCACCACCATCGGCAGAGGTGGGGTAGACGGCGAGTGTCCCGGCGGCGACCAGCAGCAACACGGCGAGCGCGCGGCGCAGCAGCACCGCACGCCTGCCGCTGAGCAGGCCGCGCAGCCACGCGGGCGATGCCCGGTCCCGTAGCCGGTCGGTGTCGGATGTTCCACCCATGACCGCCCCCGTTTCCGGTCGCGAGGGCGGCCGGTCCGCCACTCGGTTCAACCGACGTTAGACAGGGGCATACCCCGCGGGAAAGCGGCGAAGGGCCGAGCTGTGGACAACCCGGCCGATGTGGACAACCGTCAGGACGCTGCGGCGGTGGCCTTCGTGCTGGAGGAGGATCCGGACGAGCCGCCCGACCCCGAGGACGAGGTGGACGAGGACGAACCGCCGCTGTCGGAGCCGCTGGAGCCGGAGGACTTGGCGGCCTCGGACTTCCCGGAGTCCGAGCCGCCGGAACCGGACTCGGCCTTCTCGGACTTCGCCGTCTCGCCGCCGCCACCTGCGTCGGCGGAGTCGGTGGAGGAGCCGTTCCGGCTGGACTTCCCGGAGTCGGAACGCGCGTCGTTGCGGTAGAAACCGCTGCCCTTGAAGATCACCCCGACCGCGCCGTACAGCTTGCGCAGCGTACCCGAGCACTCGGGGCAGTCGGTCAGGCTCGGGTCGGAGAACGACTGCACCGTCTCGAAGCGGTGGTCGCATTCCTTACAGGCGTACTGGTAGGTGGGCACGGGTGCTCCTTCACGCGCTGGCACTCGGGGTACAAGAGTGCTAACGCAATTCTGCGGTACAGCGTTCCCGAAGCGCAAACGTAGGTTCGTCACACCGGATCGGGAGAGGGTAACCGAACCATCCCCCGACCGGGGGTTAATGCGGCGGCCATGCGGATGTCGTGCTCCTCCGCGGGCAGGCGATCGACCAGCTCGGCGTCCCGGACCACGGCCACCAGGTGGGCGTCCGGCGCGGCGAAGCCGAGCGAGCGGTCGTAGTAGCCCGCGCCCCTGCCCAGCCGTACCCCCGCGCGGTCGACCGCGAGCGCGGGCACCAGCACCACCCCGGCCGTGCCGAGGGCGGCCGGGCCCAGCCGCGTTCCCGCGGGCTCCAGCAACCCGCGGAACCTGCCGCTGACCAGGCCGGATGTCCCGGTGTACTCGGCCCAGTCCAGCGGTCCGGGTTCCCCGGGGACCACCGGGAGCAGCACCCTGATTCCCCGCTCGCGCAGCACGTCGAGCAGGGCGAGCGAACCGGGCTCGGTCCCGAACGGCAGGTAGCAGCAGACCACCTCCGCCGTGATCTCCGCCACCGCCGTGGCCAGTGCGCTCGCCTCGCCGACCCGCTGCTGGACCGAGACCTCCGCCCGCCGGGCCGTCAACCATTCGCGCCACTCGGCCTTGCCGGGGCGCTCATTGCCGCAACCATGCACCACCCCAGGTTAGGCTTTGCGCCCATGACGGGCGCCGAAACAGACCAGACGTTCCGAACCGCGATCGTGCCGGCCGCGGGCCTCGGCACCAGGTTCCTGCCGACCACCAAGGTCGTACCCAAGGAACTGCTCCCGGTGGTGGACACGCCGGGGATCGAGCTGGTGGCCGGTGAGGCCGCGGAGTCGGGCGCGAAACGCCTGGTGATCGTGACCTCGCCGGGTAAGGAGGCGGTGGTCGGCTACTTCCGTGGCTCGCCGGAGCTGGAGGAGACGCTGGAGCGCAAGGGCAAGACCGCACTGCTGGAGAAGGTGCGCAGGGGGCCGGGACTGCTGGACGTCGAGGTGGCGATCCAGCACGAGGCGCTCGGCCTCGGACACGCCGTGGCGCAGGCCGAGCCCAACCTCGGCCCCGAGGACACCTGCGTGGCCGTGCTGCTGCCGGACGACCTGGTGCTGCCGACCGGAGTGCTCAGCCGGATGGCCGAGGTGCGCGCCGCGCACGGTGGCAGCGTGCTGTGCGCGTTCGACGTGCCGCGCGAGCAGATCTCCGCCTACGGGGTGTTCGATGTCGCCGAGACCGCCGATGACGACGTCAAGCGCGTGCACGGCATGGTGGAGAAGCCCGCGCCGGACCAGGCGCCGTCCACCCTCGCCGCCGCGGGCCGGTACCTGCTGGACCGGGCGATCTTCGACGCGCTCGGCCGGATCACCCCCGGTTCGGGCGGGGAACTGCAGCTGACCGACGCCGTTGCGCTGCTGATCGAGGAGGGACATCCAGTGCATGTCGTGGTCCACCGGGGCGGCAGACACGACCTCGGTAACCCCGGTGGGTTCCTCCGTGCTGCGGTGGACTTCGCCCTCGAGGATCCTGAGTACGGGCCATCCCTGCGTACCTGGCTAGCAGAACGAATCGGAACTCTACGCTCATGACCGGACCCGAGCCGACCTACGCCACTGAGAAACCGGACGCGACCGAGCCCGCGACCGAGTTCCGCCCTGCCGATCGGCAGCTCTCGCTCGTGCTCGACGCCGCGGTGCGCCCGCGGCCGGTGCGGGTGGCGATCTCGGAGGCTCAGGGGCTGCTGTGCGCGGAGGAGGTCGTGGCCGAGGACGCCCTGCCCGGCTTCGACCAGGCCGCGGTGGACGGTTACGCGGTGCGCAGCGTGGACGTGCGCACCGCGGGGGAGGAGCCCGTCCAGCTGCCGGTGGTCGGGGAGATCCCGGCCGGTTCACGGCAGCCGCGCAGGCTGCAGCCCGGGCAGGCCGTGCGGGTTGCCACCGGAGCCCCGCTGCCGACCCTGGCCGACGCGGTGGTGCCCACCTCCTATTCCGACGGCCACCAGGCACGGGTGACCGTGCACCAGGGTGTGCCCTCGGCCGGGTACGTCCGGCGTACCGGGGAGGACGTGCAGATCGGCGATGTGGCGGTCCGGCAGGGTGACACCATCGGTTCGGCGCAGGTCGGGCTGCTGGCCGCGGTCGGGCGCTCCAAGGTGCTGGTCTACCCCCGGCCCCGGGTGTCGGTCGTCTCGGTGGGCGACGAGCTGGTGGACATCGACCGCACCCCCTCGGTCGGTCAGGTGTACGACGTCAACTCCTATGCCCTCGCCGCGGCGGCGCGGGACGCCGGCGCGGAGGTCAGCAGGGTCGGCATCGTGCCCAGCGACGCGCGGAAGCTGCGGGAGACCGTCGAGGGCAGGCTGCTGATGTCCGAGGTCGTCGTGGTGGCGGGCGGTGCGGGCGGGAACGCGGGCGAGGAGGTCCGGGCCACGCTGTCCGACCTCGGCCGGATCGACATGACCAGGGTCGCCATGCATCCCGGTTCGGTGCAGGGCTTCGGCAGGCTGGGCCCGGACTCGGTGCCGACCTTCCTGCTGCCCGCGAACCCGATGAGTGCGCTGGTGGTGTTCGAAGTGCTGATCCGGCCGCTGATCCGGCTCGCGCGGGGTACCCGTAACCCGCACCGCAGGGTGGTCGGTGCCCGGTTGCTGTCCCCGATCACCTCAGCCGCCGGCCGGAAGGGCTTCCTGCGGGGGCAGCTGCTGCGGGACGAGTCCAACGGCGAGTACCTGGTACAGCCGCTGGGCACGTCCGGGGCGCACCTGCTTGCCTCGCTGGCCGAGGCGAACTGCCTGATCACCGTGGAGGAGGACCTGACCGAGGTGGCTGCCGGTGAGCAGGTGAACGTGACCTTCCTCGCCCAGCGCGCGTAGCGTCGTGGTGGACATGTCCACACCGGGGCAGCCCGCGCAGTACACGGTCGAACCACGCCACCCCGGCTGGCCCGCGAGGGTGGGGCCGCTCCGGGTCGCCGGCGGGCAGCTCGCGCTACGACCGGTGCGGTTGCGGGACGGCGCGGAGTGGAGCCGCATCCGGCTGCGGGACCGGATCTACCTGGAGAACTGGGAGCCGACCGCGACCGGGAGCTGGCAGGAGCGCAACGGGCTGTCGGCCTGGGTGGCGCAGTGGTGGGCATTGCGCGGGCTGGCAAGGCGAGGGTACTGCCTGCCGTTCGCGATCACCCTGGACGGGCGGTTCGCCGGGCAGCTCACCCTGGGCAATGTCATCAGGTCCTCGTTGCGCTCGGCGTGGATCGGCTACTGGGTGTCGGCGGAACTGGCGGGCAAGGGGCTGGCGACCGGGGCCGTCGCACTGGCCGTCGATCATGCGTTCGGTGACGCGGGATTGCACCGGATCGAGGCAACCGTGCGGCCGGAGAACACCGCGAGCCTGCGCGTGCTCGCCAAGGTGGGCTTCCGGAAGGAAGGGCTGTTCCAGCGTTACCTCGATGTCGCGGGGGACTGGCGTGACCACCTGTGCTTCGCGTTGACAGCGGAGGAAACCGGCGAAGGCTTGGTGCGGCAGCTCGTCGCGGCCGGGCTGGCCGAACAGGCAGGCTAGCGTTACACACCCGCTGTGATCTTCACCGTATTCGGTGACTCCTTTTCAAGATCCGTTCCGGCGTGCCTCCGCTCGATCTGTTACTCCTGTGGCTAGCGTGACTACAGGAGTCGTAGTCGGGGGAGGTGACGGGAGATGCCGAGCTCGTTGATCATTGTCGCGCTTGCCGCGGCATGGCTCGTCGTTCTTGTTCCGATGATCGCGCGCAAGCGCCAGGAAATCGCACGGACCAACGATTCCGCACTGGCGGCGAGGGTCGTGCGGAGCGGGAGGGGGAACGGCGCGTTCGTCAGTCGGCGGAAGGAGTTCGCCTTGTCCGAAAACGCGCAGTCAGAACGGGACACGCCGGCCGAGGACGAGGACGCCCCGGGCGCGGCGGACTATCATGCCCGGGACATCGATGACCCGGCCGACCTCGATGAGGACGTCGAGGACGGCTTCGACGCCGATCTCGATGATGACGTCGATGAGCTCGACGACCTCTCCGACGAGGAACCGATGGCGCCCGAGGAGACCGCGCATCCGCGCGCTACCGGCGGGTCCGACCGTGGAGCCGGTTCGGGCCGCCCGTATCGGCCTGGCCGCGGCGGGTTCGACCCCGAGGCCGCCGAGATCGCCGCCCGCGCCAAGTATGCCTACCGCCAGCGCGTAGTGGTCGCGCTGCTGCTGGTCGCCGTGGTCACCGGGGCACTCGCCGGGTTCCTGCTGCCGGTGCTGTGGTGGGTGCACGGCGCCGTCGACCTCACCCTGGTGGGGTACCTGGTCTATTTGCGCAGGCAGGTCCGGATCGAGGAGGAGATCCGGCAGCGGCGGATGGCCAGGTTCAACGCCTCCGGTCGCAGCCCCCGCGCGGACCCCCAGGAGTCGGCCGCGCAGGCCGCGGCACCGGCTCCGGCGCCCGCGCCACCTACGCCGCGCAGGGAGATCCCCGGCGTGGAGCGCCAGCCCATGCCGACCGCCCGCACCCGGCAGAACGCCGTCGTGGTGGACCCCGACGACGAGGACCCGGCGTTCCACGAGCTCGACGAACCCGGTCCAGCCCCCTTCCGGCGAGCGGCAGGCGAGTAGGGACCCACCCGTTCGGCGGGCCGGCACCGGCTGTTATGCTCGTCGAGCTTCCGCCAAGGGGCTGTAGCGCAGTTGGTAGCGCGTCTCGTTCGCATCGAGAAGGTCAGGGGTTCGATTCCCCTCAGCTCCACCCTAGGGGTCTTACTAGAACAAGTGTCTGAATGAAGGCCGCGAAGTAGGACCGCGACGCCTGATGGTGAGCAAGGACCATCCGCATCGCGGTTGGTCCTTTTGTTTGTGCCCTCCGCGCCGGTTGCTGCGGTCCGCTGACCTTGGATGGTGTGGAGCGTGCTGAAGGGCTCACGGAGATCACCGTCTGTGATCTTGTCGTCCTCGATGTAGAGGGCGTGGAAGATCGCCTGGTTGAGTAGACGCCGCTGTTGGTCGTTGCTGACTGGGTGTGCAGCGGCCCAGCCGAAGCTTGCGGCGCGGAGTGGAAGGCATTCGTGATCCATTTCTGCGGGCCCGGCCCGCTGATGGTCACGTCTGCACAGGTTACACCGTGTGATTGCGTGAAGCGGGTGCCCCACACCCTCGGCGTCGTCAGCGGAGGCACCGGGACCTCGGACGCTCGACGCCATTGCGAACGTAGCACAGTCGACCGCAACAGAGGAGAGCAGCGAATCCACCCTGGTCCTGGCCACCTGTGCAGCGTTGTCGGCGCGCGCTTACCCTGGGATGACTCGAACACAGCTTCAGCGAGGGATCAGCGTGCTCGGCCCAGCCCCCGCAAGATCGGCACCATCGTCCAAGCCGCGCTCGTCCTCACCCATTTCGAGCACGGCCGCATCACGTGAAAGTCGGTGAGATCACCTCACTGCGCACTCTTCTGCCGATGTGAGTATCACCCGGCTACCGCGGAAGTGTGCGATCACGCGATCCGTCGTGCTGGTCGGCGGTGAGGAAGGGGCCGGGAGGCGGAGCAGTGCCTCGGGCCGGTCCAGTGGAACGATGTGGCCGCAATCCTGAACGAGGTGACCGGTGATGTCGTCGGCGGCGGGGCGCAGTTGCCGTTCTTCGTCGATCTCCATGGACGTGGCGCGTAGCTCGTGTCCGGCCAGCGCGGCCGACACGACGTGCTCGGTCACCGGCCACTGGAACCGCGCCTCGCGCTCACGATCGCTGTCGGTCACGCCTGCCTGATCGGCTCCGCGTGCTGCTTCGGCTGGTCACGCGTGTCACTTGGAAGGGGTGCCAGGGGCTGGTTGACAGTGGTGGGCCGTGCTGCAACTGTCCCTAACAGTCGTTAGGGAGGATGTAGGATGCTTCGTCTTCGTGGTCTCCTGCTCGCTGTCGTGGTCGCGGTCGCGATGGTGCTGGTTGTGCCGCCCGCGCAAGGCGTGGGGGCCGCTGATTCGGCGGTTGTTTCGGTCGCGGAACATTGGGCTGATCCGGGGCCCTCAGAGGTGGTCGTGGAAGTCGGGCTCGCACATACCTTCTACCGGCCTGCCGGCCTCGCCGAGCAGGGTGGCAAGCATCCGGTGATCGTCTGGGGGAACGGCACGGGCGCGACACCTGTGGCGTATGACGGTTTGCTGCGGCACTGGGCTTCGTACGGGTTCATCGTCGCGGCGGCGAACACCCCGTTCGCCAACAGCGGGCAGGCGATGCTGGACGGCGCTCGGTGGCTCGTCCGGGAGAACGACCGGCCGGGCAGCTTGTACTACCAGAAGGTCGACACGGGCGCGATCGGTTCTGCCGGGCATTCGCAGGGCGGTGCCGGTGCGATCAATGCGGGCACCGACCCGGTCATCACCACGACGATCGCGTTGCAGCCCGGGCCACTCGCCGACTCGAGCGCGCTGCACGGCCCCACACTGTTCCTCGCCGGGCAGGACGACAAGATCGTCAAGCCTGGGACGATCGTGCTTCCGTTCTATGAGGCGGCCATCCAGGTTCCCGCGGTCTACGCCGAACTCGCCGGTGCCGGGCACTTCGAGCCAGCCGGGAACGGCGGCCGGTTCCGTGGCGTCCTGACGGCGTGGTTCGCTTATCGGCTGATGGGCGACGAGCAGGCCAAGGTCGAGTTCACCGGCCCGTCCTGCGGACTGTGCACCGACCCGGAGTGGAGCGATGTGCGCCGCAACGACAAGACCGACAATGTCCTCCCAGGACTCCCTGTCTCTTGAGCAGAAGGGCTGCCCCGCTGAGCGAGAACCGTGAAGCCCGCGACTTCACCGCACTGACCAGGGTCCGTGCGGTGGAGCCGCGGCTGCCGCCCGGCAGCAGCGAGGGCACCGAGCTGCGCATCCTGCTGGAATCGCTGCGCCGGTTCGCCCACCACGGCTACCCGGCCACCAGCGTCCGGCAGATCGCGGCGGCGGTGGGGATCAAGGCGCCCAGTCTGTACGAGCATTTCCCCGCCAAGGAGGACATCCTGGCTCGCCTGGTCCTCATCGGACATCGTGATCTGCACGCCGCGTTCGAGCGGACCCTCGCCAGCTGCGACCCGGACCCGGTCAGCCAGGTCCGGGAACTGGTCCGCACCCATGTCCTCAGCCATGTCACCTACCCGCTGCTGGCCATCGTCACCAACGACGAGCTGCACCACCTCTCCCCGGAGCGGGCGGCGGAGGCGCTCACGCTCCGGGAACGCACCGAGCGCCTCGCCGTCGAAGCGGGCAGACGCGGCGCCGAGCTGGGCTTGTTCGACGGCGCCGGGCTCATCGCCACCACAGCGGCGATCGCGAGCATGGGCGTGCGCGCCCCGTACTGGTTCGTGCCCACCCCCGGCTACGGGCCCGCCGACCTCGCCGACGCCTACGCCAAGCTGGCCATCCGGATGCTCCGGCCCGAATCCCCGCGTGGCGAAACTGTTCGAGGCGAATGACAGATGTGGGCGGATACCGACGACAGAGACGAGCGCCAGTACCAGACAAGCCGGGTGTGCCTGCGCAGTGAGCTGACCACTTACGTCGGCCGGCAGCAGGAGGGCGTCGAGGTACGCCGGCTGCTCGGTCTCGCACGGCTGGTCACGCTGACCGGTCCGGGCGGTGTGGGAAAGACCCGTCTGGCCCAACACAGCGCCACCACGGTCAGCCGAGCGTTCGCCGACGGCGTCCTTGAAGTGGCGCTGTCCGAGGTGCGCGACGCTCGCCTGCTCACCGGACTGATCGCGCACCGGCTGGGCCTGCACGACCGATCGCACCAGCCCGCTCTCGACACCGTCGCCGGCTACCTGCGCGAGAAACAACTCCTGCTCGTGCTCGACAACTGCGAGCATCTGATCGAGGACTGTGCCGAGCTGGTCAGCACGCTGCTGCGCCACTGCCCCCATCTGGTGGTGCTGTCCACCGGCCGCAGATCCCTCGGGGTTGCCGGTGAACACGTGCACACCGTGCCGCCACTGACCGTCCCACCCGAACACACGACGACCGTGCGTGAGCTGGCTGCCAGTGATGCCGTTCAGCTGTTCGTCGAGCGGGCCTGCTCGGTGTTGCCCTCGTTCCGGCTCACCGACGACAACGGGCCGGACGTGGCCAGCGTGTGCCGCCGCGTGGACGGGTTGCCGCTGGGCATCGAACTCGCCGCGGCCCGCATCCGGGCACTGTCTCCGCAGCAGATCGCGCAGCGGCTGGAAGACCGCTTCAGCCTGTTGACCACCGCTGCTCGTACCCGGCCCGAACGGCAGCGGACCCTGCGGGCCACGGCGGACTGGAGTTTCGCGTTGTGCACCGAGGCCGAACGCGCGGTGTGGTCACGGTGCTCGGTGTTCGCCGGATCGTTCGACCTGGCCGCGGCCGAGTACGTCTGCGCGGGCCACGGCGTGCGCGGCGAGGAGGTGCTTGCCGCCGTGGACAGCCTGATCGACATGTCGGTGTTGCTGCGCGAGGACGGCACCACAACCGTGCGCTACCGGATGCTGGAGACGCTGCGCGACTACGGCCACGAGCGACTGGTCGCCCAGAACGCGGACACCGAGATCGCCCGCAGGCACCGCGACTACTACGCCCAGCTGGCCGAGGATGCCGACGCCGGGTGGTTCGGGCCCCGCCAGCTGGAATGGATGGACCGGCTGCGTGCCGAGCAGGCGAACCTCCGCGTCGCGTTGACGTGGTCGCTCGGTGAACCCGGCGAGGCCACCATGGCGCTGCGCATGGCGACCCACCTGTCCGAGTACCTGGTGATGAGCGGTGCCCCACGCGAAGCCCGTGACTGGATCGATCGCGCGCCGGCCGCCGTGCCCGAGGACGAGCCGGGCCGGGCGCTCGCGTTGAGCACCTCGGCGCTATGCGCGCTGTTCCATTCCGACCTGCCCCTCGCCCATGCCCGCCTGAACGAAGCAGGCAAGCTCGACGACGCGGAGGCCCACGTGCACCTGAGCTACGTGCGTAGCTTCGCCGCGATGTTGAACACCGAACCGGCTGTGGAGTTGGCCGCGGAGGCGGTGCGGGCCTTCGCCGAACGGGGCGAGACCCGCAGGCAGATGCATCCACTGTTCATCCTCGGCGTCTCGGTGGCCTACCGCGGTGACCTGGACACCGCGCGAGCCCTGCTACACCGGATGCTGTCGATGTGTGAGGACGCCGGGGACAGCCACTACCGGTCGATGGCTCTGTTCGGGATCGGCGTCGTCGAGGTGTGGTTCGGCGACGCCGATATCGCAGAGAAGGCGATGAGCGAAGCGCTGCGGATCGACCTGCGCACCGGCGACAGGCTCTCCGCCGCCTACCGGGTCGACGGACTGGCCTGGGTCGCGTCGCGCCAAGGCAGGCACACACGGGCGGCACAGCTGTTCGGCGCGGCGGCGACCATGTGGGACCGCTGCGGAGCGACACCCGATGTCGCCGTGTCGATCCCGCACCGAGGCTTCCGCGACACCACACGCGACGCGCTCGGCGTAGACCGGTTCGAGCGCGCGTTCACCGAGGGCCGGTCGATGCCCCCGGCCGACGCCGCCCCCGGCTGCGGCGAGGACGGAACCACGATGTCATCGCAGCCCGGTCACTCGCCGTCCCCACTGACCCACCGGGAGGCGGAGGTGGCCGATTTGGTCGCGGCCGGGATGACGAACCGGGAAATCGCGCGCCGTCTGGTCATCGCCCCACGCACCGCCGACACCCACGTCCAGCACATCTTGACAAAGCTGGATTTCAGCAACCGCACACAGCTCACCGCCTGGGTCATCGAACGCCGCGCGGTCCACGAGAACTGATCCCGCGGACCACGCAGTTGCCCGTCACGCCAGCGCCTGCACCAGCAACCCGGCGACCTTGTCATCGCGCAGCATCGCGAGATGACCGACTCCGGGCACCTCGATGTTGTTCACCCCGTCCAACACCGAACTGGTGGCCGGCATGACCACGCCGTCGTTCGGGGACCAGATCACTGTGCCCTCGACGTCGCCGGGCAACGCCCCGCCCGTGTTGAGTTTCCTGATGAAATCGGAACGGGGCTGCATTTCACGGCAGGTCACCTGCCACGCGCACAGTCCTGCGCTGAACGTGCCGTTATTCGGCCCGGCCAGCGACACCCAGTCATCCACCTTGCCCGCGCACGCGTCGTACTTGATGCAGTAGCGGCTGTTGAGGCTGCCCATCGAGTGCCCCACCACGTCCACCTTCGACGCACCAGTACGAGTCAGCACCTCATCGACCTCCGCACCGAGTTGCTCCGCGGTGATGACGTTGGACTGCGTTGTCGTGTTGTAACCGAACGTGAAAACCTGATCGTCGGTGTACCCGGCCTCCTTCAACGAAGCCGTCACCTCCGCCCAGTTACTCGGGCTGCCGAACAACCCGTGAATCAGAATCACCGGATCCCGCTCGGCAGCGGCCGGCGACTCCGCCGACGCTGGCACCCACGACGGGATGATGACCCCGACAGCAGCCACGACAGCGACCGCGACGGCCGCGACACTGCGGCGCACACGACTCATGACACCCTCTCCTCACACCCCTGGCCCAACCCTCACGGCCCGGCCACAGGCACACACCGTCCCGCGATCACACCCCCGCGACATCGCCAGAACTACGTAGCAGCCCCTACGTACGTGCTGAAGCTCGACCTTTGTCCACGGTTTGGCCTATTGGCAGACATACCGAGTTGCGCGAACCCGGTACGCGGCCCGGTCGGAACGCCCAAGGGGGCTGCCCCGGCTGGCTCCCCCCGGCTGGCTCCCCGCGGCGGGCTCATCCTGGACCACTACGTCGAGACCACCAAGGACGGTATGGGCGCTCGGCGTCTACCGCGCACCGCTCACCCCTGGTGCCGCGGGAACGTTCGATCTCGTCGTCGGCGTCTCTGTCCTTCCCTACGCCGAATCCAGGCAACACCTGGACGACATGTGCCGAGGCACAGCCGAAGCACTCCGTCCCGGAGGACGATTCGTCGCGCTGCCCCTCAACCCCGAATACTCCGCCGACCCGAACTGGTACGCGCCCTACGGATTCACCCTCCACAGCGAGCATCTCGACGGGAGTGTCAGCGATCTTGTGGGTGATGATGTGATCACCCTGTCATTGCTGAACGTCGATCACGAAAGGTCCCGGCTCGCGAGCCGCCGGGCTCGCGATGGCGTTCAAGCTCATCGAGTCCGCCCAGGCCCGCTGTCGCGCGGTGAACGCACCGCAGCTGGTCGCGCTCGTCCGCGCCGGCGCCACCTTCGCCGACGGTCAACTCGTCGAACGCCCCGATGAACACGCCGCCTGAACCCAACCCCACCGAGCCAGGAAGGAAACTATGACGGCCATAGACAAGATCGCGTGGATCCGGCTGGAAGGCGGCAAGATCCTCAGTACGCGCTCACACGGCAAGGACGTGTACTACATTCCCGGTGGCATACGCGAACCAGGCGAAACCGACATCCAGACCCTCATCCGGGAGATCAACGAAGAACTCGCCGTCACCATCGCGCCCGCCAGCGCGACACACGCTGGCACCTTCCAAGCTCAAGCACACGGTCACGCCACCGGCATCACGGTGCGCATGACCTGCTACACCGCCGACTATCAAGGCACCCTGACCCCCAGCAGCGAGATCGAAGAACTCATCTGGCTGACCTACGCCGACCGCGACCGCGTATCCCCCGTCGACCAACTCATCTTCGACCACCTACACCAGACCGGACAACTCACCTGACACCAAGCATCCGACACAACATGATCCACAACTATTGACAATTGCTCGCGGGCCGCGCCACGGCGCCACACTGAACCGGATCGCGCCGGCTGATCCGGCGAGTGGCCCGATCGCCAGCCTCACAGCGATGGCATTTCTTCAGTTCGAACCTGGGTATCGAAGTGCGCTCGGGCGCGCTCGACGTCCGGCAACGTGACGGTGGTCCAGTGCAGGAGTGCGTCGATGAGGTCTTGCAAAGACCTTCCGAGCGGTGTGATGCGGTACTCGACGGCGAGTGGGCGCGTACCCGTGACGATGCGCTCGACCATCCCATTGCGTTCCAGGCGCCGAAGCGCGGCCGTGAGTGACTTCTGTGTCACGACTGGGATTGCCCGGCGGAGCCCGTTGAAGCGCAACGGTCCCTCGCACAGTGCGTCGAGGACCTGGAGCGACCACTTGTCGAGGACTTGGTCGAGCAACTCGCGGTGTTGCTCGGTGAGTTGAGGGCTGTCCGGATGCGGTGGGGCGGTTTCCTGCACGACACCTAGTCTCGTTGAAGTTCCCTTGCAATACCAGGTAGATCTTGGATACCTACTTCACAGTGAAAGGGACACCCCATGGCCGTGCAGTTGCTGACCCCGGAGGGCATGTTCGCTCCCGTTCCGTATCACCACGTCTCGATCAGCACGGGTACTCGCGAGGTACATGTGGCCGGCCAGATCGCGCGCGACGCCGAGGGCAATCCTGTCGCCACAGGTGACCTCGCCGGCCAGGTCGCACACGTGCTACGCAATACGGCGCGCGGCCTGGCAGGTGCCGGAGCAACCTTCGCCGACGTCGTACGCCTCCGGTTCTTCGTCACCCACTGGAGCCCGGACAAGTACCACGACTTCATCGCGGGTGTCGAGCGAGTCGCGGACGAGCTCGGGATACCGCGGCCGTTGCCACCCTTGTCGGCGATCGGCGTCGACTACCTGTTCGAGCCCGACGTGCTCGTCGAGGTCGAGGCGTTCGCCGTGCTCGACTGAGATTCGGGCCACCGTATCGCGGACGGAGGTGAGGCTTTCGTTCGAATATCGGTCGGGGCCTCACTCCTTTACGGCGCCGGTGGGTCGAACCTGGTCGGCGCCTGTGCGGTGATGCCGCTGCTGTGTTGGCGGGCGGCGAGCAGTTGCCCGGTGGGGCTGTAGGACGGTGTGCGCCGGGGCCTGGTTCGACGACGTCGAAACCCGCCACCCGGATCTGCCGGCCCGACTGGTCGGCCCCGGCAGCGCCTTCGCGATCAGCGGTGGCATGGGACTGCTGGCCCAGCGCGACAGCGCGAGCGCATCCGCGTCTCCATCGCCCTACGCCTCCCGCGGGACGCGAACACCCCCGCCGGTATCGACCTCGCGGCCACCGAAACCACCCACCTGCTGAGGTCGTGACTCGGCAGGTTGTTGACAGCGTGTCGGCTTGATCGAAGAGAGGGCCTCCGGGCGAAGTGGCTGTGTCTGAAGCAGCTACTGGCCCTGGAGGTCCTCGTGTCACACGGTAATGCTCGTACCACTGTGTTCGCTCGCCGCCTGACGGCGGAGTGTTATGACGCCGGATGTCCGGCGGCGCGGATCGCTGAGCAGCCGGGCGTGTCTCGGGCCACGGTGTACAAGTGGGTCGACCGTTTCCGCGTCGAGGGCGAGGCCGGGCTGACCTGGCCCGCCAGCATACCCACTGACGTGATCGTGTCCGCCACGACGCCGTTTCCCACACACGAGGACGCGGAGCTCTGGCGAAAGGCGCGGCAGGAGTTCGCGCGGGTGGCGCCGAACCGGCGACTCGTCGTCGCCGAGGGCAGTTCGCACGACATCCCAGCCGACCGGCCGGCCACGGTCATCGACGCAGTCGAAAACATGGTGAAACGGGCTCGCTGATCACACACCGTCCACGCGTGGGGCGCTGACCACCGGCGCCCGAGCGATGGCGGCCGACATCTGCGGCCGGGGCCGTGGCGCTGGTGGCGCGCCACGGGGAGTATCGACCTTGCCCATCGGGACGACCCTGCCCCCCGGTTCATGAAGAATCGCGGGATCGGCACCGACGACAAGGAGCGACCATCCCATGACAGCCTCGGCCCGGTTGCACGTCAGCGAGGAGTTTCCTGCGATTCTCAAACGGATCGACGCGCTCCGCGACTCCATCGAAGCGAATGCGGACGCGGCCGAGGAACTGGGCAGGCTCACCGAGGACACGGCGCAGGCCTTGCTGGCGTCCGGGATCGTCCGGGCAGGCCTGCCGGAGAACCTCGGCGGTTACGAGTTCTCCCCGCGTCAGCTGATCGAGACGATCGAGCGGCTCAGCTACTACGACGCCGCGGCCGGATGGACGATGATGGCGCTGCAGATGATGACGGGCACCACTGCGGCCTACCTCGGTGCGGTCGCGGCGGCGGAGCTTTTCCCCGACGTCGCGGGTGGTGACTACGCCTTGCTGTCCGGCCACGGAACCCGGCCGGGCCAGGCCGTCCCGGTGGACGGTGGCTACGTGGTGAGCGGGGACTGGCAGTTCGCCTCCGGGATGGCGCTGGCCACCCACATCCACAGTGCGATCCAGGTCGCGGGCACCGGGGAGCCGCGGGTGCTGGCCATGCCCAAGTCGCAGGTGACTCTCGTCGACAACTGGGATGTGCTCGGGCTCCGCGCGACGAGCAGCATCGATTACCACTGTGCCGAGGTGTACGTCCCGGAGACGCACACCTACCTCGCGACGACGATGGTCCCCGCCAACGGCGGCGCGATCTACCGCGTCGGCCTGGTGAACATGTCCGCGATCGTGCACACCGGCTGGGCGCTCGGTGTCGGGCGGCGACTGCTTGACGAGCTGAAGCTGTATGCGTCGAGAAAGTTCGGCACGTTCGGTGCCGCCGTCGACACCGCACAGTTCCATGCCGAGTACGCGACAGCCGAAGCCAAGCTGCGTGCGGCACGAGCGTGGGCAATGCAGGTGTGGCACGACAACGAAGACACCCTGGCCGCGGGCGAGCCGCTGAGTACCGAACAGGAGACGCTGGTCCGGCTGGCGCTCAACCACGCGACCTGGACCGCGCACGAGGTCGGTCAGGCGGCGCACCGATGGGCGGCTACGGCCGCGATCCGGCGTGGTCCGATCGACCGGTTCCTGCGTGATCTCGCCACTGGCACCCAGCACATCACCTCGGGACCCGTGGTCCTGCAGAACTGCGGGAAGTGGCTCAGCGGCGCACAGCCCGAAGCCCGCTGGGAGTTCCTCGACCTGATCGGATGACCCTGCCGTACCCAACCGGAGCCCGAGGGGCTCGGTCCTCGAGGTCGAACGTGCAGCAACGCCACCGACGTGCCTTCCCCGTCGCCGGGGCCAGCACGTGCCTTGTCTGCGCCGGGTCAGTCGCCGCGGGCTCCGAGGTGAGCGAGCGCGGTGGCGCTCGGGCTGCCCGGTTCTGCGGTGTACGTCACCAGCTGCAGGTCGGTTCCGGGCAGCAGCAGGGTTTGCCGGTCCAGTTCCAGCTCACCGAGCCGGGGGTGGCGCAAGCGCTTGCGCAGAGTCGGTACGGGGCGTACGTCGTGGTCGCGCCACCCGGCGGCGAAGTCCGGGCTGCGCGCGGCGAACTCGTTGATCCGCTCGCCGAGGACGCGGTCGGCCGGGTAGCGGGTGCTGGCCGCGCGTAGCTGGGCGGCGGACTGCCGGGTGAACTCGCCCTCGGCGCCCTCCGGTGCCGAGCAGACGGTGCCACCCAGCCGGATGGACAGCGTCACGGTGTTGCGTTCCTCGGGTGGCAGCAGCCCGAAGTCGGTGATCAACGCGGCTGCCGCGCTGTTCCACGCCACGATGTCCTGCCGCCCGTCGACGAGGTAGGCGGGTATCGGCCCGAGCCGATGCAGCAGCCGGTGGGCGTGGGCCGGCACCGGTCCTCGATCGGCGTCCGTGGCGGGCGGGACCTGTCCGGCCAGCCGCGCCAGGTGCTCGCGCTCCGCGGCGGTGAGCCGCAGTGCCGTACCCAGCGTGGCCAGCACCTCCGGCGAGGGGCGCGGTGCGCGCGCCTGCTCCAGCCGCTCGTAGTAGCTGACCGACACACCGGCCAGTGCGGCCACCTCTTCGCGGCGCAGGCCCGGAGCACGCCGGGCACGTCGGCCCGGAGGGTGGGTGGCCGTTGCCGCCACCTGGTCCGGGCGCAGCGCGTCCCGCCTGCGGCGCAGGAAATCGGCCAGTTCACCTCTGCTCACTCCGCCCATGGTGGCACCGGCCGCCCGGCTTAGCCACGGACCGGCGGTCCGTGGCCCGGCTGTCCGTTTCCCGGTGGCGGGCCCGCGTCCAACCTGAACTGGTCACACCTCGTCGAACGCTGGAGGACACCGTGCCGAGAACACCTGAGGAGACGTTCCGCCGGCTGCTGGAACTGATGCTGGCCAAGGACACCGACGCCGTCGCCGAGTTGTGGGCCGAAGACGGCACCGCCGAGTTCCCGTTCGCCACCGGAAGCGCACCGCGCCGGTTGGCCGGGCGAGACCAGGTCCGCGACTACCTGGCCCGCCTACCGGAGGTGATGGACATGCGGGAGGTCCCCGCGATCACCGTGCACCACACGCACCAGCCGGACACCGTTGTCGTGGAGTTCACCGGGACCGGGCGTACGGTGCGCACCGGCGAGCCCTACCGGCTGGACTACATCGTGGTGACCACCGTCCAGGACGGCCTGATCACCCGCTACCGGGACTACTGGAGCCCGCTGGCCACCGCCTCGGCGACCGGGACGCTGCCCGAGCTGCTCGACTCGCTGCGTTCCGAGGTCACCCGATGACCGGCGTGCTGGTGACCGGCGGCACCGGGAAGACCGGCGGCGCGCTGGTGGAACTGCTGCGCGGCAACGGCGTGCCGGTCCGGGTGGCCAGCCGCAACCCGCCTGCCGGTGACCCGGATGCGGTCCGGTTCGACTGGCACGACCCGGCCACCCACCCGGCCGTGCTGCGCGGGGTGGACCGGGTCTTCCTGGTGCCTCCGCCGCTGAGCGTGGATCCGATGCCGCTGGTCGGGCCGTTCCTGGCCGAGGCGCAGCGCCTCGGCGTGCGCAGGGTGGTGCTCCTGGGCTCCGCCATCGTGCTGCCGAACGCTCCCGGCGCACTGGAGCTGGCCGCGCAGGTGCGTGCCCAGCCTGGGTGGGTCGTGCTGTGTCCGTCCGGGTTCATGCAGAACTTCCTGAGTCCACACCCGGTGGGCGAGCGGATCCGGCGGCACGGCGAGATCCGCACAGCCGCCGGTGACGGCCGGCTGGGCTGGATCGACGCGCGGGACATCGCGGCCGCTGCCTCCGCCTTGCTGACCGCGCCCGGCATCGAGCCCGACCAGCGGGACTACCTGCTCACCGGGCCGCAGGCATTGAGCTACCCGGACGCGGCGGCGATCATCACCGCCCGCACCGGACGGCCGGTCCGGGTGGTGCCGATCGGGGTCGACGAGCAGGCGGCCGGCTACCGGGCCGCGGGCATGCCTGCCGAGTTCGCCGCCGCCCTCGCCGCGGTGGAAGACGGCATAAGGGCTGGTCGGGACGACCAGGTCAGCACCGCGGTGCTGGACCTCACCGGCCGCCCGCCCCGCGGCTTTGCCGAGTTCGTCCAGGAACACGCAACCGAGTGGGTGGGCGAACGGTAGCCCGAGCGCCTGGCCCGTGTCAGGAGTCGTGTCAGGCCGGCCGACCCCGGTGGTCGTATGACAGATCTGGCGACCCATGGCTCCCGGGCTACGGAAGGCCTACCAGGACCAAGTCGTGCTCGACGGCGTCGATCTGAATGTCCGTGCGGGTGCGGTTTTCTGCCTGCTCGGTCCGAACGGGTCAGGCGAGACCACCACGGTGAACGTGCTGACCACGTCGTTGCGGGCCGACGGTGGGACGGTGCGCCGGTCAGTTCGCGGCGGTCGACGAGTTGCTGACAGGGCGGGAGAACCCGCAGCTGATGGTGGACCTGAAGCAGGGTTCCGCGGGCGGGCGGGTCGTCCCGGAGCTGCTGGAACGCTGGTGGCCGATGGCGTGACCATCTTACTCACCACCCGGTACCTCGAGGAGGCCGACCAGCTCGCCGACCGGATCGCGGTGCTCGACCAGGGCTGCCCGGTCGCCGAGGGCACTCCCGGGGAGCTCAAGCGCCGGCGCCCCGGGACCCACGTCCGGCTCCGATTCACCACCGTCACCGAACTCGACGCGGCCGCGCGGGTCATCGCCGGCTCCACGCGGGACGGCGAGGCGCTGACCCTGCGGGTTCCCGGCGATAGCGGGACGAAGTCGTTGCGGGCGCTGCTGGACCGGCTCGATGAGTACTCGATCAATGCCGAGGAGTTCTCCGTCCACACGCCGGACCTCGATGACGTTTTCCTCGCACTCACGGGGCACACCACGGAGGCGGTCGCGAAATGAAGTCCCATTCGATGGTGATGCTGCGCCGCAACTTCAAACATGTGGCCCGGAATCCGGCAGCGGTGAACTCCGACATGACCAAGGGCATCATCAACCGGTTCAAGGTCATGGACGTCTCCCGCAGCGCGATCTTGACCGGTCGCGTCATCGCCAGTCTGCTGACGAACCTGGTCGCCATCGCCGCGCTTGTCGGGGTTGCTTACCTGCTGGGGTTCAGCCCGTCGGCGAGTTTTCCCGACTGGCTCGGCGTGGTCGGCATCGTCGTGCTACTCGGTTTCGCGGCCGGCTGGCTCACGGTCTCCTTGGGACTGGCGGCGAAGTCCCCGGAAACGGCGGGCATGGCGTCCGTGCCGCTGGGCGGTGCGCCGGCCACCGGTGACGTGCTCGCCGCCCTCGCCTGGTGCGCCGGGATCGCGCTCGTCGGGTACCTGTGGGCCTCCGCCACGTTCACGAAGCGAGCGTGACCGCGACCAGCTCACGCCAGTCCGCCCGCGTGCCCTCCCGCGTCGCCTCGGTGAACCGCGTGTCACCGAGGCGACGTCGCGCGGCCCGCTCGATCCGGCCCACATCCGGTTGGGAACGATCCTGCAGACCACGCACGCCCGCGCTCGCCGCCAGCAGCCGCGCGGCTTGCTCGTACTGCCCTTCGCGCAGCGCCAGGTCCGCGATCCCGACGAGCACCTGGGCGATCATGGGTGCGTTCCCCGTCTTGGATACCGCGCGGAAAGCCGCGGCGCGATGTTCGCGGGCCTCGTCGAGGTCCTCGGCAAGGTAGCCGAGCTGGTCACGCGTCACTCCCTGGATGTGTGACTCGGCGTCCCCCAGTAGCGCTCTGGCCTGGGCGAGCTGCTGGTACGCCTGGTCAGGGTCGCCATGCCAGCGTGCGAGTTCCGCCTTCGCCAGGGCCAGCTCGGCCAGCGAGTCCGGCCAGACGATCCGGTCCGCGCACCGCTGTGCCTCGGCCATGGCGGATGCGCTCGGCTGCTCGTCGCCGGACAGCCAGTACACCTGGGCCTGCCGCGCCCGGATCCGGAGCACGTCCTCGATCGCGCCGACCTCGGTCACGGTCTCGGCCGCCCGCTCGTAGTACCGGCACGCGCGGTCGAACTCTCCGCGCATCGCGAGCCGGTCGGCCAGCGCGGTCAGCGCCGAGGCGATCCCCCAGCGCTCGCCGAGTGCGCGGAACTCGGCGAGCGCGGTCTCGATGTCCGCGTCCGCGTCGGGTACGTCGCGACCGAGCATGATCCGCATCCGGCCACGGGTCAGCCGGGCCTGCGCGCGCGTCCACGGGTCGTCGTCGAGGAGTAGCGGTTCGAACGCGGGCAGGAAGTCGGTCGGCTCCCGCAGCATGCGTTCCAACAGCGCGACGAACCCCAGCGTCGGATGGCGGCGCCGCAGGCGCCTGCTGATGTCGTAAGCCGGATGGATCCACTCCTGAGCCTGGTACGGGCCGGCTTGCCCTGCGGTGATGAAGTACGCAGCGAACGCGTACGCTGTCGCCCGTACCTCGTCGGTGACCTCGCCGGGCATGCCGGCGGCCGCGGTGGTCAGCTCGATGCCTTCCGCCCGGTGTCCGCCGAGCAACCAGTACCAGCCGGCTGCCGCCGCGAGCCGCATCGCCCCCGCTGCCTCGCCGGCCGCGAGCGCGCCGCGCATCGCGGCAGCGATGTTGTCGTGCTCGACCTCGAGCGCGGCAAGCCATTCCAGTTGCTCGGCGCGGCGAAGATGCGGCTCCGCGGTTTCGGCGAGATCGGTGAAGTACGCGAGATGCGCGCGGCGGGTCAGCTCCGACTCGCCCGCCTCCGCGCGGCGCTGCCCGGCGTACTCCCTGATCGTGCCGAGCATCCGGTAGCGAGGCGCCCCCTCGCCCTCGGTGACCACCAGCGACTTCTCGGCCAGCGCGGTCAGCAACTCGAGCACCTGACCGGTCTCGGCCCCGTCTCCCGCGCAGACCCGCTCGGCCGCTTCCAGGCTCGCACCACCGGAGAACACCGAGAGCCTGCGCAGGACTACGCGTTCGGCGTCGGTCAGCAGCTCCCAGCTCCAGTCGATCACCGCACGCAGCGTCCGGTGCCGCGGTAGCGCGGTACGGCTGCCGCCGGTCAGCAAATGGAACCGGTCGTCGAGCCGGCTGGCGAGCTGATCGAGGGACATGGTGCGTAACCTGGCTGCGGCGAGTTCGATGGCCAGCGGCATCCCGTCCAGCGCCCGGCATACGCGCGCCATGGTCGACAGGATGTGGGCTGTGCCGGGATCGGCCGCGAGGTCCCTGCGCACCGCGCTGGCCCGGTCCCGCAGCAACCGGACGGCCGGAGCGGACTCGATCTCGCCGGGTTCGGCGTCCTCCGCGGGCAGGACCAACGGGACGACCGGCCACAGTGCCTCGCCGGTGATGCTGAGGGACTCCCTGCTCGTGGCGAGGATCCGCAGCCGCCCGCACTCGCCGAGCACCCGATGGGCGAAGGTCGCCGCGGACTCGATCACGTGCTCGCAGTTGTCCAGAACCAGCAACATCGTCCGCTCGCGGACCGCGGCGATGACCCGGTCCGCCGGCTCCGCGTCCGGTGCCTCGCCGAGCAGCGTATCCCGCAGCCCGAGCGCGTCGAGCGTCGCCTGCGCCACGTCACCGTCGGCGCCGATGGCGTCGAGCTCGACCAGCCAGGCCCCGTCCGGCAGGTCGCCGAGCAGCGTGCGCGCGCTTTCCACGGCCAGCCGGGTCTTCCCCGAGCCGCCCGGTCCGATCAGGGTGGTGAGCCGATGTTCTGCGACGAGCTCGCGGACCGTGGCGACATCGGCGTCCTTGCCGACGTAGCTGGTCAGCTCGGCACGCAGGTTGGTCTTGCGGTTCTCCTCCCGCCGCCTTCCCAACTCGCCCCGCAGCAGCGCGACATGCAATGCGGACAGCTCCGGTGCCGGGTCGACGCCCAGCTCGTCGGCCAGGGTCTTCCTCGTGCGCTCGTACACGAGCAGCGCCTCGCTGTCGCGACCGGTCGCGACGAGGGCACGCATCAGCGCAGCGACAAGCCGTTCCCGTACCGGATGCGCGGCCACCAGGTCGGTCAGTTCCGGGGCCAGCTTCGCACCGTGGCCGAGGCCGATCTCGGCGTCGAACCGGTCCTCCATGGCCGTCAGGCGCAGTCCTTCGAGCCGGGTGACGGCCGCGTCGAACGCCGCGCTGTCGGGTAGATCGACGTCCTGCATGGCCGCCCCGCGCCACAACGCGAGGGCCTCGCGCAGCCGTCGCGGATCCTCGTCCTCGCGGGCCTTGGCGACGAGGCGTTCGAACCGCACGGCGTCGACGGTGTCGGGTTCCACCGTCAACCGGTAGCCGTTGGGCCGACCATCGACCAGCCCTTCCGGCAGCGCCTTCCGCAGCCGGGAAACCAAGCGTTGCAAGGCATTCGCCGCGTCGGAGGGCGGGTGGTCACCCCAGATCCATTCGATCAGCTTCGCCTTCGGGACCACCTGACCCGGTTCCAGGGCCAGCGCGGTCACCAGTCCGCGCAGCCGGGCACCGGGAACGTCGGCGAGGGCGCCGCCGTCCGTACGAACCTCGAATGGTCCGAGTATCCCGATCTGCACCCGGCTGATTTTGCCACGGGTGATCGGCATGTTTCCGGTGGCCGAGCCGTGTCAGCCCGGTGTCAGGACAGCCGGTGATGGTGGCCGTGGCCACCACCACGAAAGGACGTCCGATGACTCGCCCGGTTCCCGTCCCGCATGGCCTTCCCATGAAGCGCGATGCGGGCCCCTTCGCCCCGCCCCGCCAGATCACCCGGCTGCGCGAGGCCCGCCCGGTCAGCCCTCTGGTCTTTCCCGACGGCCATGAGGGCTGGCTCGTCACCGGCTACGACGCGGTCCGCCAGGTCATGGCGGACACCCGGTTCAGCTCCCGCCAGGACATCGGCGTTCTCCACGTGCCGTACGAGACTCCCGGCATGCCCGCCGCCACCGAACCGTCCCCGCAGGTACCGGGCCTGTTCATCGCCATGGACCCGCCGGACCACACCCGGCTGCGCGGCAGGCTCACCGGCGCCTTCACCGTCAGGCGCATGAAGCAGCTCGAAGAGCGCATCACCGAGATCACCGAGCGGCAACTGGACGAGCTGACGCGCCTGACCCCGCCCGTCGACCTGGTCAAGGAGTTCGCGCTTCCGGTGCCCTCGTTGGTGATCTGTGAGCTGCTGGGTGTCCCGTACGCGGACCGGGAGAACTTCCAGGTCAACTCCGCCAGGTTCCTGGTCAAGGACCAGACGCTCGACGAGAAGATGGCCGCGTACGGTGCCATGACCGCGTACCTGGCCGAACTGGTCACGGGCAAGCGCGCCGAACCCGGCGAAGACATCCTGTCCGACCTGGCCAGCCAGGACGACCTCACCATCGAGGAGCTGACCGGCGCCGCCTTCCTGCTGCTGCTCGCGGGTCACGAGACCACAGCCAACATGCTGGGGCTGGGCACCTTCGCGCTGCTGGAGCACCCCCAGCAGTCGGCCGAGCTGCGCGCCGACCCGGACCTGCTACCCGGTGCCGTCGAGGAGCTCATGCGCTATCTGTCCGTGGCCGACATCTTCTATCGCTACGCAACGGAGGACATCGAACTCGGCGGTGAAACCATCGAGATGGGGTCGACCGTGGTCATCTCGTTGCTGGCCGCCAACCACGACTCCCGGCGCTTCGACGACGCCGGCATTCTGGACATCCACCGCGAGGCACGCGGTCACCTGTCCTTCGGGCACGGCGTCCACCAATGTCTCGGCCAGCAACTCGCCCGCATCGAGATGCGGGCCGGTTTCGAGGGACTGCTGCGCCGCTTCCCGGACCTCCAGCTCGCCGTCCCTGCCAGTGACGTGAAACTCAGGACCGACATGAACATCTACGGCGTCCACGAACTGCCGGTCACGGGACTGTCTGTCGGTGAATCGGCTCGGTCGCGCTTTCGGTCGTGACGGCTGCTGTGTCAGTTGTGGGCCTCGTCGATGTCGCCCTCGACCATCCACTCGTAAAGTGCTGGCTGGGCTCCCCAAGGTCCACAGTAGCCAGTATCCGAACTCCGGGTACTGTGGACAGGCACCGGCCGGTGCGAACCAACCGTGCTCGGCCGCGGGCGGGAAACCCGGCGGCCGCTGTGCCCCGTGAGGACCCGCCTCCGGATCCGACCGTGCGACGTTGCTGCGTCCGGTCAGCCGGTGCCGATGGTGGGCGCCGACCACTGAGCGGGTTTCACGGCGGCGCGAGCGGTCATCGCCGGCGGCAGCAGCCGGATCGCGGCGTTGCGTACCGCGACCGCGATCGGGTTCGCGAGTTGTGATCCCATCCGCCCCGCACGCGCGGACTGCCGTGCGATCGCTTGGCTACGGGGCCTGCGGCGCCGGTCGTACTCGCGCAGCCCGGCTCCGACGTCGGGCTGCGCCAGCGACGCGGCGAGCACGACGGCGTCCTCGATGGCCTGGCATCCGCCCTGCCCGAGGAAGGGCGGCATCGCGTGTGCGGCGTCGCCGAGCAGTGCGACCCGGCCGGCGACGTAGCTTGGCAGGGGCGAGTCGAGCGCGAGCAGGTCATGCTGCATGATCGCGTGCTCCGGGGTGCGCTCGATCAACTCGGGGATCGGCTCCGGCCACGCGGCGAACAGCCGCAGCAGGTGCGCTCGCCTGTCGTCGTGCCGGGTGCCGCGGGGTGCCCGCTCGGCGATGTACCAGTACAGTCGCTCGCCGGTCAGCGGCACCAACCCGATCTCGACGCCCTTGCCGATGACGCCGGACAGTTCTCGACGGTCGGGCAGGTCGACGACCGCACGAAACCCCGTGCTGCCGCAGTAGGCCGCTCCGGGGTGGTCCGGCCAGCACACCGTGCGGACCGTGCTGTGGATGCCGTCCGCGCCGACCACGAGGTCCGCTCCGACCTCACCGCCGTTCCACCGCACCGTGCCCGCCCTGTCCACGTCGGTGACCTCGACACCGGGATGCACCGTGTCCGCCGGCAGCGCGTCGCGAAGTAGGTCGAGCAACTGGGCACGGTGAATCGCGAGCAGCGGCCGCCCGAACGCACGCTCCACTCGGTCGGCGTCCCACCGGGTCAACCAGCGGCCGGTATGGTCGCGGAGCTTGCCCGCGGCCTGGGGCATCAGCAACGGTGCGATGCGCCCACCGAGCCCGAGCGCGTCCAGGCCACGCAACGCGTTGGGCCATAACGTGATTCCCGCGCCGATATCCGTGAACTCGCGTGCGCGCTCGAGCACGGTGACCCGCAGGCCCGCCTTGCGCAGGCCGATGGCGGCGCACAGGCCGCCAATGCCACCGCCGATGATCACCGCATGTCGTTGCGTCACAGGGCAGCGATCCCCAGTATCAGTGAGCCGACGGCGGGCGACAGGAACAGCCCACCGGGGACGAGCAATCGCGGCGAGTAATCGCCGGCGAGCAGGTGTGTGTGCACCGCGCAGACCCAGAACAGGACCAGGCCGATCGCCGCGGCGATGCCGACCAGCGGCATCCCCAGCAGCCCGGCCAGCAGGCCGAGGGCACCCGCGGTCTTCAGCGTCCCGATCGGGAACACCAGCCATGACTCGGGCACACCGACCGCGGCCATCCGGGGCAGTATCGGCTTGAACCGCGTGAGGGCGACGATGCCGGAGAAGGCATTGGCCACGATCACCAGGATCGTGACAACCAGGTAGGCGGCGTGCACGGTGGACCTCCTCACTTCCGCCGTTGTGCCGAGGCCAGACGGAGTACCTCGTCCACGCTCCACTGGTCATCGGCATGCGTGCCGTACTTGGCGGCGAGCACGTGCCCGTCCGGCTCGATGAGCAGCTCCGCGGGCATTCCCCGCATGCTAGCGCCCCGGATCGAGAACCACTTCCCGCCCGGATCACGCACTTCGCGTATGCCGACGCGCCATGCCTGTGGCTTCAACCAGGCGGTCCACGCCCGTGGATCCAGCACCGCCCGCAGCGAGAACCCCACACCGAACTCGCGGTAGAGCCGGTAGTCCGGGTCGGCGACCGCATCGAACGGGAGCTGACCCTGGTGCGGCAGCATCGCCTCGACCGGCGAATGGAACACCACGACCTCGCGGACCCCCGCTGCCGTGATCTCGTCGTGCCGACGGGCGACCGAGTGCAGGTGCACGTTGCAGATCGGACACGACGCAAAACGCCGGAACACCAGGTGTGTCAGGACGTCCTGGGCGGGCAGCGGGACGAGGTCCGATCGGATCGTTGTCAGCTCCCGAGGTGGGACGTGGTCACCACGGGAGTACCGCTGACCGGTGACGGCGGCTCGGGGGTGTCTGGCGGGACTCATCCGACCTCCAAGGATAGGATATCTGTAAGTCGTACAATACGGAGATAATATCATATGAATTACAAACAACCTTCTCATCGGCGGCAGGCTACCGCCGTCAAGCAGGCGCTGCGGGGCCTCAACAACCAGCTCTCGCTGTTCACCCACCGGGTGGCCGGCCGGGTCCGCCTCAAAGACATAGACCTGGACTGTCTCGACCTGATCGGCAGGCACGGCCCACTCGGCCCCAGCGCCATCGCGGGGCGGGCCGGCCTGCATCCCGCCACCGTCACCGGCATCCTCGACCGGCTCGAACAGGGCGGGTGGATCACCCGGGAACGCAAACCGGACGCCACGGACCGGCGTGCCGTCACTGTCGAAGTGCTACGCAACCGCAACGCCGAACTGTTCGGCCTGTTCGCCGGGATGAACGCCGCGATGGACGAGGTCTGCGCGAACTACACCGCGACCGAACTCGAGCTGATCGCCGGCTTCCTACGCCGAACCACCAACGCCGGACACGAAGCCACCGATGCGCTGGCAAGCCACTGACAAACCTGGAGGCCGCACGTCGCGGGTTGGTCAGCGGCCGGTCGGATCGCGAGCCCCGTGCGTCGGCTGCTCACGGCCCGGATCGCGATCCCCGGCCCCTCGACGAGCGCCGAGGAGTTCGGGTTGGGGCTGTCCCGCCCGCGAACGGTGCAAGCGGTCGGTTTCTCGTCGGTCGTGCTGGGGTGATGCGCCCCTCGAACGTGGTCGCGAAGGCGTTCAAGGGTGCGAACGGCCGCCACCGGAACAGCTGACGCTTGTTCGGCCACTGTGTCCGAACAGGACTGGCAGCGGCGGGTCGCGAGGGGCGCGGTCCTCGCGAGGAGCCGCGCGGTCCGGGTACTGCTGCCACACCACGCTCGTTACCCAGCCCCGGTCGAAGTCAACCACAAAAAACACAGAACCGAACAGGTGCGTCGGCTGCTGTCGCCCCGGCGGTTTCCGCCCAAATGAGCGGGACCAGCCGTCTCCGTCGGCGGATACGCGGCTACGGAGCGTCGTCTGGGCGGTGGAGGTGAGCCCGCAGAGATGTTGAAATGTGGTTGAGTCTGGTTGTAAGTGTTGACATCGCGAGCCGGCGTGTGTGAAATGCTTCACGCCGGCGTGAGATCCGCGTCAACGTGTCTCGCCCCGGGTGCCGTGGCGCCAGCCGCTCGCTGGCGGAGTCCCGAGAAGGGTGTTCGACAATGCCGTCCCTCGCCGCACCGACTCGACGAAGCAGAAGACGTTCCCGATCCGTTGTGGCCGCAACGTTCTTCGCGTTGCTGATGGTCGTGACCGTGGCTCCGGCCGCCGCCCTGCCCGCCGGCAACGGTTGGGAGATGGGGGATCCGCGCCTGGTCACCCCGTGGACCGCGCAGGTGTCCCCGGACAACGCGCTGCCGGAGTACCCCCGCCCGCAGTTGACCCGCAAGAAGTGGCAGAACCTCAACGGCGTCTGGGAGTTCGCCGGCGCCACGCGGGGGGAGGAGCCGCCGTTCGGCGAGACGCTGGACGAGCGGATCCTGGTGCCGTACCCCACCGAGTCCGCGCTGTCCGGTATCCAGCGGCACGAGGATTACATGTGGTACCGCCGCACCTTCACCGTGCCCCGGAACTGGCATGTGGGCCGGTGGAACCAGCTGATGCTCAACTTCGGCGCCGTGGACTACGACGCGGCCGTCTACGTGAACGGGCGGCAGGTCGCCACGCACCGTGGTGGTTACGGCGCGTTCTCGGCCGATGTCACCGATGCGCTCACCCGCTCCGGTGAGCAGGAGATCGTGGTCGGCGTCGAGGATCGCACCGACGCCACCTGGCAGCCGGTCGGCAAGCAGCGCCGCGTTCCCGACCGCGGGATCTTCTACGAGGGCGCCTCCGGGATCTGGCAGACCGTCTGGATGGAACCGGTACCGCGTTCCTCGGTCGAGAACCTCGACATGGTTCCGGACATCGGCACGAACACCCTGGGCCTGACCGTGAACACGCAGGGGCGCCAGGACCCCGACCTGCGGGCCACCGTGATCGTGCGGGACGGCCACCGGATCGTCGGCCACAGGACCGGGCCCGCGAACGAGCGACTGCGGGTCCCGGTGCCGGACGCCAAGCTCTGGTCCCCGAAGTCCCCGTTCCTCTACGACCTCGAGGTGGTGCTCAGCGACGGCTGGTGGCCGCTGGACCGGGTGTCCTCCTACTTCGGGATGCGGGAGATCGGCACGGCGAAGGGCGCGGACGGCAAGCTACGGATCACGCTCAACGGCGAGATCCTGTTCCATATGTCCACACTGGACCAAGGATACTGGCCGGACGGTATCTACACCGCGCCGACCGACGAGGCGCTGCGGTTCGACCTCGAGCAGCACAAGGAACTCGGTTTCAACACCGTGCGCAAGCACATCAAGACCGAACCCGACCGCTGGTACTACCACGCGGACCGGCTCGGGCTGCTGGTCTGGCAGGACATGCCCTCCATGCGCACCGGACCTCGCCCGCCCGCCGAAGCGCAGCGACAGTTCGAGACCGAGCTGGACGAGCTGGTGGAGGAGAAGAAGAACTGGACCTCCGTGATCGGTTGGGTGCCGTTCAACGAGGGCTGGGGCGAATGGTCCCAGGAGGCCACCGGCCGGATCGCCGAGGAGATCAAGCAGCAGGACCCCACCCGCCTTGTCAACGCGCACAGCGGGGTGAACTGCTGCGCCTCGCTCGGTGACTCGGGCAAGGGCGACATCATCGACTGGCACGCCTACCCCGGACCCGCCCAGCCGAGCCCGGACGCCACCCGCGCCGCGATCGACGGCGAGCACGGCGGCTACGGCCTCGAGGTGGAGGGCCACATGTGGTTCGGCGAGGGTCACGCCTACCGGATGATGCCGGGCAAGGAGTCGCTGACCCGGGCCTATGTGGACAACCAGCGCGAGGTGCTGAACGCGGCCCAGCGCTGCGGCATCGGCGGGGCCATCTACACCCAGGTCACCGACGTGGAGCACGAGGTCAACGGCTTCTTCACCTACGACCGGCAGGTGGCGAAGATGGACTTCGACCAGGTGCGCGCGATCAACCGGAGGATCATCCGGGAGGCCGACGGTAGCGGGGACGGCGGCCCCGACCCCGATCCAGGGACCCCGGGCCTGCGGGGCGTGCACGCCTACAAGTTCAACGAGGGCAGCGGGTCCACCGCGGCGGATGCCGTGGGCGATGCCGACGCGAGCCTGACCGGCACCGAGTGGGCCGGGGGCGTGCACGATGGCGGGCTGTCCTTCGCCGGCTCCGGCGCGGCCGACCTCGGCGCGCCCCTGCTGGACACCGCGGGCAGTTACAGCGCCTCGGCCTGGGTCAAGCTGGACGAGGCAGGCGGCGGGTTCCAGACGGTCGTCAGCCAGGACACCGGCCAGAACAGCGCGTTCTTCCTGCAGTACTCCGGCCAGGACCAGCGCTGGGCGATGAGCTTCGTCGGGCTGCGGGCCCTCTCGCCCACCAAGCCGGAGCCCGGCCGCTGGTACCACCTGACCGGCGTGCGGGACGCCCAGGCCGGAACGCTGGAACTGTACGTGGACGGCGAGCGGGTGGACAGCAGGAGCGCCTGCTCCGCCGCGGGCTCCAGCGGGAACACCGTCATCGGCCGTGCCGAGTACGGCGGCCAGCAGGTCGACTTCCTGCACGGCGACGTGGACGACGTCCGCCTGTTCGACCGTGCTCTCTCCGCCGAGGAGGTGGCCGAGCTCGCCGCCGCAGGCGAGTGAAGCACGTCCGGGGGCGGGGCCCCGCCCCCGGACCCTCAACCCCGTGGACAAAGGAGTTCCGATGACCAGTACGACACCGCCACGCCACCGGCGCCTGCTCGCCTCCGCCGCCGTGCTCGGGCTGGCGCTGGTGGGGTGCACCAACCCTGGCACGAACGAGGAGGCGGCACCCGTGGGGGGCAACGACGGGGGCGATCAGCAGGTCGTCAAGGAGAGCTCCGGCGAGGGCTGCACGCTGGCGGACTACGGCGCCGAGAAGATCGACCTCGGCGAGGCCGTGGTCGGGTTCTCCCAGTCCGAACCGGACACCGCCGCCTTCCGCGCCGCGGAGACGAAGTCCATCCGCCAGGCCGCCGAGCAGGCCGGGGTGCGCGACCTGCTCGTCACCAACGCCAACAACGAGCTGCCCAAGCAGATCGCCGACATCCAGAACATGCTGAGCCAGGGAGTCGACTTCCTCATCGTGGCGCCGGTGAACTCGGACGGGCTGGATCCGGCCCTGAACGCCGCCAAGCAGCGGGGCGTTCCGGTACTCACCATCGACCGCAAGGTCACCAACACCCACTGCGCGGACTACGTCGCCTTCCTCGGCTCGGACTTCTACGAGCAGGGAAGGCGGGCGGCGGACGCCTTGAACGAGGTAACCGGTGGCACGGCGAAGGTCGCCGTCCTGCTCGGCTCCTCGGGCAACAACGTCACCGAGGACCGCAACTCCGGTTTCCAGGACCAGGTGCGGGAACGCTACTCCGACCTGGAGATCGTCGCGGAGCAGACAGCGAACTTCGCCAGGGACGAGGGGCAGGCGGTCGCCGAGCAACTGTTGCAGTCCAATCCGGACATCGATGCCATCTACGCGCACAACGACGAGATGGCACTCGGTGCGGTCACCGCTGTGCAGGCCGCCGGCCTGGACCCCGGCCAGGACGTCAGGATCGTGTCGATCGACGGTACCCGCAACGCCGTGCAAGCCATCGTGGACGGTGACATCAACGCGGTCATCGAGTCGAACCCGCGGTTCGGCCCGCTGGCCTTCGAGACGGCCGAGAAGTTCTACGCCGGCGAGCCGATCCCCGAGGACGTGATCATCGAGGACGACGAGTACAACGCGGAGAACGCCGAGGCCAACATCGGCGACGCCTTCTAGGACGACGGTCGTGCTCGAGACCGAGGGTGTGACCAAGTCGTTCGGCGGCGTGCACGCGCTGCGGGGTGTGGACTTCTCGCTCGCGCGGGGCGAGATCCACGCCCTGGTCGGTGAGAACGGCGCCGGTAAGTCCACATTGATCAAGGTGTTGACCGGTGTGCACCGGCCGGACTCCGGTGCGGTGCGGTTCGCCGGTGCGGAGGTCGAGTTCCACCGGCCCGCCGAGGCCCAGCGGGCCGGGATCTCCACGATCTACCAGGAGGTCAACCTCGTCCCGCTGCTGTCGGTGGCCCGCAACGTGTTCCTCGGCCGCGAGCCGCGTACCCGGTTCGGCCTCATCGACACGGCAAAGATGAACCGCGGGGCCGCCGAGCTGGTCGGGTCCCTCGGTGTCGATATCGACGTCACCGGGGAACTCGGCCGCCTCGGCCTCGGGGTGCAGCAGATGGTGGCGCTCGCGCGGGCGATGTCGGTGGACAGCCGGGTGGTCATCATGGACGAGCCGACCTCCTCCCTCGAGGCCAAGGAGGTCGCGACGCTGTTCCAGGTGGCGCGCGACCTCGCCGGCCGCGGCGTCGGGATCGTGTTCGTCTCGCACCGGCTGGACGAGCTGTGGCGGCTGTGCGACCGGGTCACGGTGCTGCGCGACGGCAGGCGGGTGCACACCGGCCCGATGACCGAGCTGGACCGGGTCACCCTGGTCGCGCACATGCTCGGCCGGGACGCGGGCGAGGTGGCGCGCGGCGGGGCGACCGGCTTCGAAGGCAAGCACGACCGGGATCGCGAACCCGTGCTCACCGCGGACGGCCTCGAGGTCCGCAACCGGCTGCACGGCGTCGGGCTGTCCGTACGGCCGGGGGAGGTGCTCGGCCTCGGCGGGTTACTCGGCTCCGGTCGCAGCGAGACGGTCAAGGCGGTGTACGGGGCGCTGCCCGTCCGGTCCGGGAGCGTCGAGGTCGGCGGCAGGCGGGTGCGGCCGAACTCGGTGCGGCACGCGCTGCGCGCCGGGATCGCGCTGCTGTCCGAGGACCGCAAGGCCGAGGGCATCATCCCCGGCCTCTCGGTGCGCGACAACATCGCACTGGCCGTGCTGCCGCGGCTGTCCCGGGCCGGCATCCTGTCCGAGCGGCGGATCGACGAGCTGGTGGACACCTTCGTGCGTCGCCTGCGGATCAAGGTGGCGAACCCGAGGCAGCCGGTGCGGGAGCTGTCCGGTGGTAACCAGCAGAAGGTGTTGATCGCCCGCTGGTTGTGCACCGAACCCACGGTGTTCCTGCTGGACGAGCCCACCCGTGGCATCGACGTCGGGGCCAAGGCCGAGGTGCAGGCGCTGATCGACGAGCTGGCCGGGCAGGGGCTCGCGGTGGTGCTGGTCTCGAGCGAGATGGACGAGCTGGTCGAGGGCGCCGACCGCATCCTGGTGCTGCACGACGGCACCGTGACGGGGGAGCTGGCCGGGGACCGGATGACCGGCGCCGCGCTGCTCGCGGCGCTGGCCGGGCACGCCGGATCCGGCGAGGAGGGTTCGGATGAGTGAACGGCTGGCCAGCAAGCCGCGGTCGCGCGAGAAACCGGAGCGCCCGCGGCGCCGGCGGATCGACCCGGACTGGATCCGGCGCAACGGCGTCTACGTGGCGCTGGTGTTGCTCCTGGCGATCAACGTCGCGATCACGGACAACTTCGTCAGCGACGCGACCCTGCGACTACAGCTCATCCAGGTGACCCCGGTGCTCATCGTGGCGCTGGGGATGGCGCTGGTCATCGGCACCCAGGGCATCGACCTCTCGGTGGGGGCGGTGATGGCGCTGGCCGCCGCCCTGATCCCGCTCTACATCGGCTACGGCACGGGCGTGGCGATCGCGATCGCGGTGCTCGCGGGCGGGGTGAGCGGTGCGCTCGCGGGCACCCTCGTGGCGCGGATCGGGGTGCAGCCGATCATCGCCACGCTCGGCATCATGGTCGCCGGGCGCGGGGTCGCGAACCTGTTCGGCGGCGAGATCAAGAGTATCCGTGACCCCGGGATGGTCGCGCTGGGCTCGGGGAGCCTGCTCGGTGTCCCGTATGTGGTGGTGATCGCGGCCGTGGTCGCGGCGGTGACCTGGTTCCTGGTGCGCCGCAGCAATTTCGGCAGGCAGCTGGTGGCGATCGGCGGCAACAAGCGGGCCGCGGAGCTCGGCGGGCTTCCGGTACCCAGGGTGCTACTGACCACATACATCCTGTGTGGACTGCTCGCCGCGCTGGCCGGGGTGCTGCTGGCGGCCCGTTCGCAGGCCAGCGACCCGACCAAGGTGGGGCTGCTGGTCGAGCTGTCCGCGATCACCGCCGTGGTGCTGGGCGGCACACCGCTGTCCGGTGGGCAGGTGCGGATCGCGGGCACCATCGCCGGCGCGCTGCTGATGCAGCTCATCACCGCCACGCTGATCTTCCACGACATCCCCGACTCCACGGCGCAGATCGCGCAGGCCGTGATCGTGGTGGCCGCGGTCTACGTGCAACTCGGGCGCAGGAAGGCGAGACCATGACGACAACGGTGGCGGCCGCGCCTGCCGGCTCCGGCGGCACCAGGGCGCGCGTGGCGCGGGTGGCACAGCGGCAGGGCGCGCTGGTGATCCTGGTGGCTTCCGTGCTCGCCGCGACCCTCGCCTTCGACTCCTTCGGCACCGCGGGAAACCTGGAGAACATCGCGCTGCAGGCGTCCTTCCTCGCGGTGGTCGCGCTCGGCATGACCTTCGTGATCATGTCCGGCGGGATCGACCTCTCGGTCGGCTCGGTGTTCGCGCTCGGCGGGGTGCTGGCCGCGTGGGGTTCGCGGTACGGCACCCTGGCGGCGCTGCTGGTGCCGCTGGTGGTGTGCGGCGCGATCGGGCTCGTCCAGGGCCTGGTGATCGCCAGGGGCGGGCTGCCCCCGTTCATCGTCACGCTCGCCGGGTTGCTGTTCGCCCGCGGCCTGCTGTTGCTGATCAGCGACGAGGGCGCCACGACGTACAAGGTGCCGCCGGGCTCGGCGTTCCGCGAGCTGGCGCAGGGCGGCTTGCTGGGCATCGGCTACCCGATCTGGATCGTGCTGGTGGCCTTCGGCATCGGCGGCCTGCTGCTGCGCCGCAGCTCGTACGGGTCCACGGTGCTCGCCATCGGCGGGCAGGAGGACGCGGCGGACCTGATGGGCCTTCCGGTGCTGCGGACCAAGGTGATCGCCTACACCACCTGCGGCGTGCTGGCCGGGTTCGGCGGCCTGCTGATGGCCTCCTACACCTCCTCCGGGGTCACCGTCCTCGGCGTCGGGATGGAACTCGAGGTGATCTCCGCGGTCGTGCTGGGCGGCACGTTGCTGACCGGCGGGGCGGGCACGGTGCTGGGTTCGCTGGTGGGCGTCCTGCTGCTGCAGGTCATCCGCAACGTGATCAACCAGGTGGGTTCGCTGAACTCCAACTGGCAGGCCGTGATCAGTGGCACGATCCTGCTGGTGGTGGTCACCGCGCAGCGGTGGCTGGCGAAGGTGGAGGGCCGGTAGCCGGTTACGCCGGGGGCTCCTCGGCCTCGTCACCCGTACCGGGGCCGGCGTCCACCACGACCAGCTCGCCGACCCGCTCGCGCAGCACGATCCGGTGCTCCTCGGCCAGCCCGGAGTCGGTGATCAGCACGTCGGCGGCGTCGATGCCGGCGATGGTCGAGATACCCAGCACCCCGTACTTTGTGTGGTCGGCGAGGACCACGAACCGGCGGGAGGTCTCGACGAACGCGCGGTCGGTCTCCGCCTCGACCAGGTTCGGCGTGGTGAACCCGCTGCGCAGGTCCATCCCGTGCACGCCCATGAACATCAGGTCGAGGTTCACCGAACGGATCGCCGACACCGCGAACGGGCCCACCAGCGCCTCCGAGGGCGTGCGGATGCCACCGGTGAGCACCACCGTCTGGTCCGTGCGTGGCTCACCCGAGAACAGGTCGGCGACCTGCACGGAGTTGGTGACCACGGTGATATCGGCTACGTCGCGCAGCAGCCGGGCGAAGGTCCACGTGGTGGTGCCGCCGGAAAGCCCTATCGCCATCCCGGGTTCGACCAACCGCAGCGCCTCGGCCGCGATGGCCTGCTTCTCCGGGTTCTGCCTGCCGGACTTCGCGGCGAAGCCCGGCTCCTCGATGCTCGGCCCGCCGGGCAGCACCGCCCCGCCGTGCACCTTCTGTAGCCGGCCTTCCTGAGCCAGCACCTCGAGGTCACGCCGGATCGTCATATCCGAGACGCCGAGGTGCTCGACGAGTGCGCTCACCCGCACGGCACCGCTGCGCTGCACCTCCTCCAGGATTCGGGAGCGCCGTTGGCTGGCCAGCATGGGAGGTGTCCTTCCTCTCCGGCTCGGGCGACAGATCAAACATTATCGCAACCAAACCGAGAACGGTTGCCTGGGGAAATGTTTGATCTTCGAATCTCCGATACCGGCCTGCACTCCGCCGGATGGGGTAACTCAGGTTGGATTCCAGGTGTACTGCTGGTTTTTCGACGCCTGTTCGACTCTGTTGGATCCGTTCGTTCCAGGCAATGGTTTTGCGCATCTCATACGGAAGTGCGACAGATTCAAACAGAAGGGCACCACTGCTGTGTGTGGTCCGTTGGCGACCCTGCATTGCGGTCGCACTCTGGGTGACATGAGCCACAAACACGGTGTTATCGCAGGTGGGGGCGCCGATCGGGCGCGTGTGCCTGGGCTCCTACGGCCGGTTGTCAGCGGGTGCCGGAGACGGGCGAGCTGGAGAAGATCGACACCCAGCGGGCCGATGACCGCAAGGTGATCGACCGGGTGGACGCCAGGTTGGGCGAGGAACTACAGGATGGGTTGTCGGCGTGGAAGCGCGGTGTGCGGCGGCCGGGGGTGGGAGCGGCTGTTGGAGCGGGTGGAGTCGGGCGAGTCGGACGGGATCGTGGTTTGGCACGCCGACCACCTGCTCCGGCAGTCGCCTGACCTGGAGAAGCTGATCGAGTTGGGTGAGCGCGGGTTCGGTCTACTCCGCGCACGTTCAACGCCGGAGGGCGCTGAGCCATGCTTAATTGGCATTGTCACGATCAGGTAGTGGCAGCAAGACACCTGGTGAAATCGAACTCGCCGTCTGCCGCTCCGGCGAGGAAGGCGGACCACTCCTCGGCGTCGAAGTACAGTTCGATGGTGGTTGTGAGCGACCGCACGACGGTGTCGGTGCCGATCGTCGTGATGGCGGCGACGCCGTTCGTGCTGGCTAGTCCCTTACGGGCGTCGTGGACAAATGTTGCCCACGCACCGAACGGGAAGGTGATCGTTCCGGCGGTGGGGTGCTTGCTGTGTCGGATCACCACGCCATCCGCTATCGGGGCCACCTCGACGCAGTTCTCACCAGCGCTGCTATAGCTGGCCGTTCGCCACGCGAGGCGGTCGGCGGTTGTCATCCTCAGTCCTCCGAACTCGTTGCCAAGGTTTCGATGCGCGCGGCGATGGCGTCGGCGGAATCAGACACCGACAGCGCTGCGGCGCACAACCGGTCCGCTGACAAAGTATACGCCGCGACTTGATCTTGATCCTGTACGTAGATGGCGCCCGTGGGGTACTCGATGTAGCCGATGCTCTGGGCTTCGTCGAAGTCCAGAAGCAGGAAGTCACCGTCGAGCCCGTCATGAACCGCGACGGTGACCGGCATGACATGCAGCTCGACATTGTCACGTTGCATGTGGGTGAGCAGGTGTTCCAGTTGCGTCCGCATGACCCGTGGGCCGCCTACGATGCGATCAAGGACGTATTCCTCGATGACAGCACGGAAGCGCAACGGGTTGGCGTCGTCGGCGAGTCGCTGCCGTGCCATGCGAGCGCGAACGACCTGCGGTGCGTCCATCGGTGGGACCTGGAGATTGCCAACAAGCAGCGCGGATGCGTAGTCAGGCGTCTGGAGTTGACCGGGCAACAAGAGGGATTCGTAGGTGAACTCGGCGGCGGCAAGCCCCTCCAGCCCAACGAAGGTCCTGAACCAGTTGGGCAGCACGTCACCGAAGGGTGCCCACCAGGTGCCCTGATCGGCACGTGCCGCCAGCGAGGCCATGCGGTCGACGTGTTCCACGTCCGCACCGTAGGAGCGGAGCAGCGCGGTCACTTCGTCGGGTTTCTGCTGCGTCTTGCCGGTCTCCAGATAGTTGATCTTCGCCTGGCTACAGCCGAGCGCCTTGGCGGCCTCGGACTGTTTCAAGCCGGCCTGTTCTCGCGCCACCCGTAGGTCGTGCCCGATCAGAAAGCGCAGCGCGGACGGATCGGAGCGATGGTCGACCACTTGGTGTCCCTCCTGCAGCTCGGCCTGGTCACCCACAGTGTGGCAGTTGACCAACGAGACAACAGCAGCTCCACCCGAACGATGTATGTACCTTTGTATATATACATCGTAGATTGCAGTCATGCCGATATTGGAACAGTACGTCCGTTGGGCGCGACGCCATCACGCGGGTAGTCCGCGCTTGCGCCGACTGGCTGGGCACCCGCGCGGTCTCGGAGAAGAACAACCCGGCACAGATGGAGACAACCCGTGACGACAGCACTCCCGCACAACGGTCAGCAACCCCAACTGGACGACCGGGACCAGCGGACGCACCGTCACCCGCTGGACGCGTACGTGCCCGACCCCTCGGACAAGGAGCCGTTGTGCGATGAGGCGGAGTTCAGGCGCGAACTGGAGAGCATGGTCGCTGACGGCGCGCCCCGGCTGTTCGCCGTGGTCCAGGAGTACGGGGAGCGGGTGGATGCATGGGTCGTCGCGTGGGGTATGGCGTTCGATGATCACGTCGAAGTCGTCGCGGCCGAAGGTAAGCAGTGGATGAGCTTGCGGGCGCCGGAACGCGCATTGCGCCGGTTCAAGTTCGGCAGCCACATCCGGGCTCGCCTTGTGTGGGTTGGCCCGGACGCGGCCACGCCCTCCGATGATGACGAAGTCGCCTGAGCCGAGTGGACCGTGTCGGCCGATGGCGTGCGGTGGCTGCCGGGGCTCTTCCGGCCGCTTCTGCACGCCATCCCCGACACCCGACCGACGTGGACGGCCTAACCCTGCTCTGGGCGGTGTGCGGAGCGCCCGCGCCCGACTGGACCGGCGGTCCTCTGCCGCATCCGCCCTGCCAAAAGTGCGAACGGGTCGTCGGCCCGATTCCGATAGCCGGATTCATCCAGTGAAGCCCGGAAGGAGCGGCGTGGTCGTGGCCCAATCGTCCGTCATGTCGTCCGTGATCCGGAACAACCCGGTCCAATCGAACTTCCGGCAGGCTTGCGGCTGGTTCCCGATGCCGCGCGAGCCTGCCGGATTCCAAATCAACAATTTGCCGCGGCCGATAGCCCGAGCGGGAGGCACGCGTTACGGGAGCGGCCACCCGTCGAACGGCGGGGCCAAGTGTGACAACAGGAAGGTAGGTTAGGTGTTTTCATATCAAGGAGTTTGCGTCGACTCGTGGGTGCGCGTAGATAATGGATGCGACATCGCGTGTGAAATCGTGGCTGATGAAGCTCAGTTCCAGTTTGGCAATAGGCGCGACTGTGTTCTGGAAATGGTTTTTAGTGAAGAAAGCCTAGAGGAACTCGTCAAGACGAGTACAGCGGCGCTTGAAAAGATGCGCGCGGAAGCGGAAGACCTGGAACGCACCGGGAGCGATGCGGAAACGGATCCGGTCAACACGGGGGCCGCACCGCGCACGGCATGACCAAATGGCACCGGTTCGGGCCGCGCGCCGGAAGATGGTCACCCCGGTACCCGGTCACGGCTGCGACGGGGCCGGGTGCCTCACCGACTCGGACCGTGTATGACGGATAGCGACCAACCCCCTACCCACCGGAGGTGGATTACATGCCCGTACACCAGCACGAACGCCCGACCGAGACGGGCGCGTTCCCGTCGTCGGGTCACTTCCCGCTCGGTCGACGGTTCGGCATGGTCGACACGGCCCCTGAACCGGCGTCACCCGTGCGCCCGTTCGGGCTCACGTTGGGCACGCGGCCACGTCAGGTCACGCCGCTGAACCCCGCCGACATCGGTTATGACGAGGATGCCCAAATGGGCTTGATGCGCGACGACGGGGGCCAGTTGGTCCCGATGAGTCGTCACACGGACGGCCAGACCAACACCGTGACCGATGGAGGTGACGGCCGGTACACCAACAAAGACAGTGACACCGACCATCGGGAGGATTGATCATGGTGGGTGCCGCGCGGTCTGTGCTCGTGCTGACCGATCGTTTCGACCCCACGGCCGACCGGGTCGTGGAGGAACTGAACAGCCGGGACACCACGGTGGTTCGGATCGATGTTGCCGACTTCCCCGAACGGCTGTCCGTGTCCGCCGAGTTGAACGGCGGGCCGTGGTCGGCAGCGTGGTTGCAGACCGCGCGGCGCTCGGTGAACCTTGCCGACGTGTCCGGGATCTACTACCGCCGACCGACCGGGTTCGACTTCCACCCGGACCTGTCGGCCGACGAACGTCGGTGGTCGGCCGTGCAGGCGCGGATGGGGTTCGGCGGGCTGCTGGCGGCCGTGGGGCCATGGCTGAACCATCCGCACCACATCGGCTATGCCGAGTACAAACCGGCACAACTCGGCGCGGCCGTGGCGTGCGGGTTACCGGTGCCACGTACGCTGGTCACCAACGACCCGGGACGTGCCCGCGCGTTCGTCACCGGTGTAGGCCGCGCGGTGTACAAGCCGTTCGGCGGGCACGGCGTGACCGACACCGAAGGATACCGCCACGTGTTCGCCAGCGTGGTTACCCCGGAACAGTGCAACGACCCGAACATTGCCCGAACCATGCACATGTTCCAACAGTGGGTACCGAAATCCTATGAGGTCCGGTTAACCGTGGTGGATGGACGATTCTTCGCCGCACGAATAGACACGGAATCAGCCACGGCGTATGTCGACTGGCGGGCAGACTACGAGTCCTTGACCTATACGGCCATCGAGACACCAAACTTTGTTCAAAGCCGTGTCAATGAACTGTTGAGCACACTGAACTTGCGGTTCGGCGCGTTGGATTTCGTGGTGGCACCGGACGGGAAATGGTGGTTTCTGGAATGCAACCCGAATGGGCAATGGGCCTGGATTGAAGATCAGACCGGAATGCCGATCGCGGCCGCTATCGCGGACGCTTTGGAAGGATACGACAAGACGTGACCGAAGCTGAATCCCCGGCCGCCTTGCGGGTCAAGTTCCTTGACGACCTAACCGCCAGTGGCGACGTGACGGCCCCTGAATGGCTCGCGGCGTTCCGGGACATACCACGTGACGTGTTCGTACCGCATTTCTTCACACAGACGCCAGACCTTGCCGGGTGGCGTCTCGTCCAACGTGGCGAACCGGAATGGCTCACGCGCGTACACAGCATGACCCCATTGATCACACAATTGAACGGTGACGACGCACTGACCGACAAGGCGCGTGCCGGGGAGGCCGTCAACGGTGCGGCTACGTCATCCAGCAGTCAGCCCACGCTTATGGGGTTGATGCTGCAAGCTCTGGACGTGCACGACGGTCACCGGGTGTTGGAGATCGGCACCGGCACCGGGTACAACACGGCATTGCTGTGTCACCGACTCGGCGCGGCGAACGTGACAAGCGTGGACGTGGACCCCGGTTTGATCGAACGGGCCGCCGAGCGGCTTGCCAGACTCGGCTACGGCGACGCGCACGTATTCGCCGGAGACGGTCGCGACGGGTACGCCGAGCGCGGGCCGTATGACCGGATCATCGTCACCGTGGGCACCGCGCCCGTGCCCGGCGCGTGGCTTGACCAGACCCGCGACGGCGGAAAGATTCTGGTCCCGTTGGACCGGCGCAACTGTGGTGGACTCCTGGCCCTGCTGACCATGCACGGTGACACTGCGTCCGGTCGGTTCCTGGCCGATTACGGCGGGTTCATGCCGATACGCGGCACCCGGCACGACGCGGCCCTCGACGCCTTCCGTTCCTTGAAGGACTACCAAGGCACCCAGCGCACAACCAACCTAACGGCCGAGGTGGCGACCGGTGGCGGCCCGTTCGAGTTCTTCGCTGCGCTACGGGTCGGCGGCTACGACCACATGAGCTTCACCCCGAACGACGGCGGACCGACCGAAACATGGCTAGCCGACGGACACCACTCTTGGGTGTGCCACACCACGACGGACGGCACGCACTCGGTACGGCAGGGTGGGCCGATCCGGTTGTGGGACGCGATCGAGGACGCGCACCGCGAGTGGGAACGACTCGGCAAACCGGTCCGGGAACGGTTCGGGCTCAGCGTCAATCACGACGGAACACACACCGTGTGGCTGGATGACCCGAACGGGGACCAACAATGGAGCCTACTCGCATAGGGACCGTCCGCACCGCTCACAGCAGTGGCCGGTGGGCGTTGTGGCGGATCAGCCGAAGGGCGGGCCCGAGCTCGCGACCTCGTGCTTGAGCACCTGGTCGTCGGTGATCTCCACGTCCACGGCCGGCGCCGGGGCGATGGCGCGCCAGGCCGCCAGCGCCTCCTCCGACTCCCAGTGCTCGAACAGGTTCACCCGTCCCGGCTCGACCGGATCGGGCGAGATCGCGAGATCGAGGCAGCCGGGCCGCTCGCGGCAGCGCAGCACCAGCTCCCGGTGCCCCGCCACGAACCGGTCCCGCTCCCCGGGTTCCACGTACACCTTGCCCGCGACGATCACCGTCATTTGCGCATCCTTCCCTTCGGTCGGCCAGCCTGGTTTCGGTACACCGACGAACGGCGGGCGCCGGGACGGACACCGGCCCGCGGGATGCTCAGCCGATGGCGGTGCGGAACCGCTCGCCGAGGTCGGCGAGTCGGGCCACCGGCTCGTTGGCGTAGACCAGGCGCAGGTAGCGGCCGCCGCTGGGTCCCCAGTGGTCCATCGGGGTCGCGGCGACCCGGCCGCGCTCGAACAGCCGCCGGGACAGCTCGGCGGGGGCGAGTCCGAGCGGCGCGGTGTCCAGCAGCAGGGACCAGCCGCCCCGCGGCCGGATCACCGGGTAGTCCGCGAGCCGCCGCAGCACGGCCTCGCAGCGCCGGCCCCATTCGGCGGTGGCCGTGGCGACGTCGGCGTCCGCGTCCGGCGCGGCCAGTGCCGCCGCGACCGCCTGCTGCGCCAGCCCGACCTGGCAGACGACGTTGGTCAGGCCGACAAGCCGGATGTCGGCGAGGATCCCGGCGGGCGCCACCACCCAGCCGACCCGCCAGCCGATCAGCCGCAGTTCCTTGGCCGCCGACCCGACCGTGATGGTGCGTTCGGCCAGCCCCTCGTGGGTGGCGGGATGGTCCGGCCCCTTACCGTCGAAGCGGATGCGTTCCATGGCCGCGTCGTAGATCAGCCAGGTGTCGTGCCGGGTGCAGGCCCGCGCCAGCGCCGCCCAGTGCTCGCCGTCCAGGACGAGGCCGGTCGGCATGGCCGGGCTCATCATCAGCACCGCGGCGGTGTCCGGGCCGACCGCGCCGGCGAGCCGCTCGGGATCGACGCGCCAACCCTCGGGAGCCGGTTCGGTAGGCACGAACCGCGGCACGCCGCCGGCCAGCCGCACCCGGTTGACCAGGCCCGCGTAGGCCGGGTCGCACAGCACCACCTCCTGGCCCGGCTCGACCGTGGCGAGCAGCGTGTTGAGCACGCCGTTCAGCCCACCGGCCACCCCGACACACTCGGTGTCCGGGTCGTAGCCACGTGCGGCCAGCCTGCCGACGTGCGCCGTGGCGGCCTGCCGGAGCGCGCGATGCCCGTGGAACGGCAGGTAGCTGTTGGCCGCGTCCTCCTCGATCGCCGCCCTGGTGGTGTCCAGGGCGAGCGCGGGTGGCCGGAGGTCGGTGTCCAGGTTCTCCAGCCGCAGCAACTCCGGGTCCGCCGCGGCATCGGCCTCGTCCCCGATGACGTCCACACCGATCCCGGGAATCTCGCGCAACCGTGTCACCGTCATCGGACCCACCTCGATTCGTTCGCTATGATGGTACGTAGATACCACTATGCTGATACGTATGGATATGGCGCAAGTGGTCGGTGGGAATGTGCAACGGCTGCGCTCGGCGGCCGGGATCTCGCTCGCCGACCTTGCCGCCGCGGGCGGGATCAGCAAGACCACCCTGCACGGCATCGAACAGGGCCAGGGAAACCCGACGTTGAGCACGCTGTGGGCGCTGGCCACCGCGTTGCACGTTCCGCTCGGCGACCTGCTGGAGGCTCCCGCCGCCCCGGCCGAGGTGGTGCGCGCGGCCGACGAGCGGCCGTACGCCAGGGGCGCCGCGGTAGGGGCGCGGATGCTGCACCGGATCCCGGTGCACGGCACGGTCGAGGTCTACGAGGTCGAGATCGACCAGGCCGGCCAGGACTCCGCGGCGCACCTGCCCGGGGTCCAGGAATGCCTCGTGCTCACCAGCGGCCGGATCACCACCGGACCGGCCGACGCGCCCGCCGAGCTCGCGGCGGGCGACTCCATCCGGTTCGACGGCGCGCACCCGCACGTCTACCGAGGGCACGGTGGGCACAACCGGGGCATCCTGCTGATGCTCTACACCGAGCGGTGACCGGCGGGTGAGCCGAAGCTCCCTCGCAGGGGTGAGGCTCGGCGGGGGATCTCTGCCTTACGAGTGATATGCGCCACGCCCCGGACTTGCGACGCTCTCCTTGTCGACCAATGGCGAGGAGATGGGCGCGATGCGAAGTCTGATCCTGGGGGCCACCGGATACGTGGGCAGGCAGCTGGTTCCGGCGCTACTCGAGCATGGGCACGAGGTCCGGGTGCTGGTCCGCACCCCGGCCAAACTCGGCGACGCACCCTGGCTGGCGGAGGTCGAACCGTTCCGCGGCAACGTGTTCGAGCCGGACGAGCTGCGGCCGGCGATGGCCGGGGTGGACGTGGTGTTCCACCTCGTGCACTCGCTGGAACACGCGGACTTCGCCGAGCGGGACCGCCGCGCCGCGACCACCGTGGCTGCGGCCGCGGAGGCCGCGGGCGTCGGCCGGATCGTCTACCTCGGTGGGGTCCGGCCCGAGGGGCCCGGCGAGCCGTCCGCGCACCTGAGCTCGCGGGCCGAGGTGGGCGACATCTTCCTGGGCTGTGCCGTGCCCGCCACCGTGCTGCAGTCCTCGATCATCATCGGTACCGGCTCGGCCAGCTACGAGATGCTCCGCGCGATCGCCCGGCACGTGCCCGCCGTCCCGGTGGCCGGCGTCGGCGGCAGGCGGACGCAGCCCATCGCGATCGGGGATGTGGTGCACTACCTGACCGCGGCGGCGGTCGAGGAGGGCGGGGGCGACCGGTTGCTCGACATCGGCGGGCCGGACCTGCTCAGCTACCGGGAGCTGATCGAACGCTGCGCCACCCTGGTCGGTGGTTGCGCGAAGGTGCCCTTCCCGATCTCGCTGGTGGCGACCTGGGTGCAGGCCCTGTTCATCGCCGGGCTGTCCGGCGTCGGGACGACCCTGGCCTACTCGCTACTGCGGTCCCTGCGGCACGACACGGTATGCGCGCCCGCGGGTGCGGGCGGAACCCTGCCGGAACCGCCTTCCGGCCGGACCTCGTTCGAGCGGGCCGTGCTGCTCGCCGAGGCGCGACGAGCCCACCCCCGGGCGAGGTCCGGCGGTAGGGTGGTCAGCACAGCGGCGGCGCGCGTGTGACGCCTGCCCGCCGGCGGAGGTCGCTGTACCGGAGGGCTGCCGTGAGCATCGAGTTCCTGCTGACATCGCTCATCGTGGTGGCCACGCCCGGCACCGGTGTGCTCTACACGATGGCGGCCGGCCTCGCGCGGGGTGCACGGGCCAGTGTGATCGCGGCGGTCGGCTGCACGCTCGGGATCGTTCCGCATATGGTCGCGGCGATCACCGGCGTCGCGGCGCTGCTGCATGCGAGCGCGACCGCGTTCCAGGTGCTCAAGTACCTCGGGGTCGCCTACCTGCTGTACATGGCCTGGAGCATGCTGCGGAACACCGGGGCGCTGACCGCGGATCAGGACAGCGCCCCGCGCTCGGCGACCAAGGTGATCGTCTCCGGTGTATTGATCAATATTCTCAACCCGAAGCTGACGATTTTCTTCTTCGCATTCCTGCCGCAGTTCGTGGCGCCCGGTGCGCCGAACGCGGTGTGGCACATGATCGAGTTGAGCGCCGTGTTCATGGCGCTGACCTTCGCGGTTTTCCTCGGCTACGGCCGGTTCGCCGCACTGATCCGCAACCGGGTAATCTCCCGCCCCCGGGTACTGGCCTGGATGCGTCGTACCTTCGCGGGGGCCTTCCTCGCCCTCGGTGCCCGGCTCGCGTTCACCGACCGCTGATCGGGAGTCCGTCTTCGGCGCCGCCGGAACAGGCGGGGTGTGGGCGTGCGCCCTGCCTTACGTCAATGGCGTCACACGTAGGTGTCTCCTGTCATGGTATTGAATGCTGTGTGAATATATTATTTCGGTCAGGGGGAACGCGGAAGAAGCTCCCTTTTATGTGATTTTCGAGGTAGCCCGAGAAGAGGCTTTCGAATGCGGACCGCATACTACTTGAACCAGGTGGACAAGTGGGTTGTTCGTCGCGCGGCGAACTCCGGGATTTCGTTGTTACGTATATTACTCGGTGTGATATTCCTGTGGTTCGGCCTGCCGAAGTTCGTTCCAGGGTTGAGTCCCGCGGAGGATCTCGCGATACGCACCATGGACATGCTGAGCCTGCACCTCGTCCCGTCCGGTGTCGCGTACTTTCTTCTCGCGCTGCTGGAGACCGCGCTCGGCATCGGCCTGATCGTGGGCAGATGGCTCCGGCTCACGCTCGTGCTGCTGCTCGCGCACCTGGTCGGCACCATGGCCCCACTGGTGCTGCTGCCCGACCGGACCTGGAGCGCGCCACTGGTGGCCAGCTTGGAGGGGCAGTACATCCTGAAGAATCTCGTGCTGATAGCCGCGGGGATCGTGATCGCGGCGACGCTCCGTGGCGGTGACGGTGACCGTGGCTCGGTCACCAGGGTCGCCGAGCCGGGATTGCGGATGGACGTGAAGCTGTGATGTGATCGAAGCCAGCGTCGCGTGTCGGTGGCGGACAGCGTCAGGCATGGAGGCGCGGGATTTTCGAAGGGTCTTCAATGACCATCCAGTTCAATCACACTATCGTCGCCGCGCGCGACAAGCAGGAATCAGCATCCTTCTTCACCGAGATCTTCGGGCTTCCTCCCGCGGAGGCAGGCGGGGTCTTTCTCGTGGTCCGGCTGGACGGCGAGGTTCTCATTCAGTTCGCCGAACCGGGGATCGACTTCCCTCCGCAGCACTACGCGTTCCTGGTGAGCGAGGAGGACTTCGACGGGATCTACGGCCGGATCCAGACCGCGGGGATCGAGCACTGGGCCGATCCGCGCGGTGAACTGCCGCAGCAGTACAACACCAACCACGGGGGCAGGGGCGTCTACTTCTGCGACCCGTCCGGCCATTACCTCGAAGCCATCACCCGGCCGTACGGCTCGGATCCGGCCGGGTAGGCGGGGATAGCGGCGGCGCCCGTGGCCTGGCGCACAGCAGGCGACAATGATTCCGCCGGGCCACGGCCGCGCCGGTTCCCTTGCCGACGTGCTCGGCAGGCGGCGGGTGTTCATCGCCGGGGTCGTGCTGTTCGGAACCAGCGGCGTGTTGAGCGCGGTGTCCGGGGACGTGTTGCTGCTCAACATCGTCCGCGCGCTGGGTGGGATCGGCGCGGCCGCCGCGGTGACCGGTGGCTCCTCGATCCTCGCCGAGACGTTCCACGGCGCCGCGCGGGTACGCGCCTTCGGGCTGCTCGGCACCACCCTCGGACTCGGGCTGGCCTTCGGGCCCACGGTCGGTGGGCTGCTGGTGGACACCCTTGGCTGGCGCGCGGTTTTCGGTACCCCGGCGGCGATGGCCTGCCTTGTCCTGCTGCTGTCGCCGGTGCCGCCGCGGGTACCAGGCGCATCCGGCCGGAGGGTCGACTGGCCGGGGGCCGCCCTGTTCACCTCGGCACTGTTGCTGCTGATCTTCGCGGTGGTGGAGGGGCCGGAGCTCGGGTTCGGTGACCCGCTCGTGCTCGGCGCGTTCGCGCCGGCGACGGTCCTCGGCGTGACCTTCGCCGCGGTGGAGCGCGGCAAGGACGACCCATGTTCGACCTCGGCCTGCTGGCCAATCCGACGATCGCGGCCACGGCGGTCGCCGTGGCCGCGATCGTCGTCGTGCTGGTCCCGCTGCTGGTCTACCTGCCCTCGTACCTGATCTCGGTGGTCGGGTTGAGCCCGGGGCAGGCGGGGGTCTGGCTGCTCATGCTCACCGCGCCGACCGTGTTCCTGCCCTCGGTGGGCTCGGGGCTGGCGCGCAGGGTCTCCTCGGTGCCGCTGGTGGCCGGGTCGGTCGCGGCGACCGGGCTCGGCGCCTTGCTGCTGGTCACCATCGGCCCGGACAGCAGCCCGCCTGGCCTGCTCGTGTCGTTGTTGCTCACCGGCGCCGGGTTCGGGCTGTCCACCGGGATCGCGGTGGTCGGTGCGCTGCTGGCGGCATTGAGCGGCGGCACGCTGGCCGGGCCGGGCTACACCACCACCCCGCACACGGTGTGCCTGCTGCTCGGCGGGTTCGCCGCGGCGGCCACGCTGGGTGTGATCGTCCTGTCCCGCCGGGCGGTGCGCGCCGCGCCGGCGGGGTACGGGGCATAGCCGCCGAGCCACCTGGGCGGGTCCCGCCATCCGGTGCCCGGCCGCCGAGCCGGGCCTTACTGGGGGATAAGCCTCTTTTGCCGTGCCTTGTTGGAGTTCAGCTGAACAGGAGATGACAAGTCGCGGTGCGACCAGGTTCACATCGAGAACTTCTTTGGAGGTTTCCTACAACTCTGAGGGCGCGCTACGCGCAAGGGAGACTATTTTCGTACTCGGCGGTAGCCGGGAGTCTGGTCTTTGTGGGGGCGGCGCCGCGGTCGTCCCCCTCGTCCTGGGGTGTATTCGTAGTGGGAGGCTCGCTTCGTGTTCAGTCGTGTCGCCATCGTCAACCGTGGCGAGGCCGCGGTCCGGCTCATTCATGCCGTCCGGGAGCTCGCCGCAGAGGTCGGGACGCCGATCGAGACGGTCGCGCTCTACACCGACGCCGATCGCGCGGCCACCTTCGTCCGGGAAGCGGACCGGACCCACTACCTGGGCCCGGCGGCCGATCGGCCCTACCTCGACCTCGAGGTCCTGGGGCGGGCGTTGACCGAGACGGGGGCCGACGCCGCCTGGGTCGGCTGGGGCTTCGTCGCCGAGGATCCGGCGTTCCCGGAGCTGTGCGAGAAACTGGGTGTGACCTTCGTCGGCCCGAGCGCGGACACCATGCGCAGGCTCGGGGACAAGATCGGCGCCAAGCGGCTGGCCGAGGAGGTCGGGGTGCCGGTGGCGCCGTGGAGCGGCGGCCCGGTGGACGGGCTGGACGCGGCGACCGAGGCGGCCCGCCGGGTCGGCTACCCGCTCATGCTGAAGGCGACCGCGGGCGGGGGCGGCCGCGGTATCCGGGTGATCAACAGCGAGGACGAGCTCGCCGACGCGTACGAGCGGACCAGCCTGGAGGCCGAGCGCGCCTTCGGCAGCGGCGTGGTGTTCCTGGAACGGCTGGTCACCGGCGCCCGGCACGTCGAGGTACAGGTGATCGCGGACGGGCAGGGCACGGCATGGGCGCTGGGCGTGCGGGACTGCTCGGTGCAGCGACGCAACCAGAAGATCATCGAGGAGTCTGCCTCCCCTGTGCTCACCGCCGAACAGGCGGCCGAGCTCAAGGCCGCGGCCGAGCGGCTGGTGCTGGCGGTGGAGTACCGCGGAGCCGGCACGGTGGAGTTCCTCTACCACCCTGGCGAGCGGCTGTTCTCCTTCCTCGAGGTGAACACCCGGCTGCAGGTCGAGCACCCGATCACCGAGGCCACCACCGGAGTCGACCTGGTGAAGACCCAGCTGCACGTGGCAGGGGGCGGGCGGCTGGAAGGCGCGCCGCCCGCGGAGAGCGGGCACGCGATCGAGGCGCGGCTGAACGCCGAGGACCCGGACCGCGAGTTCGCCCCGGCCCCCGGCCGGATCATCCGGCTCGGTCTGCCGGCAGGCCCCGGCATCCGGGTGGACACCGGGGTCAGCGAGGGCGACAGCATCCCGGCCGACTTCGACTCGATGATCGCCAAGATCATCGCCTACGGCCGGGACCGCGAGGAGGCGCTGGGTAGGCTGCGCCGCGCGATGGCGCAGACCACGGTGCTCATCGAGGGCGGCGCCACGAACAAGAGCTTCGTGCTGGACCTGCTGGACCGGCAGGAGATCATCGAGGCCACCGCCGACACCGGCTGGATCGACCGGGTGCGCGCCGAGGGCGATCTGGTCTCCCACCAGCACTCGGCGATCGCGCTGGCCGCGGCCGCCATCGAGGCCTACGGGGACACCGAGCAGGTCGCGCTGCAACGGTTCCTCGCCGCCGCGCACGGCGGCCGGCCCCAGGCGCAGCACGAGAGCGGCCGCCCGCTGGAACTCAAGCTGCGCGGAGTCGGCTACCGGGTACAGGTGGCGCGGGTCGGCCCGCGCCGGTTCCGGCTCGGCATCGGCACCGCGAACGGCGACCCGCACACCGCCGATGTGGAGATCGAACGCTTCGACCGGCACACCGGGCAGATCGCGGTGAACGGCCGCCGGTTCCGGCTGGTCACCGCCACCCACGGCCCCGTGCACCTGGTCGAGGTGGACGGCGTGGCGCACCGGATCAGCCGGGACGAGGGCGGGGTGGTGCGCTCGCCCGCGCCCGCGCTGGTGGTGGCCACCCCGCTGGAGGTCGGCGCGGAGGTCGAGGCAGGCTCCCCGGTGCTCGTGCTGGAGAGCATGAAGATGGAGACGGTGCTGCGCGCGCCGTTCCGCGCCAAGCTGCGGGAGTGCATGGTCGCGGTGGGCGGCCAGGTCGAGACCGGCGCGCCGCTGCTGCGGCTGGAGGCGCTCGGCGACGAGGACGCCGAGGCGGACCAGCCTGGCGAGTCCGCGAACGAGGTGGAGCTGGCGCTGCCCGTGCTGCCCGACGATTCCGACGCCGCCGGCCGGGTCCAGCGCGGGATGCAGGACCTGCGCAGCCTGCTGCTCGGGTTCGATGTGGACCCGCACGACGAGCGGCGGCTGCTGAACGACTACCTCGCCGCGCGCAAGGAGCTGGTCGCGGGCGGGCATCGGCCGCTGCCCGCGGAGATCGAACTGCTGGAGCTGTTCGCCGATCTCTCCGAGCTGAGCCGCAACCAGCCCGTCGGCGACGAGACCACGGCCATGAACACGGCCGTGCACAGCCCGCGCGAGTACTTCCACACCTACCTGCAGAGCCTGGACATCGAGCGGGCCGGGCTCTCCGAGGTCTTCCAGCAGCGGCTGGCCAAGGTGCTCGGGCATTACGGGGTCGAGGAGCTGGACCGCGCGCCCGGGCTCGAGGAAGCCGTGTTCCGGATCTTCCTCGCCCAGCAGCGTTCCGCCTCGGATGTGGACGTGGTGAGCACGCTGCTGCGGCAGTGGCTGACCGAGCCGCCACCGGCCGAGACCATGCGGGTGCCGGCGGGGCTGGCGCTGGAGCACCTCGTCGCCGCCACCCAGGTGCGCTTCGCCGGCGTCGCCGACCTGGCGCGCACGGTGGTGTTCCGCTGGTTCGCCCAGCCGATGCTGCGGCGGGAACGGGCCGAGGTGTACGCGGGGGTGCGCAAGCACCTGCGGCATCTCGACCGGAACCCGGACGCCCCGGACCGCGCCGAGCGGATATCCGCGATGGTGGCCTGCTCCGAACCGCTGGTGCGGCTGCTCGGGCAGCGCATCGGCAGGGCGGGCACCGACCCGGCGCCGTTGCTGGAGGTGCTCACCCGCCGCTACTACGGCAACCGGGCGCTGGAGGACCTGCATACCTGCCGGGAGGCGGGGCACACTTTCGTGGAGGCCGGGCACCAGGGGCCGCAAGGGCACACCCGGGTGGTCGCGGCCGCGGCCGACTTCTCCGCACTGGCCGACGTGGTCCGGACCATTGGTGAACTGGCGGTGGACGGGAACCTGGTCGCCGACGTCTATCTCACCTGGGCCGACCAGCCCGAGGACTCCGAGGCGATGGCCACCGACCTGGGCAAGGTGCTGGCCGCGCAACGGTTGCCGGACCAGGTCAGGCGGATCACCACCACCGTGGCCGGCCGTAGTGGCGCGGTGATCCACCACCACTTCACCTTCCGGCCCTCGGTGGAGGGGGTGGTGGAGCACCGGCTGATCCGGGGCCTGCACCCGCTCATCGCCGACCGCATGCAGTTGGAACGGCTGCGCGAGTTCGACCTCACCCGGCTGCCCTCCCCGGACGAGGAGGTCTACCTGTTCCGGTGCGTGGCACGGGAGAACTCCGCCGACGACCGGCTGGTTGCGCTCGCGCAGGTGCGCGACCTGACCCCGCTGCGGGACGACGACGGCAGGCTGCTGTCCCTGCCCGCCGCGGAGGACGTCCTCGCCGCCTGCCTGGACGCGATCCGCCGGGAGCAGGCGCACCGGCCGGCGCGCACGCGGTTCGCCACCAACCGGATCATGGTGTACGTGTGGCCGCCGGTCGAGCTGAGCAGCGAGGAGCTGCGGGCGGTGATGCGGCGCGTGCTGCCGACGGCAACCGGCGTCGACCTGGAGGAGGTGCTGTTCCTCGCGCGTCGCCGAGACGCCGAGACCGGTGAGCTGACCGAGGTCGCCGCGCGGATCGCCTACGACGGCACGGATGTGCGGTTGAGCGTCGGCGAACCGCCGACCGAGCCGATCCAGCCGCTGGACGGCTACCGGCAGAAGGTGTTGCGCGCGCGCAGCCGTGGCACGGTGTACCCCTACGAGTTGACCGACGCGCTGGCCGGGGCGGAAGGCTCCTTCGCCGAGCACGACCTCGACGAGTCCGGGGTGCTGGTGCCGGTGGACCGGCCGAAGGGGCGCAACACCGCGGCCATCGTCGCCGGGGTGGTCACCACGCCGACGGAGCGGCATCCGGACGGGGTGCGCAGGGTGGTGTTGCTCGGCGACCCCACCAAGTCACTGGGTGCACTGTCCGAACCGGAGTGCGCGCGGGTGATCGCCGCGCTGGACCTCGCCGAGCGACTGCGAGTGCCGCTGGAGTGGTTCGCGCTGTCCGCGGGCGCCCGGATCTCGATGGAGTCCGGTACCGAGAACATGGACTGGGTGGCGGCCGCGCTGAAGCGGATCGTGCGGTTCACCCAGGATGGCGGCGAGATCAACGTGGTGGTCGCCGGGATCAACGTCGGCGCCCAGCCGTACTGGAACGCCGAGGCCACCATGCTCATGCACACCAAGGGAATCCTGGTGATGACCCCGGACTCGGCCATGGTGCTGACCGGCAAGCAGGCGCTGGACTTCTCCGGCGGCGTCTCGGCCGAGGACAACTACGGTATCGGCGGCTACGACCGGGTGATGGGGCCGAACGGGCAGGCGCAGTACTGGGCCCCGAACCTCTTCGCCGCCCGCGATGTGCTGATGGCGCACTACGAGCACACCTATATCGCGCCGGGGGAGCCGGGGCCGCGGCAGGCCGGTACCACCGACCCGCACGACAGGGACATCTCCGGGTACCCGCACGAGCTTGCCGGTAGCGACTTCACCACGGTGGGTCAGATCTTCTCCGTCGAGTTCAATCCGGACCGGAAGAAGTCCTTTGACATCCGGACCGTGCTGCGCGCTGTGTCCGATCAGGACCACCCGGTGCTGGAGCGGTGGGCCGGCATGGCGGACGCGGACACCGCGGTGGTGCAGGACGCGCATATCGGCGGCAGGCCGGTGTGCCTGCTCGGCATCGAGTCGAAGTCCGTGCAACGGCGTGGTTTCCCGCCCACCGACGGCCCGGACGCCTACACCTCGGGCACGCTGTTCCCGCTGTCGTCGAAGAAGGCCGCGCGGGCGATCAACGCGGCGAGCGGCAACCGCCCGCTGGTGGTGCTGGCCAACCTGTCCGGCTTCGACGGCTCGCCGGAGTCGTTGCGCAAGCTGCAGCTGGAGTACGGTGCCGAGATCGGCAGGGCGATCGTGAACTTCGAGGGCCCGATCGTGTTCTGCGTCATCTCCCGCTACCACGGCGGTGCGTTCGTGGTGTTCTCCAAGGCGCTCAACCCGAACATGACCGTGCTCGCCGTGGAGGGTTCCTTCGCCTCGGTCATCGGCGGTGCCCCCGCCGCCGCGGTGGTCTTCGCGGGCGATGTGAACGAGCGAACGGCAGGTGACGAACGGGTGCGCGAGGTAGAGGCGCGGGTGGCCGAGGCGAGCGGCGCCGAGCGGGTCACCCTGAACGCGCGGCTTGCCGACGTCCGCGCCTCGGTGCGAGCCGAGAAACTCGGCGAGGTGGCGGCCGAGTTCGACCGGGTGCACAGCGTTCAGCGAGCCGTGGACGTCGGCTCGGTGGACGCGATCGTGCGCCCCGGCGAGCTGCGGCCGCGGATCATCGAGGCGATCGAGCGTACCGACTGAGCGCGCCCGTAACAGCAAACTCACCTACATGAGCGGCAAACTCACGCGCGCGGACGGCAAACTCACCTACATGAGCGGCAAACACGCGCGCGCGGACGGCAAACACGCCGGCGCGATCGTGTTTGCCGCTCATGCGCGCGTGTTGGCCGGCCACGTGCGCGCGTTGGCCGTTCGGGTGCGTCAGGCGGCGCGGGCGAGGGTGCCGTCGCGCCGTACCAGCCTGGCGTAGTGGCCGTTCGCGGCCACCAGGTCCTCGTGCGTGCCGCGCTCGACGACGCGGCCGCTGTCCAGCACGGCGATCTGGTCGGCGTCGCGGACGGTGGAAAGCCGGTGCGCGATGGTGATCGTGGTCCGGTCGGCGGACAGGGTGGCGAGGGCCTCCTGCACGGCGCGTTCGGTCTCGGTGTCCAGCGCGCTGGTCGCCTCGTCCAGGATCAGGATCGGCGGGTCGCGCAGGATCGTGCGGGCCAGCGCGAGACGCTGCTTCTCCCCGCCGGAGAACCGGTAGCCGCGCTCGCCGACCAGGGTGTCGTACCCCTCCGGCAGGCTCGCGATGTGGTCGTGGATCTGCGCGGCCCTCGCCGCCTCGACGAGCTCGTCCTCGCTCGCGCCCGGCTTGGCGAAGCGCAGGTTGTCGGCGACCGAGGCGTGCAGCAGGTACGCCTCCTGGGATACCACGCCGACCGCGCCGGAGAGGGTGTCGAAGGCGAGGTCCCGCACGTCCACCCCGTCGATCCGGACTCGGCCCGCGGTGACGTCGTACAGCCTCGGTACCAGGTAGCTCAACGTGGTCTTGCCGGATCCGGTCTCCCCGACGATCGCGAGGCTGGTGCCCGCGGGCACGGTCAGGTCGATCCCGGTCAGCGTGCGTTCCCTCGCCGCCTCGGCTTCCGTCTCGTAGCCGAACCCGACCCCCTCGAAGCGGACCTCGCCCGCGATACCGGACGGCCGCACCGGCCGCCGCGGCTCGGTGATGTCCACCGGCAGGTCGAGATACTCGAAGATGCGGCTGAACAGCGCCAGCGAACTCTGCACGTCCACCCCGGTGGACAGCAGGGCGTATGCGGGCCGGAACAGCGTCTGCTGCAGGGTGACGAAGGCGACCAGGGTGCCGATGGTGATCACCGGAACACCGGAGGCGAGGGTGAAGCCGGCCGCCCAGTAGATCAGCGCGGGCAGCGCGGCCATCACGATCTGGATGGTGGACATCCGCCACCGCCCTGCCATGCTGGCGGAGACCTCCAACCGCGCCAGCGTGGCCGACTCGGAGGTGAAGTCCTCGGTGAGCGAGCCGGACCGGCCCATCGTGCGGCCGAGCAGGATCCCGCTCACCGAGAGGGACTCCTGGACCCGCGCGGACATCGTGGCGAGTTGGCTCTGCCGCCGGGCGCTGATCTGCTTGCGCTCGGCACCGACCCGCTTGCTCACCAGCACGAACACCGGGAGCAACAGCAGCGAGACCACCGTCAGCCGCCATTCCAGCGCGAGCATGGCCACCACGGTGGCCAGCACCGTGGTGACGTTGGAGACCAGCGAGGTCGCCGTCGAGGTGACGGTGGCCTGCATGTTGCCGATGTCGTTGGCGATCCGCGACTGGATCTCCCCGGTACGGGTGCGGGTGAAGAAGGCCAGCGACATCCGTTGCAGCCGGGCGTAGACCGCCGAGCGCAGACCGTGCATCACCGCCTGGCCGACCTGCGTGGACAGGTAGGTCTGGGCGACGTTGAACACGCTGGTGGCGACCGCGACGCCGATCATGCCGAGCACCAGCATGCTGAGCAGGCCGAGGTCTCGCTGCGGGATGGCGACGTCGAGCACTTCGCGCAGCAGGAACGGGGAGATCACCGAGACCAGCGCGGACATCCCGACCAGCAGCCCCACCACCAGCAGCTTGCGCCGGTGCGGGCGGAACAGGCGCAGGATGCGACGCACCTGCGCGGGGTGTTCGGCAGGGGCGGCGGGTTCGGGCGACGACACGGGCGGCTCCAGCTGCACGCAATTACAGAGTCACCTTCATAGTTACCATGTTTCATTATTACTGTCACTCTGTTAAGCTGAGCGCGTGGATGCCGGTGACGAGGAGGAACGCCTCGGCGCGCTGCTCCTGCGGCTTGCCAAGAGCGCGCACGTGCTGCAGCGACGCAATATGGGAGACCTCGGTCTCACCCCCGCGCAGGCGCGGGCGCTGGCGGTGTTGGGACACTGCGATGCCCCGCCCCGGATGGCCGAGCTGGCCGAACGCCTTCAGGTGGTCCCGCGCGCGGTGACCCCGGTGGTGGACGCGCTGGAGGAGGCGGGCCTGGTGCGGCGGGAGATCGACCCGGACAACCGCCGTTCCACGCTGGTCACCCTGACCGAGGAGGGCAGGGTGATGTGCCGCCGGTTCGGCGAGTTCCGTACCCGTGCGGCGGGCGAGCTGTTCGGGGCACTCGACACCGGCGAGCGGCGCACCTTGCTGCAGTTGATGGAGAAGGTCGAGGAGTCCGGAAAGGATCTTCGCGCGGACTGTCGATCCGGCCACGCCCGGTTCGAGACGTAGGTGCACGCGACGTAGGTGCACGCACGGAGCGACACCTACGAAGGGACGCGACCACTACCTCCACCACCGCCTCCACCGACAGCGGAGCCGCCGGCCAGCCCACCCCCGTGGCCACGAACGTCGCGCTGGCCGGGTTCCGGGCCGCCGGGGGCCGCGACCGGCACCGGCTCCTGACCGCTACAGCGCCCAGCGCTGGGCGGGCGGCGGCTCCAGCGCGCCGGCGCCGCGCTGCCCCAGCATCGAGCCTGACCCCACGTTGACGATCACCCCGCTGCCGCGAGCGTGCATGACCCTCGCCGCCGCCGTTCCGCAGTACATCGAACCCAGCACGTTCACCTCGATCAGGATGCGGATCCGGGCAGGGTCGTCCTGCCACGGCGGCAGGTGGTGGCCGACGGCCGCGTTGTTCACCAGCCCGTCCAGCGCGCCGAACCGGGCGACGCACTTCTCGACCAGCGGGGTCGCCCTCTCCGGGTCGGCCACCGAGCCGCCCTCGCCCACCGCGCGGCCACCCGCCTCCCTGATCTGCCCGGCCACCTCCTCGGCCAGGTCCTCGCGCACGTCGTTGACCAGCACCGCCGCCCCGGCCGCCGCGTGCAACGCGTATGCCCTGCCCAGTCCCCTGCCGGCCCCGGTGATCAGTACCGCCTTGCCATCCAGAAGGTCCATGACTCCAGCCTGGACGGCGGGAGGTCCGTTCCCGGCGCCGAGCGGCGGAGCCACGATCAGACGCTCGGAACAGCGGCTCAGGTACAGGCCCGGCGGGCCGGTTCGTCACTCGGGTGCACCGGCTGCACCGTGACGTCCAGGGTCGTCTGGCCCGCCCGTTCGAAGGCGAAGGTGACCGGCACCGTGGTTCCGGCGCGTACCTTCCGGTCGAACTGGATCAGCTCGAGGTGATACGGCAGATGTCCGGTGACCGCCTTGCCGTCCGGGGCAGGCACCGTGCCACCCGCGAGCAGCGGAATGGCCTCCACCTGTTCCGCCGTTCCATCGCAGCGCTGGTCCCAGCGCATCATGGCCTTCTTCGCGTGCTCGCTGGTCACCTCGGTGAGCCGGTCCGGTTGCTTGCCACCGTTGGTCATCGTCAGCAGTACCCGCGCGTCCTCGCCGGTCTGGTACTCGCCGTCCAGCGGGCGCTGCACGTACACGTTGCGCAGCTCGACCTGGCCGACCGAGCCGTTGGTGCCGACGGTGGCGAGCTGCTGACCCTCCAGCGGGGCCGGATCGCCACAACCGGTCGCGGCAAGGGCGACCACCGCGCCGGCCGCGGCCAGCCTTGCCTTGCGTACGTTCCGCATAGCCGGGGTGTACCCGGTCGCGTGGGCTCGCAATCCCGCACGAGCCCCTCCCCGGCGGTGGTGGTCGCTGGTTGAATGAAGGGTCACCACCGGTAGGAAACCGGATACCGGGACGGAGGTACCGCGTGAGGGGCACCGGCATGCTCGGCATCGTCGGTATCCGCCCGATCGACCAGGCGGCGTACGAGGTCCTGATCGAGAGCCGCTCGATGACGGTGGCGGAGCTGGGCAACGAGCTGGGGCTCACCCCGCAGCGGTTGCGGCCGGTGCTGCGCGCCTTGCGGGAGCGGGGACTGGTCGTCCGGCAGCCGGGGCCACCGGAGGGCTTCTCCGCGGTCGCCCCGGAAGTGGCACTGGAAGCCCTGTTCCTGCAACAGGAGCGCGAGCTGTCCGAGGCCCGGAAGATCGCCGCCCAGCTGGGTGACCGTTACCGGGAGGCGTCGAGCTGGCGGCATCCACCCGAGTTGATCGAGGTGGTGCACGGCGGCGAGGCCATCGGCAGCCGGGTGGAGCAGGTCATGCGCACCGCGCGGGACCAGGTGCGTTTTGTCGACAAGCCGCCATACGCGCACCTGCCCAGCGCGCTGCATCCGGTCGAACGCGACCTGCTCAACAGGGGCGTGCGGTTCCAGGGAATCTACGACCGCCGCGCGCTGGAGGTGCACGACCTGCGTACCGATCTCGAGGCCGGGCTGTCCCTCGGCGAGGAGGCGAGGGTGGTCGCGGACGCCCCGATCAAGATGATCCTGGCCGACAACAGGCTGGGCCTGATCCCGCTGGAGTCGGAGTCACCGACGCTGAACAGCGCGCTGATCGTGCACCCGTCCGCGTTGCTGGACGCCCTGGACGCGCTGTTCGGCAACCTCTGGCAGGAGGCGGTCCCGCTGGCACTCCCGGACGAGGACGCCATGGAGCCGGGACCGCTGTCCCCCGAGGACACCCGGCTGCTGGCGTTGCTCACCACCGGGATGCCGGACCGCAGCATCGCGCGGCAACTCGGGCTGAGCTACCGCACCTTCCAGCGCAGGCTGCACGGGCTGATGCGGGAACTCGGCGCGGAAACCCGGTTCCAGGCCGGGCTGCGCGCCGCGGCGAGGGGCTGGGTGACCCCGCCCCTCGCCGAACAACCCACTTCCGAGCTACCGGACACCGACTGACGGCACCGCGGGTGGTGGGGACTTGAGCGAGTACGCCCGCCGCATGGTCTGGTCGACCGTGTTCCCTGAGCTGTCCCGCGCCTCGGAACGCAACCACACGAACCCGTCTGTCTCGGCCAGTTCCGGATGCGTGACGGTCACCTCCCACTCGCCGGAGCCTTGCGGGTCCGCGGTGGCCTGCCGCCAGGTCCGGCCGCCGTCGGTCGAGTACGACACGTGCAGCCACATCACCGGGCTGCCGTCGGGAGCCTTCGAGTGGGAGGCCGCCGAGGTGGTGAAGGTGAAGCCGGTACCCGCCGGTGCCTGGTTGGCCTGATCCAGCGGGAAGCGGTGCTCGAGCTGGATCAGCGGCTGGAACGCGCAGTTCGTGCCGCCGCCGTAGCAGTTGAAGCCACGCGGCGCCGTCCCGTTCGGCCGGGTGGAGGTGAAGTTCCACTCGGTGTCGGTACGGGTGGCGTGCCGGAACAAGGTCGTGCTCGGCGCACCGATCACCGGCCGGTCTGCCATCGCATCACTCACCCGGAGGGTGTACCGGGTCGGGTCGGGTGACAGCTCGTACACCGGGAACAGCGCGAGCGGCTCGTCCCGGTTGGCCCGCGGTATCTCGCGGTCACCCTGGAACAGTTTCGTCGTGGTGGTGGAGAAGTGCTGGGCGTTCGCGTACGGGCTGGTGAAATGCCCTGGATTCCCATCACCCCATTGCAGCGGCGGAACGAACTGGTCCGGGTCACCACCACCGCCACGGCAGGAGGAGCACAGCTGCCGCCAGCCTTCCACCGTTCCCGGGTAAAGCGCGGGATTGTCGGGTTGCAGCTCCACCGCCATGCTGTGCATGGGTGCCCGGAACCAGTGTTCGTCCGGGCGGCTGGATTCGCCGGGGCGGTAGATGTTCTGCTGGTACATCGCCATTTTGGCGAGCCGCCCGTTGTCACCGGTCCCGGAGAGGGCGACCGAACGCCGCCACACCGTGCGGTCGTTGCCCGGTCCGACGTACTCGGTCACCGTTCCCCTTGACGGGACCGTGGTGCCGCGCAGGAACTGCGTCATCCACAGCCCGGTCGGGAAGGCGTACCAGGTCTTCCGCGCCGAAAGGCCCGGCCGGTCCGCGTGGTACGTGGTCCGGGTCGCGATCAACTCGGCGGGATCGACCTGCCGCACCTGGTCGGCCGGGATGCCGTTCTCCTCCAGGAAACTGAGGTTGTACATCTTCTCGGGCGCGGTTTGCACCCGCACGGTCAGCTTCGACTCGCCGCTGGCCAGCGCGGCACGTAGGGCGGTGCCCTCCTCGTGGCTGAGCGAGAGATGCGGCAACCCGGTGCTGGAGAGACCGCCCACCGGCAGTGCACCCGGAAGGTCCACATAGGACACTACGGCCGTGGCCCCTGCCTTCGCCGCGTGGCGTGCGGCGGAGCTCGCGGACCGGTAAGCCTGGCCGACCCCGACGGCATCGTCGGGCGGCGCGGGAAGCCCGACCATGACGATCTTGCCCCGCACGTCGAGGCCGGTCAGGTTCTCGGCCGAGCCCGTTCCGGCGAACACCAGCGGCAACACGTGTTCACCCGGCCACTTCTCGGCGAGGCTTGTGGCGTCGTACTCCGGGTGCAGCTCGTGGCCCCGGACGCTCGCCCGTACCATCGCGGGCCGCAGGCTGAGCGTGTCCTGCAGGGTGATCGCCCCGCGCCCGGTGGCCGCGGCGGGGGTGACGTACACGTCCCAGTCCAGTGCGCCGGCGCCGAGTGAGACCTCGCTGATGAACGAGGGTCTGCCCGCTTGTGCCGGGATCACCCTGCGCAGTGCGACGAAGCGATCCAGCTGATCCAGCGGTTCCTGCCCGGTGGTCCGCACCGGGACCGTCTCGGTGGCGTCCAGATGGATCTCCGTGGCCTCCCTGACCTCCACTTCGGACCTGCTCAGCGCGGACCAGCGCATGCTGGTCGCGTTCCGTTCCATGGCCCTGCCCAGCGCGGAGTAGGTGCCCGTCGGCAGCAAGACCCGGCCGGCGCCGTTCACCAGATCGACCCGATGGGTGAGCTTGTCCTGGAACGGGTCGTTGCCGTGCGCCGCGCCGGAGGTGTCATCGAGGATCTCCACCGTGGCGGCGGTGGCCGGCTTGCCGGTCGAGTCGGTCACCCGGACGTCCAGCGGGAACAACCGGGGCGCGTTGTAGGTGCTGACCGGGGTGCGGAGCGTGGTGCCGCCGGTCGCGGTGGCGACCACGGTGCCACCGTAGACCCCGGTCGCGCCGATGTCGGGGTCCACCGACACGGTGGTGGTGGCGCTGGCGCCGGGTGCGATCGAGACGCTGCGGTCGGTCAACCGCATGGTCGCGGCCGGGGCCGGTCTGCCGTTCCAGCCCTTGACCTCCAGGGACAGTTCCAGCGCGACCGGCGTGTCACCGGTGTTGGTGTAGGTGAGTTCGTGCGGCACCCGCGGGAGGTCCTGCCCGTTGCGCTGCTGCCTGCCGAAGTTGGCCGACGCGGGAGCGCTGACCGGCTGCCCGATCGCTCGCGCGATGTCCAGCAGCCCGGCGCCCTGCTCGAACCACGGCAGCTCGAGATCCCTGGCCGTGGAAACGAGGCGGTCCTTCAGCCGGGCACCGGACCAGTCGGGGTGCTGCTGGGCGAGGATGGCAGCGGCGCCCGCGACGTGCGGGGTGGCCATGGAGGTTCCGGACCAGCGAGTGTAGTGCTCACCGAGGGGGGAGCCGCCGGAGGTCCCGGCGGCACGGGCCGCGGCGATCTCCACGCCCGGCGCGACGATCTCCGGTTTGACCGTGGCGTCGGTCAGCCGCGGCCCCCGGCTGCTGAACCAGGCCAGCTCGTTGTTCCGATCCACCGCACCCACGGTGAGGGCGGCATCGGCGCTGCCGGGAGTGGTCACGGTCCGGTTGCCGGGTCCCGCGTTGCCCGCGGCGACCACGAACAGCGTGCCGTTCTTCGCCGAAAGGGTGTTCACCATCGCGGCCAGTGGGTCCGTGCCATCGGTGATCCCGGCGCCGAGGCTGAGGTTGACCACATCGGCCCCACGGTCCACGGCCCACTCCATACCGGCCATGACCTGGGACGCCGGCCCTGTTCCCCAGCGGTCGAAGACCTTGGCCGCCAGCAGGTCGGCGCCGGGGGCGATCCCCCGGTAGGAACCGCCGGAGGCCGCACCGCTGCCCGCGGCGATGGACGCGACATGAGTGCCGTGGCCGTGCAGGTCGGTGGCGTCCTGCTCGGAGGTGAAGTTGGCTGTCTCGGTGACTCGGCCCGCCAGGTCCGGATGGTCCGCATCGACACCGGTGTCCACCACGGCGACCGTGGTGCCACTGCCGTCCAGCCCGCTGTCCCAGGCCGTTGGCGCGCCGACCTGTGCCGCGCTGCGGTCCAGGCTGACCCGCACCGTGTGGTCCAGCTCGAGTTCGGCAAGGCCGTGCCGCAGTTCGCCGTCCGTCCCGGGGTCCGCCGCGACCGCGGCCCAGAACTTCTCGGCGTCCGCCTTGTCCACCCGCACGCCGACCCCGCCGAGCGTGCGTACGGCCGTGTGCGGCCGTGCCGCGGGGAGGCCGTTCGCCCGGGTCCGCAGGGATTCGGCGGACAGCGTGCCGCCCTGGCCGTAACTGGCCAGCACCGGCAGGGTGCTCGCCGAGGCGTCGGCGAGGCCCTCGCCGACGAGCCCGGTGAGGTTGAACAGGTCCCGGTCCAGCACATCGGCGCGGACGTAGGGCATCGCGTCGGAGGGATAGACGAAGAGGCCGTCGGCGGTGGTGACCGTCTCGAAGGTGACCGGGGGACGGTCGGGCCGTGGTGCCGCGTCGATGCGGGCGGCGCGGGTTCCGTCGGCGTGCTCGGTGTAGGTGACCTCGTCCCCGGTCAGCAGGGTGACCCGGTGGACGGCTTCGGCCGGGGATGCCGCCGCCCGCGGTTCGCTCGGATCCGCCGCGGCGACCTGCGACGGGTACGCGATCGCCTGAACGGCGAGCAGCGCGAAGGCGAGCAGGGAACGTCGGAACCGCCTGCGGGCGGTGCGGGTATGAGGTGTGGTCATGTCGGCCTCACTCTCGTCGATCACAGGGGCAGGGGTGTGATCGAGAATGAGCTGTCCACGGACCTGGGGAAACAGTTCCGTCGGGCGGGAACTCGCCGTTGGCGACTTCCCGCCAGCGCGGCAACGGGCCCGGGCCACCTTCCGGTGACCCGGGCCCGCTCTCGCCGCGTGCTGGTCAACCAGCCAGTTGTGCTGCCTGGAGGATCAGTTCACGGCACCCAGGGTGCGCTGGTGCAGCGAGAAGTCCTGCCGGTTGTTGTCGGTGTCGGTGCTCAGCACGTCCCGCGCGTTGGCGGCCTCGAGCTGCGCGGTCGTCTGGCTTTCCGCGGTGGCGGGCTGGCCCTCGAGCGGGGTGGTCGCCATGGTGGAGAATGCCACACCGTCGATCTTGAAGGGGCTGTCGCTGGAGTTGAAGATCGCGATGCCGCCGTTGTTCGGGATGCCCTGCTGGCCCAGAACGCCGAACGGCACGACGTAGGTCGCGTCCTCGACCACGCTGGAGAAGTTCGGGCCGGTCAGCACGAGGAACTGGCCGGCGTTGCCCCTGGGCTGCAGGACGGTGCCGTCGGGCACGTTGATGTCGGCGCCAAGCTGCTGGTTGTTACTGCCGTACACCCGGACCACGTAGTCGCTGATGTCCAGCGGCCGGTTCGTGATGTTGAGGATCTCGACCGCCTCGTCCAGCTGGCCGTTCGGTCCGATGGCGCTCGCCTCGTTCACCACGACCGTCCGTGAGGCGGCTACCTCATCCTGCTGGTCCTGCGTTGCGCTCGCGCTGCCCGCGAAAGCGGCCGCGGTGACGAAGCCCAGTGCCAGGGCACCGGTCAGAAATCGACGCATTTCCGTTCTCCCTTCCCGGAGAGATATGGAATATTGTTGTTCGGCAACGGGTGCGGAACTACTTTTGGTCTTGCTTCCGCCATGTCCCGCTGTCATCAATTCTGCCGGGGTCGGAGTCGTGATAAAAAGGGGCCATTTTCTTGATTCGGATATCCGTTGGGACGTTTGGTTCCACGGTCTCATTCGGTTGGGGTAATATCGGGACGTGGTGCCTGGCAGGTGAAGTCCGAAAGGTTGTCGTCGGTGTCGGTGCTGCGCGCGTCGCGGCCGAGGGAAAGGTGGTCGCATAGTCTGGCCTCCCGGTTCTCCCGGCACGGCGAGTGGGGGGCGAAACCGAGGCTGTCGACCCGTTGTCGGCTTTGATCGAGCAACGTCAGGCCGTTTCCGGCCACCGAGTCGACAACGAGGTTCGCCTCGGCCGTTCCGGCGAAACCACCGGCGATGATCAGGTAGTCACCGTGGCCAGGGACGAAACTGCCTGCCGGGAGCATGGCCAGTTCGGTTGATCCGGAACCGGTGCAGGCCCGTGCCGACCATCCGCCCAGGTGTATGGGGTCGGCGGAGGTGTTGTGCAGCACCACGAAGCCGGCGGGACCCGGTAGCAGTTCGTCGATCTTCATCGGGCTCTCGCCTGGACCGACGCCGGTCGGTGCCGCCAGCGCGCATGTTACGAGAATGCTGTAGAGCAGGTTCATGGCCTGCATTCTGAACCCGCCCGCGCGGCCGCACAGGGGGCCAATTGTCTCTACGGGAAAGGGCCTTCGCCGGATTGGAGCAATGCGGGATCGCGTGGATCACCGAAATTGATCGACAACGCGATCCCGCCGGGAGAACTCAGCTCCGGTGGTGCGGTAGTACCGGTCTGGTACGGGTGTTCCGGCGGGAGTGGCGCTGCGCGGCGGCGGCCCTTTCCAGTTCGACGCGCGGCAGTTCGAGCGCCAGGCTCAGCCAGGCCCGCCAGTAGGGCCCGGGTATACGTTTTCCACGCTCCCACCGGGATACTTCTTCCCTGGTCACGCTGTAGTTCCCCGACACGATGGCCAACCGGTCAGCCAACGTGTACTGGGTCAGTCCGTGTCTGTACCTGTGCTGGAGAAGTAGTCCGGAGATCGGTTCGGCGGCTTCGGTGGGGGAGTGTGCTCTTACCTCGAGCACGGTGGTGACTCCTTTCCATCGGCTGGGTGCGGACGTCCTCGGTCGCTTTCCCACCATGCACCCATTTCGGTCGCCCGGACAGTCTTGGTGGTGTGGCGAAGTGGTGATACTCCTGGCACGTCGGCAATCCGGTGCTGCCCGGTGTGCGGACCGTCGGCGGCCGAGCCTGACCGGGGCGTCAGTGTGTGCTTTTTCACCGCGTGCTGCGCCACGCAGGCCGGGCGACGGATTCGTTACGGGTTTTTCGGCAGGTCATTCGAATGGCCGATCTTTCGTTCCACGTGTTTGTCCGAGTCCGGGTGATGTTTTGCTCCGAATGGACGTCATCCTTGCTCACTCCGGCTCATCTTCGCAGGTAGGAAGACCTTTTCCTGGGTGTTGCGCGGGCGGACGTTCGTTCGTCAAGCCTTGTTGCCCTTGCTAGAGTTCAAATCTGGCACGGGACAGTCGGGGTGGGACAACGCGAGTGGAGAGAATCGGTCACGTGGGATTGCGTACTGATATTCGTGATGAGAACACCAGGCCGCTGTCGACGTTCGAGCTCGTACAGTCGCTGCTGGCGCGGCTCGGTGCGCAGGACGCGGAGGGGCTTACCCGGCTGTTCGCGCCGCAGGTCGAGTGGCGGGCGACGGACCCGACCAGTTCACGGTGGCGCTGCGGGGTGCGTACCCGGCGCGAGATCGAGTCGTTCTTCCTCGCCACGTTCAGCGCCCTCGGTCTCGAAGGGCTCACCGTGCGCAGGCTGCTCGTGGACGGCGAGGACGCCGTGGTGCTCGGTACGGCCAGGTGGCGCACGGTGGCGACGACGGCGGTGCATGAGGCGGACTTCGTGCTCAGCGTGTCGGTGCACCGGGGCGTGGTCGACGAGTACTGGCTGATGCAGGAAACCGTTGATCCGCCGTCCGGTTCCGAACCGGTCCGGATGCGATGAGCGTGTTGGAGGACAGCACAGGAGTCGTGAACAGGCGGGCGCGAGCCGCGCGCACCCGGCGCAACCTGCTCGTCGCCGCGGCCGAGGTGTTCGATCGGGACGGCTTCTCCGGTGCCAACCTGCATGCGGTGTGCGAGCGTGCCGCGGTGACCAAGGGCGCACTGTACTGCCATTTCCGGTCCAAGGAAGCGCTCGCTGTCGCGTTGGTCGAGCACCAGGCGCTGGAGTCGTACGCGTTGCGGGACGAGTTGTTGCGCCGTGGCCTCGGCCCGGCGCAGACCTTGATCGACCTGTCCTTCGCCTTCGTTCGGAAGTTGGACGAGGATCTGATGACCAGGATCGGCAACCGGCTGCTGCGCGAGGCAACGATCTTCGATCGCGCGGGTGCCGGTCAGATCATCGGCTGGACCACCATCGTGCGGGACCTGCTGAAGTCGGCCGACCGTGCGGGTGAACTCCGCTCGGGGCTGAACCTGCGCCAGGTCGCGGAGGGCATGGTCGGGGAGTTCCTCGGTATCCAGCTGCTTTCCCAGGCTCTGACCGGGCAGCGGGACCTGCACGCCAGGCTGCGCCGGGCCTGGCGCGCACAGCTGCCGTCGCTGGTGCGGCAGAAGGCGTTGCGCGGCCTGCGAATCGCCCCGGCGCGGTGAGCGCCTACCTCACCAGGCGCAGCGGCGCGAGCGGTTGCCGGCCCGCGGCGTTGAAGACCAGGCCGAACACCATGCCGGACAGTTCGTCGGGGGTGAGCGACAGCTCCGCGGCGACGTCCCGCATGGTCCGGCCGCTTTCCCGCAGCGTGCCGAATACCTTGGACAGCAGCTGTGAGGTCTCTCCCGCGATGCCGGTGGGTTCACCACTGCGGTAGCCACGCCTGCTCAGCTCGACGCAGGCGGAGCGGTACTGCCAGTCGCTGAGCATGGACAACTCGTGCAGCCGGTAGGTGAGGGCGAGGGCGGAGACCCGCCAGATCCGTTTGGCCTCGATGATCTGGTCGACCAGCGGTGCCTGCGGCATGCGGCCGCGGACGCTCGCGGTCGGCATGAGGAAGGCCCCGGCGAAGGCGTTCGCCTGCTGCTCGGCCTCGGGCCCGCCGACCTCGGTCGCGCCCGCGTGCAGGACCAGGTGGGCCAGCTCGTGCGCCGCGTCGAAGCGGCTGCGCTCCGGGGTCTTGCTGGTGTTCAGGAAGACGTAGGGGGTGCCGGCATGCCAGAAGGAGTAGGCGTCGACCTCGGCGTGCTCGGTCGCGAGGGAGAAGACGCGGACACCGTGCGCCTCCAGCAGGTGGATGATGTTGGCGATCGGTTCGTTGCCGAGTCCCCACCGGGCGCGAGTCATTTCGGCCGCGGTCTCCGGATCGGGACGTTCCAGCGTCGGCACGTCGGCCTCGGGCAGTTGGAAGGTTCGCTCCAGCCAGGCGTTGAACTCGACGGCAAGCGAACCGACGCTCAGCGCCGAGGCCCGCCGAGCCTGGCTGAGCTTGCTGCGGGCGCGAAAGGCTACGGCGCCCTCCGGTAGTTCCGCCGTCGGTGGGGCGGTGAAGAAGGATTCCGGAAAGTTCAGGGCGTCGGCGAGTGCCCGCAGGGCGCGGTCGCCGGGCTGCTGCCTGCCACGCTCGTAGTTGGTCACGCTCTGCGCACTCACGCCGATCTGTCGCGCCAGCTCGGCGACGGTCAGGCCACGCCGTTTCCTGGCCAGGCTGATTCGCTCAGGGGTAACCATGTCTCCGCAATTGTGGTGTGCGGCCTGCGAAGCCGAGTGATCGGGGTCAGCGCCGAGCCACCCGCACGTCGATCGGTTCGTGGTGATCGCTGCCGAGATCAATGATCGGCGGGAACTCGATCGGCCGCAGGCAGTAGCGGGTGGCCCAACTGTCGATTTTCTGGTCGGCCCTGCTCGGAGCAGGCTGGGCGACCTCGTAGCGGACCCTGGCCACGCGGCCTTCCTGGTCGTACTCGTGGAAGGTCACCAGGAACCAGGCCTTCGCGGGTTCGGGCTGTCTGTCCGGCAGCCCGAGCATGGCGTCGATCTCGGGCAGCGAGTACTGATCACTGTCGTTGCGCGCGGTGATGTTCTCGATCGCGGTGCCTTTGGGGTAGGTGCTCTCCAGCCGCCCACCGGGACGCCCGGTGTGCTGGTTACCCAGCATCACACCGAGCAGCACGTCGCCGTCCGGGCTGCGGGCGAAGGGAGCGTTCGCCGGGTTGACCGGACGCCAGCCGTTCTCCGCGAGGACCTTGCGCAGCTCCCGTACGCGGCCCATCCAGTCCCGTAGCCCGGCGGCCGTCCCCGGCTCGAACTCATCGGCAAGGCGCCGGTCCCGTACGCCCGCCCAGATCGCCTGCTCCAGGTACTCCCGTTTCAGGCCGAGCTCGGCGAGCCGCTCGTCAACCTGACCAGGCCCTTCTCTTTCGTAGGACATGATGCGAGTAACCGAGGACATCGGCGCCTCCCTCGCTCGGACTTATGATAATGATACCGCGATTGTGGTCTGTACTTCATAAGTCGCGCCCGGCGTGTCGGCGAACGACCCCGCTCAGAAGGGGGGGTGTCGTCTGGGGTGAGGGGGTTGTGGAGGGGTTGGTGTGGGTGTCTCTGTGGGGTGTGGTGATGGTGGGTGTGCCGTCGATGACGTCGTAGGTCCATCCCCATCCGGGTAGGTTTTTGAGGTGGTGGTCTTGTTCGCGGTAGCCGACCGACTCCTTCGCGTTGGTGGTGTGGCTTTGGGTTCATCCGGTGGTGTGGTCGTTTTGGCAGGGTTGGGTGGGTGGGTGGCATCCGATGTCTCGGCATTCCCGGTCGCGTTCTCGTACGGACTCGTCCAGTGCGGCGGTGGGCCGGTATCGGGTGCGTCCGAGGTCGGTGGGGTGGCCGGTGGTGGGGTCGGTCAGCGGGCGGCGTCACACGTTGTCGGGTCGGGAGGTGAGTTCGGGTGCCAGTGCGGTTGGGATGTGCCCGTGCCCGGCCAGGTACCCGGGTTGCTTATCCAACTCCAGCAGTGAACTGGCGGCGAGGTAGAGGAACACTTCGGTGCGGGGCGCCCGGGTGGTGCCGTCCTCGCGTAGGGCGAGGTCGGTGAGCACGTTCGCCCGTAACTGCTTCAGGGTGCGCTTGTCTCCCTGTCGCCGCTGTTGTCGGGCGATGCGGTCGCAGGGGGCGTAGATGGCGGTGGCGACCTCGGTGGGTAGGTCGGCCATCAGGGTGGACACCCGATCTTCCTGGTGCGCCAAGTCCAGCGACCGTTGTTCCCGCCGGGCTCGTGCCCGCTTGGGCGGCCCTCTCGGGGTCGACGGCCGGTGCCTGTTGCCGTGCCGCGCGCCGCGCCTGCGTGGGGTCTTTACCCGCCAGTTTGGTGGCGATGCGTCGGTCCACTTTCCGCCGCCTGCTGATCCGACAGCACGGCGGTGGGTTCGGACACGGCCCGTGCCCGGTCCTGGTCGATCACCCCGGCTTGGGAGGCGGCCAGGGTGCACGGTAGGCGGGTGGTGGGGTCGAGCCCCAGGGCGAGGGTGCGTTCGACCCGGTGTGGGGTCCACCGCACCTGCCCGGCCACTTCCTTCACTACCGACTTCGGACCCCACTTTCCTGGGCGAACCGGGCCAGTAGCATCACCGCCCTCCGCGTCTCGGCTTGAGCGATCACCCGCTCGTTGGCTTCTACGGTGTCCAGTATGTCTCCGGGGGGTTTTGTCCTCGTCCGGGGGATCCTGCTGTGGATCGGATCGGTATCTTTCCGCGCCCTCAATGATATCGAGATGCTCGGCAGAATGGGGTGGAGGCGACGCTGTCGATCGATATTCACCCGAATGTGTGTTCGAAACGATCGGGGTGGCCGGTGGGGTGGGGAGTGTCGTTCTGTGGGGTGTTGGCGTTGGTGAGCAGGTCTGCCGGGGGTGATGCGGGGTGCGCCAGTGCTTCACGGGGTGCCGAAGGTGTGCCCGAGACCCAACCCTGAGTTGCCCCGTCTCCCGCATTCACCCATCTCTTCCCCGCGCGCGGCAAACTCGCCAACGCGAACGGCAAACTCGGTTACATGAATGGCCAACACGGTTACGTGAGCAGCAAACTCGCGTATGTGAATGGCCAACGTATGCGCGTGGGGAGCAGACACGCTGGGTGGGTTACCGCTTGCGGGGTGGGAGGGGAACGAAGCCGCTGGTGCGTTCGACGTACTCGGCGTAACGCGGTCGACTCTCCCGGAGTTGGCGTTCCAGCAAGGGTTTCCCGGTGCCGCGGGCGAGTAGCCAGGTCATCAGGATCGGCGAGAACACCGTCACCGCACCGAGCGGATGATGGCAGGCCAGCAAGTACAGGCCCCACCAGACGCAGGCGTCGCCGAAGTAGTTCGGATGCCGGGTGTACCGCCACAACCCGCGATCCAGTACGGCTCCGGCATTCGCCGGGTCCGCCTTGAACCGGCGTAGCTGCTCGTCCCCGGTCGCCTCGAACACGAAACCGACGATCCACACCGCGACCCCGAGCCACGCCAGCACGGTGAACCCGGAGCCCGCCTCGTACTGGGCCAGCAGGACCGGCCAGGACACCACCCACATCACGACGGCCTGGGTGAGATACACCCGCACGAGCATGTGCACGGCCGGGTTCCCGCGCGCCCGGGCCAGAATATCCCGGTAGCGCTGATCCTCGGGCTTTCCCCGGTTGCGCCGGTGGATGTGCACCGACAACCGCAGCCCCCATACGACGGTCAACCCGCTCACGACCACCCCGGGCAGGTTGGGCGCGCCGGTGATCGCCAGCGTCACCACCGCGATGGCCGCGAACCCGGCTCCCCACACCGAGTCGATCAGGTCGTAGCGGCCGCGGCGCCGAGCGAGCAGGAAAGTGACGCCGACGACGGCCAGCGCCGTCCCCAGCGCCGCCGCCCCGAGCGCGAGCACGACCACGTCATCACCCCACCTTCCGCGCGAGGACCTGGTTGACGCCCATCCGGTTGTCCTCGAAAGCGAGAGTTCCGCCCGCGAGGTACAGCAGCCATACTCGCGCCTGCTCGATACCGATCAGGCTCACCGCTTCCGACCATTGCCGTTCCAGTGTGGCCGTCCACGCCCGTCCCGTGCGAACGTAGTGCTCGCGCATGGCTTCCACACCCCGTATCTCGAACCCGGCGCGCTCGAGGTGGTCCAGTGTCCGGCTCACCGGCACCATGCTCATGTCCGGCGCGATATAGGACTCGATGAACGCGCCACCGCCCGGAGCCGGGCCGGGACGGGACATCTGTTGCAACAGCAGGTACCCGTGTGGCCGCAACATCCGGTGCAGGGTCGCCGCGTACACGGGGTAGTTGACCTCCCCGACGTGCTCGCCCGTCTCGATCGAGGCGATCGCGTCGTACCGGGCGCCGTCGAGTTCCCGGTAGTCCTCCAGGCGCACCTCCACCCGGTCGGCGACGCCGAGCTCCGCCGCCCGCGACCGGACGAACTCGGCCTGCCGCGCCGACAGGGTCACGCCGGTCACCCGCACGCCGTGGCGTTCCGCCGCGTAGCAGGTCAGCGAGCCCCAGCCGCAGCCGACGTCAAGCAGACGCGTCCCTTCGGTGAGGCTCAGCTTGCGGCAGATCAGCTCGAGTTTGTCCTCCTGCGCGTCGGCCAGGGTGTAGCCGGGATCGTCCGAGGTCCAGTATCCGCTGGAGTAGGCGAGCCGCGGGTCCAGCAGGAACTCGTAGAACTCGTTACCCGCGTCGTAGTGGTGGGCGATCACCGCGCGGTCCCGCCGCCTGCTGTGCGGCACTCCCCGCGGCCGGGCTTCACTCGCAGGCCGCCGCGGGCGCGGGCCGAGCACGCCGAGGCCGATCGCGGTGCGCAGCAGCAGCGCCCACCGCGCCAGCCCGAGCCTTCCCGGCCGCCTGGCGGCCACGCCGGCCAGCTCCCAGCATCGGCGCAGCCCCTCGGCCAGATCGCCTTCCACTTCCAGATCTCCGCTGACGAACGCCCTGGCCAGGCCGAGCTCGCCCGGCGCGTAGAGCACATGCCGCAGGGCCCTGCGGTTGCGCAGCAGCACCCGTGGCCCATCGGCGGGCCCCGCGCTGCTGCCGTCCCATGCGGTCAGCCCGACCGGGAGATCGACCCCGAACAGGCTCCGCACCGCCTGCTCGAGCCGCCCCGCGGCACCCCCGTGCCGGTTCTCCGAATACGAAGCCGAATACGAAGCCGCCATTCACGTCCTCCTCCGCCGGGTTCGCGCTGCTTCGTATTCGGAGCCGGACCGGGCAGCGGACCTGCGATGTGACGCAGCTCATCGACCCATCTTCCTTCCAGCCGGCTCCGAATGGTGGCTATGCAGGTCGAGGCGAACCCGACGGCGGTGCCGGCGCTCTACGAGGCGGTCGTCGCGCACACCAGGCACACCGGCCCGCGCCGATCGTTCCGGCACCGGCAGTACCTGTGGCTGGTCGACCTGGACGCGTTGCCGGAGCTGCCGAGGTGGTTGCGCCCTTTCGCCCGGTTCGACTCCCGTGATCATGTGGGGTCGCCTACCCGGACGATCCGGCAGAACCTGGGGGACTTGCTGGCCGGACACGGAATCGACCTCACTGGCGGGCGGGTGCTGATGCTGGCGCACGCGCGGGTGCTCGGCTACGTGTTCAACCCGCTGAGCGTCTTCTGGTGTCACGGTGCCGATGGCGAGCTCGAATGCGTGGTCGCCGAGGTACACAACACCTACGGCGAGCGGCACTGCTACCTGCTGCACCCGGATGCGGACGGGTACGCCTCCACGGACAAGCGGTTTTACGTCTCCCCGTTCCTTCCCGAGCGCGGCGGCTACCGGATGAAGCTGCCGGTTCCCACGGAGCGTCTCCAGGTGCGGGTGCAGCTCCGTGACCAGGAACAGCCGTTGCTGACCGCGGCCGTCACCGGCAGGAGGTCCGTGGCGACCCCGCGCCGCCTGCTGTCGATGCTGCTGCGCAGGCCGCTGGTGCCGCAGCGGGTGTCGATGGGTATCCGCAGGCACGGGATCGCGCTGTGGCTGCGCAGGGCCCCGTTCTTCCGTCACCCGAAGCGGGCACCGCAGGGCGGGCTTCGGGTGACCCCGACTTTCCCGAACCAGGCGTCCGGTAAACAATCGAACCGCTGAGTGCAGCGCGTTCCGAGATCGCGAGGAGGCGGCGATGCGAGAACCCACCGACCCGGGTAGCGGGCCGGAGGAATGGGGGCCCGCGCCTGCCGTGGCAGCGGCCCCGACCGCCGAGCGACTCCTCGCCGCGGTGGCCAAGGGCGATGACGGCGCTTTCGACCGGCTCTACGACCTGGTGGCCGGCCCGGTACTCGGGGTGATCCGGCAGATCCTGCGCGACGCGGCGCAGTCCGAGGAGGTGGCCCAGGAGGTGCTGGTCGAGGTCTGGCGCACCGCGACCAAGTACCGTGAGGAGCGGGGCAGGGCGATGACCTGGGTGTTGACGCTCGCGCACCGGCGTGCCGTGGACCGGGTCCGTTCGGCACAGGCCTCCAGTGACCGGGAGACCAGGGCGTACTCGCGGGACACCGGGCGTCCCTTCGACGAGGTCGCCGAGACGGTCGCCTCCCGGATGGAACAGCAACAGGTCCGTAGATGCATGTCCACGCTCACCGAGCTGCAACGCGAGTCGGTGGTGCTGACCTACTACCGCGGCTACAGCTGCCGGGAGGCCGCGGAGCTGCTCGACGCGCCGGTGCCGACGGTGAAGACCCGGCTTCGAGACGGCCTGATCAGGCTGCGCGACTGCCTGGGGGTGGGCTCATGAGCACGCATATGAACGCGCTGACCGGCGCGTACGCCGTGGACGCGCTCACCGGCGAGGAGCGGTCGGAGTTCGAGCGGCACCTCGCCGAGTGCGCCGACTGCACGCGGGAGGTCCGCGAACTGCGCGAGGCCGCGGGCAGGCTCGGGACGGCCGTCGCGACCGCACCGCCGGAAGGGCTCAAGCGCAGGGTGCTGGACGAGGTCGCCAGGACGCGCCAGGACCCGCCGGAGACCGGAGTGGAACCGGAAACCGGTGCTGAGGGTGTGGCCGAGGTGGTGCCGCTGTCCCGCAAGCGGCGCTGGGCCACCAGGTTCGCGGTGGCGGCCGCGGTCGCCGGGCTCGCGCTCGCCGGGACCTTCGGCACCATCGCGCTGCAGAACCAGCAGGAGCTGAACAGCGCGCGGGAACGGATGGAGCAGGCGACCGCCCGCGGCACCGAGATGTCCGAACTACTGTCCGCGCCGGACGCCCGGCTGATCACCGCATCCGGCGAGGGCGGGCTGACCGCCACCACCGTCGTATCCGCGCGGCTCGGCAAGGCCATGTTCATGGGTGACCACACCGCCCCGCTGTCGGAGGACCGGGCATACCAGCTGTGGTTCATCCGATCCGGGCAGGACAAGTTCGTGTCGGCTGGCGTGCTCGAGCGCTCGGCGGCCGGGCGGACCACCCCGGTGGTGCGCACCATCCCGGAGGGCACGGCCTGGATGGGCGTTACGGTCGAGCCCGCCGGTGGCTCGGCGCAGCCCACCACGGACCCGGTGCTGAAAATGACCGTTCCGGCCTGACCAAACCGGCGCCGCCCCGGCTCCGAATAGCGAATATGGGAACCGGAACGCGGAGAACGCCAATCGGCCGGATGGCAGCGGCGCTGATCGGAGTGCTCGCGGCCGTCGGGGCGCTTGCCGCGGGGCATCTCGTCGCGGGTTTGCTGGAACCGAGCTCCAGCCCGTACCTCGCGGTCGGGAACACCGCGATCGACCTCACCCCGGAACCGGTGAAGGCATTCGCGATCGAGCAGTTCGGCGAGAACGACAAAATCGTGCTGCTGCTCGGTATGGGAGTGGTCATCCTGCTGCTCGCAGCGGTGGCCGGGCTGCTCTCCCGCCGAAGTCCGGTGCCCGGATTGATCGTCATCGGCGTGTTCGGCGCCGTTGGCATTGCCGCCGCATTGGCCCGCCCGACGCTCGGGGTACTGGGCCTGGTGGCCCCTGTTGTCGCGGCGCTCGCCGGGCTGGCCACCTTCTGGTGGCTGCACCGCAAGGCGCCGCGGCCCGAGGTCGCCGATGACGAGGACGCCGAGCAGGCGGACTCGTCCGGCGGTTCCGGGCGACGCCGGTTTCTCATCACCTCCGGGGCGGTGACAGCCGGCGTCGCCGCCTCCGGTGCGGTGGGCCAGTTGCTGATCGGCAGCCGCGGCGCCGAGCAGTCCCGGCGCGCGATCGGCAGGATCGTCCCCGCGCGGAAGGCGCCGCCGATCCCGGCAGGGGCCGACTTCACCGGCGCGGGCACACCGCCGTTCCTCACCCCGAACCCGGACTTCTACCGGGTGGACACCGCACTCCGGGTGCCGCGGTTGCCCACCGACGGGTACCGGTTGCGGGTGCACGGCATGGTCGAGCGCGAGCTGAACCTGAGCTACGACGATCTGATGGGCCGCCCGCTCGTGGAGAAGACGATCACCATGACCTGCGTGTCCAACCAGGTCGGCGGGCCATATGTGTCCACATCGAACTTCGTCGGGGTACCGATCAGGGACATCCTGAACGAGGCGGGGGTGCGTCCCGGTGCCGAGCAGGTGTTCAGCACCAGCGTGGACGGCTACACCGCGGGTACTCCGGTGGAGGTACTGCTCGAGCGGGACCGGGACGCGTTGATCGCGTTGGGGATGAACGGTGAGCCGCTGCCGCTGGAGCACGGCTTCCCGGTCCGGATGGTCACCCCCGGCCTGTACGGTTACCTCTCGGCCACCAAGTGGCTGGTCGACCTGGAGCTGACCACGTTCGACAAGGTCACCTACTGGGAGGAACGTGGCTGGGCCGAGCGGGCCCCGATCAAGACACAGTCCCGGATCGACCGGCCCGGCGCCTTCCAGAAACTGCCCGCGGGCAGGACCACCGCCGCCGGGATCGCCTGGGCCCAGCAGACCGGCATCGAGCGCGTCGAGGTCCGGGTCGACAGTGGACCGTGGCAGGAGGCCGAACTGTCCACTCAGGTCGGTGTGGACACCTGGCGCATGTGGCGGATCGAGCTCGATCTCGAGCCCGGAGGGCACAACATCGAATGCCGGGCGACCGACCGCTCCGGATACACACAAACGAGTGACCGGGTACCGCCGATTCCGGACGGCGCGACCGGATGGCACTCCATCTTCTGCACCGCGCAGTAACACGGGCCGGATCGCCCGATTTTCTCCGATCCGACCAATCCACGGGGGCAGTCGCCCCGAATACCGAGTGGAACCGCCGATTACGGCAGCTATCGAGGAGGAACAACCCCATGCACGTTCGTAAAACCCGCTTCGCCGCCACCGGTGCGGTCGCCGCGATGGCGCTGCTGCTCTCCGCGTGTGGTGGTGACGACCAGGCGAGCGACTCCGGGCAGGACCAGGACACCCAGTCCCCGTCGCCGACCAGCGAGCAGACGACCAGCTCGCCGACCGCGAGCAACGGGATGACCACCGCGGACGACGTCTACGGTCCCGGTTGCGCTCAGGTCCCGACCGACCCCAGTGACGAGGGTTCGGTGCAGGGGATGATCGACGACCCGGTGGGCACCGCGGCCAGCAACAACCCGCTGCTCACCAGCCTCACCAAGGCGGTCAAGACGGCCGGTCTCGTCGACACGCTGAACAAGTCGGACGCCTCCTACACCGTGTTCGCCCCGGCCAACCCGGCGTTCGAAGCGCTCCCGAAGGAGACGCTGAACGCGCTGCTGACCGACGAGTCGAAGAAGCAGCAGCTCACCGACATCCTGACCTACCACGTGGTTCCGGAGCGGATGGACGCGCAGGGCGTCGTCGACGCCGGCTCGCTGGAGACGGTCCAGGGTGGCAGCCTCACGGTCGAGGGCTCCGGCCAGGACTTCACCGTGAACGGGGCCAAGGTGCTGTGCGGCAACGTGCCCACCGCGAACGCCACCGTGTTCGTGATCGACAAGGTGATGATGCCGGAGAGCTGATCCGCTCCCGCGGAAACGGGACGCCCCTCCTGCTTCAGGGGCGTCCCGTTTTTCGTGTCGTACCGCGGCTCAGGAGGCGGAGGGGGCGAGCTCGGTCTCCTCCTCGGGCAACGGGGTCAGCGCGGGCTCACCCTCCTTGAGCAGGTCCTGCGCCTTGCGCACCCGCAGGCGGGCCTGCTCCCTGATGTCGGTGAGCCGCTCCACCTGCTGGGTCGCCTCGGTGGTGCGGCGTTCGGCCTCGGTGGTGGCCTCGTCCACCCGCCGCTCGGCCTCCGTCGCCGCCTCGTCCAGCCTGCGCTTCGCCTCGGCGATCGCCTCGGCGATCCGCCGCTCGGCCTGGTTTTTACTGGCCGTCTGCTGGTCGGCGATGTGCTTCTCCAGCGCCGCCTTCTCCGCGGCCATCTTGGCGTCGAAATCACGCTCGATGGCCCTGCGCCTGCGCTCGGCCTCCTGGTCGAGCTGCTCGCGCCGCTGAGCTGCCTCCGTGGTCAGCCGCTCCACCTCGGCCCTGGTCTCGGCCAGCGCCGCCTGGTGCTCGTTCTCCATGGCCTCGGCGTGCGACTCGAGCTCACCGAGCAGCTTCGCGTAACGCGCACGCAGCTTGCCCGAGGCCTCACCGGCCTTCGCCCAGTGCTCCTCGGCGGCCGTCTCGGCGCGGGTCACGATCTCCTCGGCCCTGGTGTTCGCCAGGTCCACGGTGCGTTGCATCCGCTCGTCGAGGTCCTCCGGCCGCTCCGGTGGCTTGCACAGCTCGTCCACCCTGGTGTGCAGCTTGGCCAGCTCGCGGCGCGCGTTCTCCAGCTCGCGGGACAAGGTGCTCGCCTGCGCCATCGCCGAATCGCGATCACTCAACAGCCGTCGTAACTGGTCTTCCAGATACTCGACGTACTGCTTAACCTGATTACGGTCGAAGCCATGCCACACCTGGTCGAATTCTCGACGCAACGGCATGAGCCCACTGTCTCGCTCGGACGCCATACCCCGACGTTACCCGCGTACCGCGTGTCATTCCCGTCAGGCACGAGGTGTACCGGGCGTGTCGGTGGTTACCAGTGGAATCCGCGGGTGAGCCGAGCCAGCGCGGTGGCCGCCCTGGACAGGTGCCGCTCGCCGCGCCCGAGCTTGATCTCGCCGGATCCGCCCGCGGCCGCGGAGTCCGGGAAGATCCGGAAACCCTGGTATGCCACCGCATCGGTCAGCCCGGGGGTGAGCGCGTAGGCGAGCTGGATGGCCTGGCCGATCGGGGTGCCGAGGTGCTTGGGCCGGTTCTTCAACGCGGCGACCACCATCCGGGCCGCCTGTTCGGGTGATTTTGTCGGGAACGCGTCGTAGATCTTGGTCGGCCGGATCATCGGGGTGCGCACCAGCGGCATGTGGATCGTGGTGAAGGTGATCCCGTCGCCATGTGTCTCGGTGGCGGCGATCTTGGCGAAGGAGTCCAGTGCGGCCTTGGACGCGACGTAGGCGGAGAACCGCGGGGCGATGCCCTGCACCCCGATCGAGGAGACGTTCACGATGTGCCCGAACTTCCGCTCGGACATGTGCGGCAGCAGCGCGAGGATCAGCCGCACCGCGCCGAAGTAGTTGATCGCCATCGCGCGCTCGTAGTCGTGGAAGCGGTCGTAGGACAGCCGGATGGACCGCCGGATCGACCGGCCCGCGTTGTTCACCAGCATGTCCACCTGCCCGTGTTCGGACAGCATCGCCTCGACCGCCTTGTGCACCGAGTCCTCGTCGGTGAGATCCGCCGGATACACCGCCGCGTACCCGCCGGCGGCGGCGATCTCGTCGCGCACCTCCTCCAGTTCGGCACGCCTGCGCGCGACCAGCAGCGGGATGCCGCCCTCGGCCGCGACCGCGAGCGCGGTCGCCCTGCCGATGCCGGAGGACGCCCCGGTGATCACCACGTGCCGGCCGTCCAACTCGCCGCGCGGTCCGTGCTCGCGGGCGCGGAAGGGGTCGAGGTGCTCCCGCCAGTACCGCCACAGCACCGGTGCGTAGTCCGCCAGCCGCGGCACGTCCACGCCCGACCCGGCCAGCGCCCTGCGGGTGGCCGCCGAGGAGAACACCGAGGGGAAGGTCATGGTCTCCAGCAGGACCGGCGGGATGCCGAGCCGTTCCAGCACGGCGTCCCTGGCGATGGTGACCCCGGGTACATGCTCGGTCAGCCGCAGCAGTCCGGTGATGCCGCGGGAGAGCCGTTGGTCCAGCTCGAGGTCGATGGTGGGTGCCCCGGCGACGCGCGCGAACGCGTTGTACACCTCGGTTACCGGCTGTGGCTCGGGACTGACCAGGTGGAAGGTCCGCCCGTCCAGGCCGTCCTTGCCCGCCAGCTCCACCAGCGCGGCGGCCACGTAGTCCACCGGGACCAGGTTGGTGTCGCCGATGTCCGGCCCGACCAGTGGCAGGTTGGGCAGCGCCGCCAGCTTGCCGATGGCGGTGAACAGGTAGTACGGGCCGTCCACCTTGTCCATCTCGCCGGTGGTCGAATGCCCGACCACCACCGCGGGCCGGTACACCCGCCACGGCACCTCGTGCTGCTCGCGGACCAGCCGCTCAGCCTCGAACTTGGTGCGGTGATACGGCGTGATCAGCCGCTGGCCGGCGTCGAACATCTCCTCGGTGAACACGCCCGCGTAGTCCCCTGCCACCGCGACCGAGGACACGTGGTGCAGGCAGCCCACCCGCAGGTCGGCGGCCAGGTCGAGGACGTGCCGGGTGCCCTGGACGTTGGCGGCGACGTTGGCCTCCTCGTCCGCGGTGAGGTCGTACAGTGCGGCCAGGTGCACCAGATGGTCGACCGTCTCGCGCAGCTCGTCGCGGGCCCGCTCGTCCACACCGAGGTGCGGTTCGGTGAGGTCGCCGGTGAGCAGCGTGGTCCGCTCCGGGTTCGGCCAGCCGGCGACCATGGCGGCGAGCCGGTCGCGGGAGGCCGCGCGCACCAGCAGCGTCACCCGCTCGGTATCCGGCCTGGCCAGCAGTAGCCGGGTGACGTGCCTGCCGATCAACCCGGTCGCGCCGGTCACCAGATAATGGGCCATGGTCGCCATTGTGTCTCACCCTGTCTCACCGTGCCCTACTTCGGGGCTCAGCCGGGTTCGGCGATGACGACGCGGTTCTCGGCGTAGCCGGTCGAGCCGCCGACCCAGCGCCCGCCGCAGGTCACCAGGACGATCCGGTGCTTGCCGTACTGGCTGAACAGCTCGTCGGCGCGCTGCGGCAGCTCGTTCTTGCCCAGCGTGATCACCTGGGTGATGCGGTATGTCCAGGTCTTGCCCGCCTCGTCGGTCACCGTGACCGGCTCGTTCACCCGCGCGTCCCACAGCTCGGCGAACGGACCCACCTGCCCGTGCCAGTTGACGTGGCCGGCGAACAGGCTGGCGCCGCCGGGAGCGCCGAGGCCGACGCCCCACCAGCTCGCCTCGTCCAGGTTCCCCGGGATCGGCAGCACCGCGTTCGGGCCGACGACCCGCTCGCGCACCAACCGCGCCGTCCCGCCGTCGGGCAGCCTGATGGTGCCGGGCTGCTGCCCCGCCTCCGCGGCCGGGGGCGCGGAGGCGGCCGCCTGGTCCGGCGAATCCGTGGGTTCGGGTTCCTTCCGCTCCGGCGGCGGGCTCGTGGTCGGGTCGGCGGACTCCCGCGCGTCGCCCGTACCGGTCACCCCGGTCGGCACCCCCGCGGCGGGGAGCGCGCTGCCGGCGACGACGCCGTCCGCCCGACCCAGCGGCAGCACCAGGGCGCCCGCCACGGCCAGCTCGGCGGCCAGCAGGCTGGCCACGCCCAGCAGGTAGGCGGTGACCAGCCGATGCCGGTTCGGGGACGCGGGCCGCACGGGGATCAGTTCCGGTTGCCGAACCGCCGCCGGGCCACCCGGCCCACGAGCAGCGACCCGAGTGCCGCCAGTGCCCCGAGGCCGGCGAAGGCCGCGGCGGGCAGGCCGGAGGTGGTGGCGCTGCTGGCGACGGTGGTCGCCTCGGTGCCTGCCGGGATCGTCCGTGGTACCTCGTTCGGGGCGTTGGCCAGCTCCAGGGTGAGCGTTCGGTCCGGTTCCAGCTTCCCGCAGGCCGCGGGCGGTTCTGCCGGGTCGAAGGCGTGGTCGTATCCGGAAGGCGGACCCACCTCCACCACGCAGACCTCCTGCGGCGTCCGCAGGTTCTGCACCGTGGCCGTGCCGTCCTCGCCCTCGGTGGTGAGCACGAGGGGCTTGCCATCCGGCCCGGTGAGCGGCCGGTCATCCTGGCCGACGGCGGGTGCGGTCCTGTCCCCGCCGGTCAGTCGTAGCTGTGCCCCGGCGAGGCCCGCGCCGCTGTCGGCGTCCCGCTTGGCGATCCGCACCACGCCCGGCTGGGTACGGGCGGAGGTCACCCCCTCGGCGGTCAGCTCGCGCTCGCCGCCGGTGGACACCACCCGCTGCGTGTCGGCCTCCACCGGCTTCCGCACGTAGGGCCGATCGGCCGGCGCGGAGAGGGCGGCCACCAGCTTCGGCCGCGGCCCGGTCGGGGTGACCTGGAGAACGGCCTCGCCCTCCTCGTTCGTGGTGACCGTGCGCGTGGTTCCGGGGTCGGCCTCGGCCCCAGGCTCCGCGGCGGTCGTGGTCGTGGTTTCGGTTTCGGTTTCGGCTGAGCCGACCTGCTCCGCCCGCGGCTCGGTGTCCTCGCCCGCGGTCGCGTCGGTGAGCCGCACGGTCACCGGGACGTCGGCGATCCCGGTGCCCCTGGCGTTGCGTACGGCGATGGTCCACTCGGCCGCGGTACCGATGGTCTGCTCACCCTCCGCCGGAGTCACCGACGCCGACCACGGCCCCCGGTTGGCCTCCGCGTCCGCCTCCAGCCGTTCCACGGCACGCCGCGCGCTCTCCGGCAACTCGCCGAACCGGTCCTCCACCGCGTAGCCGACCTCCCGGAAGCTCTTGTTCCGGTTCAGGTCGTCGTGCCCCGGTCGTGGCGCCGCGGTCCAGGAGTGCAGCAGGTGCGCGAGCGCGGCCGCCTCGTCCGGGTCCTTGGTGTCGCCGTAGCGCAGCAGCAGGTAGGAGATGTTCGCGGCGTGGTCGGCGGGCAGCTTCTCGCCCCACTTGGTCAGCAGCTCGTCGCCCGGTTCGTACTGCTCGTCGGTGTCCGGCGCCTTGAGCGCGAAGGAGACACAGAACACCTGCTCGCCACCGACCAGGTAGGAGCCTGCCCAGTCGTAGGGGCGATCCTGCCCGCCGTACGGCTGCCCCGGTTCGAGCCGGTGGCCGATCCCCTCGTCGACCTGGGCCGCCGCGGGCTGCGCCAGCGTCACCACGGAGAGCGCGCCGAGCAGCGTGGCCGCGCAGAGGCCGAGCGCTCTTCGGTACCGGCCGGTCGTGCGTCGGGTCTCGCCCATGATGTGCTGACTCCTTGCCGGTTACGATCCGGACACGCCCAGGTGAGCTTCACCCGCACGGGCGTAGCGGGGCAATAGGCCAGTGGGCTGATGTGCGCCGGGCGGTCGCCTGCCCAGCTCGGCCGGTTGATCTCCACGGGGGTGGCTCGGCCGGCCACGGGTGTGAGTAAAGTTGCCTTTACCGACGACGGGAACCGGCCGGCACGTGCGGTCGTTCTACCCAGTAGCAAGTGCCAGGAGATCCAGGAGGATCAGGTGCGTACCTCAAGCAACCCTGCTTTCCGCAATCTGCCGACGGGTGGCGCGGCGTACGGCCAGTACGGACCGGCGGTCGGCTTCAACCAGCCGCGAGGCGGCGTGCCGGGCCACGGTGCGCCGCAGGCTCCCGCCGGTTCCGCGGACCGGCCGATGACCGTGGACGACGTGGTGATCAAGACCGGGATGAGTCTCGGTGTCGCGTTGATCACCGGAATCATCACGGCGATCTGGGCGCAGGGCCAGATGATCGCGGGCAGTTCGGGCCCGGTGTTCGGCGCCATGATCGGCGGGATGCTGGTCGGCCTCGGGCTCGCCCTGTTCATCGCCTTCAAGCAGAAGGCGAGCGGGCCGCTGACGCTGGCCTACTCGGCGGTCGAGGGTGTGTTCCTCGGCGCCATCACGGGAGTCTTCGAACTCATCCCCGGCGCCAGTGGCATCGGTCTGCAGGCGATCGCGGGCACGGCGGGTGTGTTCGCGGTGATGCTGGTGGTCTACAAGACCGGGGCCGTCAAGGTCACCCCGAAGCTGACCAAGTGGATCATCGGCGCGATGGGCGGCGCGCTCATCCTGATGCTGGCCAACCTCGTGCTGTACATGTTCGGCGTGAACATGGGCCTGCGCGACGGCGGCACGCTGGCGATCATCTTCAGCCTCGTGGTGATCGGTATCGCGGCGTTCAGCTTCCTGCTCGACTTCGACATGGCCGACCGGATGATCCGCGAGGGCATGCCGTCCAAGTGGGGCTGGTTCGCCGCCTTCGGGCTGATGACCACGCTGGTCTGGCTGTACCTCGAGATCCTGCGGCTGCTGTCGTACCTGCAAGGGGAGTAGCCCCCAGCACGACCACGAGGCGCCCGGCCGATCGGCCGGGCGCCTTTGTCATGGGAGGCCGCTCGCGTACCATCAGCCGTTCGTGGGGGCGCCGACGGGATGTCCGGAACGACCGTGTTGGATGTCCGGGCAGCGTGCGTGAGATTTCTGTGAGGTTCTTCCGTGAGTGTTCCCCCACCATCCGGTCCGCAGGATCCTCAGCCCGGCGGCGAGCAGCCCGGGTACGGCCAGGGCCCCGGACCGCAGCCCGGACACGGACCGCCCCCGGGACCCCCGCCCCAGTACCCGCAGCAGCCGGGGCCCGGTGGGTATCCCCAGCCCGGCTGGCCGCAACAACCGCCACCCGCCGGGCAGCAGCCCGGTTACGGCGGCTTCCCGCCCGCGCCGCCACCCCAGTACCCGCAGCAGTTCCCGCAGCAGCCTTCCGGCCGGAACCGGAAGAAATGGCTCCGGATCGCCGTGCCGGTCGTCATCGCGCTGGTCGTCAGCACGGCCTGGATCGTGCAGTTCATCGGCTCCCCCGACCGTGCCGAGGCGGGGGACTGCCTCGCGATAGCGGAGTTCACCGATGATGCCGACGTGGAGACCGTGGATTGCGCGGACCCCTCGGCGAACGTCAAGGTCGGTGTCAAGCTGGACAGCGCGGCCGACCGTTGCCCCGGACCGAACTACGACGAGCTCGTGCTGGAGGGCGAAGCCGGCTACAAGCTCTGCCTGATGCTGCACGTCTCCGCGGGCGACTGCCTGGCGAACCTGGACCAGTCCACCACCAAGGGCTACGAGACCGTCCCCTGCGGTGACCCTTCCGCGCAGGCCGAGGTTCTCGAGATCGTCGAAGGCGACCCGGACGCGCAGGAAGCCTGCGCGCAGGCGGGCGGCGATGTGATGGGCTATCCCGAACCCCCGCGCAGCCTCTGCATGCGGGCTCCGCGGACCGCTTGAGGCTCAGCTAAGGCGCTCCAGCACCATCGCCATGCCCTGGCCACCGCCGACGCACATGGTCTCCAGCCCCCACTGCTTGTCGTGGTGCCGCAGGGAGTTGATCAGGGTGGAGGTGATCCGGGCCCCGGTCATGCCGAACGGGTGGCCCACCGCGATCGCGCCGCCGTTCACGTTCAGCCGGTCCAGGTCGATGCCGAGGTCCCGGTAGGAAGGGATGACCTGCGCCGCGAACGCCTCGTTGATCTCCACAAGGTCGATGTCGCCGATGGACATCCCGGCCCTGGACAGCGCCTGCCGGGAGGCCTCCACCGGGCCGTAGCCCATGATCTCCGGGGACAGCCCGGTCACCCCGGTGGACACGACCCGCGCCAGCGGGGTGATCCCGAGTTCCTTCGCCTTGGTGTCGGACATGATCACCAGCGCGGCCGCGCCGTCGTTCAGCGGGCAGCAGTTGCCCGCGGTGATCCGGCCGTCCGGGCGGAACACCGGTTTCAGCCCGGCGACGCCCTCCACCGTGACCCCTGCCCTCGGGCCGTCGTCCGCCGCGACCGTGCTGCCGTCCGGCAGGGTCACCGGGGTGATGTCCTTGGCCCAGAAGCCGTCGGCGATGGCCTGCTCGGCGAGGTTCTGCGAGCGGACGCCGAAGGAGTCCATCTCCTCCCTGGACACGCCCTTCAGCCGGGCCAGGTTCTCCGCGGTCTGGCCCATCGCGATGTAGGCGTCCGGCAGCGTGCCGTCCTCCCGCGGGTCGGTCCAGGTGTCCGCGCCCTCCTCGGCGACCTTCACGGTGCGGGACTCGGCCTCGGCGAAGACCGGGTTGTGCGTGTCCGGCAGCGAGTCGGAGCTGCCCTTGGCGAAGCGGGACACCGCCTCCACCCCCGCGGAGATGAACACGTCCCCCTCACCGGCCTTGATCGCGTGCAGGGCCATCCGGGTGGTCTGCAGGCTGGAGGAGCAGTACCGGGTGATGGTGGTGCCGGGCAGGTGGTCGTAGCCGAGCAGGACGGCCACGATGCGGCCCATGTTGAAGCCGGACTCCCCGCCGGGAAGGCCGCAGCCGAGCATCAGGTCGTCGATCTGGGCCGGGTCGAGCTGCGGCACCTTGTCCAGCGCCGCACGCACCATCTGGACCGTCAGGTCGTCCGGGCGCATCTCCGCGAGGGAACCCTTGTTGGCCCGCCCGATCGGGGAGCGGGCTGCGGACACGATGACGGCTTCGGGCATGGCGGACACTCCTTTGAGCCTGCACTGTGCGGACCGCCCTCATACTGCCCGGTAACCGGCCATGGGCAAACCGGAACGCGACCCCCGCCACGTCGGGCGGGCGCCGCGTCCCGGCTCGTTCAGCCGATCGGCGTGATCCGGCCGGTGCCGCCCACCGGGTACCGCTCCGCGGTGACCAGCCCGTTCAGTCCCTCGGCGAGGTACTCGGAAAGGGCCTGCTGGTAGGTCTTGCCGACCGGGGTGAACTCGGCGTCCCCGAACGGGTAGCCGTCGCCGCCCCTGGCGGAGAAGTCGTTCGTGGCCACCGAGACCGGCGGGCCGTCCACGACCTCGCCGTCCGCCACCAGCACCGTGCCGTCGTCCAGCACGACGTCCCGTACCCGCTCGCCGGGGGTGACGATGGTGTTGGTGCCCTCGGCGACCACCTGCGCCGTGCGGCCGGTGTCGTAGCGGAAGCTCAGGCCGGAGACCTGCATGAAAGCCCCGCTGGCGTCCGGGGACGCGGCCACCCCGCGCTCCAGCAACTGCCGCAGCGTCTGCCGGGGCACCTCGGGCAGTACCGCGACGAAGTTGGAGAACGGCGCCACCTCGTAGGTGTTCAACTCGGTGATGTCGCCCGCGGGCAGTGTGGAGTCGTTCCGGATCCCGCCGCCGTTCTGGATGCCCACCTGGGGCGGGGTCACGCCGAACTCCTCGGCCTGCCGCCGCCCGGTCCAGGCCAGCGCGTCCGCGAGCAGGCTGCCGAGATTGGTCTCCCTGCCGCGTACCTCCGCCCGCACACCGTTCAGCGGTACCTCGGTGGTCGCCACGGTGGTCTCGGCCATGTCCTCGACGTACTCCGCGACCGGCTTCTCCACCTGCGCGCGCACCCCGGGGTCGCCGTGCACGGCATCGGGGCCGACACCGGAGACCCGGATCGGGCCGGACCGCCGCTCGTCGACGCGCAGCACCTCGCCCTTCCAGTTGAAGGTGAGCACCAGCCTGCCGACGTACTTGTAGTCACCGGTCGTGGTCACCACCGGCACCCGGTCGCCGTCCGCGTCCTCCGCGTACAGCGGGAAGCCGCGCTCCGCGGTGTCCCCGGGGATCAGCCGGTCGCCCTCGCCGGCGAGGATCTCCCCGCCGCCCGCGCCGATCACGGCGTCCACACCGGACAGTCGCGGCACGAGCGCCAGCTCGTTGTCGATGTCCTGCAGGTGGCTCACCAGCAGGATCTTGTCCACCCCGTGCCGCGCGAGCCTGCCCGCCAGCCCGTTCGTGATCTCCGCGAGCTCGCCGCTCACCTCGACCTCGCGCGGGCTGGAGATCGCGGGCAGTTCCGGGGTGGTCAGCCCGATCACGCCGATCCGTTGCCCTGAACTGCGCAGCACCTTGCTGGAGACGATCGTGCCGTCCTCGGCCTTCGCCCGCAGCCGTGGCTCACCGGAGAAATCCAGGTTCGCGCTGACGAACGGCAGCTCACCACCGGTGCTGTCGATGAAGTCGGCGAAGGTGTCCGGACCGAAGTCGAACTCGTGGTTGCCGATCGCGCTGGCGTCGTAACCCATTTCCCTGGTGGCGATCCCGTCGTAGAACGGCACCCCGCTGTCCAGGCTCGCCGCGAACTCCGGGCCGGCGAGGAAGTTGTCCCCGCCGGACAAGGTGAGGTGCCCGCGCCACAACGCCTGCCCCGGCTTGGGCCACCCGGTGACGGCCTCCCTGCGCGCGTCGTCCAGCACCGTCCTTGCCCGGGACGGGCTGCCGTACGGCCGCATCCCGCCGTCCACGATCGGGCCCTCGTCGGTGCCGTCCCCCTCCACGCCCAGCAGCGCGGACTCGGTGTCGTTGGTGAACAGCACGTTCAGCGTGAAGATGGGGAACCGGTCGAGGATGCCACCCGGACCGCTCGCCGTGGCCGGGGCGCCTCCCGCGCTCACCACCAGTACCGCGGTCATCCCGGTGGCCACCGCCGCGCGCCGGACGTACTTACCGAGGACATGTCGTGTACTCACGTGCGCTCCCACCAGCAGGCTCACTCGATTGGACGAGGCGCAGCTAACCACAGCCGGAAGGGAGCGACAATCGCGTCGACGTGTCCGATGTGAGGCGGTTCGGTGAACCGGACCGGCGGTTAGGCTGGCACCCGTGGACTACTACGAACACATCATTGACCTCGTGGGCGACACCCCGCTGGTCAAGCTGAACTCCCTGACCGAGGGGCTCGAACCGCTGGTTCTCGCGAAAGTGGAGTACCTCAACCCCGGCGGCAGCGTGAAGGACCGGATCGCGCTGCGCATGGTGGAGGCGGCGGAGGCCTCCGGCGAGTTGCGTCCCGGCGGCACCATCGTCGAGCCGACCTCCGGCAACACCGGGGTCGGCCTGGCCATGGTCGCCCAGCAACGGGGCTACCGCTGCGTGTTCGTCTGCCCGGACAAGGTCAGTGAGGACAAGCGCAACGCGCTCAAGGCCTACGGCGCCGAGGTGGTGGTCTGCCCGACCGCGGTCCCGCCGGAGCACGACGATTCCTACTACAAGGTCTCCGACCGGCTGGCCACCGAGATCGAGGGCGCATGGAAGCCCAATCAGTACGTCAACCCGGCGAACCCGGCCAGCCACTACGAGACGACCGGTCCGGAGATCTGGCAGCAGACCGAAGGCCGGATCACCCACTTCGTGACCGGGGTCGGCACCGGCGGCACGATCTCCGGCACCGGCAACTACCTCAAGGAGATCTCGCGGGGGCGGGTGCAGGTGATCGGGGCCGATCCGGAGGGCTCGGTGTACTCCGGCGGCACCGGCCGGCCCTACCTGGTCGAGGGCGTCGGCGAGGACTTCTGGCCGGAGACCTACGACCGGAACGTGGCCGACGAGATCATCCCGATCTCCGACGCGGACTCCTTCGACTTCACCCGCAGGCTGGCGCGGGAGGAGGGCCTGCTGGTCGGTGGCTCCTGCGGGATGGCCGTGGCCGCCGCGCTGGAACTGGCCGCCCGCTGCGGACCCGAGGACGTGATCGTGGTGCTGCTGCCCGACGGCGGCCGCGGGTACCTGACGAAGGTGTTCAACGACTCCTGGATGTCCTCCTACGGGTTCCTCCCGCCGGACTCCACCGGTGCCACCCTCGGCGACGTGCTGCGCCGCAAGGACGGTTCGCTGCCCCAGTTGGTGCACACCCACCCGACCGAGACGGTGGCCGAGGCGGTGGCCATCCTGCACGAGTTCGGGGTCAGCCAGATGCCGGTGGTGAACGCGGAGCCGCCGGTGATGGCGGCCGAGGTCGTCGGCGCGGTGAACGAGCGGGACCTGCTGGACGCGCTGTTCACCGGCAAGGCGGCACTCGCCGACCGGCTCGATCGGCATATGTCCCCACCGTTGCCCACCATCGGCGCGGGCGAGCCGGTGAGCTCGGCCATGAAGGCGCTCAGCGGTGCGGACGGCGCGCTGGTGCTGATGGACGGAAAGCCCGCCGGAGTAGTCACCAGGCAGGACCTGCTGGCCTTCCTCGCCGGGCGCTGAAGTGTTCTTCATCGTGTGGCCTGGCAGGGGCGTTACGAGCGATCGGGTGACCGATCCGATAGCGTGTGTCCGAGCCATACGTCCAGGTCCTTGTCAAGGGGGTTCAAGACCCACATGAGTGCTCCGCAGCCACCGAACCAACCCTGGGGCGGCGAGCAGCCGTCGCAGGGCCCGCCCAGTGGCCCCCAGCCCCAGCAAGACAGCCCTTTCGGCTCGGCGGAACCGACGAACGTGGTGCAGCCGGGTCAGCAGCCCCAGCAAGGTGGCCAGTTCGGTGACACCCCGGAGCCCACCCAGGTCGTGCAGCCTGCCGGCGACCCCGGCGGGCAGCAGCCCGAGTCGGGCGGCGGGGAAGGTCCCGGCGCGGAGTCGACGCAGCTGGTCCCGCCCGGTTCGCAGCCGCCGCCGTCGATCCCGTACGCCCCGCCGCCGAGTGCGGCGGACAACCCGGCCGCGGTGAACCCGCAGGGCGGCTTCGGCCAGCCCGGTGCGTTCGGGCAGCAGCCCGGCCAGCCGGGCCCGTACGGCCAGCCGCCCGGCCAGCCCGGTCCGTACGGCCAGCCGGGGCAGCCCGGCCAGCCCGGTCAACCGCCCGGCTACCCGGGGCAGCCTGGACAACCCGGCCAGCCACCCGGCTTCGGCCCCCCGCCCGGCCAGCCGGGCTTCGGCGGCCCGCCACCGTCCCCGTTCGGTGGCCCCGGCGGTCCCGGTGGTGGAGGGAACGCGCTGTTCGGCTGGATCGCGGGCGGGCTGACCGCCCTGCTCGGCCTGATCGCGCTGATCTTCGCCTTCGTCGACCTCGGTGATGTCAGCGACTACTCGGACGCCATCGAGTCGAGCAGCCTGCTGAGCGAGATCGCCGACCAGTTGCCCTCCTCGGGCACGCTGTACCTGTACATCATCTTCGTGCTGGTCGGCGCGCTGGCCGCGCTCGGAGGCGGGGTGCTGATCGGCCTCGCGGGCAAGCTCGGCGGCGTGATCAAGAAGCTCGCCCCGTACGTCACGCTCGGCGGCGGGCTCCTGCTCGTGGTGTTCGGCGTCCTGATGATGACCGCCTTCCCCAGCGAGATCACCTTCAACGGCCGGACCCAGCCGGTGGAGCAGCAGGCCGGTACCCCCGTGCTGTACCTGATCTTCGGCATCTTCGTGCTCGGTGTCGGCATCCTCGGGGTGGTCCCCGGCACGGCGAAGCTGATCGGCCTCGGCGATGGCCCCGGCGGCCCCGGTGGTCCCGGTGGTTTTGGTGGCCCCGGCGGGTTCGGCCAGCAGCCGGGGCCGTTCGGCCAGCCGGGCCAGCCCGGCCCGCCGCCCGGATACGGCCCGCCGCCCGGGCAGCAGCCCGGTGGCTACGGCCAGCCCGGCGGCTATGGCCAGCCCGGTGGTTATGGCCAGCCCGGCCAGCCGGGGCCGATGGGGCAGCCCGGTGGTCCGAACCCGCCCAGCGGCGGCTTCGGCCAGCCCAGCCCGCCCGGTGGCTTCGGCCAGCCCGGCGGCTACGGCGGCCCGCCGCCCGGGCAGCCCGGTGGCTATGGTCAGCCTGGCCAGCCGGGTCAGCCCGGCCAACCGCCGCAGCAGTGGTGAGATCCTGATCCGACGAGGTGCCCCCGGCCGCTCCGGCCGGGGGCACCTTTCTTGTGGCCCGGGTCGAAAACGCCTCCGCCGGCACGCCGGGCGCGTTAGGGTGAGCCGGTCCAGCCCCGCGCCGAGCACCTGGGGGAGTTGTGACCAACTCGTACGGCCACCCGGCTACCCCACCCCCTGGCTACTCCCGCCCGGCCCGGCCACGACCCAGCGGCGCGACCGCGATCATCGCCGCCGTGCTCGCCCTGCCCCTCGCCGGGATCGCGGGCTACCTACCGGTCGACGTGTTCATCGACTACGGCGTGGACACCCTTCCCGGTACGCTGCTCACCCTGCTCGGGTGCTACCTCGGCGCCGCGGTGTTCCTGCTCATCGGGGCGTTGCTGACCTTCTTCCGGGTGATCGCGGGAGCGATCATGCTGCTCATCGGCGCGCTGCTGGGGCTGGCGGCGCCGCTGCTGGAACCGGCGCTGCTGGGCGGGAACGACTACGGGACCTACTTCGAGGCGGTGTTCCAGCTCGAGTTCGAGAACGCGTTCGTGCGGCTGGGCGCCATCGTGCTCGCCCCGGTCGTGCTGATCCTCGCCGCGCTCCCGCCGACCTTCCGCTACCTGGGTCACCGGCCGCGGCCGATGCCGACCTACGACCCGCGGCCGGGCTACCCTGCCGGGGGTCATCCGCCGCGGCAGTGGTGAACCAGGGGCAGGAGGGACATGGGCCATCCGTACGGGGCAGGGATTTCCGGCGGCGCCGCGATCACCGCGGGTGTGCTCGGGATCCTCATCGGACTCTGGCACATCCTCGGGGTGGTGTTGAACCTCGGGCTCGGTGGCCTCGGGGCGCTCGGGCTGCTCGTCGGGGTGCTGCTCAACTCGGTGGTGGCCGGGACGCTGATTCCCGGCGCGATACTGCTGTTCCAGCGCAAGCTGGCCGGCCGCATGCTGGTCGTCCTCGGCTCCGCGCTCGCGCTGGTCACCTACCTGCTCACCAGCCTCGTCTCGCCGAGCGCACTGGCCAGTCCGGTGCTGGCGGTGACTCTCGGCATCCCGGCGGTCGCCACGCTGGTACTGGCCTGCGTACCGGCCACGACCAACTGGCTCGAGTCAGGGCCCTAAGCTGAGGGCATGGCTGGAGACCCCTCGAAGCTCGGTTTCGACACCCGCGCGATCCACGCAGGTCAGGAACCGGATCCCCGGACCGGCTCGGTGATCGTGCCGATCTACCAGACCTCGACGTACGCGCAGGACGGCGTCGGCGGCACCCGCGAGGGCGGTTACGAGTACTCGCGCACCGCCAATCCCACCCGTACCGCGCTCGAGGAGGCCGTGGCCGCGCTGGAGGGCGGGCGGCACGGCCTGGCCTTCGCCTCCGGGATGGCCGCCAGCGACGCGATCCTGCGGGTCACCCTCCGCCCCGGGGACCACCTCGTGCTCGGGGACGACGCCTACGGCGGCACCTTCCGGCTGATCGACAAGGTGCTCACCTCCTGGGGTGTCTCCTACAGCGTCGCCCATCTCTCCGATGTGGACCAGGTACGGGCGGCGATGCGGCCGGAGACCAGGCTGGTGTGGTGCGAGTCGCCGAGCAACCCGCTGCTCGGCATCGCCGACCTCACGGCGCTGGCCGAGATCGCCCACGCCGGCGGGGCGAAACTGGTGGTGGACAACACCTTCGCCACGCCGTACCTGCAGACCCCGTTGGATCTCGGCGCCGATCTCGTCGTGCACTCGACCACCAAGTACCTCGGTGGTCATTCCGATGTGGTCGGTGGCGCGGTGGTGACCGACTCGGACGAACTGCGCGAGCAGCTGTTCTTCCTGCGCAACTCCGCGGGTGCGGTACCCGGTGCCTTCGACGCCTGGCTGACCCTGCGCGGGCTGAAGACCCTGGGAGTACGGATGGAGCGGCACTGCGACAACGCCGAACGCGTCACCGAGGCGCTGGTGGCGCACCCGAAGGTGGACCGGGTGTACTACCCGGGACTCGCCGGGCACCCCGGGCACGAACTGGCCGCCAAGCAGATGCGCCGGTTCGGCGGGATGGTGTCCTTCACCCACGCCGACGGCGAGCGGGCCGCGCTGGACGTGGCCGCGGGCACCGGGCTGTTCGTGCTGGCCGAGTCGCTCGGCGGGATCGAGTCACTGATCGAGCACCCCGGCCGGATGACGCATGCCAGCGTGGCCGGGTCGATGCTGCAGGTGCCCGCGGAGCTGGTGCGGCTCTCGGTGGGCATCGAGGATGTCGGCGACCTCGTCGCCGACCTGGATCAGGCGCTGGCTCAGGGCCGGTAGTTGTTGTGCTCGGCGATCCGGTCGGAGCCGGCGGGCTGCCGCGGGTCGGTGTGCGGCAGGTCGTTGCCGTCCACGCAGCCGCCGATCAGCTCCACGTGGTTGTCGTGCCGGACGTACTGACCGGCGTCGCCGCAGGTGGCCAGCTCCACGGTGTAGAAGGCGGCGCCGGTGAAAGCCAGCGCGGAGGCGAGGCCGGCGACGAGCTGGAACATCCCAGCCGACCGGGTGGCGCTGGATGTCGTCGCCCGTGCCATGCTCACTCCCTGGTCGGCGCTCACAGTTCGCCATCAGGGTACCCGGTCGGTCACCGTCGGGATGGATGAGTCCAAACGGTGGCATCATCGACGCCGATGGGACTCGTCGATGTGCACCGGATCCGGCAGGCTCGCGAACTGCTCGCGGAGGTCACCCGCGAAACCCCGATGGAGCACGCCCGCGACCTGCAGCGGCAGCACGGCGGTCCGGTCCATCTCAAGTGCGAGAACCTGCAACGCACCGGGTCGTTCAAGATCAGGGGCGCCTACACCCGGATCCATACACTGAGCGCCGCCGAGCGGGAGCGGGGCGTGGTCGCCGCCAGTGCGGGTAACCACGCGCAGGGTGTGGCGCTGGCCGCCTCGCTGCTCGGCATCAGGGCCACGGTGTTCATGCCGCAGCGGGCGCCGCTGCCCAAGCTGGCCGCCACCCGCGGCTACGGCGCCGAGGTGTACCTGCGTGGCGAGGTGATCGAGGAGGCCATCGCCGAGGCGACCGCGTTCGCCGAGCGCACCGGCGCGGTGTTCATCCACCCCTTCGACCATCCGGAGATCATCGCCGGCCAGGGCACGGTCGGCCTGGAGATCCTGGAGCAGGTGCCGGACGTGGGCACCGTGCTGGTGCCCACCGGTGGTGGCGGGCTGGTCTCCGGGGTAGCGAGCGCGGTGCGGGCACTGGCCCCCGCTGTCGAGGTGTTCGGCGTGCAGGCCGCGGCCGCGGCGGGCTTCCCTCCCTCGCTCGCCGCGGGTGAGCCGGTGCGCCTGGAGGCGATGCCCACGATGGCTGACGGGATCGCCGTCGGCATACCGGGGCCGCTGACGTTCGAGCACGTCCGTTCGCTGGTCGACGGCGTCTACACGGTGACGGAGGAGTCGCTGTCCCGCGCGGTGCTGCTCTGCCTCGAGCGGCGCAAGCTGGTGGTCGAACCCGCGGGAGCGGCGGCGGTGGCCGCGCTGGTGGAGCATCCCGGGGCGTTCACCCCGCCGGTGGTGGCCGTGCTGTCCGGCGGGAACGTCGATCCGTTGCTCCTGCTGCAGATCATCCAACACGGCATGACCGCCGGTGGCCGCTACCTCGAGCTGCGGCTGCTGGTGCCGGACCGGCCGGGTTCGCTGGCCGGGGTGTTGTCCAAGGTCAGCGAACTGGGGGCGAACGTGCTGGACGTGGAGCACTCGCGGATCTCCGGCAGGCTCGCGCTGGGCGAGGTGGAGGTGTCGCTCAACCTGGAGACCCGCGGTCCCGAGCACTGCACCCGGGTGGCCACCGGGCTCCACAACGCCGGTTTCACGGTCCTCTGACCGCCTTGAGTGACCCGTTCCGCGCACCCTTCGCGCGGAACGGGTCACTCAAAGTAGAGGGTCAGAGGTTGCCGCGGCGTTCCTGCTCGCGCTCGATGGCCTCGAACAGGGCCTTGAAGTTGCCGATGCCGAAGCCGAGCGAGCCGTGCCGCTCGATCAGCTCGTAGAACACGGTCGGGCGGTCGCCGATCGGCTTGGTGAAGATCTGCAGCAGGTAGCCGTCCTCGTCCCGGTCGACCAGGATCCCGTGCTGCTGCAGCGTCTCCACCGGCACCCGCACCTCGCCGATCCGCGCCCGCAGCTCCGGGTCCTCGTAGTAGGAGTCGGGGACCTGCAGGAACTCGACGCCGGCCGCGCGCATCGCGGTCACCGTGCCGATGATGTCGTTGGTGGCCAGCGCGATGTGCTGGCATCCGGGCCCGCCGTAGAACTCGAGGTACTCGTCGATCTGGGACCGCTTCTTCGCCATCGCGGGCTCGTTCAGCGGGAACTTCACCCGGTGGTTGCCGTTGGAGACGACCTTGCTCATCAGGGCCGAGTACTCGGTGGCGATGTCGTCCCCGACGAACTCCGCCATGTTCACGAAGCCCATCACCCGGCGGTACCAGTCGACCCACTCGTCCATCTTGCCGAGCTCGACGTTGCCGACACAGTGGTCCACGGCCTGGAACAGCCGCTTCGGAGCCCCCTCGGGACGCTGCACCGTGGCCGCACGCGCCTCGTAACCCGGCAGGTACGGGCCCGTGTAGCGGGAACGGTCGACCAGCGAGTGGCGGGTCTCGCCGTATGTGGCGATCGCCGCCACTCGCACCGTGCCGTGCTCGTCGGAGACGTCGTGTGGCTCCTCCAGCACCGTGGCGCCCTGCGCGCGGGCATGCTCGACGCACTTGTCCACATCGGCAACCTCGAGCGCGATATCGGTGACCCCGTCACCGTGCCTGCGGTGGTGGTCGAGCAGTGGCGAGTCCGGCCGGACGCCTCCGTTGATCACGAAGCGGGCCGAGCCGGACTTCAGCACGAACGACTTGTGGTCGTGGTTGCCGGTTTCCGGTCCGGAGTAGGCGACGAGCCGCATCCCGAAGGCGACCTGGTAGAACCAGGCCGTCTGGGTGGCGTTGCCCGCGACGAACACCACGGCGTCCAGGGCCCTGACCGGGAACGGGTCCGTGGATGCGTCGTGGTCGACCAGACCGACGAGCTGCCGCAGCTGGTCATAGCTGACGTCGTCAAGTTGGTGCTGCTCACCGACGGTGTGCGTCATCGGTATCTCCTCCGGTGGTGGTCCAGGTGGCGGTAGCCAGCCGTGGACGCAGAATGCGCCGGTAGGGCAGGATGTGCAACAGTGCTCGATAACGCTGGACAATATGTGCAATTAACCAGCGAGATCGTCGGTCAGGTTGGGCAGGTTGTGTAGGAGTATGTGATGCCGGACTCGGCACTGGACGCACTGGACGCGCGGTTGCTGCTGTTGCTCACCGACGCGCCGCGGCTCGGCGTACTGGAATGCGCCCGCCGGCTCGGGGTGGCCAGGGGCACGGTGCAGGCTCGGCTGGACCGGTTGACCGCACGGGGGATCCTCGCCGGCTTCCCGCCCGACCTCGACCTGGACGCCATGGGCTACGGGCTGACCGCGTTCGCCGTGCTGGAGATCGCACAGGGCAGGCGGGGTGAGGTGTCCGGAGCGCTGGCCGCCATCGACGAGGTCTGCGAGGTGCATGCCACCACCGGCCAGGGTGACCTGTTCGTCCGGATGGTGGCCCGGTCGAACGACGACCTGCAACGGGTGATCGACGAGGTCGTCGGCGTGCCGGGGGTGCGACGTACCTCGACCTCGATCGCGCTGTCCACCCCGGTGCCGCCGCGGGTGCGTCCCCTGCTGGAACGCACCGCGGGGCAGCAGGATCAGGACACGAACTCCAGGTAGCGCTTGGCCGAGCGCTGGACCACCTGGTGGCCCGCACCGCGCACCACGGCCTGCCACCATGCGCCGTAGATGTCCTCGAACGGGTAAGGCTCGAGCAGCTCCGCCGCGGCACGCACCACGGCCGGCCGCTCCGGGATCAGGTTCGGGTAGCTGTACATGAAGCCCACATGGGTGCGGTCCGGGATGACCTGCACGATGTCCCCGGACAGCAGCGCGCCCTTGCCTCCGGCGCCCGCGCTCCAGTGCAGCACGGTTCCGCCCGCGAAGTGCACGCCGAGGTTGAGCAGGGTCAGACCGGGCGCGACCCGGTGCTCGCGCCCGCTCCAGAACCGGACCGCCTCGTCCGGCCGCCCGACCCACCGGGCGTCGTTCTCGTGCAGGTGGATCGGGGCGTCGAACGCCCTGCTCCACTCGATCATCGTGGTGTAGTAGTGCGGGTGGCTGATCGCGATCCCGGTGATCCCACCGAGCTCGTCGATCCTGGCCACCAGCTCGTCATCGAGGTAGGGGGTGCAGTCCCACAGGAAGTTCCCCGACTCCGCGCGCACCAGCAGGGCACGTTGGCCGATGGCGAACCGGGGCTGCGTGCCGACGCCGATCAGGCCGGGTCCCTCCTCCTCGACCCGGCCGGTGTACTCGCCGGCACGCAGCTCGCGCAGATTCGTCCACCGCTGCCCCTCCGGGGGCACGTACTGGCGCTCGTCCTCGCAGATCGGGCAGTCCGGACGGGGCGCCGCGTACTGCATCCCGCAGGTGGCGCAGATGGGCAATGGGTCCGCGGTCATGAGCTCAGCGTCTCAGCCGCTGTAAGGGACCGCCTTGACCAGTGTCACCTTCTGGGTCTTGCCGTTGGGCAGCTCGTACTCCCGAGCCTCGCCCTCCTTGGCGCCGAGCAGCGCCTTGCCCAGCGGCGAGTCCGGCGAGTACACCTCGAGCTCGCCTTCCGCGCCTTCCTCCCTGGTCGCAAGGAGGAACTTCTCGTCCTCGTCATCGCCGTCGTAACGCACGGTGAGCACCATGCCCGGTTCAGCGGTGCCGTCGTTAGCCGGGGCCTCGCCCACCTTCGCGGTGCGCAGCAGTTCCTGCAGGTGCCTGATCCGGGCCTCCTGCTGTCCCTGTTCCTCCCGGGCGGCGTGGTAGCCCCCGTTCTCCTTGAGGTCTCCCTCTTCCCGGCTGTCGTTGATCTTCGCTGCGATGACCGGACGATTCTCGATCAGTTCGTCGAGCTCGTGCTTGAGCCTGTCGTAGGCATCCTGGGTCAGCCAGGTCACCTTGGTGTCGCTCACGGTCACCATCTCCTCCTAGGGCCTGCCGGGCCTGGGTACGCAAGCCGGCCGCCGCGTTGACGTACCACGCCAACGCGGCTGAGATAAAGGAAAAACACGGCCCGCTGGGCCGTGCCGGTAGATCAGGATAGCACGATAAACGGTCCTGACGCTGCCTACACTGTTATTTTCCAGGCAGTGGGCGCACCGTTCACCCCGTTGGCCGCTATGGGCTTGACAGATATTGCGGTACGTCGTATGAGCAGCCGAAAACGTCCGCCGTAACCGGCCGCCTGATGCTTTTGATCACGGTGGAAACCTCCCCGGCGCCGGGCGGGACGACAATCTCCTTGCGGCCGCTTTCCGACCCGCTGATGTCCCGCACCCGAACGATGCATACACCGGCTCTCCCTGGGTCGTCCCGGTTCACTCCGATGGTGATCTCCATGGCGTTTCCGGGCTTCTCGGTGAACCCGAGCCGCTGCGCCTCGATCGGAGCGGTACCCAGGTTCCGGTATGCCACATAGGCGACCGTGCCACTGACGGCGAGCGCAATCAAGACAACGACCCATACTCGCCAACCCCGTCGCGTGCGGGTGCGTGCGCGACCGTACCGGCCCTCCGGCAGCGTGGGCCGCGCCCCGGCGTCGTTGTGGGTGCTCAAGCCAAGGCCTCCGATCGGTCCGGTCGCGGGGTTGGGAGAATGGAATGGGCACGCGGTCCTCGCGCGTTGAGTATCCGCGTAGAGCGATCGTGCGGCCGCATGGGGGCCACAAGTCCGGAAGCGAGGCGGAGCGGAGCGTGTCGGAGCGAATGGGAACGCGGGAGCAGGTCGGGTCCGGCCTGCGACTACTGGCTGTACACGCACATCCCGATGACGAGGCCAGCAAGGGCGCGGCCACCATGGCGCGCTACGTCGCGGATGGGCATGAGGTGATGGTGGTTACCTGCACCGGAGGGGAGGCGGGCAGCCCGCTCAACCCCGCGATGGACACCCCCGAGGTCCGCGCGAACATGACCGAGATCAGGCGGGAGGAGATGGCGCGGGCCGCCAAGGTCCTCGGTGTGCAGCACCGCTGGCTCGGTTTCGTCGACTCCGGGCTGCCGGAGGGCGACCCGCTGCCGCCGCTGCCGGAGGGCTGCTTCGCGCTGGTGCCGCTGGAGGAGTCCACCGCGTCGCTGGTCCAGGTGATCCGGGAGTTCCGCCCGCACGTGGTGGTGACCTACGACGAGAACGGCGGCTACCCGCACCCGGACCACATCCGCTGCCACGAGGTCTCGGTGGCCGCGTTCGACGCCGCGCCGGACCCGGACCGGTTCCCCGAGGCCGGCGCGCCCTGGCGGCCGCTGAAGCTGTACTACTCGCACGGCTTCTCCCGGGCCAAGATGTCTCTTTTCCACGAGGCACTGCTGGCCGAGGGACTCGAGTCGCCCTACGGCGAGTGGCTGGCGAGGTGGGACCCGGCCAAGGCGGACGTGCTGGAGCGGGTCACCACCCGGGTGGAGTGCGCCGACTACTTCGAGGCCCGGGACGACGCGCTGCGCGCGCACGCCACCCAGATCGACCCGAACAGCAGGTGGTTCGCGGTCCCGCTGCGCCTGCAGCGGGAGATCTGGCCGACCGAGGAGTACGAGTTGGTCCGCTCCGAGGTGGACAGCACGCTGCCCGAGGACGACCTGTTCGCCGGAATCCGGGAAAAGGTAGACTCCTGACCGTGCTTATGGCCCCCGTGCAGTCCGCCGTCATGCTGCTGGCGCAGCAGCAACCGGACGGCGGAGACGGCGGTGGCCAGGGCCAGGACTTCGGCAAGTCCTCCCCGGTCGGCCTGCTGGTGCTGATCCTCTTCCTGATCGCGGTCGCGCTGCTGGTCCGCTCGATGACCAAGCACCTCAAGCGCCTCCCCGCCAGCTTCGACAAGGAGGCGCCCGCCGAGCGCGAGGGCGACGACGAGGGCGACCGGGCCGATGCGGAGTCCGCGACCGGCGCCGCCGGGGACCCCGAGCCCGCCGAGCCGGAACAGCGCGCGGAGGCCACCGACCAGGAGCAGGGCCAGCGCACCTGAGAGACGGTTCCCGAGCCGGACGGACGGCGCGAGCGCACACGGGTCGTTTTCCCGTGTCACCCTGGAGGCATGCCGAACGAGCTCGCCACCGCGACCAGCCCCTACCTGCTGCAGCACGCCGACAACCCGGTGCACTGGCGGCCCTGGGGAGCCGACGCGCTGGCCGAGGCGGGGCGGCGGGACGTGCCGATCCTGCTGTCCATCGGGTACGCGGCCTGCCACTGGTGCCACGTGATGGCGCACGAATCCTTCGAGGACGAGGGCACGGCGGCGCTGATGAACGCGAACTTCGTGAACATCAAGGTGGACCGCGAGGAGCGCCCGGATATCGATGCCGTGTACATGACGGCCACCCAGGCGATGACCGGCCAGGGCGGGTGGCCGATGACCTGCTTCCTCACCCCGGAGGGGAAACCCTTCCACTGTGGCACCTACTACCCTCCCGCGCCGCGGCACGGCATGCCCTCCTTCCAGCAACTGCTGGTCGCGGTGCGGGACGCCTGGCAGGAGCGGGCGGACGAGCTGCGCGAGGGCGCCACCAAGATCGTGGATCACCTCGCCGAGCAGACCGCGCCGCTGAGCCCGGCCGGGGTGGACGAGCAGACCATCGACGCCGCCGTCGGCAAGCTGGCGGCCGAAGCCGACTCGCAGCACGGTGGATTCGGCGGCGCGCCGAAGTTCCCACCGTCGATGGTGCTGGAGTTCCTGCTGCGGCACCACGAGCGCACCGGCTCGGTGAAAGCCCTGTCCCTGGTGGAGTCCTGTGCGGAAGCGATGGCCCGGGGCGGTATCTATGACCAGCTCGCCGGTGGTTTCGCGCGGTACTCCGTGGACGCCGGCTGGGTGGTTCCGCACTTCGAGAAGATGTTGTACGACAACGCCCTGCTGCTGCGCGCCTACGCCCATCTCGGGCGCAGGACGGACTCCGAGCTGGCCAGGCGGATCGCGGACGAGACCGCGGGTTTCCTGCTGCGGGAGCTGCGTACCCCGGAGGGTGGGTTCGCCGCCTCGCTGGACGCCGATACCGACGGCGTGGAGGGCCTGACCTACGTGTGGACGCCCGCGCAGCTACGCGAGGTGCTCGGCGCCGAGGACGGGGCGTGGGCTGCCGAGCTGTTCGCGGTCACCGAGGAGGGCAGCTTCGAGCACGGCACCTCCACCCTGCGGCTGCCGCGTGATCCGGAGGACGTGCCGCGCTGGGAACGGGTGCGTGCCGCGCTGCTCGAGGCCAGGGCGCGGCGCCCGCAACCTGCGCGGGACGACAAGGTGATCGCCGCGTGGAACGGCCTCGCCATCACCGCGCTCGCCGAGGCGGGTGTCGCCTTGCATCGTCCACAGTGGATTGACGCCGCGGCGGAGGCGGCGGACCTGTTGCTGGACAAGCATATGCCTGGGGGCAGGTTGCGGCGCAGCTCGCGCGAGGGTGCCGTCGGGGACGCGGCAGGGGTGCTGGAGGACCATTCCTGCCTCGCCGAGGGGTTGCTGGCCCTGCACCAGGCCACCGGCGAGCCGAGGTGGCTTTCCGCCGCCACCTCGCTGCTGGACGTGGCGCTGGCCCGGTTCTCCGGCGCGGAGCCCGGCGCCCACCACGACACGGCGGATGACGCGGAGGCGCTGGTGCAGCGGCCCTCCGACCCGACCGACAACGCCAGCCCTTCCGGGGCTTCCGCACTGGCGAGCGCGTTGCTCACCGCCTCGGCCCTGGCCGGGCCGGACCGGGCGGGCGACTACCGCGATGCCTGCGAGCAGGCCGTGGAGCGGGCCGGCATGCTGGCCTCGCGGGTGCCGCGGTTCGCCGGGAACTGGCTGGCGGTGGCCGAGGCGCTGCGCACGGGACCGGTGCAGGTGGCCGTGGTCGGGCCGGATGCCGGGGCACGCGCCGGCCTGCTGCACGAGGCCGCGCGGGAGGCGCATGGTGGCGCGGTGGTACTGGCGGGCTCGCCGGAGGCCGCCGGCGTCCCGCTACTGGCCGACCGGCCCCTGGTCGATGGGGGCGCCGCCGCCTACGTGTGCCGCGGTTACGTCTGCGACCGCCCGGTGACCACCCCGGAGGACCTCGCCGCCGCCCTCACCCGCTGACCCCCTCCCGGCAGTGCGCTGAACGTGGCGTTCGCGACGCCGAACGTCGCGAACGTGGCGTTTGTGACGTTCGGCGTCCGGAAAGTGCCGTTCAGGGTCGTTCGACCGCGGTTTCCGCCCGCGGCGAACGACGTCCTCGCTTGGCCTGATTTCGGCGTAGCGTTCGTAGGAGAGTAATTATGTAATCATTGGAGGCGGACATGCGGACGCACGTCACGGTGGAGGGATACATGGGACGGGGTTGGCACGGCGGTCGCGGTTGGCGCGGCAAAGGGGGCAGCGAGGTCCCCGGTGCGGAGGACGCCGCGGCCTGGTTCGCCGGGAGGTTGCCGGAGGGGTGGTTCGCCGGCGCGCCGGAGGTGACCGTGGACCGCGACGAGATCATCGTGGTCGGCGAGCTGCCCGCGCTGACCGAGGAGTACGAGGACGAGGCCGCCCGCGCCGCCGCGGAGGCGGGCCGGATCAGCCGGTTCCGGGAGGAGACCCGCGAGGAGCGGATCGAGATCGCCCGGCAGGCCGAGCACCGTTACCAGCGCAAGGTTGCCTGGGGCGCGCGGCTGGGTGGCAGCGAGGAGCTGTTCACCACCCTGGCCGCGCCGGTGATGACCCGGCTGCGGCAGCCGGAGCGGAAGGTGCTGGACACGCTGGTCGACGCCGGGGTGGCGCGGTCCCGTTCGGACGCGCTCGCCTGGGCGGTCCGGCTGGTCGGGGAGCACGCCGAGGAATGGCTCGCGGAACTCCGCCACGCCATGTCCACAGTGGACGAATTGCGGGCCAAGGGCCCGGACCTCGGTTGAGCACGAAGGGAGAACGTGCTGGGGGAGGCGTCCCTGTCACACCTCCCCCAGCACGGGGGCGGGCTAGCTGCTGAAGCAGAAGCCCTGGCTGGTGCCGAAGGCCCAGCATTGGATGGTGCGGTTGGTGGTGGCGGTGTTGCCGTTGTTGTCGGTGACGGTGAGGGTTGCGGTGTAGGTGTCGGTTTGGCTGGGGTAGGTGTGGGTGGTGGTGGTTCCGTTGCCGGTGGTGCCGTCGCCGAAGTTCCAGGCGTAGGTGGTGATGGTGCCGTCGGGGTCGGTGGATGCGGTGGCGTCGAAGGCGCAGTCGAGGGACTGGCAGTTCACGGTGAAGCTCGCCGTGGGCTCCTCGCCCTCACCGGGCGGGTCAGGTGAGTCGCCGATCTGCTCGTTCGCCCAGTCGCCCAGCACGCTGTGCATCCGCGCATGCGCGTCGTAGGAGGCGCAGTCGGTGCGCAGCCAGGAGAACACGCCGTAGATCCTGCCGTCATGCAGCCAGGGGCCGCCGCTGTCGCCGCGGCACAGGCCGGTGCGTCCGTCCCCGTACCCGCTGCACATCATGTACCTGGGGTCGTAATGGAAGTTGATGTTCTTGCAGTTCTGCCCTTCCACGGTCGGCAGGGTCGTCTTGTAGAGCCGGGTGTTCCGCTCGTTGTCGTCCTTGTCGGTCATGCCGTAGCCGACCGTGGTTCCCTCGGTGCCCAGCGGCAGCGAGTCGCCGGAGTCCGCGATCTCGGGGTAGGCCATCCCCTCCGGTGTCGGGATGTCGGTCTCGGTGAAGATCACCGCGACGTCGTGCCCGGTCCGCCAGCCGTCGTTGGGGTTGTAGTCGGGGTGTACGCGGTACTCCTCGATCTCGATCCGGGTCCCCTCGCCGGTGTTCGCGAGGTCGTCCCGGCCGTAGATCAGATACTTGGGCTCACCCTGGGCGAACTTGCAGTGTGCCGCGATCAGCACGGCACGCTCGGCGACCACCGAGCCGGTGCAGGACTGTTCGGCGTCCCTGGCTCCGCCGGTGCGGTGTTGCGAGATGATGAACGGGAACTCCGACACCGTGGCCGGTGTCCCGTTGATCACCTGTGGGGTCGCTCCCGGGCTCTCGGATCCGGGCGGGTCGGCGAGGGCGGGCGGCGCAATGGACGCCAGCCCGATCGCCAACCCCGCTGTGCACAGGGCCTTCGTGATTCGCTTCATGGATTTTCCTTTGCAGGGTTTCAGGCGGGTTCAGTGGCTGAAGCAGAAGCCCTGGCTGGTGCCGAAGGCCCAGCATTGGATGGTGCGGTTGGTGGTGGCGGTGTTGCCGTTGTTGTCGGTGACGGTGAGGGTTGCGGTGTAGGTGTCGGTTTGGCTGGGGTAGGTGTGGGTGGTGGTGGTTCCGTTGCCGGTGGTGCCGTCGCCGAAGTTCCAGGCGTAGGTGGTGATGGTGCCGTCGGGGTCGGTGGATGCGGTGGCGTCGAAGGCGCAGTCGAGGGACTGGCAGTTCACGGTGAAGCTCGCCGCAGGCTCCTGCCCACCGCCCGGCTCGCCGACGCGCACCTGCCGCGTGGCCGTGTCGGTGTTGCCCTCGTCGTCGGTGACGGTGAGCTCGACCGAGTAGGTGCCCTTCTCGGCGTAGGTGTGCTCGGGGGTCCGGCCGTCGCCGGTGGTGCCGTCGCCGAAGTCCCAGGCGTAGGAGCTGATGGAACCGTCCGGATCCGACGAGTTGGCGGCGTCGAAGGTGCAGGTCAGAGACTCGTCAGGGCAGGAGGCGGTGAACTCGGCGGTCGGGTCGCCCGGGGGCTGGGAACCGTCGTTCGGCACGTACAGCAGCTTGTTGGGGGTGTCGCCGGAAAGCCCGGACAGCTTGCCGGTGCTCGCGTTGTCCATGATCCACGAGTGCAGCTGCGCCGAGCTGCTGCCCGGGGCGTCGTGCAGCCGTAGCGCCATCGCGCCGGCCACATGCGGTGCGGCCATCGAGGTACCGCTGAGCGTGCCGTAGGAGGAGTCACTGCCGCGGAAGGCCGAGTCGATGTTCGTGCCCGGTGCGAACAGGTCCATACAGCGGCCGGCATTCGAGTCGAACCGGCGGGTGTCGTTGCTGGTGGAGTTGCCGACCTGGAGGGCGGAGGGAACCTGGCCGCCGGGCCCGTAGTCGCAGGCGTCGCCGCCGTTGTTCCCGGTGATCAGCGACCACTGCACACCCGAGGAGATCGAGTTCCGGATGGCGTTCACCGCGATATCCGGATCCCCGGTGTAGACGCTGAGGTTCGCCACCGCGGGCTGTTCGGCGTTCTTGGTGATCCACTCGGCCGCCTTGACCACGTCGACGTCCTCGCCGTAGCCGTCACAGCCCAGGACGCGGACCGAGACGAGGTCGACGGCCTTGGCGACGCCGCGGGTCTCGCCGCCGACGATGCCGGAGACGTGCGTGCCGTGGTTGTTGCAGTCCTCGCCGCCGTTGGGATCGGCATCCAGGTCGACACCGAACGAGGCCCGGCCGCCGAACTCCTGGTGGCTGTAGCGGATGCCGGTGTCCACGATGTAGACCGTCGTGCCCTCCCCGTCATTGGGGTAGGTGTAGCTGTCGTCCATGGGCCGGTCCCGCTGGTCGATCCGGTCCAGGCCCCAGTTCCGGGGGTTTTGCTGGGTGCCGCCGGGACCACCGATGCCGGCCCGGCCGCTCTGCCGCACCTCGGCCACCCCGGGATCGGCGGCGAGCCGCCGTGCCTGCCGTTCGGGCAGGTGCTCCACCACATAGCCCCGCATGGTCGCGGTGAGGACGGCGTCCAGCGTGCCCCCGTACTCCTCGACGAGGGCGTGCGTGGCCCGTTCGGTTCCCGCGGCCGACCGCGCGGCCTGGCTGTTCGCGGCCAGGGTGACCAGGTAGGTCCCCTCGACCGGACGGTCGGCGTTACTGACGACCGGTTCCTCCGGCTGTGCCGCCGTGGCGGTCACCGCCTGCGTCATCGCGAGTCCCGCACTCGCCGCGACAGCGAGCGTGGACGCGAGGGCGCGTGATTTCCACTTTCTCAATTTCGCCTCCTGCGATCAGGATTGTCACGGAGGACGGTAAGCGGGAGAACATCAGCGGAACAGACTCGTTAAATCGGTTCGTCAGTCGAGTCCGGCAATACTGTTAAACGGTTTTCCGGGTCAATTCACCAGGCCGGCGGCAGGCCAGTCCCACCGCATGCCGACGATCCCGGCGGGCAGGTCCCAGTCGGCGACCAGCGCGGTGTTCGACCCGCCGATCCACAGCTCGCGGCCGTTGCCCTCGGGCGCGGTCACGGTGCGCCGCTCGTACCGGCGGCAACGCGCCGGCACGGCGTCCGGTTCGAACCGCACCTGGAGGACGTACTCCTTGACCGGCTCGGGGAACCGGTGATCGTAGTTCACCATCGGAGCGCCCGGCGAGAAGTGCCACTCGTACTCCAGCAAGGCGGGCTCCCCTGCGTCCAGCATCCGGTCGAGGATCAGCTCGGCGGCGATCAGGCCGACCGGCCGGTCGGCCTGGACCCTGCCGGCCCGGCAGTACCGGACCCCGGCCAGCGTGGGCGGGTTCGCCGGGTCCTCGTGCGCCCAGTAGAGCACCCCACAGCGGGACACCCGGTCCACATTGGCCCGGACGAGCTCCCGCAGGTGGACCGACCGTGCGCGCCGTTCGCGGTCGATCGTGACACTGACCTGGGTGCTGATCCTGCTCACCACGCTGCGCGGGGGAGCCCCCACCGCGTTCAGCAGGTCGATCGGGCGGGAGTCGTGCCAGAGCATGGCCAGGTCCATGCTGCCGGGAACGTGCCCGACCCACCGCCCGCGTGGCCTGCGCGGGCCCAGTAACGAGACCAGCGAGTCGGCAGGCAGCTCGAACAGTTGCTCCAGCAGGCGCACCGCGCGCAGTGACCCGGCACGCTCCGGCCTGCTGCGCCCGCGGCGCCAGTAACTGAGCGTCGGTACGCTCACCCTCGCCCCGCGTTCGGCCAGCCAGACCTGGATCTCGTCCAGGGTGAATCCGCTGGATTCGATCGCCAGGTGCAGCGCGGAGGGGAACGGGCCGGTCCGAAGTGCCTGGCGCAGCTCGTCATGCAGGTGTTCGTCGGTGTTTCCGGTGAGTGCTCGAGCCGACATCACGCCTCCGCTGGTTGCCGCCGCCCACCTGACGTGGTTTGTCAGATCACGTTTAACACCCGAAACAGAATTGGCGGTACCGTCGATTTAACCGAACCGGAGCTCGTGGCTTCGTCGGCATAAACTAGGTATACGTATTCATCGACGAGGAGCTTGACCGCTCGCCGGGAGGTCTGTTCGGCCTGCGAGTCCGGTGCGGCTGCGGCACCCTGGACGGGAACATCGACTCGCATCGGAGGGGCAGGATGACGGCGACTCCCGAGGTCTCCGCCTCGGTCGATCCGAACGTGCTGACGGCCGTGCTGGACGGCAAGTGGGCTGGTGTCCGCAGGGCGATCCGCGCCGAGATGGCGGACACCCGCTTCCGGGACGCGTGTGACCTGGATGTGGAGCAGCACCGCGCGCAGGTGCTGGACCAGTTGCACGAGCTGGCGAGGAGCGGGCGGCCCCGGCTGGGGTTCTCGCCGGAGTACGGCGGCGGTGGCGACATCGGCGGGTCGCTCACCTCCTTCGAGATGCTCGCGTTCGGCGACCTGTCCCTGATGGTCAAGGCCGGTGTGCAGTGGGGCCTGTTCGGCGGGGCCGTGCAGTTGCTGGGCACCGCCGAACACCACGAGCGCTACCTGCGCCCGATCATGGATCTCGAGTTACCCGGCTGCTTCGCGATGACCGAGACCGGGCACGGGTCCGATGTGCAGCACCTGCGCACCACGGCGACCTACGATCCGGGTACCCAGGAGTTCGTGATCAACACGCCGGACCAGGCGGCGCGCAAGGACTACATCGGCAATGCCGCCAGGGACGGCCGGATGGCGGTGGTGTTCGCCCAGTTGATCACGGAAGGTGGCAGCCGTGGCGTGCACGCCTTCCTGGTGCCCATCCGGGACGAGCGGGGCCGGCCGTGCGCCGGCGTGCGCATCTCCGACTGTGGCCGTAAGGCCGGGCTGAACGGGGTGGACAACGGGCGGCTGGTCTTCGACGAGGTCCGGGTGCCGCGTACGGCGTTGCTGAACCAGTACGGCGACGTGGCCCCGGACGGGACGTACTCCAGCCCCATCGACAGCGACAACCGGCGGTTCTTCACCATGCTCGGCACGCTGATCCGCGGCCGGGTGAGCGTGGCGGGCAGCGCGGGCAGCGCCACCAAGCGGGCGCTGGCGATCGCCGTGCGTTACGGCGAGACGCGGCGCCAGTTCTGGCACCCGGACGGCCACGAGGTGGCGATCCTGGACTATCTGGCGCACCAGCGTTGCCTGCTGCCCGCGCTGGCCACCAGCTACGCGCTGCACTTCGCGCAGGAGGAACTGGTGGACGCGCTGGACGAGTTGCAGAGCGGCGGCAGCTACGACGAGCACCGGCAGCGGGAGCTCGAGTCCAGGGCCGCGGGTATCAAGGCGGTGGCCACCTGGCACGCCACCAGCACCATCCAGGCCGCGCGGGAGGCCTGCGGCGGCGCCGGTTACCTCGCGGAGAACCTGCTGCCCGTGCTGAAGGCGGACACCGATGTGTTCACCACCTTCGAGGGCGACAACACGGTGCTGTTGCAACTCGTCGCCAAGGGCCTGCTGACCAGCTACCGGGATCATTTCGAGGACCTCGGCACCATGGCCACCGCCCGGTTCGTCGCCGAGCAGTTCGTCGGCGCGGTCATCGAGCGCACGGCCGCCCGCAAGGTCATCGAGCGGCTGGTGGACGCCGCACCCGGCCGGGACGACGAGGACGCCCTGTTCGACCGTGGCTGGCAGCTGAAACTGTTCGAGGATCGCGAGGAGCACCTGCTCGACGGGGTCGCCCGCAGGCTCCGCCGCGCGGCATCCGACGACACCGACCCGTTCCGGGTGTTCAACGACGCCCAGGACCACGTGCTGCACGCCGCCCGCGCGCATATCGACCGGGTGGTGCTGGAGGCTTTCGTCGCCGGCATCGACCGCTGCGGCGACGCGGGCGCCCGCGCACTGCTGGAGCGGGTGTGCGACCTGTACGTCATGGCCAACGTGGAGGCCGACCGCGCCTGGTTCCTCGAGCACGGCAGGCTCAGCGCCAGCAGGGCCAAGGCCGTGGTCGCCGCCGTGAACGACCTGTGCCAGGAGTTGCGCCCCCAAGCCCGAACCCTGGTCGACGCTTTCGCCATCCCGGAGCAGTTCCTGGCCGCCCCAATGCTGTCCGAAGAGCCCTGAACGTGGCTTCCAGGACGTTGAACGGCTCAAATGTTCCGTTCGCGACGTTGACCGTCTCGAACGTGCCGTTCAGGGCATTGGCTCCCGGATACATCGCCAGCCAGATCTCGTGAGTGTCCTGATGCCGCCGCAGGACGCACCGCCCGTGGTGTGGCGGGAGTTCCACCGGCGTAGTGCGGCGGTGTACGCGATGATCGCCGAGGTCGACCGGGGACACCACCACGAAGCGCTGTACTGGGCGGGTCGCGGGCAACGCAAGGCGGAGGAACTCGCACGCCGGTAGCGAAGCCTCGGCTACGGGTACATCGCCAGCCAGATCGCGATGTAGTGGGAGATCGCGGCGAGCACGGTGCAGGCGTGGAAGAACTCGTGGTAACCGAAGGTCTGCGGCCAGTAGTCCGGCCAGCGTACGGCGTAGAACACGGCGCCGAGGGTGTAGAACAGCCCGCCGACCAGGAGCAGCACCAGCGCGGCGATCCCGGCGTTGGTGGCCAGCTCGGGCAGCACGAACACGGCCACCCAGCCCAACGCGACATAGATGGGCACGCCGAGCCAGCGGGGAGCGTTCGGCCAGAACAGCTTCATCGCCACCCCGGCGATCGCCCCGCCCCAGACCACGGCGAGCACGATGTAGCCCGTGGGCTGGGACATCACCAGCAGGGTGAACGGCGTGTACGTCCCCGCGATGAACAGGAAGATCATCGAGTGGTCGGCGCGCTTCATCCACTTGTATGCCGCCGGGCTCCAGATCCGGCGGTGATACAGCGCACTGACCCCGAATAGGCCGAGCACCGTCAGCCCGTAGACAGCGGTGGCCAGGCCCGCGAGGGCCGACACGGTGGACGAGGCGAGCGCGATCAGCACCGCCGCCCCGGCCACGCTGCCGAAGAACGACCAGAAATGGATGTGTCCCCGCAGGCGCGGGCGGCTGGACGCTGGATGAGGCTGGCCGGCCGGTGAGGTGTCGGTCGCTAGGCTCACACTCGCCAGGTTACGGGAACGCTGGCTTTCGTAGCCATGAAGTGGGGTGTGCCACCGCCACGCGCGGGTGCGTACGCTGCCGTGACGTGAGTCTTCGCTCGTTTCTCTCCGACGTCGTCTACAGCGTCTACGGACGGCGCTTGATCCAGCAGGCGGAGGGCCGCAACCCCCGCCACATCGCCATCATGCTCGACGGTAACCGCAGATGGGCACGGGAAGCGGGCTTTACCGACGTCAGCGACGGCCATCGGGTCGGGGCCAAGAAGATCGCCGACTTCCTGACCTGGTGCCGGGAGGCCGGGGTCGAGGTGGTCACCCTGTGGCTGCTGTCCACGGACAACCTGCGCAGGGCATCCGACGAGGTGGAGGCCCTGTTGGAGATCATTCCCGAGGTCGTGGACGAGCTGGCCAGGCCGGAGAATCCCTGGCGGGTGCGCATCGTGGGCGCGTTGGACCTGTTGCCCTCCGAGACCGCGGCCCGGCTGACCGGGGCGGCCGCGCGCACGGACAGCCGCAACGGGATGGCGGTGAACATCGCCGTCGGCTACGGCGGCCGGCAGGAGATCGCCGACGCCGTGCGCAAGTTGCTGCTCCACCACGCCGACGAGGGCACGCCGATCCGGGAATTGGCCAAGATTCTGGACGTCGACCACATTTCCGAGCACATGTACACCTCCGGCCAACCCGACCCGGACCTGATTATTCGGACCTCGGGTGAGCAACGATTGTCCGGTTTTCTGCTGTGGCAGTCGGCGCATTCGGAATTCTGGTTCACCGAGGCGTACTGGCCGGCCTTCCGCAGGGTCGACTTCCTGCGGGCGTTACGTGATTACGCGGTACGGCACCGACGTTACGGAGCGTAGAAAATACTGGTGGCCCGCGGGTCTCCTCCCGCGGGCCACCCGGTCAGCGACGGTCAGTCACCCAGCGGGTTCAGGATGAGGTGCGGAGTCCGCGCGATACCCGTGTAGGCGCCCGCCACCAGGGAGGCCGCGCCGTAGCCGAGTGCGGCACCACCCTCGATGAACTGGTGGTAGGCGTCCGAGAACGTGATGAACTCGTCCTGGTGCGTGCCTACGTCCGGCGTCTGAGCGGGGGCTGGCGCGGCGAACGCGGTGCCACCCGCCAGCATCAACGCTGCCGTGGTGGCGGTGACAATACCGGCCTTCTTCAGCACTTCGCACACTCCTAGATCGGGAATTGTGGCTACCGGAGCCACCGTCTCCGTGCGGTGTTTCCGATGACGTGGAAATTACCTCACGTTTGGCGCCGTGATAGTCCCGTTACACCATTGTGTGAGCCGAGATCGCGGTCGCTACACCCCTTCGGATAACTAGGCCGAAATGCCGCTGCGACAGGGTCTGCCGCGTGGTATCGGCCGTTTACCGACATGGCGGTAAACGGAAGGTCATCCGACTCGGCGACCTGTCATTCGAATGGGTGTTCAGGTAGTCGCCCGAATCTACCCAAGGTAGATCGTAGCCGGCTGTACACGGGGGGTCGATGTCCCGCGACTAACCGTGAGATGACGAATCGGCGAATCACCTGCCTGGCTGCCTGCATGATCGCCGTGTCACAGGTAGCTTCCGAGGTGATGGTCCGTGACCCATGCGGGCTGTCGCGGGAGGCCCTGGTCGTGGCAGTGCTACACGGAGCGGCGCAGCCGTTCAGACGCACGAGGGGGCCGGCACCAGGCCCTCGTGGTCGCGTCAGCTGACGCCTCGGCGATCGGCGGCGAGACCAGCCAGGGCGGTGCCCGGCCCAGCGAGTGCGGGCGTGGTGCCACGCCCACGAGGGAGATGCCGTGACTGCGCAGCGTTCGTCCCGCGAGGCCACCGGCCGTTCGTCGATCAGTGCCACGGGCACTGGGGAAGCCTCGATCTCATCCTCCGGCCAGCGTCACACCTACGTGCTGGACACCTCGGTTCTGCTCTCCGACCCCTGGGCGTTGGCCAGGTTCGCCGAGCACGCCGTGGTGCTGCCCTTGGTGGTGATCAGCGAGTTGGAGGCCAAGCGGCATCATCCGGAGCTGGGTTGGTTCGCCCGTGAGGCCCTGCGCACGCTGGATGACCTGCGGCGTACGTACGGCAGGCTGGATGCGCCGGTGCCGATCGGCGAGGAGGGCGGCACCTTGCACGTGGAGCTGAACCACTCCGATCCCACGGTGCTGCCGCCGGGGTTCCGGACCGACTCCAACGATCACCGCATCCTGGCCTGCGCGCTCAACCTCGCGGTCGAGCAGCACGTGGTGACGCTGGTCACCAAGGACATCCCGTTGCGGGTCAAGGCGGGAGCGGTCGGGCTGAACGCCGACGAGTACCGCGCGCAGGAGATCGTCTCCTCCGGGTGGACCGGTATGGCGGATCTCGACGTGCCGCAGGAGGCGCTGGACGGCCTGTTCAAGGACGGCACGATCGATCTCGCCGACTTCGGCCGCCCGGAGGCCGCCGAGCTGCCCTGCCACACCGGCCTGCGGCTGCTGGCGGGCACCTCCAGCGCGCTGGGCCGGATCACCGCGGACAAGCGGGTGCGGCTGGTACGCGGGGACCGGGAGGCCTTCGGGCTGCACGGCCGCTCCGCCGAGCAGCGGATCGCGCTCGATCTGCTGCTGGACAACGAGGTCGGCATCGTGTCCATGGGCGGAAGGGCAGGCACCGGCAAGTCGGCGCTGGCCATATGCGCCGGGCTGGAGGCGGTGATGGAGCGCCGGGCGCACCGCAAGGTGGTGGTGTTCCGCCCGGTCTACGCCGTCGGCGGGCAGGATCTCGGGTACCTGCCCGGCTCGGAGAGCGAGAAGATGCAGCCCTGGGCACAGGCGGTCTTCGACACCCTCGGCGCGCTGGTCAGCCAGAACGTGCTGGACGAGGTGTTCGACCGTGGCATGCTCGAGGTGCTGCCGCTGACCCACATCCGGGGGCGCTCCCTGCACGACTCGTTCGTGATCGTGGACGAGGCTCAGTCGCTGGAACGCAACGTGCTGCTCACGGTGCTCTCCCGGCTGGGCACGGCCTCCAGGGTGGTGCTCACCCACGATGTCGCGCAGCGGGACAACCTGCGGGTGGGCAGGCACGACGGGGTGTCCGCGGTGATCGAGAAGCTGAAGGGCCACCCGCTGTTCGCGCATGTGACCCTGAGCCGCTCCGAGCGTTCCCCCATCGCCGCCCTGGTCACCGAGCTACTCGAACACCACGGCTGAGCACACCTCTGCCGTGGGTGACCCGTTCGTCGCGGGTCACCCACGGCAGGTGGCTCAGTCGAGGGCGCGGCGGAGGAAGCCCTTGATGCCGATGGCGCCGAAGACGACGCAGGCGCCGAGGACGACCGGGACGTCCACCCAGAGCGGGATCGACTCGACGGTGTCGCCGAGCAGCAGCGAGCGCATGCCCTCACTGACGTAGGTCAGCGGGTTGATCGCGCACACCACCTGGAACCACTCCAGGTGCTCGAGCCCGTGCCAGGGGAACTGGGTCGACCCGGTGAACATCAGCGGCACCAGGATCACCGCGAACATGATGTTGATCCGGCGCGGCGACACCAGGGTGCCGACGGTCATCCCGATCGTGGCGCCGACCAGCGAGCCGAGCACGATCATGCCCAGCACCCCCGGCCACGCCGAGGCCGGCCAGTGCACACCCTCCAGGATCAGGAACCCGACCGGGATCATCAGCAACGCGGCCACGATCCCGCGCAGCGCCCCGAAGATCATCTTCTCGATCGCGACCAGCGGGATCGGCATCGGTGCCAGCAGCCGGTCCTCGATCTCCCTGGTCCAGGAGAAGTCCAGCACGAGCGGCATGGTGGTGTTCTGCAGGGCGATCAGGAAGCCGTTCAGCGCGACGATGCCGGGCAGCAGGATATGCACGAAGTTCTCGTCCACGTAGCCGATCCCGGTGAGCACCGTGCCGAAGATGAACAGCATGAAGAACGGCTGGATGACCACCTGGGCCAGGAACGGTCCCAGCTCGCGGCCGGTGACGAAGATGTCCCGCCACAGCACCGCGAAGAAGGTGCGCAGTGCCGTCATCGCAGCTCCCTCCCGGTCAGGTGGATGAACACGTCCTCGAGGCTGGGCGTGCCGATGGCGAGGTCACTGACCGCGCAGCCGAAGGAGTTCGCCGAGGTCAGTACCGAAGGCAGCACCGCGGCGGGTTCGTCGGCGGTGTAGAGCCGGAACTGGGCGAGCCCGCCGTCGGTGACCGAGGTGATCGGCTCGACCCGCTGCACCCCGGCTATGTCGGACAGTGCGGACTGCACGGTCGCGGAAGGGTGGCCGTCCAGGTGCACCGTCACGTTCAGCGTCGTGCTGCCGGGCAGTGAGCGGGTGAGCGTGGTCGGGGTGTCCAGCGCGAGCAACCTGCCGTGGTCGACGATGCCGACCCGGTCGCACAGCTTGGCCGCCTCCTCCATATCGTGCGTGGTGAGCACGATGGTGACCCCCTCGGAGCGCAGCTCGGCGACCCGCTCGTGCACGAACAGCCGCGCCTGCGGGTCCAGGCCGGTGGCGGGCTCATCCAGGAACAGCACCCTGGGCCGGTGCATCAGGGCGCGGGCGATCATCACCCGCTGCGACTGCCCACCCGAGACGAAGTCGACCCGGGCCTTCGCCGACTCGGCCAGCCCCATCCGGTCCAGGATCTCGTCCGCGCGCCGGATCCGCTCGGCCCGCCCCACCCCGTGATAGATGGCGTGGAACAGCAGGTTCTGCCGGATGTTCAGGGAACGATCCAGGTTGTTGCGCTGCGGCACCACCGCGAGCAACTGCCGGGCGGGGCCCGGCGCCCGCACCACGTCCACGCCGTGGAGCTGCGCCGTGCCCGAGGTCGGCCGCACCCGGGTGGTGAGCACGCCGACGGTCGTGGTCTTACCGGCGCCGTTCGGCCCGAGTAGGCCGAAAATCTCACCTTCCGGTACCGAGAAACTGAGACCGTCCACCGCGTTCGGCCCGTTACGCCGGTAACGTTTGACCACATCGGTCACGACTACTGCGTCATTCACCGGTCCAGGCTAGGCCGGGTCGCGACCGGACTGCCGCGGCGGGATTACCCCGGCGGCGAAATCCGGCATATCACCAGCCGGCCGGCAGTGGGCGGCCCTCGGCGAAACCGGCGGCCGACTGGATCCCGAGTACGGCGCGCTGGTGGAATTCCTCGAGCGTGCCGGCCCCGGCGTAGGTGCAGGCCGAGCGGACCCCCGCGCAGATCGAGTCGAGCAGATCCTCCACCCCGGGCCGGGTCGGGTCCAGTGCCATCCGGGACGAGGAGATGCCTTCCTCGAACAGCGCCTTGCGGGCACGATCGAACACGTTGTCCGTGCGGGTGCGTGCGCCGACGGCTCGCTTGGAGGCCATTCCGAAGGACTCCTTGTACGGCCTCCCGTGCTCGTCGTAGCGCAGGTCACCGGGCGACTCGTGGGTTCCGGCGAACCAGGACCCGACCATCGCCGCCGAGGCGCCCGCGGCCAGTGCCAGCGCCACGTCCCGCGGGTGCCGCACGCCGCCGTCGGCCCAGACGTGCCCACCCAGGTCCCTGGCCGCCGCCGCGCACTCCACGACCGCGGAGAACTGCGGGCGCCCGACGCCGGTCATCATCCGGGTGGTGCACATCGCGCCCGGCCCCACGCCGACCTTCACCACGTCGGCGCCCGCCTCGATCAGGTCGCGAGTGCCCTCGGCGGTCACCACGTTGCCCGCCACCACCGGCACGCCGGGGGACACCGACCGCACCGCCTTCAGCGCGGCGATCATCTTCTCCTGGTGGCCGTGCGCGGTGTCCACCACGAGCATGTCCACCCCGGCGCCGAGCACGGACTCGGCCTTCGCCGCGACATCGCCGTTCACCCCGATCGCCGCGGCGATCCGCAGCCGCCCCCCGGTGTCGGTCGCCGGCGTGTAGATCTCCGACCGCAGCGCGGCGACCTCGGTGAGCACCCCGGCCAGCCTGCCCTCGGCGTCCACCCCGAGGGCGAGCCTGCCCCCGTGCGCGTGCAGCCGCTCGAACACCTCCCGGGGCGGGGTGTCCAGCGGGCAGGTCAGCGGCTCCGGGTCGGCGACCTCCATCAGCCTGGCGAAGCGGTCCACCCCGGTGCAGGCGGCCTCGTCCACCACGCCCACCGGGCGGCCCACCGCGTCGACCAGCACGATCGCGCCGTGTGCGCGCTTGCCCAGCAAGTTCAGCGCGTCGGCGACGGCGTCGCCGGGGGTCAGCACCAGCGGGGTGTCCCAGACCGGGTGGCGCTCCTTCACCCAGGAGCCGATGTCCGCCAGCGCGACGGGGTCGACGTCCTGCGGCAGCACCACCAGGCCACCCCGCCTGGCGACCGTCTCGGCCATCCGCCTGCCGGCGACGGCGGTCATGTTCGCGACGACGACAGGGATGGTCGCGCCACTGCCGTCGGCGGTGGAGAGGTCCACGTCGAAGCGTGACTCCACGGCCGAACGGTTGGGCACGAGGTACACGTCGTCGTAGGTCAGGTCGTGGGCGGGCCGGTGGCCATCGAGAAAGCGCACGAGACCCCAGGTTACACCCCGCCCGGCCGGTGCGGAGCCCGCGGCCGGGACATTTGTTGGCGAGCCCACCATTTGTGTGGGGCGGTAGCGTCGAAAAATTAACGGAATCCTAATTTGGATACAAGAACGGGCGAGTACGATATTGTTGCCGTCCACAACGGATTGATGGCTTGGTGATATCGCTCAAGCGGGTCATGCTGAACCGGCACCGATTCCGGTAGTCTGCGGCTGAGTTCGGCAAATCGGACAATATCCTGTCTCGAGGGTTGTGCACAATTCAGGCGACGGGGGTCACCCGGAGCTTGCGGAGGATGGCTCGTTGCGCCTGAATGCGAGACGACGGGCGGGCGACGGTCGTGCCTCCCGCTGTGCAGAACCCTCATTGCATAGGACTTGTAGCTGTTACGCTCCCGGACTGCCCCGGTGTCGCGGCGGTCACCTGCTTTTTGGCAACCCGGTCACGAGTCTTCGTGCTGCGATTTTTGGGACGTTCTATGGGTAGGTTGTACAGGGATTCCCTCGCGGTTCCGGCAACACTGGTACGCGGTGGGACGAGCAAGTGCTGGCTGTTCGACGTGGCGGACATATCCGGGGTATCCGGGCGAAAGGCCGGTGTGGACGAGGTGCTCGCCGCCGCGTTCGGCGCGCGGGACTCCGATCAGATCGACGGCGTGGGCGGCGCGACCTCGACCACGTCCAAGGCAGCCATCATCGGCCCCTCCGCCGCACCCGGAATCCAGGTGGACTACACCTTCGGGCAGGTGGGCATCGGCGACGAGCGGGTGGAATGGGGCAGCAACTGCGGCAACTGCGCCACCGCCGTCGGGCTGCACGCGGTGCGGTCCGGGCTGGTCCCGGCGGAACCCGGGCGGACCCGGGTGCGGATGCGTAACACCAACACCGGTGGCCGGATCGACGCCGTGGTGGCCACCCCCGGCGGCCGGGTGCCCGCCCACGGGGACACCCTGGTGCCCGGGGTCACCTCCCCGGGGGTGCGGGTCGAGCTGGAGTTCCTCGACCCGGTCGGCGGCACCACCGGAACCCTGCTGCCCAGCGGGAACGCGGTGGATGAGCTCGCGAGCGGCGAGGCCACGCTGGTGGACGCCGGCGCGCCCGCCGCGCTGGTCGACGCCGCCTCGATCGGCCTGACCGGCACCGAGAGCGTCGCCGAGTTCGCCGCCCGGCTGCCCGAACTGCTGCCGCTGCGGCGCGCGGCTGCCCTCCGGATGCGGCTGGCCGGGCCCGGCGACCCGGTCGACCACGCGGTGCCCAAGCTGGGCGTCATCGGCCCGCCCCGGGACTACCGCACCGGCGGGGGAACCCCGGTCGAGGCCGCCGACTACGACCTCGCCGTGCGGATGGTCTCCATGCACACACCGCACCCGGCGATCGGGCTGACCTCGATGGTGGCGGTGCTGGCCGCGGCCACCGAGCCGGGCAGCGTGGTACGCCGCCACCTGGCGGGGGGCGCGGGGCCGGTGCGCCTGGGTACCCCGGCCGGGGTGGTGACCGGCACGCCCGTCCTCGACGGCGGCGGCAGGCTGGTGGCGGTGAGCCTGGTCCGGTCGGCACGGGTGATCGCGGCGGCGACCATCTTCGTGCCCCGGCACGCCGGGGCCGGTGCGGCATGACGATCACCGGCCCCGCGCGGCCCTCCACCGCGGCGCCCGCCGGCGGGTTCGGTCCGCGGTTCCTCGTCCCGCTCGTACTCGGCACCCTGCTCAACGCGATCAACTCCTCGATGATCGCGGTCACGCTGGCCCCGATCGGGCACGACCTGGGTGCCGGCGCCGCCGAGACGGTGTGGCTGGTGACCGTGCTCTACCTGGCCACGGCGGTGGCGCAGCCGGTGATGGGCAGGTTGGTGGACCGGTGCGGCGCCCGGCGGGTGCTGCTCACCGGCCTGTGGCTGGTGTGCGGCGCGGGCGTGCTCGGCACGCTGGCGGGATCGCTGCCGATGCTCATCGCGGTGCGGGTGCTGCTCGGCCTCGGCACCGCGACCGGGTTCCCCGCCGCGATGGCCATCGTCCGGGCCAGGGCGAACACCCTCGGGGTCGCCGTGCCCGGCGGGGTGCTCGCCACGCTGGCCACCTCCACGCAGGCCAGCATGGCGATCGGCCCGACGCTGGGCGCCCTGCTCGCGGCGGTCGCGACCTGGCGGGCGACCTTCGCGGTGAACGTGCCGATCGCGCTGCTCGGCATCGTGCTTGCGGTGCGCTGGCTGCCCGCGGACGGCCCGCGCACCCGCTCGGCACGCGAGCGGGTCGACGTCACCGGGGTGGTGCTGTTCGCCGTCGCGCTGGTGGCCCTGCTGCTGTTCATGCTGCGTCCGGAGCAGGCGCTGTGGCCGTCCCTGGCCGTGGGGCTGCTGCTGTCCGGTGCGCTGGTCTGGTGGGAGTTGCGTGCCGCGGACCCGTTCCTCGACCTGCGTGCCCTCGGCGGCAACGGCCCGCTGGTGGCGACCTACCTGCGGCAGGCCCTTGCCTACCTGGCGATCTACGCCTTCCTGTACGGGTACCCGCAGTGGCTGGCCCAGTCCGACCGGCTGCCGGAGACCACCATCGGCCTGGCGTTGCTGCCGATGTCGGTCACCACGGTCACCCTGTCCGCGCTCGGCACGCGGCTCGGGCTCGGCGTGTGGAGCAGGCTGCTGCTCACCGGCGGGGCGCTGTTCGCGGGCGCGCTGGCGCTGCTGCTCACCGGTGCCGGTACCGCGATGTGGCTGCTGGTGGCGATCGGCTTCCTGTTCGGCGTCGGCCAGGGGCTGAGCACGGTGGCCAACCAGACGGCGCTGTACGTGCAGGCGCCCGCGGAGCGGATCGGCACGCTGAGCGGGCTGTTCCGGACCTCGCAGTACCTCGGCGCCCTGGCCTCGACCAGCGTGATCGCGTTGTCCTTCGGGGAGCGGGCCACCGACTCGGGCCTGGGCACACTGGCGCTGGTGCTACTGGTGACCGCCGCGCTGCTGCTGTGCGTCACCGGGGTGGACCGGGGGCTGCGCCGGGTGCCCACGCACTGAGTGAGTGGAGGCCCGCCGCGGTTCAGGGCGCGGCCCATTCCGCGGAGTTCTCCCGCTCCGCGGCGATGCTGGTTCGCTCGCCGTGCCCGGTGTGCACGACCGTGCCGTCGGGCAGCGCGAACAACCTGTCCCGGATGGACTCCAGGATGGTCGGGTAGTCCGAATAGGACCGTCCGGTGGCGCCGGGGCCGCCGTGGAACAGCGTGTCTCCTGTGAACACGGCGTCCAGCCGCGCGGCGTAGAGGCATACCGCGCCCGGCGCGTGCCCCGGGGTGTGCAGCACGGTCAACTCGGTGCCGGCGATGGTCAGCACCTGGCCGTCGGAAAGCGGCGCGTCCGGGGAGCGCTGCGGGTGGGTGAGGTCCCACAGCTCCAGGTCGTCCGGATGCAGCAGGATCGGTGCGTTGGTCAGCCGCGCCAGTTCCGGTGCCGCGTTGACGTGGTCGTTGTGCGCATGGGTGCACACGATGGCGCGCACCGCCCGGCCGTCCACGGCCGTCAGGATGGCCTGCGCGTCATGCGCGGCGTCGATCACCAGCACCTCGTGGTCGTCACCGAGCAGCCACACGTTGTTGTCCACCTCCCAGCTACCGCCGTCGAGCTGGAAGAAGCCGGAGGTCACCACATTCTGCACTATCGCTGCCATGCTCCGACTGTAACCGCCGCGCCGGTGCCCCGCGCTGCCGTAGAGTTGCCCGCCATGAGGCGCGGGACGCGACGGATCATCGGTGCGCTGGCCGTCGGGCTGGCGTTGACATTGGGTGCCTGCGGGAGTGACGAGCCGGAACGGACCGAGGTCGTCGCCAAGATCAAGAGTATGGGCGGGTTCGCGGACGCGCCGGAGGCGACCGTGGGATGCATCGCCGACTGGCTGATGGGCCATGCCGCCGCGGAGGACCTGGCCGCGTTCGTGGCGGGAGAGCGAGACGACCAGAGCCTCGAGTGGCTCACCAGGGACGAGCGATCCCAGCAGGCGGTACTCGACTGTCTCAAGGGTGCGACCGAGGCCCGGTAGGTAGTCCGGAGCAGCGTGCCCTGCTGTTGCCGGCGGTCTCATGGTTGAAGATCGATCGGCCATTCGGCGCTATCCCCCGATGTTGGATTCCGGTTAAGTTCGATGGGTAGCTGGCAGTTTCGGGAGAGACTGCCGACTTACTTCCAGGGGGTTCCGTGGGTTCGTCGCGCCGGTCCGGCCTGCCGTCACGTCTGTTGGCCATCACCTTCCTGCTCGCACTGGTTTTCGGCGCACTGCCGGCTTCGGTGCCGTTCGACGGTGACTCGACTACCGAAACCCAGGAGCAGCAAGCCGAAGGGCCACCCACACGGGTGCGTGAGCTCACCGACCGGCGCACGGCCGCGATGCGCCTGTTCGAACTGTCCAACGGCCAGGTCGAGGCGGAGGTATCCGCCCGGCCCCGGCACTACCGGGACGGCGAAGGCGGCTGGCAGCCGATCGACACCACCGTGCGCGAGAGCGGCCAGGACGGCTACCGGTTCGCCAATGACACCAACGCATTCGCCAGCTCGTTCGGGGACAGCACGGACCGGCTGGCGCGGTTCGAACTGGACGGCACCCTGGTCGAGCTCGGGCTCGCGGGCCCGCAGCGGGCGATCCGGCCGGAGGTCGAGCGTAACTCCGTCACCTATCCGGAAACCTTTGCCGGTGCCGACCTGAACTACCAGGTCACGCCGAGCGCGCTGAAAGAGCGGATTATCCTCGATCGGCCACCGCGGGAGCCGACCTACCGCTTCACGCTGCGCACCAAAGGGGTACGCGCACGTTCCCTTCCGGACGGCTCCATCGGGTTCTTCCGGACCGCGAACCCGGAGGGGCCTCCGCTTTACGTGATGCCGCCGCCGTTCATGAACGACTCCCGGGATGACCCGAAGTCGCCACACGGAAAGGTGTGGAGTGACAAGGTTTCCCAGACCGTGGAGCGGAACGGCTCGGAAACCACCATCGTGGTGCACGCCGACCGGCAGTGGCTCGCCGCTCCGCAGCGGCAGTATCCGGTGGTGATCGACCCGACGATCCGGATCGAGCCGACCTCGGACTCGGGGCAGGACGCCCAGATCTGGTCGGACACCCCGGACCGTAACGACGGTTCACGATACGAGCTCTCGGTCGGGACCGACCCCTTCGGTGCCGCGCGCAGCCTGGTGAAGTTCGACATGTCGGTGGTGCCGGCGGGAACCCAGCTGGACTCGGCGAAACTCCGGCTCTACTACGACAGCGAGCTGCACACCGGTGCGAACAACAACACCATGGAAACGCGCAGGGTGACCAGGGCCTGGTCCTCGGGCACGGTCACCTGGAACAACGCCAGCACGCACTTCGCCGAGGCCGGATTGAGCACGGCGGTGAAGCGGGCAGGCGTCGCCGGTGTCTGGAACGAGTGGGACGTCCGCAACATCGCCCAGTCCTGGGTTTCCGGCTCGGTGGCCAATCACGGGCTGATGGTCAAGGAGACCAACGAGGCACTGAGCCGCGGCGGCGCGATCTACCACGGCGCGGAGTTCGACTACAACGGGGACACCGGCAGCTTTCCCAACCTGGTGCTGACCTACGGCCAGCCCGGCGCGGTGCTGGACGACATCACCAAGACCTACGCCACCGGTGCCGAACTGACCTGGTCGCCATACACCGATCCGGACTCCGGTAACCCGGACGACGATATCGTCGAGTACCAGATCCACCGCTCGGTGTCCCAGGTCTACAACCCTTCGGCGGCAACACTGGTCACCTCGGTCGGGCCGGGGGCGCGAAGGTTCGTCGACACCACCGCGCAGCCGACTCCGGAGGACGCGCCGGATCTCGGCTGGAACGCCTACTACTACATGGTCGCGGTCAAGACCAGGGACGGGCGGGTCATTCCCGGCGCCACGCAGATGACCCGCACGCCGAAGGCGGGCCAGGTGCGGCAGGTCTTCCGTGGCGGCAGTGACACCACCCTGTCCTCGAACCGACCGACCACGAACCTGGATTCGATTGGCGGTCAGCCATGGCTTTCCGTCGGTAACAACAGCGGAACCTACGGCCGGACCAGGGCGCTGGTAAAGTTCGACGGCGTCACCGAGATCCCACGGGGCACCCAGATCGTGGACGCCGACCTCTCGATCTGGGGCTTCTACTCCAACGGCGCTGGTGCCACCCTGGACGGTCACGTGCTGACCAGGCCGTTCGTGGAGACCCAGGCCACCTGGAACCGCGCGTCCGAGGGGACGGCGTGGAGCACGCCGGGCGGTGACATCGCGCCACGGGCCGACTTCGTCTCCGGCATCACCGACCGGTCGACATGGCACATCTGGGAAGACGCGGGCATGGTGCAGGGCTGGGTGGACAACCCGGCCAGCAACCACGGCTTCCAGGTCAAGCTGCGCGACGAGGGCGGCGCGCAGCAGCGCGTGCTGTTCCATTCCGATGAGGCAGGCGAGCCGATGCTGCGGCCACGCCTGGGAGTCTCCTACATCGGCACCCCGCCCGCTCCGCCCGCCGCACCCGTGGTGTCCTCATCGGACTATCCGGACGATGGCCAACCACACGGCCGGCCGGGCCAGGAGGGTGACTTCACCTTCCGCCCCGGCGACGGGAAGCCGGTCGGCAAGTTCGTGTACCAGCTCGACTCCGACGCTTCCCCCACCGAGGTACCGGCCACCGGGGAGGTCTCGGTCCGACTCACCCCCACGGCCTCCGGCACCAGGACACTGACGGTACGCGCGGTTGACGACACCGGCGTTTCCTCCACCGCGACCACCTACACCTTCGTCGTCGCCGAGGAATCCGAGCACCGCAGGCCGCGCAACGACTTCGACGGCGACGGCCGCGACGACATCGTCACCTTCCTCCGCGGCGCCGACCCCCGGGTGTACGTGTCCCTTTCCGATGGCGGCCGTTTCGTGCAGGACGGCTGGAAATGGCACGACCAGTTCGCCGCGGGGGACGAGATCCCGCTGTCCGGCGACTTCGACGGCGACGGTAAGACGGATGTCGCAACCTTCTACCGGGGCGCCGATCCCAAGGTGTACGTGGCGCTTTCGGACGGAACGGCCTTCACCTCGACCGGGGCGGCCTGGCACGACCACTTCGCGGCGGGTGCGGAGATACCGCAGGTCGGCGACTTCAACGGGGACGGCAAAGACGATATCGCCACCTTCACCCGTGGCGACGGCGGCGACGTCTACGTGGCGCTTTCCGACGGCACCCGATTCAGCCCCGCCACCCAGAAGTGGCACGATTCCTTCGCCTTCGGCACCGAGATGCCAGCCGTCGGCGACCTGAACGGGGACGGCAAGGACGATATCGCCGCCTTCACCGGGGGAGCGGCCGCCGACGTCTTCGTGTCGCTGTCCGACGGCAGCACGTTCGTGCAGAACGGGTGGAAGTGGCACGACAATCTCGCCCCGGACGCCACCAAGGCCGGTCTCGGTGATGTGGACGGGGACAACTCCGACGACGTCGTCTACTTCGACGCCGGGCAGGTGACGGTCGCCACCTCGAACGGGGACTCCCTCGGTTCGGCTCGGCAGTGGCACGGCGACTTCGCGCCGGGCACCCAACTGCCGGGGATCGGTGACTTCAGCGGGGACGGCAAGGCCGATATCGTCGCCTTCACCCGCGGCTCCGACGCGAAGGTCAAGGTCGCCACCTCGGATGGCAGTCGGTTCGTAGCGGCGGCGACCTGGCACGAGCGCTTCGCCGTGGGCACCGAGTTGCCCCGGCCGAGCTTGTTCCCCGCTGGGGAGGGCACCCCGCCTCCGGTCGCGCCCGCACCGCCGCTGGTGTCCTCGGTGGACTACCCCGCGGACGGCCAGCCGCATGGCGGGCCGGGAAGGCCGGGCGAGTTCACCATCGCACCCGGTAGCGGGGCGCCGGTCGGCAAGTACGTGTACCAGCTGGACACCGACGCCTCCCCGACCGAGGTGGCCGCCACCGGCGAGGTCTCGGTCACCCTGACGCCCACCGAGGTGGGGCAGCGGACGTTGACCGTGCGCGCGGTCAGTCCCGGCGGGCTCAGCTCCGACCCGGCCACCTACACCTTCGTGGTCGCCGCGCCGGCGCAGCCGCCCGAGCCACCCGCGGTGTCCTCGACCGACTACCCGGACGACGGGCAGCCGCACGGTGAGCCGGGTCAGGAAGGCACCTTCACCTTCGCGCCCACCGGTGAGATCCCGGTGACCGGGTACCGGTGGCGGCTGGATGACGGCGGGGCATCGGACGTGCCCGGAAGCGGGGAGGTCCAGGTCCGGGTCACCCCGCCCACCCCGGGGCGGCACACCCTGACCGTCCAGGCCCTCGGGGCCGAGGGCACCGTGTCTACCGAGACGAGCTACGCCTTCGTGGTGGCCGACCCGCCGGCGGGCGGGCCCGGCGCGCCAAGGGTGCTCTCGCTGGACTACCCCTCGGGCGGAGCACCCTCCGGTGCGCCAGGTCAGGAGGGCACCTTCACCTTCGCGCCGACCGGATCGACGGCGATCGCGGGCTACCGCTGGCAGCTGAACGACGGCCCGACCACCGATGTGGAGGGGACCGGCAAGAAGCTGGTGCAGATCACCCCGACGCGTGCCGGCGCGCAGACGCTCACCGTGTGGGCGTTCACCGGGGACTCCGAGGTCTCGGCGCCCACCACCTACCTGTTCGAGGTGGCTTCCCTGCCGCCGCCCGACGCGCCGACCGTGTTCTCCACGGACTACCCGGACGACGGGCAGCCGCACGGCGACGCGGGCCAGGAAGGCGCCTTCACCTTCCGGCCGAACGGGACCACGGCGATCAGCGGGTACCGGTGGAAGCTGGACGATGGCCCGACGACCGACGTACCCGGCACCGGTGACGTCACCGTGCGGATCACCCCGCCGACGGGTGGCACGCACACGCTGGTGGTGTGGGCGCTCGGCAGCGCGGGCACCGCGTCCGTGCCGGTGAGCTACACCTTCCTCGTCGCGGGAGCCGCGCCGACACCGGCCACGCCGCTGGTGTCCTCCACCGACTACCCGGCGGACGGGAAACTGCACGGCAGCCTCGGTGCGGCCGGTGAGTTCACCCTGCGTACCCAGGGCGAGGTCGCGGCGGACGCCTTCCGGTACCAGCTGGACACCGACGCCGAACCCACCGAGGTGCCCGCGGACACCGGCACCGCGACCGTCAGCCTCACCCCGGTCCAGTCCGGCCAGCGCACCCTCACCGTCTGGGCCAAGGTGTCCTCGACCGGGGTGCTGTCGGCACCGGCCAGGTACACCTTCGCGGTCGGCGCGCCCGCCGGGCCACGGGACTACTTCTACGACGCGGCAGGCCAGCTGGCCGGGGTCACCAACGACTCCGGTGAGGTCGCGGCCTACCGCTACGACGCCGCGGGGAACCTGGTGCGGACCGAGCGGTACACCTCGGACACCGCCTCGATCTTCGCCCTGGTGCCGACGCGCGGACCGGTCGGCGGCACCGTCCAGATCAGCGGAACCGGGTTCGCGCCGGAGCCTTCGGGTAACGAGGTGACCTTCGACGGGATCCCGGCCGAGGTCACCGCGGCCACCCCCAACCGGCTGACCGTGGTCGTGCCAGAGGGAACCAGCGCGGGTGCCGTGCGGGTCAGCGCGGGCGGCAAGGAAGTGGAGAGCCGGGAGGTCTTCGAGGTCACCCCGGCCATCGCCGAGCCGGTCATCACCGGGGTCTCGGCCGACCGCGGCAACTCCGGCGACACCGTCACCATCACCGGCACCGGCTTCGACCCCGACCCTGCCCGCAACGTGGTGCTGTTCCACCAGACCGCGGCGAGGGTCGAGCGGGCCGGCCCGGCCAGCCTGACCGTGGAGGTACCGGCCGCGGCGGCCTCCGGCCGGATCACCGTGCGCACCGCGGGCGGTTCGGCCACCAGCTCGGCCGACTTCCTGGTGGCACCGCGCGGTTTCGTGATCGACGAGCTGGTGTACGGCGGAAGGCTGGAGCTCGGCGAACCGGTCGATGTGGACATTCCGGCCGGTAAGGCCGCGGTGCTCCTGATCGACGGCAAGGCGGGCGAGCAGGTGCACCTCGACCTGGAGAACAACACGGTCCCGGTGCGCTCGGCGATGTGGATGTTCACCCCGTACGGCGGCGACTTCGCCCGCCGGACCATGGGTGACCCGCTGGACCTGTGGGCAGGCAGCACGTTGCGCCAGGACCTGCCGGTCTTCGGTGCGGACGGCACCTACTCGATCGTGCTGGCGCCCAACGACGAGGAGTCGGGTTCGGTGCGGGTCACGGCCTCGCACGAGCTGACCGGGGACCAGCTCACCAGGGACGGCACCGGTGTGCCGTTCACCGTCGCCTCCGCCCAGCAGGCCACCGAGATGCCCTTCACCGCCACGGCAGGCGAATGGCTGAGCCTCGGGCTGACCGACCTCAGCATGCCGGGGCACACCTTCAGCGTCACGGTCACCGACCCGGACGGCAGCACCTTCACCTGGGAACACTCGCTGACCCAGTACACGCCGACCATGGTGTTCCTGCCCGAGCAGACCGGCACGCACACCCTGTCCGTGACCTTCGGCCCCGGCCAGCTGGGCTTCGGGAAGGTCTGGCTGTCCAGGGTGATCGAGGCCGGCGAGCTGGCGGTGGACGGTCCTGGCGTCCTGATGCGGATCAACCGGCCCGGCCAGTCCGTGCGGATGCCGTTCACCGGGTCGGCGGGAACCCCGCTGCGGTTCGCCAGCACCGAGAACACCCTGCGGGAGAACGGAAGGCCCGGCTACCCCACTGGAATCCTTGTCGAGCCGGACGGCAACCAGGTCGAGCTGCGCACCGGAACACAGGAGATCCGGCACATCCCGGTCCGCAAGGACGGCGAGCACAACCTGTTCATGAGCGGCTGGGAAGCCGTCGGCACGGCGAAGGGCTACCTCACCACCGAGACCGAGGCGGGCGATCTGCCGATCAACGCCACGACCGAGGTCACCATCGACCGCCCCGGCCGGGCCGCGTGGTTCGACTACGACGGCGTCGAGGGCAGGCCGCTGCGGCTGGTCACCCACGACAAGAGCCTGCCGGGCGCGCTCAACGTGAAGGTCTACCGGGGCTCCAACGGCAGGCTGGTGGCCAGCTCCCGGGACGGCGACCTGGACATCGACGCCCTGCCGGAGACCGGGACATACCGCATCCACCTCGCCCCGGAGTACGCGACCACCGGGACGGCGAGGATCGCGGCGTCCGAGCCGCTGGACCTCGGCAGCATCGCGATCGACGGGCCCGTGCTGAACCCGTCCGCGACCGTGCCGGGGCAGCGGCTGACCGGGACGTTCACGGCGCAGACTGGGCAGCGCCTCAGCCTCGGCTTCTCCTCAACGGACTTCCCGTTCCTGAAACCGAAGATAGTCAAACCGGACGGCGAGAACCTCGGCTACTACCTGTCGCTGCACGTGGCTGATGGCAACGGGCTGGACCTCGAGCTGCCGGATACCGGGGAGTACCGGATCCTGCTCGAACCGCAGACCGGTTCGGCCGGACCCGCCGCGGGTGCGCTGTCGGTGGCGCTGTCCGGCGAGGCGGACGGCGGCGAGGTCGAGATCGGTGGTCCGGCACAGACGATCACCATCGACAGGATCGCGCAGAACGGGAAGGTGACCTTCGACGGCACCGCGGGCGAGGTGCTGCAGGTCGAGATCACCAGGAACTTCCCGGACAACCTCGGCGCGTACTACAGCCTGGTCGCGCCGGACGAGACGATCGACCCGGACCACTGGTGGATGTCCTTCGACCGGTTCAAGCTGCCTGAGCTGACCCAGACCGGGACGCACACCCTGGTCTTCGATCCGGACGGCGCGGTCACCGGCTCGATGACCGTGGCACTGAGCAGGACGAACACCCCGGCGGCCGCGGCAGGGCAGCAGCGGATCGACCCTGCGGAGCCGGTCACCCAGGACTGCCCCGCGGCGGAACGGGCACCGGAACGGGCCAAGCCCGCGGCGGCGCCACAGGGCTCAGCACCCGCACCGCCGCCACAGGAGCCGGAGTTCGAGCAGCAGCGGGACTCCTCCTGCACCCCGGCCGGTGGGTGGCGGCCGGACGCCGCGAACCTGGACGGCGTCGACTGGGAGACCCGGTACGACCCGAAACCCACCCGGGACCGCCCGGTGCAGGTGCCTGCCGGGTTCACCGGCGTGGTGGGCAAGGTGCAGTCCACCGCGGGCCGGCCGCTGGCCGGGGTCACCGTCGGGGTGGACGACAACCGGGTCACCACCGACGCGGAGGGCAAGTTCGCACTGGCCGACCTGCCCGGTGACCACGTGGCCCTGCGGGTGGACGGGCGCACCGCGAGCAACACCGGGGGCCGGACGTTCGGCTCCTTCGACATCGGCGTGGACATCGAGCCAGGCCAGGTGCTGGTGCTGCCGTACACGGTGTTCCTTCCGGAGATCGACACCGCGGCGACGGTGCGGGTCCCCAGCCCCACAACCAAGGAGACGGTACTCACCACAAAGGACATTCCGGGGCTCGAGGTCCGGCTCCCCGCCGGCACCGTCGTCCGCGACTCGGACGGCAACGTGGCAAGGGAGCTGAGCCTCACCCCGATCCCGGTCGACCGGCCGCCGTTCCCGCTGCCGCCGACCAAGGTGCCGGTGTACTTCACCGTGCAACCCGGTGGGGGCTACCTGTTCCCCGAGGGCGCCACCATCGTCTACCCGAACTACACCAAGGAGGCGCCGGGAACCCGAACCCAGTTCTGGAACTACGACCCGGACGGCAAGGGCTGGCACGTCTACGGCCACGGCACGGTGTCGCCGGACGGCACCCAGATCGTGCCGGACGATGACGTCAAGTTCTACCGGCTGACCGGCGCGATGACCGCCGTGCCGGGGCGGAACCCGCCACCGTCCGCGCCGAAGCCGAACGGGACGCGGGTCGGCGACCCGGTGGACCCGGCCACCGGCCTGCTGGTGGACGAGGCGGTCGACATGGTCGTCGACGACATCATGCCGATCGAGATCAAACGCACCTACCAGCAGGGCGACGTCGATGTGCGCGAGTTCGGCGTGGGGACCAACTTCGACTACGGCGTGTTCCCCTGGTCGCCCGGCGAGATCGGCAACTTCGATTTCCAGCAGTTCGACCTGGTGCGGTCGGATGGCAGCAGGATCCATTACCAGCGGACCTCGCCGGGGAAGGACTACGCGGGTGCGGTGTTCGAGGCCGACCCCACCCCGACGAAGTTCCACGGCTCCACCGTGCGCTGGGTCGACAGCGGCTGGGAGGTCGAGCTTCGCGACGGGACCGTGATGTTCCTCGGCGAGGAGGCGCCGCTACAGGAGATCCGGGACAAGTACGGCAACACCACCACCATCACCAGGGCACCCGCGCCACCGGGAACGGACGGCAAGGTAAGGGCGAACGGCCCGATCACCCAGATCACCTCGCCGAGCGGCCGGTGGGTGCGGTTCAGCTACGACGAGGCGAACCCGCCCCGGGTCAAGTCCATTGAGGACAACCTGGGGCGGCGGGTCAGCTACACCTATGAGGCGACCGGACACCTGAAGACGGTGACCGACGTCCGCGGCGGAGTGACCCGCTACACCTGGAACGACGAGGGGCTGCTGGAGAGCATCACCGACCCGCGGGGAACGCGTTACCTGCTCAACGAGTATGACGAGAAGGGCAGGGTGCAGCGGCAGACCGACGCGCACGGCGAGGTCACCACGTTCGACTACGTCGAGTCGGGCGACGCGATCGTCGAGACGAAGGTCACCGACCCGCGTGGCAACGTGCGCCGGTTCACCTTCAACGAGCACGGTTCGGTGCTCACCGACACCAAGGCCTTCGGCACCGAACGCGCGGCGACGACCAGCTACGAGTACGAGGACAACGGCGTGCGCCGCACGGCGGTGACCGATCCGCTGGGGCGCAGGACCACACTCGCCTACGACGAGAACGGTTTCGTCCGGGAAACGACCGTGCTGGTGGGGACGCCGCAGGCGCGGACGAAGAAGTGGGAACGCAACGGCCCGCATGCCGAGCTGACCAAGTACACCGACAGCTACGGCAAGGATACGGTGTACGACCTCGACGGGCGGGGCGCGGTCGAGTCGGTGACGGATCCGGAGAACCGGACCACCACGTACGAGACCAACGCGAAGGGGCTGGTCACCAAGACCACGGACCCCGCGGGTGGGTCCACCACCGTCGAGTACGCGGGTTCGGACCCGGTGCGGGTCACCGATCCACTCGGCCGGGTCACCGAGACCGGCTTCGACGTGCTGGGCAGGCCGGTCACGGGTACCGATCCACGCAGGGCCGTCACCGAGACCGGCTACACCGCGGCCAGTGAGGTCGCCTCGGTGACCGATCCGCTCGGGCGCACCATCTCCTACGCGTACGACCCCAACGGCAACCGGAGCAAGGTCACCGGCCCGCGGGGCGGGCAGACCGTCTTCGGGTACGACCTGATGGACCGGCTGGAGAAGGTCACCGACCCACTCGGCAAGTCCGAGACGGCGAGCTACGACGCGAACGGCAACCTGACCAAGCGCACCAGCCGCCGGGGTGTGGTCACCGAGCACGACTACGACGAGCTGGATCGCAGGGTCGAGAGCCGGTTCGGCACCGAGAGCAGCACCACCTTCGGCTACGACCTCGGTAACCGGCTCGTCCGGACCGAGGACTCGGCGGCCGGGGTGGCCACCACCGAGTACGACGGCCTTGACCGGGTCACCGCGGAGACCACCACGCACGGTGGCGTGACCTACGAGTACGACACCGCGGCGCGCGGCCGGACCATGACCGTGCCCGGCCGGGACCCGGTCCGGCACGTCTACGACGCCACCGGCGCGCTGTCGCAGGTGCGGCAGGGCGATACCACGGTGACCACGGTCAGCCGCGACGCGGCGGGGCGCCCGCTCCGGGTCGGCGCGCCCGGCGAGGGGGTGTCGCAGAGCTACGCCTACGACGACGCGGGCCAGGTCACCTCGATCAGCTACCGTTCCGGCGACGCCGTGCTGGGTGAGCTGTCCTACGCCTATGACCCGGCGGGTCAGCCGGTCCGCACCGGCGGCAGCTACTCCCGCGCGATGCTGCCGGAGCCGTTCGGGCCCGCCACCTACGACAAGGCGAACCGGGTCCGCACGATCGGTGCCACCCCGGTCAGCCACGACGCGGACGGCAACCTGATCTCGGACGGGACGTCGACCTACACCTGGGACGCCCGTGGCAGGCTGGCCGGGCTGACCGGCCAGGGCACGGAGGCCAGCTTCTCCTACGCCGCCGACGGCCGCAGGCAGGGCCGCACGGTCAACGGGGTCACCACCAACTACCTGTACGACGGGGTGAACCCGGTGCAGGAGAAGGTGGACGGCGCGGTCACCGCCACCACGCTCTCGGCGGGGGTGGACCGGTTCCTGCTGCGCGAGTCCGGTGGTGACACCCGGCGCTACCTCACCGACGGGCTGGGCAGCACGCTCGGGCTGGTCGACGGTACCGGCTCCGGCGCTTCGTACACCTACGAGCCGTTCGGCCGGACCTACGGCGAAGGTGACGACGGTGGCAACCCGTACCGCTACGCCGGGCGTGAGGACGACGGCACCGGCCTGTACTACAACCGGGCCCGCTACTACAGCCCGGTGTTGCAGCGGTTCCTCAGCGAGGACCCGATCGGCTTCGACGGCGGGATCAACCTCTACGCCTACGCAGCCAATCAGCCGACCACGCTGACCGACCCCTACGGCGAGAAACCGAAGTCCTCCTATGTCGATGGCCGCCTGCCTGACTACGGCCAGACGTCGTTGTATGCCAGGTACAACCCGGTAACTGGGGAGATCTACAAGTGGGGCATTTCCAAGAATCCGATTGGTCGCTACCCGGCCAGGGACTACGGGGACGGCAGCCGGATGCAGATTATCAAGAACTTTGACTCCAGGAAGGACGCATTGGCGGCAGAACGCTACCTGACCGAGCGTTGGCCTGGGCCACAGAACTTCGAGCGGCATGCCGGAGCGGTTCCCACCACCAGGGACTGGCAGAGTGGAGTCCGGGACGTGCAGAGGGGTGGTTCCTACCGTTTCTAGGCAGGTCAACAATAGTGCCTGGTGGTTCCAGGGCTCGTAGCCAGCAGATGTGTAAGAGGTGACTTTCGTGGATCGTGCGCAGTACGAAACGCTTCGTGGCGCCGCTCTGGAGATACTGGACAGCGCATACTGCCCGCTGCGGCACGTCGAGGCGCGCGTGTACCTGCTGGCTTGCCGCGAGCTGGAGGTCTCCGTCCAGGACCTCGAGCAGGTGCTCGACCTGGAGGAAGCGGCCTTCACCGAGGGCGAGGAACGTGAGGTATGGCTGTGTCCCGCGCTCGAGCCGCCGGACTTCTACTCGGACACCGACTACCTGACGCGTTCAGACTGGTCCCCGGCCAACCGTATCGTGGAGTTCAGCGCCGAACCGGAACGTCGGCTGCTGTTGCTGCGGCATGTGGCTGACGAAGTGTGTGTTCGGCTGGAGGAGCGGCGCGACCCTGCCGCGTTCTCGGACCTTTTCATGGAGCTCGCCGGCCAGTTGCCAGGCGATGACGTGGCGGACCGGTTGGATCTTCCACCTGGTCGTCCGGTTCTGATCGACGTTCATGACGAGCGGCATGTCGAGACCATCAGGGAGATTGCCGAGGACGAGCATGCAGCGCTGGCGAGCGCCGAGAACCATCGCCTACGTGCAGCTGGAGTCGCCGACCTTTCCCTGCGGGCACGGTTGTTTGGCCGCGTGGACGAGTGACGACTCCTGATCGGCGAGGGACACGGAGGACTCTCTTGTCAAGGCCGCGCAAGAACAGAATATGGCACATGCGCGAATTTTTCGGAGGTGAAAACTTTTTCACCGGCGTGCCGGCGACCGCAGAGATGATCAGTGAGGCGGAAGCCGAGCTCGGCTACGTCCTGCCGCGCGCCTATCTTGACCTGATCCGGGAGCGGAATGGTGGTAGCCCGAAAGCGGCATGCTTTCCTACTCCCTTCCCGACGTCCTGGGCCGAAGATCACATCAAGATCGACGCGATCCTGGGTTTGGGCGGGGAGTTCGGGATCGCCGGTGGCGCGGAGGCCGGTAGCAGGTACCTCATCGAGGAATGGGGGTATCCACCTATCGGCGTCGTGATCTGCGCCATGCCGTCCGGCGGGCATGATGCCGTGCTTCTCGACTATTCGGACTGCGGCCCGAATGGCGAGCCGGCGGTGGCCTATGTGGACGAGGATCGGGTTCCTCGCCGCCTCGCGGGCAGCTTCGCCGAGTTCCTCGCCGGGTTGTGTCCTTGCGAGCGGTTCGAGACCAACGACTAGCCGCAAGCGACCCGCGACGAGCCGGCTAACCCGACTAGCCCTTCGCCGGCGTGGCGCTTGCAAGGTAACCGACGCACCGGTGACGAACGGGTAGATCGAGATGACGGCGCTGTATCTGGAGGGGTGACCATGCGCAGGTGGGTAGGGCGGGGCCGGGTTCTTGCCGCCGGCATCGTGCTGAGCGTGCTCGCGGGGGTGCTGGCGCTTTCCGGTGGCCCGGCGCGGGCCGCCGAGGGGCAGGTGCACACCCCGGCGGGTGCGCAGGCGATCGCCGGAAGCTACATCGTGCTGCTGAAACCGGGAGGCCGCCCGGTGGCCGAGGTCGCCGGGGCGCTGGCAGAGCAGCATGGCGGCGAAGTCGACCGCACCTACGGTGCCGCGTTGCGGGGCTTCACCCTGTCCGCATCGGAGCGGCAGGCAAGGCGGCTGGCCGCCGATCCGCGGGTGGACCGGGTGGAGGCGGACTCGGTCGTGTCCACCGAGGGCACGCAGACCACGCCACCGTGGAACCTGGACCGGGTGGACCAGCACAGCACGGTGCTCAACGACACCTTCCGCTACCCGGACGGGGCGGGTGCGGGCGTGACGGTGTATGTCATGGACACCGGCGTCCGCACCTCGCACGAGGAGTTCCAGAGCCGGGCGCGGGTGGGGTTCGACGCTATCGGGGACGGCTGGAACGGCCAGGACTGCAGCACCTCGGGGCACGGCACCCATGTGGCCGGCCTCGTCGGCGGCGCGACCTACGGGGTCGCGAAGCAGGCCAGGCTGGTGTCCGTGCGGGTGCTGAGCTGCGAGAACGTCGGCTCGGTCAGCCAGATCATCGCCGGGGTCGACTGGGTGACCGAGCACGCCGAGCGTCCCGCCGTGGTCAACATGAGCCTGGGCGGCAGCGAGTCCGCCGCCGAGGAGCTCGCGATCAAGAACTCGATCGACTCGGGGATCACTTACGTGGTCGCCGCGGGCAACGAGGACAGGGACGCCTGCCGGTTCAGCCCGGCCGGCCTTGCCGAGGCGATCACCGTGGGTGCCAGCAACCCGCTGGACGAGCGGGCGCGGGACTGGGAGGAGCCGGGAAGCTCGCTGGTGACGGGGTCCAACTACGGGGAATGCCTCGACATGTTCGCCCCCGGTGAGTCGATCAAGTCCGCGCACAACGCCCTGGACACCGCCACGGTGATCCAGCGCGGCACCTCGATGGCGTCCCCGCACGTTGCCGGGGCCGCGGCGCTGGTGCTGTCCGAGTCGCCGAACCTGACCCCGGAACAGGTGGCCGACACCCTGCTGGGGCGGGCGACCACGGGTGTGCTGCGGCAGGACACCCTGGAGACCGGATCGCCGAACAAGCTGCTCTACACCGGGGTGCCGCCGCCCGCGGTGTGCACGGTCGGCAACGACACCCGGCGGCCCGTTCCCGACCTCGGCAGCGTCACCAGCTCGATCGAGGTCACCACCTGCCCGCGGAAGGTGGCTCCCACCGCGCGGGTGCGGGTGCGTGCCGAGCACCCTGTCCGCGGGGACCTCTCCCTGCGGCTGGTCACCCCGGACGGTTCCGAACGCGTGCTGAAGGAGGCAGACGGGACCGACACCGCGGCGGATGTGCACGAGACCTACCCGCTGCCTGATCTGTCCACGATGGACGCGAACGGAACCTGGAAGCTCGTGGTACGGGACCACTTCGGTTTCGACCAGGGCGCGCTCGTCGACTGGAAGCTGGTGCTGGCCGAACCCGCGGTCGGGCTGCCGGTCGTGTCCTCGACCGACTACCCCGCGAACGGCCAGCCGCACGGCGGTGCGGGCGTTGCCGGTGAGTTCACCTTCCGGCCGGGCAGCCCGGTACCGGTGGCGAAGTACTCCTACCAGCTCGACGGCGAGGCGCAACCCACCGAGGTCACCGCCACCGACGGGGTGGCGACGGTGACCCTGACGCCGGAGGGGGCCGGGCGGCGCAGCCTGACCGTGCGCGCGTTCAACGGTGTCGGCGAGCCGTCCGCGCGGGTGGTGTACGACTTCGTGGTGGCGGACCAGCCGCCGCCCGCGTCGCCGGTGGTGTCCTCGTTCGACTACCCAGCCGACGAGCATCCGAACGGCGGGGCCGGAGTACCCGGCACCTTCACCTTCAAACCGGGGGACGAGGGGCCGATCGACGGGTACTCCTACCAGCTCGACACCGGCACCGAGCCGACCGAGGTGTCCGCGACCGGTGAGGTCACGGTCGGCATCGCACCGGACGCGGCGGGCACGCGCACACTCACCGTGCGCGCGGTCCGTGGTGGTGTCCCGTCCGCACCGACGACCTTCAGCTTCGTGGTGGCGGGCGCGGCCGAGACCGTCGACGGCGGAATGCTGGCCGTCGACGGCCAGGAGGTGAACGCGGACATCCCCGCCGACCGGGTGCTGCGGCTGCGGTTCGACGGCACGGCGGGCGACCGGCTCGGCCTCGGCCTTGCCGAGAGCACCCTCGATACCTTCGCGAAGGTGTGGGTGCTCGATCCCGACGGCAATCCGGTGAGCACCAAGGAGAACAACGCACCCAGCTACTTCTCCAGCAACTCGAGCGGGGGCGTGGCACTGCCCGAGCTGACCACGACCGGCACCTACCAGGTGCTCGTGGACCCGGACGGCGCGGGAACGGGGGCGGTGACCGTGCTGCTGTCCAGCAACGCCACCGGCACGACCGACACCACGGAGCAGGGCCACCCGTTCGAACTGACCAGATCGGGGCAGTACGCCGAGATCGGCATCGATGCGGAAGCCGACACATGGTACAACCTCGGCTTCACCGAGCCCTCGGACCGGTTCCGCTACCTGTGGATCGAGGTGCGCGGGCCGGACGGCACAGTGGACGGACCGTGGGCCATCCAGCCCAGCCAGGCCGTTCGCTTCCATGCTGGCGAACCGGGCCGGTACCGGGTGGTCGTCGGCTACTACTTCGCGGAGAGCCCCGGGAGCGGGAAGCTCTGGCTCTCCGAGGAGATCGACGCGGGCGAGATCACCACCAGCGGCCAGGGCACCGCGTTGAGCCTGCACCGGCCGGGGCAGCACGCACGGATGCGTTTCGACGGCACCCAGGGGCAACGACTCAACCTCGGCTACACCGACATCGACCTGAGTACCCCCGGCGGTACGGTTCCCCCGAAGGCGTCGGTGATCGGCCCGGACGGCACGACGAAGACTCCCGACCGGCGTGGTGACTCGGCGAGGATCCCCGTGTTGACCCGTACGGGCAGCCACGATCTGGTCGTCACCGGTGGCGCGGGCACCGGCACGGTGACCGTGTGGCTGTCCGAGGACGTGCCCGGCGGCACCATCGCGATCGGCGGGGACACGACGGTCACGACCACCCGCCCTGGCCAGCATGCGACGGTTCGGTTCGATGGCACGGCAGGCCAGCGCCTCAACATCGGCCTGACAGACATGACATCCGGTTTCGACAACCAGTCCGTCCGGCTGTACGCGCCGGACGGAACCAAGGTCGGCTACGGCGGCAATCTCACCGGTGCGGACAGTTTCGGATTCGATCCGCTGCCGGTGACCGGAACCTACGAGCTCGCCGTGGGTCCCACGAATGGTCAGTTCGGCACGGTGAGGCTGACGCTGTCCGCTCCCGCCGACGCGGGATCGATCACGATCAGTGGCGCGCAAGCCACGATGCCGATCGACCTGCCCGGCCAGGACGGCCACGTCTCCTTCGCCGGTGCGGCAGGCGACCGGCTGCGGTTGACCTTCGGCGACCGGACGTTCAGCGGGCCCTACTATCTCACCGTGCTCAATCCGGATGGCACGAAGCTGGTCGACCGGGCCTACCGCACCGATGACAGCCCGTACGACCTGCCCGAGCTACCCGCGTCAGGTGAGTACCTGGTGATCATTGATCCACAGTCGGCGGCGACCGGGTCCATCGCGGTGGGTGTCGAGCGGCAATGAGTGCGGGCGGCACCGTTGGCAGGCGGGCATTCCTGGCCGCCGCCGGTACCGTGGGCATGGCCGGTCTCGCGGGCTGCACCGGCCCGCGGGACGGCGACCCCACACCGGAGGAGCCGCCAGCAGTCACGCATCGGCAGGAAGGTGTGCTGCGGCCCGCGCCGGCGAGCACGGTGCTGACCGCCTACGACGTGACCGCCACGGACCGGGCCGGGCTGGCTGCTGCGCTGCGTGCGCTGAGCGACCCGGACGGGAACGCCACGGTGCTCGTGGCGGTGGGCGCGTCCCTTTTCGACCACCGGTTCGGGCTCAGCAGCCCGCGACGGCTGGTTGACATGCCCGAATTCCGCAACGACGTCCTGGATCCGTCCTGGTGCCACGGCGACCTGCTGGTTCAGGTGAGCGCGGAGACCGGGGAGCAGGTCGAGGCGGCGCTCGCCCGGCCGGTTCCCGGAGTGCGGAAACGCTGGCGCATCGCGGGGTTTCACCCCACCGGGCTCGGCGATGGGGTGCGCAATCTGTTCGGCTTCCGGGAGGGAGCGGGCAACCCGGATGCCACCGACGGTGACCTGATGGACCGGCTGGTCTGGGTCCAGCCGGGAGCGGGCGAACCTTCCTGGTGTGCGGGCGGTTGTTACCAGGTCGTTCGCCTGATCCGGCTGGCGATGCCCACCTGGGACTCCGAGTCGGCCGCGGAGCAGGAACGCGTCTTCGGCGTACGCAAGGACACCGGTCTGCCGCTGGGCCAGTCCGGCGAGCACACCGAACTCGACTACGCCGACGATCCGCACGGCAGCACCATCGCCCTGGACGCGCACATCCGGCGTGCCAACCCGCGGACCCCGGACAGCGTGGCGCACCGCATCCTGCGTCGCGGTTACGCCTACCGCCTCAGCGCCGAGGACGCCGGGCACGTCTTCGTCTGCTTCCAGCGCGATCTCGAGCTCGGCTTCGCCACCATCCAGCGGCGGCTGGCCGGCGAAGCGCTGGAACGCTATCTCCTGCCGTTCGGCGGCGGCTACTACTTCGTGCTCCCCGGCAGTGCGGGCGGCGAGGACTACCTCGGCCGGGGGATGCTCGAGGGGAGCTGATTAGGGGACGGTCAGCGCGCGTACGGCGTCGATGGTGTCGGCATCAGCCGGTTCCTTGTCCGGGCGGTAACGGACCACCCGCGCGAAACGCAGCGCTACCCCGCCGGGGTAGCGGGTGCTGGTCTGCGCCCCGTCCAGCTCGATCTCCACCACCAGCTCCGGCCGCAGGTACACGGTCCACTCGTCGCGGTGGCTCTCGTAGGACGGGAAGGTCTCGGTCTGCCAGGCGAGCAGCTCGTCGGTGAGGCCCTTGAACGTCTTGCCCACCATGACCGGCGGGCCGCCGTCCGGGTCCCGCGCCCCGAGGTGCAGGTTGGAAAGGTACCCGGTGCGCCGCCCGTGCCCCCACTCGGCGCCGAGCACCACCAGGTCGAGCGTGTGCACGGGCTTGACCTTCAGCCAGGCCCGTCCCCGCCTGCCCGCCGCGTACGGGGAGTCCAGTGCCTTCACCAGTACCCCCTCGTGCCCCGCGGCCAGCGCGCCGTCCAGCAGGGTCCTGGGCTCGGCCGGGGTGGACTCGCCGGGGATCAGATGCGGCCCGGCGACCTTCCGCAACGCCTCGTTCCGCTCCCGCAGCGGCCGGTCCAGCAGATCGGTGCCGTCCAGGTGCAGGCAGTCGAAGAAGTACGGGCGCAGCAGCAGGCTACGCATCTGCTCCTCGCGGGTGCTGCCGAACCGGGACATAGTCTCCTGGAACGGCCGCGGCCTGCCCTCGTCGGTGAGCGCGAGCGTCTCACCGTCCAGCACCACCGACTCGCAGGGCAGTCCCCGTACCAGCTCCACCAGCTCGTCCACCTGCGCCGTGACCTCGCGCAGGGTCCTGGTGTAGACGTGCACCTCGGCGCCCTCGCGATGTACCTGTATCCGCGCGCCGTCCATCTTGTACTCGACGATCGCCGGTTCCAGCTCGGCCACCGCCTCGTCCAGCGACTCGGCGGGCGAGGCCAGCATCGGCCGGATCGGCCTGCCCAGCTCCAGCCGGAACTCGGCGAGTGCCGCGCTGCCGCCGGACATGGCGGCGCGTGCCGTGGCGGGCAACCGCCCGGACAGCATGAAGGCCCTGCGCACCACCTCGCCGGGCACCCCGGCCGCCGCCGCGATGGCGTCCAGCATGATCCCTTCCAGCGCGCCCTGCCGTAGCTCGCCGGTGAGCAGGCGGAACAGGAAGTGCTGCTCGGCCTCGACCGCCCGGCCGAACAGCTCGGTCAGCGCCTCGGTACGGCGCTGACCCGACCCGGCGCCGGTGCTGCCCGCGACCGTGCCGAGCGCGGTGTCCACCTTGCCGACGGTGAGTGTGGCGAAGCTGGCGGGTGGCGCCTCCAGCTCGGCCAGCGTGCGCCACCCCGTCCCGATCCGGCCCTGGGTCGGCCTGCCGGTGAGAAACGCGACCACGGCCGCCAGTTCGCGCTCCGGTGCGGCCCGCAGCAGGCCGGCGAGGATGGTGATCTTCGCCTTCCTGGACCGGGTCGCGGCCAGCTCGGCCGAGGCCGTGACGATGTCGTCGAACAACATGCCGACATCATCGCCCCTGGGTACGACATTCGCATACCTAGACCGACCGGTATGGTTAGGGCTCCTATACTGCGGGTCATGGACGAACTGACGATGACCCCGGCCGCCGAGCGGGTGCTCGAGGTGGCCGGAAGACTGTTCTACGAGAACGGCATCCACGCCGTCGGCGTCGAGTCCATCGCGAGCGAGGCCGGCGTCACCAAGAAGACCCTGTACGACCGCTTCGGCTCGAAGGACGCACTGGTCGGGCACTACCTGCGGCGCCGGGACGAGCGCTGGCGCGAGCACGTCGTGTCCTACGTGGAGCACGGCGTGCGGATGGCGCCCACGCGCAGGCTGCTGCTGGTGTTCGACGCGCTGGAGGAGTGGGTGGCCACGGAGAACGACCGTGGCTGCGCCTTCGTGAACGCGCAGGCCGAGCTGACCGACAGCGATCACCCCGGCCGCGAGGTGATCCGGGACCAGAAGCTGTGGATGCTGGACTACCTGCGCACCCTCGCTCGCGACGCCCGGCTGCGCAACCCGCGGCGGATCGCCACCTCGCTCCTCGTGCTGCTGGAGGGCGCCACCGTCACCGCCTCGTTCGGGGTGGTTCCCGGCGCGGTCGGCAACGCGAAGGAGATCGCCAAGCAGCTCCTCGAGGGTTGATCGGCCGGTCGTACCGGGACCGGCGGGCGGCCGGTCACATCCGGCTCTCCCCTGCGGCCGGTTTTCCCGCGCCGGCCGGACCGAGCCAGGTCAGCAGATCCTGGCGTGCCCGCGCCACGCGGGAGCGGATCGTGCCGATCGCGCACTCGCACACCAGCGCCGCCTCGGCGTAGGAGAGCCCGAGCACCTGGGTGAGGACGAAGGACTCACGACGTTCGGGCGACAGCTCGGCGACCAGCCTGCGCAGGTCGACCAGGCGTCCGTGATCCGGTTCGGCGGCCCCGGCGCGCTCAGCCACACCCGTCCAGTCCGGGGTGCGCGCGTGCTGCGGCCTGCGCTTGCGGGTACGCAGATGGTCGGCGGCCACCCGCTTGGCGATAGCGAGCAGCCACATCCGGGCCGGGCACCTTGCGGCGTAGCGGGGCAGTGCGGTGAAGGCACGCAGGTAGGTCTCCTGCACCAGGTCCTCGGCCAGTCGCGGTTCCACCAGGTAACCGAGCATCCGGTGCAGCTGGTGCTGGGTGGCGGACACGAAACCTTCCGCCGCGGTCCGGTTTCCGGCGGCGGCGCGCAGGGCGAGGTCGGTGAGTTCGTCGTCCTCCACGCACACCTCCCTGGTCCAGACCTGTGCCGCCCGGCACTGTGATCTATTGCACCAACTCGATGTGAGATAGACATAAAGTTACAGCGCCCGGGGTGCCGCGTTCGTGTTCTGTCCTGCTCTGTCTCGCCAGGTCGTCGCTACGCCAGCGCCCGTGCCATGCCGGCGACCGCCGCGCGCAGCCGATCCGGGGACAGCGCCGCGTAACCCAGCACCAGACCGGGAAACGGGCCGCGGGGTTGCGCGCGCGTAGCCGGAGAGGGCGGGGACGTTGATGCCGTGGTCCGCCAGCCGCCGTTGCGCGGCGACGTCGACGGTCCCGGGCGGCAGGCGCAGCACGGCGTGCAGGCCCTCGACGCCGCCGATGGCGTGGGCATCGCCCTGGTCGCCGCGGAGGTCACCCTCGGCCTTCACGCCGGCTGCTGTGAGTGACCCGTTCCGCTCGGCGGGAGACGGGTGGCGGGTCACTCACAGCGCGGGTCAGCGGGAGCCGTGGGCCATGCGGAGGACGTCCAGCGCCTCGTCAAGCTGCTGTTCGGTGAGCTTGCCGCTGGTGATGTGGCCGCGTTCCAGGACGACCTCGCGAATCGTCCTGCGCTCGGCGAGGGCCTGCTTGGCCACCGCGGCCGCCTCCTCGTAGCCGATGTAGGCGTTCAACGGGGTCACGATCGAAGGGGACCCCTCGGCGTACTCCCGCGCGCGCTCGGTGTTCACCGAAACCCCCGCGAACACCTTGTCCGCGAGCAGCCGGGACACCGCCGCCAGCAACCGCGCCGACTCCAGCACGTTGCGGGCGATCACCGGCAGGTTCACGTTGAGCTGGAAGTTGCCCTGCGCCCCGGCGAAGGCCACCGCCGCGTCGTTGCCGATCACCTGCGCGACCACCTGCAGCGTCGCCTCCGGGATCACCGGGTTGACCTTGCCCGGCATGATCGACGAGCCGGGCTGCAGATCGGGCAGCGCGAGCTCGGCCAGGCCGGTCCGCGGGCCGGATCCCAGCCAGCGCACGTCATTGGCGATCTTGTTCAGGGACACCGCCACCGTGCGCAGCGCCCCGGAAGCCTCCACCACGCCGTCCTGCGCGGCCTGCGCCTCGAAGTGGTTGCGTGCCTCGCTCAACGGAAGCCCGGTCACCTTGGCCAGCTCCTCGGCGACCGCCGCGCCGAATCCCGCTGGCGCGTTCAGGCCCGAGCCGACCGCGGTCCCACCGATCGGCAGCTCGCCCAGCCGGGGAAGGCAGTCCCGCAGCCGCTCGATACCGAAGCGGACCTGCGCCGCCCAGGCCCCCGCCTCCTGGCCGAGGGTCACCGGGACCGCGTCCATCAGGTGCGTGCGGCCGGACTTCACCACCTCCGCCCACTCCTCGGCACGCCGCTCGATGGTGCCTGCCAGGTGGTCCAGTGCCGGGATCACGTCGGTCAGCACGGCCTCGGTCGCCGCGACGTGGATCGTGGTGGGGAAGGTGTCGTTGGACGACTGCGAGGCGTTCACCTGGTCGTTGGGGTGCACGTCGGCGCCGAGCGCGCGGCTGGCCAGGGTCGCGATGACCTCGTTGGCGTTCATGTTCGACGAGGTCCCGGATCCGGTCTGGAACACGTCGATCGGAAAATGCGCGTCGTGCTCGCCCTCGGCGACCGCGTCGGCCGCCGTCGCGACGGCGGCCGCGACCTCGCCGTCCAGCACGCCCAGCCTGCCGTTCACCCTGGCCGTGGCCGCCTTGAGCAGGCCGAGCGCGCGGATCTGGGCGCGCTCGAGGCCACGTCCGGAGATCGGGAAGTTCTCCACGGCCCGCTGGGTCTGCGCGCGGTACAGGGCATCGGCGGGCACCCGCACCTCGCCCATCGTGTCGTGCTCGATCCGGTAGTCCTGTTCAGCCATGCCCGTCAGTCTGGCGTAGCCGAATCGCGGTCGCGCAGTGGCCTTGCGCACTAGGGTGGCGGGTGTCCCCGATCACTGCCACCACCACAGGCGGAAAGGTTGGTGAGCTATGAGCTCGCCGGAGAAGCTGTCGGTCGACGTCCTGATCATCGGCGCCGGGCCGACCGGTTTGTTCGCCGCGTACTACGCGGGTTTTCGCGGCCTCTCGATGGCCGTCGTGGATTCCTTGCCGGAAGCGGGCGGTCAGGTGACCGCGATGTATCCGGAGAAGATGATCTACGACGTCGCCGGATTCCCCGCGGTACGAGGAAGAGACCTGGTCAAGGGCCTGGTCGAGCAGGCGGCCCAGTGGGACCCGACCTACCTGCTCGGGCGCAAGGCGGTCGGGCTGGAGGAGGCCGAGGGCGGCGGGCTGGAGGTCTCCCTGGACGGCGGTGATGTCGTGCGGGCCGGGGCGGTGCTGGTCACCGCGGGCATCGGCGAGTTCACCCCGCGCCCGTTGCCCGCCGGGGACGGCTGGCTCGGCCGGGGCATGGTGCACTTCGTGCCCGCGCTGGACGTCCATGCCGGCAAGCACGTGGTCGTGGTCGGCGGCGGCGACTCCGCCTTCGACTGGGTGCTCGCGCTGCACCCGATCGCCGCGAGCGTCACCCTCGTGCATCGCAGGTCCCGGTTCCGCGCCGCCGAGTCGATCGTGCGCGAGGTTCGTGGGCTGGGGGTCCGGATCATCACCGATGCCGAGGTGACCCGGCTACGCGGGGAGACCGAGGACGGCCCGCTGGCCGAGGTGGAGCTGGAGATCAAGAACGAGGGCCGCGAGGTGCTGCCCGCGCAGACCGTGGTCGCCGCGCTCGGGTTCACCGCCGACCTCGGGCCGATCGAGAACTGGGGGCTGGAGATCGAGCGCCGGTCGATCGCGGTCGACACCACCATGGCCACGGCGCGCGAGTGGGTCTACGCCGCAGGCGATGTGGCCGCCTATCCCGGCAAGGTCAAGTTGATCGCCACCGGTTTCGGCGAGGCCGCCACGGCGATCAACAACATCGGGGTGGCGCTGAACCCGGGGGCGAAGCTGTTCCCCGGTCACTCCAGCGGCTGAGCGACCGCGTCGTCCTCGCCGGACGGGGGCGCGATCCGCTCGGTGATCCACTCGGCGTAGGCGGGCACCGAGGTGTAGATGGAAGGGGCGGTGGCGCAGGTGCGGTCGCCGTTTCCCGGCCTGCTGGAGGCACCCAGCAGCTCCCAGCGTTCCTCGACCCGCGCGACCTGTGGCCCGCCGGAGTCGCCGTAGCAGGTGCCCGCGTCGCCCTCGGCGGTCCCGGTGCACAGCTCGACCTCGGCCGCGAACTCGGCAGTGCAGCCGGTGGCCTCGACGACCAGGGCGTCCAACTGCTGCAGAACCCGCGGGCCGGGCCCGCATCCCTCGGTCGGGCAGGTCTGCCCCCAGCCGAGCAGCCGGGTCTCGCTGCCCATCACGGGGGCCGTGCCGAGCGTGATCGGTTCCGCCCGCACCGGTGTGGCCAGCCGCACCAGGGCCAGGTCACCACCCGCGCCCTTCGGGTCGTAGTCGGGATGGGTGACCGTCTCGGCCACCTCGACCTGTTCCCCGCCCTCGGTGTGGTCGGTACTGCCGATTCGGGCGGTGGTGATCAGCCTGGTACGGGTCCGCACGCAGTGCGCGGCCGTCACCACCCAGGCCGGTGCGACCAGCGAGCCGCCGCAACGGTGCATGCCGGAACTGCTCTGCAGGGACACCATGAACGGGTACTCCTGATCGGCGTCCACCCCGCCGATGATCGCGGGGCGCACCGCCGCCGCCTGCTGGACACCGGTCACCAGCAGCGCGACCACCGCGGTGAGCACGCCGACCGTACGGGCACCCCTGCGCATCGGACTCATGGTCAGGGCAGCGGCGGGACGACGTCGGAGTCGCTTTCCAGCGTTCCGTCGAAGTCCACCGAGGAGTAGGCCCGCAGCTTGGTCAGCCGGTGGTAGCCGTCGATCAGCCGCACGGTGCCCGACTTCGAGCGCATCACAATGGACTGCGTGGTCGCCCCACCCGCGCGGTAGTGCACCCCGCGCAGCAGGTCGCCGTCGGTGACCCCGGTGGCACAGAAGAAGACGTTGTCCCCGCCCACCAGGTCGTCCGTGCTGAGCACGCGGTCGAGGTCGTGGCCCGCGGCGACCGCCTTCTCCCGCTCGGCGTCATCCTTCGGCCACAGCCTGCCCTGCAGCTCCCCGCCGAGGCATTTGAGGGCGCAGGCGGCGATGATGCCCTCCGGGGTGCCGCCGATGCCGAGCAGCATGTCCACCCCGGTGGTCTGCCTGGCGGCCGCGATCGCGCCCGCGACGTCGCCGTCGGAGATGAACCGGATGCGTGCCCCGGCCTCCCGGACCTCCTTGACGATCTGCTCGTGCCGGGGGCGGTCCAGGATGCACACGGTCACATCGGACGCCTCGCTGTGCTTGGCGCGGGCCACCCGGCGGATGTTCTCCGCGATCGGGGCCGAGATGTCCACCGTGCCCGCGGCCTCCGGGCCCACCGCCAGCTTCTCCATGTAGAACACCGCGGAGGGATCGAACATCGCCCCGCGCTCGGCCACCGCCAGCACGGCCAGCGCGTTCGGCATGCCCTTGGCCATCAGCGTGGTGCCGTCGATCGGGTCGACCGCGACATCGCAGTCGGGGCCGTCGCCGTTGCCCACCGACTCGCCGTTGAACAGCATGGGCGCCTCGTCCTTCTCGCCCTCGCCGATCACCACCACGCCGTGCATGGACACGGTCTGGATCAGCTGCCGCATCGCGTCCACGGCCGCACCGTCGCCACCGATCTTGTCGCCCTTGCCGACCCAGCGGCCCGCCGCCATCGCGGCCGCCTCGGTGACCCGGACGAGCTCCATCGCGAGGTTGCGGTCCGGTGCTTCCGCCTGGCGGGGCTCGCCTGCGGACTCGGCGGTGGTCATGCTGTTTCCTCCGCGGTTTTGCGCACGTCCGCCTTCGGCCAGAGGCGCGCTCGGTGGTCGCCTTGGCCAGCGCGGCTTGGCACAAGGGGTGTCATGCTGCCTCCCGATCACGACGTGGAGTGAATCGGGCTCAATTCTCGCAGATCGTGGACGCCGGGCCAGCTCAGCGCGGCATGGCGGTCGTCACTCCCCGTTGCCGGGCCTGCCCGTTGTGTCCGTGCCGCTGCCCTCGGTGCCGTTCTCGACCGAGGCCAGCGCGGTCTCGATGCGCTCGCGCGCGCCCTCGAGGTGTCGCTCGCAGAGCTTGGCCAGCTGCTCGCCCTTCTCCCACAGGGCCAGCGATTCCTCAAGGGACAGCCCGCCTGCCTCCAACCCGCGGACCACCTCGATGAGCTGGTCCCTGGCCTGCTCGTAGCCGAGGCCGGCGGTCTCGGCGGGGTTGCTGACGGGTTCGGGCTCGTTCACGGTGTGCGGCTCCGGCTGTCGTGGTTGGTCCGGGCCGCGCACACTACCGCGCTGGCCATGGCGTTGTCGTATCCCACGAAGGCGCTGGCGAACTCCTGACCGTCGCCGTCCACGATCGCGTCCTCGATGTGCTGCTGTGCCTGAGCCACCCGGCGCCGGTGGGTGGAGCCGTCGGTGAACCACCAGCGGGTGCCGACGTAGTACGAGGTCGCCTCGGACAGCCTGCGCAGGCTGGGCCCCAGCGCGGCGCGCCCCGCCGTGTCGCAGCCGGCGAGCAGGGCGGTCCAGCACTGCGCGGCGGCGGCATCGGCCTCCTCGGCCCGGTGCCGGACGACCAGTGCCTGCCGCCGTGCCGGATCGGTGCCCGAGCCGCGTGCCAGGCGCGCGGCGGCGTTCGTGGTCAGCGGGAGAAACGTGGTCGCGCGCACCGACTGCACTGCTACGTCCCTTCCTCGTACCCATCCGTGACGGTGGCGTGCGTGACGCCGTCGGCGACCCTGACCCGCAATGGTGTTCCGGCCGCTACTTCAGAGACTGACCGGAGCACCCGGAGGTTGCCCGACTCGTCGGAGTACTGCACGACCGCGTAGCCGCGGGCCAGCGTCGCGGAGGGGCCGAGCGAGGTGAGCCGGTCGCGGACCGCCGCCAGCGCGGTCTGCTCGTTGCCGAGCTTGCCGAGCATCGCACGGCGCCCGCGTTCCAGGTGTAAGGCGACCTCGTCGGCGCGTCGCTGGACCGGGCCGAGCGGGTCGGCGAGTGCCGGCCTGCTACGCAGCTGCTCGAGCAGCCGGGCCTGGGTGTCCACCCACCCGTGCAGCGCGCGCCGGGCCCGGTCGCGGAGCTGGCGGACGCGCTCGGACTCCTCCTTGACGTCCGGCACGACTCGCTTGCCCGCGTCGGTCGGCGTGGAGCAGCGCAGGTCGGCGACGTGGTCGAGTAGCGGGGTGTCCGGCTCGTGTCCGATCGCGCTGACCACCGGGGTGCCCGCCGCGGCGACCGCGCGGCACAGGGCCTCGTCGGAGAACGGCAACAGGTCCTCGACGCTCCCGCCGCCGCGGGCGATCACGATCACGTCGATGCCAGGGTCGGCGTCCAGAGTGGACAGCGCCGTGCGGATCTGCGGCACGGCCTGTGCGCCCTGCACGGCGGTGTTCAGCACGGTGAGTGCGGCGGCCGGCCAGCGTGCCTTGACGTTCACCAGCACATCGCGCTCGGCCGCCGAGGCGCGGCCGGTGATCAGCCCGATGCCGCGAGGCAGGAAGGGCAGCTTGCGTTTGCGCTCGGCCGCGAACATGCCTTCCGCGGCGAGCAGCTTGCGCAGGCGCTCGATGCGGGCCAGCAACTCACCGATGCCGACGGCGCGGATCTCGTTCGCGCGCAGGCTCAGCGTGCCCCTGCCGAGGAAGAAGGTCGGTTTCGCGTGCAGCACCACGCTGGCGCCCTCGCGCAGCGGCGGCTCGACCGAGCGCAGCAGCCGGGTCGGGCAGGTGACCGTCATCGAGACGTCCGCGGACGGATCGCGCAGGGTGAGGAAGGCGGTCTGGTTACCGGATCGCGCGGAGATCTGGGTGAGCTGGCCCTCCACCCAGACCGCGCCGAGGCGATGGATCCAGTCCGCGATCTTGCGGGCCACGGTGCGGACCGGCCAGGGATGCTCGGCGCTGGTGCCCGCGTTCGAGGAGGTGCCGGGAGGGGTCGCCGCGTCGCTCACCGGTCGGTCGGGTCCTCGGCAGCGGTACCCTCGCCGGTCTCCTGCTCGCGGCGGACATTGCCGATGCGCCTGGCCAGCATGCCGACGAACGAGGCCCGGTCGGCGTGCGCCCGCTCATAGGCGAGCAGCTCTTCCAGTTGCTCCAGGGAGAACTGGCGCAGCCGGGCCCGCACCTGCGGCAGGGTGAGCTGGTCGTAGTCGCGCAGCCCGGCCGGAGCGGAGGAATCGGCCGGTGGCCCGCTGTCGAACTCGCCGTCCTGGTGCGCCTCGGCCAGGGCGCGTTCCTCGTCCGCCCAGGGGTCCTCGCCGGCGTCCGGCGCGCTCTCCTCCGGCGCGGCGTCCGGGCGGTGGCCATTGTGCTGGACGTAACCGTGCTCGGGCCGCACGAGATCGAGCGTCGGGTCCACATCGTCCGCCCGGCTCTGCGGCTGCGCCGGGATCATCGGGTCACGGTCGGATGCGGGCGCCGGGGTGTGCTCGTCCCCGGTGTCTTCCTCGATGTCCTCGTCGAAGGTGGCCCAGCCGGGTGTCTCCTCGACGGGACGGAGCGCGGACAGCGCGTCGTCCCCCTTGATGGCCAACTCCGTGACGTGCTGCTGAACCCGCATGGACGCCTGCAACACCTGGCTGGCCACGGTCACCGGGAAACCGAGAACCTGTTTCGGTAGCTCGCGGACCCGCTCGGCGGTGGTGACGGCGAGCCCCGCGGCGACCCGCAGCGGGAACGGGAGAGACTTCATGCCCCTAGCCTGCCGCACCCGGCCCCTCCGACCCAACCGAACGGTCGCACGCGCGCGTCGGGACGGCGCGGTGAGTGACCCAACGCACACCGGGTATGCCCGTACCCTGGGTGCCATGAGTGGAGCAAGTCCCGGAATCGAGCCCGCCACCAGCGCGTCGATCGGCGGGAGCGCCGACGCACCCTCCAGCGGCGGCAAGCGGGTGCTGCTCGCCAAACCCCGTGGCTACTGCGCCGGCGTTGACCGTGCGGTGATCGCCGTGGAGAAGGCCCTCGAGCTGTACGGGCCGCCGGTGTACGTGCGCAAGGAGATCGTGCACAACCGTCATGTTGTGGACACGCTGCGTGAGCGTGGGGTGATCTTCGTCGAGGAGACTTCCGAGGTGCCGGAGGGTGCGCTGGTGGTCTTCTCCGCGCACGGCGTCTCGCCGGCCGTACATACCGAGGCCGAGCAACGCGGCCTGCGCACGATCGACGCCACCTGCCCGCTGGTGACCAAGGTGCACAAGGAGGTCAACCGGTTCGCCCGCGATGACTACGACATCATGCTGATCGGGCACGAGGGGCACGAGGAGGTGGAGGGCACCTCCGGCGAGGCGCCCGACCGGGTGCAGCTCGTGGACACCGCCGGGGACGTGGACAAGGTCGCCGTGCGCGACCCCTCGAAGGTGGTGTGGCTGTCCCAGACCACCTTGAGCGTGGACGAGACGATGGAACGGGTCGACCAGCTGCGGGAGCGGTTCCCGAACATCGCGGACCCGCCGAGTGACGACATCTGCTATGCCACATCCAACCGCCAGGTCGCGGTCAAGGCGATGGCCGCGGAATGCGACCTGGTGCTGGTCGTGGGTTCGCAGAACTCGTCCAACTCCAAGCGGCTGGTCGAGGTCGCCCTGCAGGCCGGCGCCACAGCGGCCCATCTGGTCGACTTCGCGCGTGAGGTCGACGAGGCCTGGCTGGAAGGGGTGCGGACCGTCGGGGTGACCAGCGGTGCCTCGGTGCCGGACGTGCTGGTGATGGAGCTGCTGGAGTGGCTGGCCGAACGCGGCTGGGGCGACGTCCAGGAGGTCACCACGGCGAACGAGAAGATCGCCTTCGCGCTGCCCCGCGAGCTGCGCGGGGCAGGGGAGTCCAAGCCGAGCAGCGTGCGCTGACCCGCGCCGGCCGATCGTCATGGCCGGCACGTCGTGCTCGGTGCGCGCGGTCCCGCGGGCCGTGCCGGCAGTCACTGCCGGCACTGCCGGGCGGCGTGACGTGTCGCCCTGGCTTCGTGAAGCCGCTCCTGGGTGGACGCTCGCGGACCCGCGGTTCGGGTGGACCCAGGTTCAGGACTGACCGTCGTCCCACGGCCGCCCCCGTGCCGGCCGCCCGCCCCGCCTCGGCGCGTCCGGACCGCCCTGCGGTGGGTCGTCCGGCCGGGGTGGAGTTCGCCGGGGTCGCCCACCCCCGGGGGGAGCATCGGGCCGACCACCGCCACGGCGCCGGTCCGGACCGTCCCCGCCAGGCTGCCTCGGTTGCCGGGGCCCGGGGGCACCGGGATCGGCCGGATTGCGTGGGCCCCGCCCACCGGAGGGACCGCCGGCCCGCCCCGCACCCCCGCCGGGCTTCGGACTCCCGCCGGATTGTTGGCCCCCACCCGGTTTCGGATTCCCGCCGGGTTGCGGGCCTCCCGCGCGGTTCGGCGGGTTTCCTCGCTGCGGTGGCCCCTGCTTGCGCGGCGCGGCCGGGCGACCCTCGGCGGGCCTCCCCTCCGGGGGGCGCCCCTCCGGGGGTTTGCGTTCACCCTGCCCACGCTGGGGCGGCTTGCCCGTGGCCGGACGATCGCGAGCCGCTTTGTCGCGGGGTGGCTTGGCCTGGCCCGCCTTGTCGCGGGGTGGCCGGCCCTTCCGGTCGGGTGCGTCCCTCTCTCCCGCGCCGGCCTTGTCCGTGGACCGCGTCGCGCCCTCTTTTCGCTTACCGGAACGTGCCTTGACCGGTGCGTACGGGTCGCGCTCCCGGTAGATCCGGAACAGGCCGATCAACAGGGTGGCGCCGGTCGTCACCGCCATGGTCGGGAAGCCGTTGATCAACGGCGTGCTGATGGCGAGGACCTTGGCCAGGGTGTCGCTACCGGAAGGCTGGCCGGAGGCGAACAGCACGACGGCCGGCACGGTGATGCCGAGGATCAACGGCGGCTGGACCATCGGCCCGAACAGGTTCCGCCTGCGGACCGCGCCGACCGCGGTCACCGCGCCGACGAAGTAGCAGCCTTGGAACAGCAGCCCGAGCTCGTCCTGGACCTGCAGATTGATCACCGCGCCCGCGATGGCGAGTCCGAAGGCCAGCAGCACGGCCGCCCACCACGGGAGGCCCCTGCGGTCGCCGACGACGGGCCGCTCGTCCCAGGGCACCGAGCCTTCCTCGGCCTCGCGGTCGTACTGGCGATCCCGGGTGGCGGTCACGAACGAACACCTGATTCGCGTCGTGCACGCGCGGCCGGCCTGGGGTTACCGCCGAGGCCGGGTGGCACCGGAGCACCGGCTCCCTGCCGGGGGCGCGCGCCGCGCGGCACCTCGCGTGGACGGTGTCCGGGCCGCGGTTCCTCGGTGGTTGCTTCACGGGTTGCCGCGGCACCCGGCAGGCGAACCCGCGTACGGGCCGCCGTGGGGTGAGCGTGCCGCACCTCGGGCAGGCAGGTCGCCCGCGCCCGGGACGGCGAGGCCGTCGACGCGGGGCGCGTGCCACCACGCACCGTGCGAAGGTGCCTTCCGAGACAGCCCCTACTCAATCCGCGCAACCTCCGGAAGCGCGCGTCGGTGACCGTGCCCCACGCGACTGGCGAACTCGTGCATAGTCGTCACCGTAGCCGGTTCGCGTCCAGGATCCGTTAACCCTCTGCAAGCTGTCCGATTTTGCTACGCGGCAGTGTGACGCCAGTCACGCCTGGGTGTCGCTGTTTCGGGAGCACGGGTCCCGGCATGTCAGGGCCGCAAGGACAGCGCGACGCGTGCTTCCTCCGCTTGTCGCCGCGGGTCCGAGCGGCTCGGATGCGCGCTGTCAGTTGGCCGTCAGCTCGTCTCCCTTCCGGATCGTGGGGACCGCGGTCGGGCTCGCCGCGGCCTCGGTCAGTGGGGTGGCGGCCGCGCGGAAACTTTCCAACGCGTCCAGTTCACGGCGGCGGGCGGACAGGAACCGCTGCAGGTGGGTGCTGGAGAGGTTCACCGCGTCCACCGCGTTGCCCGCCGCACGGTGTGCGGCCGCGGCCTGGCCCCGCACCTGTTCCACATCCTCGACCAGGGCGCGCTCGCTGGCCGCGAAGAGCGCGGCCGAGGCGATCACCGCGAACCCCGTGGGACCGCAGAGGAACACCCTGCGGTCCAGCATCCACCGCAACAGTTCCGGATCGGTGTCCAGCGCGGCGACCACGGCCGCGTCCGACGGCACGAACATGATCGTTCCGTAGATCGCGTCGGCCCAACGCTGGTACCCCTTGCCCGCCAGTTCGGCCGCCCTGGAACGCAGGTTGCGTACGTGCACCCGCAGCGCGTCCAGGCGTTCCTCGGCGTTGTCCGTCTCCACCGCCTCGGCCCAGCACGCCATGCTCGCCTTGGCGTCCACCGGTACCGTCCGGTCACCGCCGACCCGCAGCACCATGTCGGGTTTGGCCGCGCCACCGCCCGCGAGGTCGGTCTGCACGGTGAAATGCAGCCCTTCACGCAGGCCGAGCGCGCGTGCGGTCTCCACCAGCACCTGCTCGCCGAGCTCACCACGGCCGCTGATCGAGGCGAACGCGACCTCGTAACGGCGCAGGGCCACCTGCTGCTCGTCCACCCTGGAGCGTTCGACGTCCACCTGCCTGGCCGCGGCATCGGCCCTGCGCATGCTGTCGGTGTAGAGCCGCCACAGCAGGACCACCGCTCCGGCCAGCAGCAGCGCCACGACCACCGCCGCCGTGCTGAGCACCGTCGAGCCCACCGGTCCGCCCTCCTTCCCGCTGACTCGCTCGTGTCGTGTCCTCGCCGTGCATCATGGCGTCCGCCACCGACAGAACCGAGCCTACCCGGACATCGAACACACGTTCGAGTGAACGTGTGGTGTCCACCGGGCCGAGCGGCGGCAGGCCACCGGAGGACCACGGGAAGTATGCGGGTCGACCGGCCCCGCCGACCGGCCCGCGCTCGGTGGGCCCGCCGTCCGGGAACCGAGCCACTCGGGCGGGCGCGACGTATCCGTTCGCGCCGGCATCGGGCGCGAACGGCACGTTCACGTCCGTTCGCCGGGGTGTCTGCGCGATCCCGCCGCATTGTGGTCCTAACTTGGGTCGGGTGAGACTGCTGCACACCTCGGACTGGCACGTGGGACGCACGTTCCACGGTGCCGACCTGCTCGCCGAGCAGGAGTCCGTACTCGGCTACCTCGCCGACATCGTCGCCGAGGAACGGGTCGACGTCGTGCTCGTCTCCGGCGACATCTACGACCGCGCGGTCCCCTCGGCCGAGGCGGTTCGGGTCGCGGCGAACGCGCTGGCGAGGTTGCGCGCGGCGGGCGCGAGCCTGGTGATCACGCCGGGCAACCACGATTCGGCGGCACGGCTCGGTGCGTTCGCCGAGTTCGCGGCCGCGGGCGGGTTGCACCTGTGCACCTCGGTGGCCCGGTTGCACGAGCCGGTGCTGCTGGCCGATGCGCACGGACCGGTCGCCTGCTACGGAATTCCTTATCTGGAACCGGAACCGGCCCGGCACGCCCTGGGTGTGCCGGAGGCACGAGGGCACACCGGGGTGCTCGGTGAGGCCATGCGCCGGATCCGCGCCGATCTGGCGGAGCGCGCGCAGGGCACCCGTTCGGTGGTGCTCGCGCACGCCTTCGTCACCGGCGGTGAGGCCAGCGACTCGGAGCGGACCATCTCGGTCGGCGGGGTGGAACAGGTACCCGGCGCGGTGTTCGACGGGGTGGACTACGTGGCGCTCGGCCACCTGCACGGCCCGCAGCGGCTCGCCGAGCACCTGCGGTACTCCGGCAGCCCGCTGGCCTACTCGTTCTCCGAGGCCGCGCACCACAAGTCCGTATGGCTGGCCGACCTCGACGCCGGGGGACTGGCCGAGGTGTGGCGGCGCGAGCTTCCGGTTCCGCGGCGCCTCGCCACCGCCGAAGGCGACCTGGAGGACCTGCTGTCGGCCCCGGAGTACGAGGACCTGGCCCGCTGCTACCTGTCCGTCACGTTGACCGATCAGGTCCGGCCACTCGACGCCATGCGCAGGCTGCGCGAGCGTTTCCCGCATGCGGTGCACCTGGACTGGCGGCCCGCGGGCGGCAGCACCGAGCCGCTGCGGTACGCCGAGGCCGTGCGCGGGCGGTCGGACGTCGAGATCACCGGTGGTTTTCTCGAGGACTGCCGGGGCGCGGCACCGAACGAGCGGGAGGCGGCGCTGCTCACGGTGGCCCTCGAGCAGGCGGGCAAGGCCGACCCGGAACAGGACGGTGAACCGCGATGAGACTGCACCGGCTCGAGGTCGAGGCGTTCGGCCCCTACCCGCGGCGCGAGGTCGTCGACTTCGACGCGCTCGGCGCCGACGGGTTGTTCCTGCTGCACGGCGACACCGGAGCCGGGAAGACCACGCTGCTGGACGCCGTCGCGTACGCCCTGTTCGGCCGGGTGCCCGGCGCCCGCGGGCAGGTGAAACGCCTGCGGTGCGATCTCGCGCCGCCGGACGCGCCCAGCGAGGTCGTACTGGAGCTGACCGTGCAGGGGCACCGGCTGCGGGTCGCCCGCAGCCCCGAGTACGAGGTACCGAAACGCCGGGGCGAGGGCACCACGACCAAGAAGGCCAAAGCCTCGCTCAGCTGGATCGACCGGCCCGCGCAGGACCAGCCCGCGGAGGGGCTCACCCGGATCGACGAGGTGTCGCGCACGATCCAGCGGCTGCTCGGGATGAGCGCCGAGCAGTTCTTCCAGGTGGTACTGCTGCCGCAGGGTGAGTTCGCGAGGTTCCTGCGTGCCGAGACCACGGAACGCGAGCAACTGCTGGAGCGGCTGTTCGCCACGCAACGATTCGCCGGGGTGGAACGCTGGTTCCGGGATCGGCGCGCCGCGCGCAGGCAGGACCTGGAGGTGTACCGGCAGTCGGTGCGCGACTGCACGGCCCGGCTGGCACAGGCCGCGCAGGAGGAACCGCCGGAGGATGCCGACCCCGCGGACTGGGTGGCCACGATCCGGCACCGGGCGGACCAGGCCGTCACCGAGGCCGAGGCCGCCGAAGCAACGGCCCGCTCGGACCGGGAACAGGTCGAGCAGCGGTTGGCGGAGCGCAGGGAGCGCGCCGAGCGTGTCCGCAGGGTCCGCGCCGCGCACCACAATCTCACCGAGCTGGCCGGGCAAACGGCGCAGCGCGCCCGGTGGCGGGAGGAGCTGGCGGCGGCGCGCAGGGCCGTGCCGGTGACCGGCGTCGCGGCCGAGGCCGAGCGCCGGGCCGCCCGGCTGGAGCAGGCGGTCCGGGCCGAGACCGACCGGGTCCGTGATCTCGTGGCCATGGGGGCGGACGGTGCGGAGGCCGAGGTGCCGCGGTTGCGCGAGCGGGCCGGGAGGCTGCGTGAGGAGCTCGGCGAGCTGTCCACCCTCCTCGGCGAGGCGGAACAGCAGCGGACGGACCAGACCCGGCTGACCGAACTGGCCGCCACCGCGGCGCACGCCGCCTCGCAGGCCGAGGCCATCACCGAGAAGCTTGCCGGGTTTCCGGAACGCATGCGCGAGCTACGGGGGTTGCGCGACGCCGCGGCGGAGGCGCTGGTGCGGGTCGACGGCGTCCGGCTACGGGAAACCGAACTGTCCGAGCTGCTGACACAGGCCAACGAGGTTCCGGCGCTGGAACGCGCGGTGCGACGGGCGGTCGACGCCGAACAGCGGGCCGTCGACCGCTACCAGACCGCTCGGAGCGAGCTGCTCGATCTGCGCGAGCGGCGACTGAACGGAATGGCGGCCGAGCTGGCCGCGGGGCTGCGGGACGGCGAGTCGTGCCCGGTGTGTGGTTCCGTCGAGCATCCCGCCCCGGCCGGACCGGACGGAGACCTGGTCGGGGACGCCGCGGAGCAGGAAGCGGCGGAGGCAGAGCGGATCGCGGGGCAGGGCAAGGAGCAGGCCGGTGGCGCGCGGCAGGAGGCCGAGGCCGCGCTCGATGCCGCGTTGCGGCGGCTGGAGGGGCAGACCGCGGAGGAGCTGGCCGAGCGGCTCACCGAGACCAAGGACGAGTTGGCGCGGCTGAGCAAGCAGGGCGAGGGGAAGGCGCGGCTGGAAGACCTGATGGCCGCCACCGAGGAGGAGTCGGCCGACCTCACCACCCAGCGCGCGAACGCGGAGCGGGAGGTCGCCTCCGCGCAGGCCGAGCGCCAGGCGCTGGCCGGCAGGGTGGAGGAACGTGCGCGGCGGCTGGAGGCGGCGCGCGGGGAGCATGCGGACGTGGCCGCGCGGCGCGCGCATCTGGTCGCCGTGGTCGAGGCGCTGGACGCGCTCGCCGAGGCGCGGTCGGCGCGGGCGAGTGCGCAGCAGGCGCTGGACGAGCAGCGGGCCGCGGTGGATACCGCGGTACGGGAGGCCGGTTTCGACACGGTCGAGGCGGCGCGGTCGGCCGCGCGGGCGGACTCGGCGATCACCGAGCTGGAGCGGCGGCTTTCCGACGCGGAGTCCGCCGAGGCCGCGGCGCGGGCGGTGCTGGCGGAGCCCGAGCTCAGCGGGGTGTCGCCGGACGAGGAAGTGGACCTCGACGCGGCGCGGGAATCCGCGCGGCAAGCACAGGCCACCGCGGAGGCCGCGGTGGCCACGCTCCGGGCCGCCACCGAGCGGGCGCGGACGCTGGAGCGGCTCGCCGAGCGCTTCGCCGAGGCCGAGGCGCGGCTCGCGCCCGCCGAGGCTGAGTTCGCCGAGCTGGACGCGCTGACCGACGTGGTCAACGGCCGGGGGCAGAACGCCCGCAAGATGTCCCTGCGGTCCTACGTGCTCGCCGCCCGGCTGGAGGAGGTCGCGGTGGCGGCGACCGTGCGGCTGCACACGATGAGCCAGGGCCGGTACTCCTTCGTGCACTCCGACGCGGCCGGATCCTGGGGACGGCGCGGCGGCCTCGGGCTGGACGTGCTGGACGACTACTCCGGTGCGGTACGGCCGGCGAAGACCCTGTCCGGGGGCGAGTCCTTCCTGGCCTCCCTGGCGCTGGCGCTCGGTCTCGCCGACGTGGTGGCCGCCGAGACCGGCGGGGCCCTGCTGGACACGCTGTTCGTCGACGAGGGCTTCGGCACGCTGGACGCCGAGACCCTGGACGTGGTGATGGACGTGCTGGACGAGTTGCGTGCCGGTGGCCGGGTCGTCGGCCTGGTGTCGCACGTGGAGGAGCTGCGCCAGCGGATCCCGACCCGCCTGCGGGTGCGCAAGGCCCGCACCGGCTCCACCCTCGAACTCACCGCCTGACCCGCTCCGCGGTGGTCACCGGGGGGATTCGTGGTTCAGCAGCCAGCGCTTCACGTCCACGCCCCACCGGAACCCACCGAGGCCCCCGCCGGTCCGCAGCACCCGGTGGCAGGGAACGAACAGGGCGGCGGCGTTGCGGGCACAGGCCGACGCGGCGGCGCGGACCGCCGAAGGGCGCCCCAGCAACTCGGCATAGTCGGCGTAGCTCAACCGCTTGCCAGCCGGAACCGTCCGCAGCACCTGCCAGGCGTGTTCGCGGAACTCCCCGGACCGCTGCCGGACCTCGACGCCGTCCACCGCGTCGAACTCGCCCGCGTGGTACCGGCGAATCGCCGTGCTCACCTCGCCGAGGTCACGCCGCTGCCGGAGTTCGGCCGGGCGTAACGAGGGCGCGATCGCCTCGGCGAGCAGGTCGACCTCCGCGGTCCAGCCGGAGGCCAGCACGGCGCCGTCCGTGGCGACCACGGCGGTGAACGGGCCGGCCGGTGTATCCATAGTGGACCAATGTGCGATGTTCATGACTGCCGTTCCTTCCCAGTAGTGTCGGCGCCCGCGCGCCACAGGTGCATACCCGCGTACGAACGCCAGGGGCGCCAGGTCTGTGCGTGGGTGGTGAGCCGCTCGGGGTCGATGCCCAGTGCCCGCGCGCCCCGGCGCAGCACGAGGTCACCGGTCAACAGCAGGTCCGGCGCGCCGAGCACGCGCATCAGGACGTAGTCCGCCGTCCACGGCCCGATTCCCGGCGCCGCGAGCAGCTCCGCGCGCAGTTCCTCGGCTTCCCTGCCGACATGCACGTCCAACTCGCCGGTGGCCAGCATGCCCGCGACGTCGCGGATGGCCGCGATCCGCCGCCGGGGGCCACGCAGAACCTCCTCCGCATGGGCGGCGACGGCGTCCGGGTCGGGAAACAGCACGGCTGGGCCGTCCGTGTCGACCGGAAGCGGTTCGCCGAGCTCGGCGGCCAGCGTGCCCGCGGCCGTGCGCGCCGCGGCGACCGAGACCTGCTGACCGAGCATGGCGCGCAACACCAGCTCGGCGCCGTCCACGGCACCGGGTACCCGGATTCCCGGCACCGCCGCGACCAGCGGGGCGAGCGAGGGATCGGCCCCGAGCACGGTGTTCACCGCGTCCGGGTCCGCGTCCAGGTCCAGCAGCCTGCGTACCCGGGTGACCGCGCTGCCGAGGTCGCGCACGTCGGCGAGCCGCAGCTCGCACCGCACGTGGTCGGCCCGCGGGGTGAGCCACGCGCTGCCGCCGCCGTGCGCCAGCCGCAGCGTGCGGGCGTAGCCGGTCACCGCGCCGCCCTCATCGGTGCTCACCTGCTCGACGCCGGTGACCGCGCGGGCGGCGAGGAAGGACAGGATGCCCGCGCCGTCGAACGGCGCCCGGAACGGCAGCCGCAGGTTCAGCCGGGTGCCACTGGTGGGTGCCGGATCATCCGAGGCCGACTCGGCCCGGCGGCGGGCCGCCGTGGCCGTCGCCCGCAACTGGGAGGGGGTGGTCGCGAACACCTCGCGGATCGTGTCGTTGAACTGCCGCACGCTGGTGAACCCCGAGGCGAACGCGACGTCGGTGAGCGGCAGCTCGGACATCTCGATCAGCAGCCGGGCCGAGTGCGCGCGGTGCGCCCTGGCCAGTGCCAGCGGCCCGGCGCCGAGCTCGGCGGTCAGTACCCGACCCAGCTGGCGTTCCGAGTAGCCGAGCCGGTGCGCAAGGCCGGGGACCCCCTCCCGGTCCACCGTGCCGTCGGCGATCAGCCGCATCGCCCGCGCCGCCAGGTCCGCCCGCACGTTCCATTCCGGCGAGCCGGGAACCGCGTCGGGCAGGCAACGCCGGCAGGCCCGGAAACCGTTGGCCTGGGCCGCCGCCGAGGTCGGGAAGAACCGCACGTTCTGCGCTTTCGGCGTCAGCGCCGGGCAGGATGGGCGGCAGTAGATCCCGGTGGTACGGACCGCCGTGATGAACTGCCCGTCGAAGCGGGCGTCCCGGGACATCACCGCCCGGTAGCACCGCTCGGTGTCGTGCCAGATGCCCCAGCCATCGGCGGTAGGTGCCGGGCTCGAAGCGGTCGTGGATTGCATGTCTTCGATCCTGCCACCTGGTCACGAGTCCGACTGGCGGGAATCCGACGTGACCGTCCGGTGGCCGGTCGTGCGGCCTGCCCGGTTCGTCCCTAGGCTCGACCCATGAGTATCTCCGCGGGCAAGCGGCTACGTACGTTCGGCGCGATCGTCGCGGCGGTGGGGGCGATCGGCTTCGCGTCCGCCTGCAACGATACCGGCGAAGGCGGCGGCGACGGCGGAACCCAGCAGGAAGACAACGGTGGCCAGGACGGCGGCGACGAGGGTGACGGCGGCGACGAGGGTGACGGCGGCGACGAGGAGGATGAGGGCTGATCAGGGCGGCAGGCCCTACCCGTAGACTCCCGGGTCGTGAGTCTGACCCTCGGCATCGTCGGGTTGCCCAACGTGGGCAAGTCGACCCTGTTCAACGCACTGACCCGGAACGAGGCGCTGGCCGCGAACTACCCGTTCGCGACCATCGAGCCCAACGTGGGGGTCGTCCCGCTGCCCGACCCGCGGCTGGACACCCTCGCCGAGCTGTTCTCCTCGGCGAAGGTGGTACCGGCCGCGGTGTCCTTTGTGGATATCGCGGGCATCGTGAAGGGTGCGTCCGAGGGGGCCGGGCTCGGTAACAAGTTCCTGGCCAATATTCGCGAGGCGAACGCGATCTGCCAGGTCATCCGGGTCTTCGACGACCCGGATGTGGTGCATGTCGACGGTGAGATCGATCCGCTGGCGGACATCGAGACGATCAACACCGAGCTGATCCTGGCCGACCTGCAGACCCTGGACAAGGCGCTGCCGCGGATGGAGAAGGAAGCCAGGACCAAGAAGGAGAACCGTCCCGCCCTGGAGAACGCACAGCTGGCCAAGGCGGTGCTGGACGAGGGCCGCACCCTGTTCGCCGCGCAGGCGGAGCTGGACATCGACGCGCTGCGTGAGTTGAACCTGCTCACCATCAAGCCGTTCCTGTACGTGTTCAACGCGGACGAGGGCGTGCTCACCGACGAGGGCAAGCGCGCCGAGCTGGCCAAGCTGGTCGCCCCGGCCGACGCGGTGTTCCTGGACGCCAAGGTCGAGGCGGAGCTGCTGGAGCTGGACGACGAGGAGTCGGTCCGCGAGCTGCTGGAGTCGGTCGGCCAGCACGAACCCGGCCTGCACGCGCTGGCCCGCGCCGGCTTCCACACCCTCGGCCTGCAGACCTACCTGACCGCCGGCCCGAAGGAAGCGCGCGCCTGGACCGTCCCCAAGGGGGCTACGGCACCCCAGGCCGCGGGCGTCATCCACACCGACTTCGAGCGCGGCTTCATCAAGGCGGAAGTGATCTCCTTCGACGACCTGGTCGCCGAGGGCTCGATGGCCGCCGCCCGCGCCGCGGGCAAGGCCCGGATCGAGGGCAAGGAGTACGTCATGGCCGACGGCGACGTGGTCGAGTTCCGGTTCAACGTCTAGCTCGAAGTCTCCTGGAAGAATGTGACCTGCGGGCCGTACGATCGTTCATCGTCGAGAACCTCGACGATGAACCGCCGTTCGGGGAACGCCGAACAAAGCAACCCTTGCCACGATCGAGCTATCGTGCGAGCCAGTTGTGACAAGTCCCCGTCGTAAGCCGTCAGGTCGCATCCCGCGAATACATCGAACAACGTCAGCGTGTTCGCATTGCGTTCGGCCGCCGCGATATCGTCGTTGAGCTTTTCGTACCAGCTGTCGATGGTTTCCTGATCCCGCGGCCTCCGTGACCAAACGCACGTCCAGGGTCAGCAGTTTATCGGGATCCGGCGGCGGCGTGCTCGGATCGTGTGTGCTGCGTGTGAATTGTTTCCCGTGGAACATCAGAATGGTTGGGCCGATCGGCTCAGCGGCCTGCTGCGCTGGGACGACGGCGGCCAAAATCGATTCATGCTCCGGAAAAGGATTGTCCGACGGTTCACCCGTTCGGCCCTTGCGACGCCGGAATGGTGGCGCGAGGAACCCGGGGTCGGATCGTCAGCGGGGGTCGCCGGGGCCGTGCCAGGTCTGGGCGAGGTAGATCTGCTCCAGCAACTGCTCGGCCTCGATCCTGCGCTGCTCGGCGGACCAGTGTTCTCGTTCCCTCCGCGCGCGTTCGAATTCGGCGTTGAAGCCGATCAGGCCGGTCTGGTCCGGTTCCTGCGCGTCGACGTGTTTCACGGTGGAGCTCCTCGATAGGTCAGTGGTCGCGTGCCCGGTCGTCGGCGGCCTCGTGCAACTGCTCGCACCGGGTCGCGTCCGCCGAGGTGGCGTAGGTGGTCCGGCAGTGGAAGCAGGTGCGGATGTTGCGATCCGGCACGCTCCAGGACTTCAGGTCGTCGGGCTTGGCGCGCCGGCCCGCGAACTCCACGGGCGGCGCATGTTTGCGCCTCATCGGTCGACCGATCCGTGCTGTGTGGCCTGGGTTCTTCGGTTCACGCTATCGAGGGTGATTCGCGTCTCGCCTGGGCGTTTGCCAGGGAGGCAAGACCGGCAAAACACCCACGGATGGCCTAGAGGTCAGGCAGGTCACACGTGCAGCCCGGCACGGTAGGCCATGCCGCGCAGTTCCCGTCCGGTGGCGTCGCGCTTGGCCCGGGCCAGCAACTCGGCGAGGACGGAGCGCATGAACGGGTGCCGGTGGATCCGCGCGGGAGAGATCCGTTCGGCCTCACGCAGCATCCGTACCGCCGCCTCCCGCTGCTTCGGCAGCCGGGCCAGCGCCCGGCCGTACTCGCGGTAGTAGGCCGACTTCCGGGTGGGCGAGGGCAACGCGTCCGGGTCCACCGTGCCGGCGATCTTGGCGGCGGCGGCGTGCTCGCCGGCTTCCAGCGCAACCGACATCCGCCACACGCCCACGTTCGACGGTCCGAAGCCGAACCACATGGCATTGCCCTCACCGGTCCGCACGGCCAGGTCCCGTGCTTGCTCGAGGGCGGCGACCCTGGTCGCCCGCTGCCCGCTGGCCGCCGACACGAGGGAGGAGGTCAGGGCCAGCATCCCGGACATCTGCATCCCCTCCGGCGTCGCCGTGCCGGGATCGGCGTCGTCCAGGGCGTGCGCGGCGAGGTCGAATCCGCCGGCGCCGATCAGCCCGAAGGCCGTGCCGAAGGTGCTCACCGCGTTGTAGATCGGCTCGTCGAGCCGTTGCGCGGCTTGCCTGGCCAGCGTGGCTGCCTGCCAGGCCAGGTCGAGGTTCGCGCCGATATCGCACAGCCATGCCTGCGTGCCCTGCACGTGGGTCAGCACGAGCAGCCGCAGCAACTCCCGCTCGTCCCTGCCCGCGGCGAGGGTGGTGTGCAGGTCGCGGATCAGCGCGGGCAGCTTCGTTCCCGCCAGGGTGTAGTCGCAGTCCCGTTGTGCCATCAGCACTTCGGTGGCCCGCGCGGTCAGCGCCGTGAGCGGGGCCACCGCACCGCGTGGCTCCTCCATGCTCACCGAGAGCAGGGCGAGCCGCACCTCGTTCAACGACCTGTCCTCGTCCAGTTCCCCAGCCGGGATCACCGTGGTGCCGGTGATCTCACTGGGTGCCACGTCCAGCGCGTTCGCCAGCGCGACGATCAGCGACCGGCGGTCCAGCGCTCGTTCACCGGACTCCAGCCGGGACAGGTACGACGGCGAGATTCCAGCCAGCCCGGCCACCACGGCAAGCGACTTCCCGCGGGCGTTACGGATCTGCCGTAGCGTGCGCCCAATGCCCGAGGTCACCTGTCCAGGGTATCGAGGAAAGACTCGGAAGCGGCAAGTCTGCCCCTGGTCTAGCTACTCTTAGTATCTGCTGATCACTGTCGAGTGGATACGAAATCGCCTGGTAGCGGGCAATCTCGATCATGGATCAGGGATTTCGCGCCAACAGGGCACGTTGACCGGAACACCGCGGCCCACCGGGCCGCGGTGCCGGTTCGACTCGCTCAGCCGAGTGCGCCGAGCGCGATGATCAACAGCAGGGTGCCCGCGGCGGCGAATGCCGAGACCCAGGCCTGCTGACCTGCGGTAAGGGTGGATGCTGTCCGGTTCATCCTGGCCATCCAAGAGCGGTGGTCGATGCGCTTTCGCCTACAGCAGCGCCGGGATCCCGGTGCCCGTTACCGGCGGCTTCGTTGTGTGTCACGAATCACAGATCGATGCTACTGGTTGCGGTCACGCGCGGTGAACCAGAGCACCGCGCCCGCGGCGCCGATCATCACCACGAAGGCGAGCCCCCCGACGATGATCGCCCTCGTCTCACCGGAACCGTCGCGGGCCGCCCACTCGCTGTGCTGGGTCTGCTGTTGCGCGGTCACCGGCTCGTGGTCCGCCGCGGCGGCCGGCCGGGCCCCGCCGCCGAACAGCATGGCGAGCGTCAGACCGGCGACGGCGATCACTCCGGCGATGCCCAGCTTGGTGACCACGGCTTGCCGCGACACGGTGTAGCCCATAGTCGCGCTCCCTTCCCCTTTTCGACTCCCACTGGGGTGACGCGCGAGGGCCGGATCATGTTGCCGCGGCAGCGCCGAGTCGTGTAGATCACATGTTGGCGAGCACGCCGTCGATCTCGGCCGCCATCCCGACGTCCTTGCTCGTGATGCCGCCTTCCGAATGCGTGCTGAGCCGGAAAGTCACTGTGCGCCAACGGATATCGATGTCCGGATGGTGACTCTCGCTCTCCGCGATCTCGGCTGTCCGGTTCACCACCTGGATCGCTTGCGGGAAGCTGGCGAGCTGTGCGGTGCGCTCGATGGCGTTGCCGTTCCTCGACCACTCGGGCAGGTTCCCGAGCGCGTCCTCGACCTGCTGATCACTGAGTATCTCTGCCATGCGCTCCATGGTGGTACGGCGACCGGTACGCTGCACCTCTGCCACGGGAGTCCGGCCTCGCCGGACTGAGAGGTGGGGGCGAACCCACGACCGTTCGCACCTGATCCGGATCATGCCGGCGCAGGGAGGCCGACCCTCCCCACCCGCCGGCAGACAGGGAGGGCGCATGACACCCAGGGTCCGCGCGGTCGCGGCGCTGTGCCTGGCCGGCGCACTGTCCGCGGGTTGCACGCTCGCGGGTGGGGGAGGCCAGCAGGAAGAAGGACCGGTCACCGTCACACTGGCGACCCACGACTCGTGGAACGCGCCGGAGGAGGTGCTGGCCGAGTTCGAGCAACGCTCCGGCATCCGGATCAAGATCCTCAAGGAGGGCGACGCGGGCGAGCTGACGAACAAGCTGGTGCTGGCCAAGGCCGACCCGATCGCGGACGTCGCCTACGGCGTGGACTCCACCTTCGCCTCTCGCGCCCTCGCCGAGGGCGTGTTCGAGCCCTACACCAGCCCGGAGGCCGACCGCGGCCCGCAGCGCTACACCATCGACCGGCAGCACCGGCTGTCCGCCGTGGACGTGGGTGACGTGTGCGTGAACATCGACCGGCAGTGGTTCGCCGAGCGGGACCTGCCCGAGCCGGAGACCTACGCCGATCTCGCCGACCCCGCGTATCGCGGGCTGCTGGTGGTGGAGAACCCGGCGACCTCCTCACCGGGGCTGGCCTTCCTGCTCGGCACGATCGCGCGGTTCGGCGAGGACGGCTGGCAGGAGTACTGGTCGCGGCTGCGGGACAACGGGATGCTGGCGGTCAGTGGCTGGGAGGAGGCCTACACCCAGGAGTTCTCCGGGTCCTCCGGCGAGGGCTCGCGCCCGGTCGTGGTCTCCTACGCCTCCTCGCCGGCGAACGAGATCGGCGAGGACGGCCTGCCGCGCACGAAGGCGTTGCTGGACACCTGCTACCGCCAGGTCGAGTACGCGGGCGTGCTGTCCGGCAGCGGTCAGGTCGAGAGCGCGGGCAAGGTGGTCGATTTCCTGCTCTCCCAGGAGTTCCAGGCCACGGTCGCGGCGCATATGTATGTCTATCCCGCCCGCGAGGGGGTGCCGCTGCCCGCAGGCTGGGCCGAGGCGGCGCCGCTACCGGAGGACCCCGCCTCGTTGCCGAGTGAGCGGGTCGAGGCCGGACGGGAGCGCTGGGTCGAGCAGTGGCGCGCCCTGCTGAACCAGTAGCGCCCGCGGCCCGGCCGGTATCGCCCGCCCTGCTCGCGCTGCTGCCGCTCGGTTTCCTCGCCGTCTTCTTCGCCTGGCCGGTGCTGGCGATCGTCGGTCGCGGGTTCGCCGACGGCGGCGTGGCCGAGGCGCTCGGCGAAGCCGAGACCTGGCGGCTGGCGGGGTTCACCGTGGCGCAGGCCGCCGCGTCCACAGCGGTCGCCGTGCTGGCCGGAATGCCGGTGGCCTTCCTGCTGGCCAGAGTGCGACTGCCGGGCACGGCCCTGGTGCGCACCCTGCTGCTGGTGCCGTTCGTGTTACCCACCGTGGTGGTAGGGCTCGCCTTCCGCGCGCTGTTGCCGGAGGGCGGCGTGGCCTCGATCGTGCTGGCCAACGCGTTCTTCAACGTCGCCGTGGTCGCCCGCACGGTCGGCGGGCTGTGGGCACACCTCGACCGGCGGCTGGAGGATTCGGCCCGGTCGCTGGGCGCCTCCCGGTGGCGGGCGTTCCGCACGACCACCCTGCCCGCACTCGCCCCCGCGGTCACCGCCGCGGCCGCCGTGGTCTTCCTGTTCTGCGCCACCAGTTTCGGTGTCGTGCTCATGCTCGGTGGCGCGCGGTACCGCACCCTGGAGACCGAGATCTACCTGCGTACCGTGCAGTACCTCGATCTGCCCGGTGCCGCCGCGCTGTCCCTGGTGCAACTCGCCGCGGTGATCGCCGCGCTGGTGCTCGGCGCGGTGGCGCGGCGCAAGCGGGAGGGCGCGATCCGGTTGCGCGCGGCGACGGACACCGCGCGGCGGCCGGAGCGGGGCGAGTGGTGGGTGGTCGGGGCGGCCCTTGCCGTGCTGGCGTTGCTGCTGGTGCCGATCATCGGGCTGCTGGTGCGCTCGGTGTCCACCGAGACCGGGTTCAGCCTTGCCGGGTACCGCGCGCTCGGCGGGCGCGGGCAGGACGAGGTGCTGGCGGTCAGCGGCTGGGACGCCGCGCTGAACTCGCTGCGCACCGCCACCGACGCGACCGTGCTCGCGATGATCGTCGGGGTGCTGGCCGCCGTGGTACTGGTGGCGTTGCGGCGTACCCCGGGCCGGCTGGCGCAGGGTATGGGCGAGGTCATGGACGCCGCGCTGATGCTGCCGCTCGGGGTGTCCGCGGTGACCGTCGGGTTCGGGTACCTGATCACCCTGAACCTGCTGCCCGGCGACCTGCGCACCTCCCCGCTGCTGGTGCCATTCGCGCAAGCGCTGGTGATCATCCCGCTGATCGTGCGGATGGTGCTGCCGGTGCTGCGTTCGGTTGACGAGCGGCAGCGGCAGGCGGCCGCCACGCTCGGCGCGGGCAGGCTGCGGGTGTGGCGGGAGATCGACCTGCCGCTCACCGCGCGCTCGCTGGTGGCCGCGGCCGGGTTCGGCTACGTGGTCGCGCTCGGCGAGTTCGGCGCGACCAGCTTCCTGGCCAGGCCGGACGCGCCGACCCTGCCGGTGACCATCGCCGGGCTGATCGGCAGGCCGGGCGAGCTGAACAGCCAGATGGCCTACGCAGCCTGCGCGCTGCTGATGCTGGTGACCGTCGTGGTGGTGACCGTGATCGATCGGCTGCGTTCCGGCCAGAGTTCGGTGGGAGAGTTCTAGATGCTGTCGGTCGAGCTGCTGAGTGTGCGCTACTCGGGTGTGCCCGCGGTGCACGAGGTGTCCCTGGAGGTCGCCGACGGCGACGTGCTCGCGCTGCTCGGACCTTCCGGTTCGGGCAAGTCGACGCTACTGCGCGCGATCGCCGGCCTGGAGCCCGCCGCGACCGGCAGGGTTCGCTGGGACGGTGACGATCTGGCAAGGGTCCCGGTGCACCGGCGTGGTTTCGGGCTGGTGTTCCAGGACGCGCAACTTTTCGCCCACCGGGACGTGGCGGGAAACATCGAGTTCGGCCTGCGCATGCACGGGATCCCCGCGGCCCGGCGGGCGGAGCGGGTGGCGAGCCTGCTGGACCTGGTCGGTCTCGCCGGCTACCAGCACCGCAGGGTGACCCAGCTGTCCGGGGGTGAGGCGCAACGGGTCGCGCTGGCCAGGGCGCTGGCGCCGCGGCCGAGGCTGCTGTTGCTGGACGAGCCACTGTCCGGACTGGACGCAGGAATGCGGGAGCAACTCGCGATCGACCTCGCCGACCTGTTGCGCCGGGCCAAGGTCAGCACCCTGCTGGTGACCCACGACCAGGAGGAGGCGTTCACCCTTGCCGACCGGGTTGCCGTGCTGGAGGAGGGACGGATCCGCCAGACCGGTGCCGTGCACGAGGTGTGGGCCCGCCCCGCGGATGAGTCGGTGGCGCGGTTCCTCGGGGTCACCACCCTGCTGGACGCGCGGGTGCGGGGCGGGGTGGCCCGCTCGGCGCTCGGCGAGGTCGAACTGGCCGGGGTCCCGGACGGGCCGGCGCGCATCGGCTTGCGGCCGAACGCGTTGCGGGTGGCGGGGTCCGGGGTTACCGGGGAGGTGCTCAGCCGGGTGCACCGGCGCGACCACCTGCGGCTGTCCGTCCGGGTCGAGGGCAGGCTGGCCGCGGTGGACGCGGTGGCCCCGGTCGCCGCCGACCTGCGCGCCGGCGACCGGGTTCACCTCGCCCTCGACCCGGACGGGATCGCTGTGCTCAGCCGTCCTTGGTGACGATCCGCGCGTAGGCGAGGGACAGCGCGATCACGATGTAGCACCCGGCGCGCAGCAACCCCTCGGCAAGGTTCGCGGTGGGTATCGGGTCCCGCAGCACGTCGGCGATCGACATGAACGACTCGGTCAGCAGGAAGGGATGCAGCCAGGCGAGCGCGTCCAGCATGCGCAGCACCGAGAACACCACGGTGCCGCCCAGTACCGAGGCCACCACCAGCATCGGGTGCTCGGTGCAGGCGGAGATCGCCAGCGCCACCGCGCCGACCGCCCATGCCTGCACCGCGGCCCAGCCCACCGCGACCGCGATCTTGCCGAGCGCGGCGGGGAAGGACAGCGTGGTGCCGGAGAGGGTGAACAGCGAGTCGGTGCCGTTGAGAACCAGCCCGGTGATGATCGCGATCACGGTGAGCACCGTGATCGCCGCGAGCACGACCGCCGCCACGCCGATGGTCTTCACCCCGAGCAACCTGCCCCTGCTGACCGGGGCCAGCAGCCAGCCGCGCAGGGTGCCGTGCGAGGACTCACCAGCCAGCGCGTCCGCCCCGGCCATCGCGGCGGTGAGCGGCAGCAGCAGGCCGAGGGTGAGGGCGAGCATGGCGACCGGCAGGATCAGCGCGTTCCCCGCGGCCGCGGTCAGCAGTGAGCCGGTGGGCCCTTCGGGGCCGTCGCCGTCGCCCGGCGAGTCGACCAGCACCAGCCCGATCCCGACCGCCACCGGCAGGATCGCGAACAGGCCGAGCACGATCAGCGTGCGTGGCCTGCGGAAGATCCAGCGCAGCTCGGCCCGCACCAGGCGAGGCAGCGGTACTCGCGGTGCGCGGGTCTGGACGGTCCGCGGCCCGACCTCGGCCGTGGCCTGTGTCATCGCACGGCCTCCATGTCCGTTTCGGACGTATCCGCCGGGTCGTCCGATGTAGACGAATCGGGGTCGTTCTGTGTCAACCTGGCGAAAAGGTCTTCGAGGCCGGTGCGTGCCCTGCGCGCCTCGTACACCGGAACGCCCGCACGGACCAGGGTCTCCAGCGCCACGGGAGCGGTCGCGGTGGTGAGGTCCACCCGGACCCCGTCCGGGGTGAGCCTGCTGAGGATTCGGTTGTCCCGCAGGGCCTGTACGGCCTCGGAACCCTCCGGAGTGGACACGATGAGGCCCGGTGACCCGGATTCGAGCAGCTCGGCGAGCTCACCCTGTGCCACCACGGTCCCCGCGTGCAGCACAGCGACGTGCGTGCAGGTGGCCTCCACCTCGGCCAGCAGGTGCGAGGAGACCAGCACGGTCACCCCCGCCGCGTACAGCTCGGCGATGATCCGGCGGATCTCCCTGGTGCCGGACGGGTCGAGGCCATTGGTCGGCTCGTCCAGCACGACCATCCTGCGCGGCACCAGCAGCGCCGCGGCGAGGCCGAGCCGCTGTTTCATGCCCAGCGAGTACCCGCGATACTTGCGCGCCGCGGCGCCGGTGAGGCCGACCCGCTCGAGCGCGCCGCCGACCGCAGCCGCGATCTCCGACCGCGCCAGTCGCGGCTCGGCCGCGGCGATCCGGAGCAGGTTGTCCCGCCCGGAAAGGAACGGGTGGAAGCCCGGCCCCTCCACCAGCGCGCCGACCTCGGGCAGGGCGTGTGCGGCGGCGTCCGGCATGGAGTGGCCGAGCAGCTGCGCCTCGCCCTCCGTCGGGCGGACCAGGCCGAGCAGCATCCGGATGGTGGTGGTCTTGCCGGACCCGTTCGGGCCGAGCATCCCGAGTACGGAACCCTCCGGCACGTCCAGGTCGACGTTGTCCACCGCGACGGTCGAGCCGTAGGTCTTGCGCAGCCCCCTGGTGCGCGCGGCGGGCGTGGACGCGTCCTGGGTCGCGCCCACGCCCGCCGGATCGGAATCGGTGCTCATGCCTCGACTCCTCTGGGCTGCGCTCCTCGGCCCGCTGGGCGGACCTGCGATGCTCGCCCTTCGTCGCCTTCAGCGCGCACTACCGCTCCAGCGCCTGGATCAGCACCTGCTCGGGGACGAAGCCCGCGGCGAAGCGGCCGTCCTCGGTGATCAGCGCGGTGCCGACCTTGGTGGTGATCACGTAGCCGGTACCGAAGGAACCGGTGACCTGCTTGCCGAACTGCTGGAGCAGCCCGCGCACGTCGGCCGGGCGGCCGTCGCGCCGGTCGGCGTCCGCGCGGCCCTCGTCGTCACCGAACCGGGCCTGCTGGTTCAGCATCTCGGCGGGGACGCTGCCGACAAGCGTGGTGTCCCAGCCGTCCCCGACGACCCTGATGTCGGTGGCTTCCTTGGCCTGTTCGGCGTGTTCCTTGCCCCCCGCGCGGCGCTCGGTCGCGTTCTCCTCGGTCACCGTGGCACCGGCGGGCGGGGAGAACTGGAACAGCTCGGCGGGCTGCGGACCGAAGCTGATGTCGCTGAAGCCGACCTGCAGCGCGGGCTCGGTGGTGCCGTGGGTGTGTACCGCGAGGCGCAGCGGCATCCTGGTGTCGGCGTCCACCGCCACCCGGACCTCACGCAGCAGTGTGCGCTCGGTCGGCTGCGGGGTGAGCACCAGCTCGTAGGCGGCGCGGTCGGCCACGGTCGCCGTGCCGTCCACCGCGACGGTGCTGGTCTCCCGGACCTGCTCCAGCACGGTGGCCGTGAGTTCGGTCGGGTCGCCGCTCAGCTCACCCTCCCGCGGGAGCCGGTCCCGCTCGCGGTCGGCCTCGCCCGGCAGCGTCACCTTCTTCGCGGAGTTCTCGGCGGAGTCGTAGGTCCACACCGTGTTGCCGTTCTGCACGATGGTCCGTTCGGCGTTGCCGTCGCGCACCCCGAGTCGGCTGGCGTCCCGGCCGTTGCTGTGCACCTCGGCCGCGTCCATCTCGAGTGAGTCCATCCCGGGCAGCGCCGGCAGGCCGAGCTGGTTGTCCACCCGGACCGTGCCGCCGAACGCGGGATGCTCGGCGCTGACCGCGGACTCGACCAGCTCCTCGGCACTGATCTCGGGCAACTGCGGCTCGCTGCCCGCGCCTGCCGGCATGGCGATCAGGCCAAGCCCCGCCACTCCGAGCGCGGTGCCTGCCGCGGCGACGGTGATTGCTCTCTTCTTCGGATTCACGACGTACCCTCTCCCTGGTTTGTCAGCGCCTTGTGCTCCGCTGACCACAGTGTGGCGATTTCCCGATGCCCACACTTCCCCCCGAGGTCTGAGATGGCCCTGAGAGCACCCTGGTGGCTGAGAGGACGCTGAGAGGGCGGGCACGAGCCCGACGAAACCGGCATCCTGAGAATCGTGGAACCGCGAGTACTGGTGGTGGATGACGAGGCCGGCGTCCGCAAGGCCCTGCAACGTGGCCTGCGGGCCGAGGGCATGGACGTGATCACGGCCGCGGATGGGCCGTCGGCGCTGCGGCTCGGCCAGACCGGCTCCTTCGACGTGCTGCTGCTGGACATCATGCTGCCCGGGCTGTCCGGGTACCGGGTGCTGCAGCAGCTGCGCGCGGAGGGGGTGAAGACCCCCGTGCTGCTGGTGTCCGCCAAGGACGGGGAGGTGGACCAGGCCGACGGGCTCGACCTCGGGGCCGATGGCTACCTGGTGAAGCCGTTCTCCTTCGTGGTGCTGGTGGCGCAGGTCCGTGCCGTGCTGCGGCGGGCGGCGAGCGAGGGCGGCAAGGGTCCGCTGCGGGTCGGTGGGCTGGTGGTGGACCGGGCGGCCCGCGAGGTGCGCTGGCACGAGGAGCCGGTCGCGCTGAGCCCGCGCGAGTTCGCGCTGCTGGAGGTGCTGGTCGGCCGGGCGGGAGCGGTGGTCACCAAGGACGAACTGCTGCGCGCGGTGTGGGGTGACGAGCAGGCCGCGACCAGGAACGTGGTGGAGGTCTACGTCGGCTACGTCCGCCGCAAGTTGGACGCCGTCGGCGCGGGTGAGATCGTCCGCACCGTGCGCGGGCACGGGTATCTCGCCGCCGACCCGCTGGCGCCGGTCGGGCCGGAGTGATCCGCTCGCCACGGCACTGGTGGCTGCGGCGGAGCCTCCGGTTCCGGATCACGTTGCTCGCCGTCACCATCACCCTGGCGTTCCTGGTCGGGCTCGCGGCGCTGGCCGGGAAGCTGCTGGGGCCGCTGCTGGTGCAGTCGGTGGACGAGGAGTTGCGGGAGGCGCTGGCACCCGCGAGCCAGGAGGTCAGCCAGGGCTACCACCCACCGGAGCGGTCGATGCGGGTGCCGGTGCGGGTACTGGACACCGCGGGGACGCCGGTGGACGGCGGCGGGGCGACCGGCCTGGATGCCGAGGAGATCGACGCGCTGAAGGCCGGGCTGGCGGTGCGCGACAGGGAGCGGGACGGCCCGCACTGGCGCTGGCTCGGCGTGGTGGTCACTGCCCCGGACGGCTACCAGCGGCTGGTCGTCGCGGGCGCGCCGATGGTCGGTTTCCGCTCCGCGGTGGTGGACGGCTCGCGCTGGCTGCTGATGGTCGCGCTGGTGGCCGCGATCGTCGCGGCCGCGGCCACCTGGGCGGGGGTGGGTTCCGCACTGCGCCCGGTGGGGCGGATGCGCCGTTCGGTCCGCGGGTTGCCGCCGGGCGGGCGGTTGCCGTTGCCGGAGGCGCACGACGAGCTGCGCTCACTGGCCGCGGAGTTCAACACGCTGCTGGCCAGGCAGGAGGAGGTCAGCGAGCGGCTGCGCCGGTTCACCGGGGACGCCGCGCACGAGCTGCGCTCCCCGGTGGCCTCGATCCGGGTGCAGGCCGAGGTGGCGGTGGCCAACCCGGACCCGGAGCTGTCCCAGGACACCCTGGCCGACGTGCTGGACGAGGCCGAACGGTTGTCCACGCTGCTGGACGGCCTGCTGGCGCTGGCCCGCTCGGACGCGGGGGAGTTGCCCGCCGCGGAACCGGTGGACCTGGTCACCGAGGTGCACGCGGCGGTGGGCCGGTTGCCCGCGGACGCCCCCGCCGTGCGGGTCAGCGCGGCCGTGCCGAGCGCGTGGGCGATGGCCACTCATGCCGAGGTCGAGCTGGTGCTGAACAACCTGCTGCGCAACGCCTGCCGCTACGCCGAGGCGCAGATCGTGGTGTCCGTGCTCGCCTCGCGCTCGCTGGTGCGGGTGGTGGTGGACGACGACGGTCCCGGCGTCGACCCCGAACACCGCGAGCACGTGTTCGACCGGTTCTACCGGGTCGCCGACGACCGCGCCCGCGAGTCCGGCGGCACCGGCCTCGGGCTGGCGATGGTGGCCGAGGCCGCGCGTCGCCGCGGCGGCCGGGTGCTGGTCGGCGAGTCGCCCGACGGGGGTGCCCGGTTCCAGGTGATCTGGCCCGCGAACCGCTCTTGACCGTACGTCAACAGCCAACTCGCATGCGTGGAGGGCAAACACGGGCGCGTGGAGGGCAAACACGCCGGCGCCGGCGTGTTTGCTGCTCATGCGCCCGTGTTGGCCGCTCATGCGCGTGAGTTTGCTGTTTGCGTACGGCCAACAAGCCCGCCGGGTAAGCTGCGGCGCTCGTGGGAACGACAGTGATCGTCGGGGCGGCCGTGGTGCGTGCGGGGACCCTGCTCGCGCAGCAACGGGCGTACCCGGTCGAGGCCGCCGGGCGCTGGGAGCTGCCCGGCGGGCGGGTCGAGGACGGCGAGTCCGAGGCGGAGGCGCTGCGCCGGGAGTGCGCCGAGGAACTCGGCGTCGAGGTGGTGGTCGGCGCGCGGGTCGGCGGGGACGTCGACCTCGGCGGGGGCAGGATCCTGCGGATCTTCGGCGCGTGGCTGGCCGATCCGGACGGCGAGCCGCGTGCCGTGGAGCACCGGGCGGTGCGCTGGCTCGCCGCGGACGAGCTCGGCGGCGTGGACTGGCTGCCCGCCGACCGGATCCTGCTCCCCGACCTGCTGGCCCTAGTGGCCGGTGCCCACCAGCCGTAACGCCGAGCGCAGCCGGTGCTCGCCCCGCTCGGCGGCCCTGGCGGCGCCCGCCTTGCGGACCCGCTCCAGCTCGGCGGGGTCGTCCAGCAGCTCGCCTGCCCGTAGCCGGATCGGCCGCAGCATCTCCACCACCGCCTCGGCCACGCCCTCTTTGAGCGCCCCGTAGGAGCCGTAGCCCTCGGCGACCTCCCCGGGCGTGCTCCCGGTGCAGGCGGCCAGGATCTCCAGCAGGTTCGCCGGCCCCGGCCGCGCGGGGTCGTACGCGACGGATGGTTCGCCGTCGGTCGCCGCCCGCCGGATCTTGCGCCGGACCAGCTCCGGCTCGTCCAGCACGAACACCACCCCCGCGGTGTCCGAAGTGGACCGAGTGGACTTGGACATCTTCCGCGTCGGGTCGGCGAGGTCGCGCACCCGCGCGCCCGCGGGCGGCAGCACCGCACTGGGGACGGTGAACACCTCGCCGTAGGTCGCGTTGAACCGCTTGGCCAGGGTGCGCGCCAGCTCGACGTGCTGCCGCTGGTCCTCGCCGACCGGAATCTCGTCCGCGCCCTGCAGCAGGATGTCGGCAGCCATCAGCACCGGGTAGGTGAGCAGGCTCAGCCGCGCCCCGTCCCTGCCCTTCGCCTTCTCCTTGAACTGGACCATGCGGGCGGCCTCGCCGAAGGTGCAGGTGCACTCCAGTACCCAGCTCAGCGCGCCGAGCTCGCGAGTGAGGTCGGACTGCACGAACACCGACTCCGCCGATATCCCGGCCGCGATCAGTACCGCGAGTTGTTCCCCGGTCAACGCGCGCAGCATTGCCGGGTTGTGCGTGGTGGTCATCGCATGCAGGTCGGAGACGAAGTACAGGTCCTCCGCCGTGCCCTGGCTCGCCCACCGCTGGATCGCACCGAGGTAGTTGCCGAGCTGGACGCGGCCGGACGGGGTGATGCCGGAGAGTCTGGTCATGATGCCTTTCCCTGGTCGCGCCACCCGCCACCAGGCCTCCGGACACGCGAGAAGGCCGCCGGGCGGGCGGCCTTCGTGAGGTGTCAGCGCACAGCTGGGGGGCCGCCCCGCGGCGGCCACCACTGGATGCGACTGCTGTGCACGTCTCGGAGTGTAGCGATAAAATCCGGCGGTTTCACACGTTTCGGGCGTGCCGGGTCAACGATAGGCATCGACGCGCCTGTTAACGGCGTTTATTCGGCGCGGCCGGGTCTACCGTGGGGATATGTATGTCGTACTGGTCAACTACACCGCACCCATCCAGGAAATCGACTACGCCCTGCCGGACCACGCCGAGTGGCTCGCCAAGCAGTATGAGCAGGGCAACTTCCTCGCCTCCGGTCGCCGCAACCCGCGGACCGGGGGTGTGATCATCGCGCGTCCCATGTTGCGGGGAAAGCTGGACGCCATCCTGGCCACCGATCCGTTCGCCGTCCAGCACCTCGCGCACCACGAGGTGATCGAGTTTTCCCCGACGAAGACGGCCCCCGAACTTCGGGAGATCAACGAAGCGGTAGCCCACTAGGGCGCGTTTCAATGTGTTGACCAGGAAAGACGCCACTGGTCTGGCGGTGTCGGCGTGTCGTTGATCAGATAGGCGAGGTCTCCGGTAGATCGATCAACGACCAAGCTGATCGAGAACACCGGAGACCTCGTGGCCAGCGTAGCGGCGACGGGACGAGCCGACCTTACCGACGCGCAGTGGGCGATCCTGGAGCCGCTGCTGCCCGTGGGTAGGAAACCGGGTCGCCCACCGACGTGGACCAAGCGGCAACTGATCAACGGGATCCGCTGGCGGGTGCGCGTCGGCTGTCCTTGGCGGGATATCCCACCGGCCTACGGCTGCTGGCAGACCGTCTACGGGCTGTTCCGGCGCTGGCAGCGTGCCGGAGTCTGGGCGTTGATCGTGGCTGCGTTACAGGCGCGGGCCGACGCCGCCGGACTGATCATCTGGGACGTCAGCGTCGACTCCACGATCAACCGGGCGCATCAGCACGCCGCGGGGGCGCGGACCCATCCACAAGCACAGAAGGAACCACCCGGTGGGGTGGGTGAGCCCGAACCAGACGATCACGCGTTGGGCCGTTCGCGGGGCGGGTGGACCACCAAGCTGCACCTGGCCACCGAGCAGGGGCAAAAACCGTTATCGGTGGTCGTGACGGCGGGGCAGCGGGGTGACTCGCCTCAGTTCCAGGTGGTGCTGGGGCGTGTTCGGGTCGCTCGGCTGGAGGGCGGTCCACCCCGCACGCGACCGGACCGGGTGCTGGCGGACAAGGCCTACGGGTCCCGCGCCAACCGGGCCTCTCTGCGTGGTCGGGGGATTCGGTGCACGGTTCCGGAGAAGGCCGATCAGGTACGGCACCGCACAAACAAGGGACGTGCTGGTGGCAGGCCACCAGCGTTCGACCCTGAGGTCTACAAGCAGCGTCATGCCGTGGAATGCGGGATCAACCGGCTCAAGCGCAACCGCGCCGTGGCCACCCGATACGACAAGTTGGCAGTCCGGTACGAGGCCACAGTCCAGATCGCCACAATCAACGAGTGGCTACGCCTTTGAAACACGCCCTAGGTCGCCGTCGCCCGCATCGGGAGACGGGAGCTCGGTGCGGGCGCGTCAAACCGGGCACTTCATGCCGCCTTGTCCAGTTTGTTTTTTGCTTTCTTCAGTGCCAGTACCGGACATTTCTTGCAGCGCGGCTTCGACCGGCAGCACTTCTTTTTGACCTTGCCGGCCTTCATCTTCTTGCGAACGATCGCTTTCGCGTCCGCATTGCCGCCGTGCTTGTTGCCCACTCGTGCTCCGTGTCGGTCCGGGTCGTGACCTACCAGGTTAGGTCAGCCTAGCCTTGATCGTCGTGTGGGATCGAGCACCCCGCCCCGGCCCGGCGAGCGGTCGGCCTACCGTGAGGTGTGATGTGACCTGAGCGACCGCGACCGCCTCCTGCTCCAGGTCCGTGTCGGTGCGGCCCGTAACCTGCAGGCATGACTGTTGACGCACGTCCCGCCTCGCGCCTTCCCGGCGGCTCGGGCTCCTCGGCGTCCAGGCCGGACCTGCGCAATATCGCGATCGTCGCCCATGTGGACCATGGCAAGACCACCCTGGTCGACGCCATGCTGCGGCAGTCCGGCGCCTTCGCCGAGCGGGCCGAGCCGGTCGATCGGGTGATGGACTCCGGTGAGCTCGAGCGCGAGAAGGGCATCACCATCCTCGCCAAGAACACCGCCATCCGCCGTGTCACCGAGCAGGGCCCGGTGATCATCAACGTGATCGACACCCCGGGGCACGCCGACTTCGGTGGTGAGGTCGAGCGCGGGCTCGCCATGGTGGACGGTGTGGTGCTGCTGGTGGACGCCAGCGAGGGTCCGCTGCCGCAGACCCGCTTCGTGTTGCGCAAGACCCTGGAGGCCGGGCTGCCGGTCCTGCTGGTGGTGAACAAGGTCGACCGCGGGGACGCCCGCATCGCCGAGGTGGTCGAGGAGACCCACGACCTGCTGCTCGACCTGGCCAGCGACATCGAGGACGCCGACCTGGACGCGGTGCTGGACCTGCCGGTGGTCTACGCCTCGGCGCGCTCAGGCAAGGCCAGCCTGGAGCGGCCCGCGGACGGGGCCGAACCGGAAAGCGCCAACCTGGACCCGCTGTTCGAGACCCTGTTGCGGCACGTGCCCCCGCCCGCGGTGGACCCGGAGGCGCCGCTGCGCGCGTTGGTCACCAACCTGGACGCCTCCAGCTTCCTCGGCCGGATCGCGCTGATCCGGATCCACGCGGGCAGGCTGCGCAAGGGCCAGACCGTCGCCTGGATGCGGGAAGACGGGTCGACCCGCCAGGTCCGGGTCTCCGAACTGCTGGTCACCGAGGCGCTGACCCGCGTGCCCGCGCAGGAGGCCGCGGCCGGTGACCTGGTGGCCATCGCCGGTATCCCGGACATCACCATCGGCGACACGCTCGCCGATCCCGAGCGGCCCGAGGCGCTGCCCCGGATCACCGTGGACGAGCCGGCCATCTCGATGACCTTCGGCGTGAACAGCTCGCCGCTCGCCGGCAAGGGTGGCGGGGACAAGCTCACCGCCCGCCTGGTCAAGGCCCGGTTGGACCAGGAGCTGATCGGCAACGTCAGCGTCCGCGTGCTGCCGACCGAGCGGCCGGACACCTGGGAGATGCAGGGCCGGGGCGAGTTGGCCCTCGCGGTGCTGGTCGAGCAGATGCGCAGGGAGGGTTTCGAGCTCACCGTCGGTAAGCCGCAGGTGGTGACCCGCACCATCGACGGCAAGCTGCACGAGCCCTTCGAGCGGCTGGCGGTGGACGCACCCGAGGAGTACCTCGGCGCGATCACCCAGCTACTGGCCGCCCGCAAGGGCAGGATGGAGCAGATGAGCGGGCACGGCACCGGCCGGATCAAGCTCGACTACGTGCTGCCCGCGCGCGGCCTGATCGGTTTCCGCACCGAGTTCCTCACCGAGACCCGCGGCACCGGGATCGCCCACCACGTCTTCGAGGGCTACTTCCCGTGGGCGGGAGAGATCCGCACCCGGAACAACGGGTCGCTGGTGGCCGACCGTTCCGGCCCGGTCACCGCCTACGCGCTGATCCAGCTCGCCGAGCGGGGGACCTTCTTCGTCGAGCCCGGCGCCGAGGTCTACGAGGGCATGGTCGTGGGGGAGAATCCGCGAGCCGAGGACCTCGACATCAACATCACCAAGGAGAAGAAGCTCACCAACGTCCGCTCCTCCACCGGGGAGGAACTGGAGCGGCTCGCCCGACCGCGCAAGCTCGG